>NZ_BMNQ01000057.1 GCF_014646635.1 Lentibacillus kapialis
AAACATGGGCGCGAGATCGAAAACATGGGCGCGAGATCGAAAACATGGGCGCGAGATCGAAAACATGGGCGCGAGATCGAAAACATGGGCGCGAGATCGAAAACATGGGCGCGAGAACGAAAACATGGGCGCGAGAACGAAAACATGGGCGCGAGAACGAAAACATGGGCGCGAGAACGAAAACATGGGCGCGAGAACGAAAACATGGGCGCGAGAACGAAAACATGGGCGCGAGACCAGAAACATGTTCCTAAGAACCGAAATATGAGTCAGGAATCCGAAGATATCAGTGAGAACACATCATATGATATGCTACGCCGCAATAGAATAACCACACATACAGTAGCACCAGACACTTAATCCTGATTCTTATAATGATAAAGCATCACAAACAGTTTTTGCTGATTTTCCTGCCATTCCGCGTAGTAAACGTCCTCGACAGCTGAAACATTTTGTGATTGGAGTTCATTTTCAAGCCAGGATTTGGTTAGATTAGCTTCCTCCAGGTTATCCCACAATATTTCACCATCATTAATGAGTGTCCTGCCTAATTTAACAGGGGAAGGAGTGACATCGAGATCGGCATTTGTTGGTGTTTGATACGCCGGTTTTTTTAATATCGAGATGGTGCCGTCTGTTTCAAGAATGGCATATTCAACTTCTTCAAGGGAAAATACGTCCTTTGAACGAAGCAGGTGCTGGAGCTGGTTGATATCGAGGGCATTGTTTTTAAGCACATCATATGCAATATGCCCTTTATGTATTACCATGGCAGGCCGACCTTCCAGCAGGGAGCGGGAACCTTTGTATTTTTGGGTAATGACTTCTGTAATATAAAGTAACAAGCCCCACAAAAACACTAAGAAAGCGATCTCCGGTATTCCGGATTCTTCTTCATACAAAGCATTACCGACAAGTTCACCCAATATAATAGCGGAAATGAAATCAAATGGAGTCAATGCGGAAATTTGTGTTTTGCCGAGCACTTTCACCAGCACAAATAAAGCAAGGAATCCGAAAATCGTGTCACCAAACATCAACAAATACTCATTCAATGAAAATTCCCCCTCAAACATACTTTTCGTAGCATAACCACTCAGGTGTTATTTCATGCAAAATGTGTTGAGGAGGATGGCGAAAAAGAGGGTATCCTTATCACCATATAGGATACCCTCTCATTTTAATTCTTTTGTCATTGTCACATGTGGTATCCCAGCATCCATGAATTCGCCGGATACAACGTCATATCCCAATCTTTGGTAAAAATCAATGGCATGTGTTTGAGCGTTCAATATAGCTTTTTTATATCCTTCTTTCTTGATGACATTCTCCATGGTGCGAATCATCTCGGACCCGCAGGCATTCCCGCGCTGATTTTTTAGGACACAAATGCGTTCGAGTTTTCCGTAATTGTCAATAAAGCGTATCCGGGAGGCTGCAATTGGCACATCATTTTCATATCCGATTAAATGAATGGCTTCTCCGTCAAATTCGTCTATCTCTACTTCGGGCGGTACATTTTGTTCATGGACAAAGACAGTTGTTCGGACATCATAAGCCAGCTGTTTTTCTTCCGGTGTTTCGACTGCTCTGATGATCATACAAATTCCTTGCCGAACACAAATGACTCATAAACAGTCCAAACCCCGTTATCGAGCTGATACAATAAATGGAAGCGGTCAACGGTGTCTTCAAGCTGAATGTCTTTCATGCGAAGGCTGCCGTACACGTCCGAATGCTCGTCCTCTGACAGGTTTTGTGCAATCGTAATATGCGGTACAAAGGAATACGTCTGATTTTCCGGGAATTTGCCTTTTTGCATCGTGTCAGCCAGATCAGTCAATTGCTGCTCTTGATTAACTTTTAAATAAATCGTATTCGTGACAGGCGCAAACGTGCTCACTTTATCAGTGGAAATGGTGAACGATTCGGTCTTATTGGCGATGAGCTTTAATTCGGTTACAAGTTCATGAATCGTTTCATCATCCGCTTCAAAAGCTTCTTTCAATGTAAGGTGTGGCGGAATCAGTGCATAATGGGTATCATATCGTTTTCTGTATGCATTTATCTCATCCTGTATTGGCTTGGACGGGAAAATAACAATACCATATTTCATGTTAAAACCTCCTTGTATATCGTTGTTACTATAATTTAAGTCTACATTCCATTATAACAAAATTTGGATTGAAAAGGAAAAGATAATTGTTAAAAAATTTTAAATTGAGCTAAATATACTCGTGAAGGCGTTATTTAAATCTTTTTGCCAATATTTCCAGGTGTGCTGGCCGGATGCGCGTTCATGATAGATGTAATCCGTATTTTTGGCCTTTAAAAGTTCATTTAGCTTTCGATTGGGCCCGATAAAATCTGCACTGCTGCCGTCTGTCGTTTCGACGGCGGTCTCGTCCGTTCCAATTGTATGATAAATGGCAATCGAATGAATGTCCGTTGCATTTCGGACAGCTTGTTCTACCGTCTCATCGACATAAGGCGACTGAATAATGATGTTTCCGAACGTATTCGGGTATTTTAGAGCAGTCATCAATGCGAGTGTCCCAGCCAGAGAATCGCCAATCAGGGTACGGGACTTCCCCATAAGATAAGTAGGGAATAAGTCATCCAAGAGCGGAGCAACTTCGTGTGCGAGAAACTTAATGTAGCCCGAGTTTTGACTGCCATTTGGATGATATTTATTTCTTCGGTCAAATCTATTCTGATAATGAATGCCGGCCAGGATTGTATTGGCGATGTCACCGTTCTCGTGCAACTGATCAGATAATGTCGCGGCACGGCCAAGCTGATAATAATCATCACCATCTTGCATGATGCCAATCTGGTATTTATAAAGAGGTGAGTATGTCTCCGGCTGGTAGATTTTAAGCGTCATCATTTCATCCAGGTAGCGGCTGTCAATTTGCTTTTCAATCATTGTTCCCTTTCGTCCGATAGTGAACACCTCATTTGTTCCGTTGATGATTTCAATCCGAGAGTTTTATTTTTCACAATGGCTGCGTCCGCTGCTTCAATTGGCGATGCATATACTTATTTCCAGTTTATCATGCTTTGGTGCGATAATCATGCGTTGCTTTTCAGCTGACCTTTATATAAATGGAAATAGTGCCCATTTTGTGCGATTAATTCCTCGTGTGACCCTTGTTCAATAATCTGACCATGTTCAAGCAGAATGATTTTATCAGCTTCCTGAATGGTGTTGAGCCGATGAGCGATGACAAAACTTGTTCTGCCCTGCATTAGCCGCTTCAGTGCATCCTGGATTTGCAATTCAGTTACGGTATCAATATTGCTTGTTGCCTCATCCAAAACCAGAATCGCCGGATCAGCCAACAGTGCACGTGCAATTGTGATCAACTGTTTCTGCCCCTGACTTATGCCGCTGCCGTCCTGATCAAGAACAGTATCATAACCACTTGGCAGCTGCTTAATAAAGTCGTGTGCGTTAGCGTCTTTGGCAGCCCTGATAATGGCGTCATCTGATGCGTCAAGCTTGCCGTAGCGGATATTTTCTTTAATGGTTGCATGGAAAAGAAAGGCATCCTGTAACACAAACGCCATATGTTTACGGAGGCTGCTTCGTTTAATGTCCTTTAAATCAATGCCATCAAGGGTAATTGAGCCGCTGCCGTAATTATAAAAACGTGATATCAGATTGATGATGGTTGTTTTGCCTGCGCCGGTGTGACCGACAAAAGCGACTGTCTGACCGGGATGGGCTGTGAAGCTGATGTCTTTTAAAATCGGTGTGTCTTCATACGCAAAGGTAACCTTGTCGAATGCGACGCGCCCATCTGTGCTTTCGATGGTGCGTGCAGATGTTTCATCGGTTTCTTCCTGCTCTTCATCAATGATATTGAAAACACGCTCAGCACCGGCTACTGCCGAGAGCAGAATATTGAACTGGTTGGATAATTCATTGAGTGGACGCGTGAACTGCCGGGCATATTCGGTGAAAATAACGATCACCCCGACCGTGATTATATCCTGAATAGCCAGAATACCGCCGGCAAGTCCAACCAGTCCAAAACTTAAAAAGTTGAGCATGTTCATGACTTTTGGAATGAACCCGGCAAAGACTTGCGCCCAGAATCCTGAGTGCTGGAGGTTTTCATTCCGTTCTTGAAATCCCCTTATGACACGTTTTTCTTGGGAAAATGTCTTGATGACATGCTGGCCGGAGACAGTCTCTTCCACATATCCGTTCAGCTCGCCCAAACGTTGCTGCTGCAGTTTATATAATGGACCGGTTCGTTTCGTAATCCAGCGAATCGCAAGGAACATCACTGGAACAATCATCATGGTGATTAACGTTAACAAAGGGCTGAGCACCAGCATAACGACAACGGTTCCGACAAGCGTCAAGATACTGGTGAAAATCTGGATCACTGATTGATTCAGAGTGTTGTTGATGTTATCAATATCATTGGTGATCCGGCTCATCAATTCCCCGTGCTGACGTTTATCGAAAAATGCTATCGGTAGCCTGTGAAACTGCCGGAATAACTCTTCCCGCAGTGAATAAACGGTATTCTGTGCAATTCCCACCATCCAATAGTTCTGCAGGAAAACAGATAGCGAATGCAAAACATATATTAAAAGCAGCCAGACAAGCAGCATCCCGAGACCGGATGGCTCCTTGGTTACAATGAAATCGTCAACTGCCTTTCCGACCATAAACGGACCGGCTAAACTCATGGCGGAGCTGATAATTACCATCAGGATGACAGAGAGGAGCATGCCCTTTTCCCGGGCTAAATACGCCCAAATGCGCTTCACCGTTCCGGACGTGTTACGGGCACGGTCTGTTTTTTCCTTTTTCTGACGTGCACGAAGATCATCGATAGGTATTTTTTTGTATTGGAAAGGTTGTTTAAAGCCGTTGGTATGCATATGTGTATTCCTCCCCAAACTGTGAGGCGACAATCTGCCTGTAAAGTGAAGATGTCTCCAAAAGCTCATCATGTGCGCCGATGGCTAGTGTTTCACCGTGATTCAGCAGCAAGATACGATCGGCGCTCATAGCTGTGGATACCTTTTGTGTAATAATAAGGATCGTACAGTTATACCGCCGGAGCGACTCGAGCAATCTTGATTCGGTGGCCAGGTCAAGGGCACTGGTACTGTCATCAAGCATCAGGATTTTCGGTTCCCGAATCAATGCCCGGGCAATCGAGATGCGCTGTTTCTGTCCGCCGGATAAATTCACGCCTTTCTGTCCGATTTTTGTATTGTAATCATCCGGTAAGTCCATAATTGTGTCATGAATCTGGGCGTCTTTTGCAGCCTTCATGACATCATCTTTGGATGCGTTCTCCTTTCCCCAGGCAATATTATCGGCAACAGAGCCCGTGAACAGGAGCGGGTTTTGCGGAACATAGCCGATACTCAGACGCAGATTTCCCAGTTTGTATGCCGTAACTGGCTGATCGTCAATATAAACGGTGCCCTCATTCGCATCATACAAATGCGGAATCAGCTGGAACAGGGATGTTTTGCCTGATCCGGTCGCACCCATTATCGCCAGCTTTTCGTTGGGATGAACCATAAAGGAAACGGATTGAAGTGCATTATCCGGCATATCCGGATAAGCAAACGAGACGTCATCAAAGGAAATTTTCCCCTTCTGGACAATCGTATTGTCATCGGCATCAGCACGATCGATCAGGTCTGTGTTTACCTTTAGCACATCGTCAAGCCTTTCAGCCGATGCCTTGGCTCGGGAGAAGCCCATAATAATGAATGTGAACATCGATATGGCCATGGCAACACGCATAGCATAATTAACGATTGCCACAACATCACCGGTGCTCGTTTCGCCGGCGACCGCCAGCGCATTACCACGCCAGATGATAAACAGAAGACTCATATTCATCACAAACAGCAAAATTGGCATGGACGTCTCGATGAAGCGGAATGTTTTGCGCATCATTCCGGCCAGGTTTTCGTTGGCATTCATAAATCGTCTTTCTTCATGATTGTGGCGTAAAAAGGCTTTGATCAGCCGCATGCCTGCGAGATTTTCCTGCATAACCTGATTGACGTTATCAACATTGCGCTGCACCCGGTCGAACAGGCGGGTCGCAACTTTCAAAACCCAAAGGATAAACCCGACCAGAAGCGGTACCGTCACAAGAAAGATCAGTGCGAGCCGGGGGTTGACGATAAACGACATGATGACACCGCCAAATGCGATGAACGGCGCCTTGGCCATAATCCGGAGCGCCATGAAAATCGTATTCTGCAACTGACGGACGTCATTGGAAAATCGCGTCACAAGTCCTGATGTCGGGTACTGATTCAAGTCAGCAAATGAAAAATCCTGTATCTTATAAAAAAGCTGCCTGCGGATGTCATAAGCGAATCCAAGCCCGGTATGAGCGGCATAAAAGGAGTTGAAAACCCCGGCTATAAAAGCCATAAACGCCATTAGGATCATAATGCTGCCCCACATGATAATATTATTCAAATCCTGATTTGCGACCCCATCATTAATCATTTTTCCAAGAAAAAGTGGCAGTAATAACTCGACCATTAATTCAATTAAGGTCAGCGTATAGGCTGCCATGATAGGGAGTTTGTATGGTTTCAGAAAGGAAAGAACGTGCCTCAAGACGGTAACCCCCGATGTGTATAGTGCTTCTATCTTTATCATTATAAAGGGAAACAGTCATTTTATCCAAAAATATATTTCGGGAACAGAAGTAGTTCATGATGATATTTGGGCATACCTCATAATTTCAGCTGTCAAGCAGATACTACCTGGAAAGTGTGAATGAAGGCGGGAAGTAAATGTTCTTCTTTTTGCTAAAACTGATTTTGTTATACTTCGTGACAATTATAATCATCCGCTCGTTGGGAAAGTCAGCTTTTGCTCAGTTGACAGCGCATGATTTAGCCGGAATCTTTTTTGTCATATCACTGGCAACAGGGCCGGTCATTACGGATAACTTTGGATACACCATAACGGGCCTGATTGTTGTAGGACTGGTGCATATCGGATTTTCAAGACTGATGCTGTTTAATGGATTGGACCGGATTTTCGTCGGAAAACCAACGATTGTTATAAAACACGGTAAGCTTGTGCGGGAAAATTTAAAAGAGACACATTTTACACTTTCAGAAATATTATCTAAAGTGCGGGAAGAGGGGCATCCGGATATTTCGTTGATCGATTATGCGATTATTGAACCTAGCGGCGGGATAAGCATTATCCCGCATCAGGATATTGCTCCGGTTACACCGGCACAATTGGATATCGAAACGTCTTATAACGGGCTGCCGATAGCGGTGGTGATCGAAGGCCGAATCCAGCACCGGAATTTGCAGCTTATTAATAAAGATGAGCAATGGCTGAAGGGAGAACTGGCTGATGCCGGTTATCCTGACCGGAGCCATATTTTCTATGCGGCGGTCCGCGATGACGATTATTCATTAATGGTTGATACAGGAACGGGAAACATAGGGGATAAATGAAATCTGCCACTCTTTTAATAGAACTGGCTTATATAGAATTGTTTAAAAAAATCGTGTCCGTTTGGATTAGATTGTAAATCTGCACAGTTAATGCACATAATTATTCTATATTTGTAGTGAGTACTTGTTATGGGGAGTGACGCATTTGAGCTTGAAACAAATGGAGAAAAAGAAGCAATATAAAAAAAGAAATCGTTTGATGTTTAGAACCGCAATTATAGTTGTGCTTTTAGCAGCCATCGTATTTGCGTTGGTCACTAATTTACAAGGTGATAAAGCTGTTTATCAAATAGGTGATGAGGCTCCGGACTTTAAGTTAAAACAAATTAATAAGAATAATAAATTAGAAACTGTGCAGCTTAGTGAATTAGAAGGCAAGGGTGTCATGTTAAATTTTTGGGGTACTTGGTGCAAACCGTGCGAAGAAGAAATGCCTTATATGCAAACATTGTATTCCGAATATAAAGAAAAAGGAATTGAAATTGCAGCAATTAGCTTGGATAGCACCGAAACAGTTGTTCATCGTTTTATAGACAAACATGATCTGACATTTCCTATACCACACGATACTACGGGGGAAGTGCAGGATCTATACGATATAGGTCCGCTTCCGAGTACTGTATTCATCAATCCTGATGGGGTGATTGAGGAACGCATTCTTGGTGCACTTACTTTGGAAAAATTAGAAGGCTATCTACAAGATATATCTCCGGAACAATAGCCGGAATGGTAAGGGGGGATAACTTTGAACGAAATAAATATCTTTTTAGCTTTTGGTGCAGGTTTTCTATCATTTATTTCACCCTGTGTTTTACCACTTTATCCTGCATTTTTATCTTATATAACCGGAATGAGCGTTAGTGAAATAAATGAGGAAAACAGAAAGATGAACAAAAAGGCTATTCTACATACAATCTGTTTTTTGATAGGGTTTTCGAGTATTTTTATTATGCTTGGATTTACCACGACTTTTGTATCGGAATTCCTACAAAACAATCAGGATGTCATAAGACAGATTGGAGCCGTATTAATTATCTTCTTTGGACTGGTAATAATCGGAGTGTTTAATTTTAAATTCCTTATGCAGGATAAAAAGGTGAGATTTAAAAATCGACCGGGAGGATTCTTTGGTTCCTTCATTATTGGAATGGCTTTTTCTTTAGGATGGACACCGTGTACGGGGCCTATACTTGCTATCGTATTGTCGTTAGCTGCAACAAATCCTGAAATTGGTATGGTGATGATGGTAAGCTACATATTAGGTTTTTCTATTCCATTTCTATTACTATCATTCTTTATCGGTAAACTTAAGTGGATTAAAAAACATAGTGTTCGACTTATCAAAATTGGTGGCTATGTGATGATTTTTATGGGAGTAGCACTTTACTTTGATTGGATGACTGATTTAACCTCCTTCTTAGCAGGATGGTTTGGCTTCACCGGGTTTTAGTGAAACTTCAGAAAAAATAGATAAGCAAGCGCTTGAGCATAAGTGAATTCAATCTGAATATACAGACAATCAAATTGCCTGATTTAACAGAGAACGGGCCTGTTTATATTGCCCAAAACCCACAGGATAATCAGGAATATGCTGTTTATACAACAAAGAATTAAGCTTACATATCAAAAGATGGTGCAGAATCCCGGAAACAAATTAGGGAACGAATTTTAGAGAATGGAAAAGTAAATTAAAGGGGTTCTTGATGCATGTATACTCAACTGTATTAGGGAAGACGCCGTATTTTCTGCAGTGCTTTATTGCTTCCGCTATTTTAATGAAAAACAGAAAGATTGAGTATGTGGCTGGGGTATCGCTCCTTCTTATTGCTATATTTGAGACACTAACCTATTGGCGTAAGGAGGCTCATTATGTTTAATAAACTGTCTTTTAAAATTGGGTTACTATTTTTTGTGTTTATATTAATCATTGAGTCTTTTTTATTTTTCATACTATATACGAATCTGGTAAATGACCGAATTGAAGAAGTAATGGATAATTTATTGGCACGTGGAAATACCCATAGTGCTGTACTTGAGGATAATTTTGAAAGCCCAACTTTAGAACATGTTGGATTGATGGAATCTGCCTCTGATTATGTTGTTATAATTACCGATGCAACCGGTAATATCCTGATTAACTCAGATCCTATTGAAGAAGAAATGCAGGAAGTAATCGAGCATAATAATTATGAAGACATGCCAAGAGAGGGTAAAATTGTTGAAGACCGATGGGCAGAGAAGGAATATATTGTAGCAGATAGTCCGGTTACTATTGATGGAGTGCATAAAGGTCACGTTTTTATGTTTGCTCATTCGCAAAATGTTAAAAAAATTATTGATCAATTAAGTGATCAATTTGCCATTGTGGGCATCATGACGATACTTCTAACAATTATTACGATTTTTATACTGTCCAGATTTATTACACTACCTTTAATTAAAATCAAGGAAGCAACTGAACAACTGAGTGAGGGAAGAAATAAAGTTGAGTTATCTACAGAACGAAAAGATGAGTTGGGAGGGTTAGCGAATTCTATTACACGACTATCGAAAGACTTGGATCGATTAAAAAATGAGAGAAATGAATTTTTAGCAAGTATATCACATGAAATTAGAACACCATTGACCTATATAAAAGGGTATGCTGATATTATCGATCGACAAGGTATGACTGAAGCCGAAGTAAAAGCGTATGCAACGATTATTCGTGAAGAAACTGAGCATTTATCTTTATTGATTAAAAATTTTTTTGAATTGGCAAGACTGGACCAGCGCCGATTCGTCATTAAGCGTGAAGAAGTCCTGTTGTGTGAACTGATTCATTCGGTGACAGATCGTATGAAACCGGCTTTTGAGGAGGAGCATGTTGCATATAAAGTTGATTGTTCAAACAAGGACGTGTGGGTTTTTGTTGATCCGGAACGATTCCAACAAGTTTTATTGAATATACTGGACAACGCCAGGAAGAATTCATATGAAGGTGGCGAGGTTGTTCTTGAGGCGTCTCATACGACCGAGGAACTTCGTATTACCATTTCGGATGAGGGTGAGGGAATACCTAAAGACGACTTACCGCACATTTTTGATCGGCTATATCGTGTAGAAAAATCCCGTTCACGAGATAGTGGTGGTTCAGGACTTGGGTTGGCTATTGCTAAGGAAATTGTTGAGTCACACGGTGGACAAATTGCTATTGAAAGTGAACGCGGCAAAGGGACTTGCGTTCGAATAACACTGATGCGAGGTGATCATCTTGAATAAGGCCCTGCTGGTTGACGATGAAAAACGGATGCTGGATCTATTGGAGTTATATTTAAAGCCTTATCACTATACTTGTAAAAAAGTGCGGGAGACTAATAAAGCGTTGGCTTATGTCGAGGAAGAGATGTTTGACATTGTCCTGCTTGATATTATGATGCCGGATATGGATGGCTGGAAACTTTGCCGGGAAATCAGGAAAATATCGGATGTGCCAATTATCATGGTAACAGCACGTGATCAGAAGGATGATGTTGTTAAAGGGTTAAAATTGGGAGCGGATGATTATCTAACGAAGCCCTTTGATGAACGTGAGTTAGTAGCTAGAATCGATGCATTATTAAGAAGGCAAAAGCCTGTCAATTCGATTGAAATTAACGGATTGTTCTGGGATGAAAATCGGTATGAGCTTTCCTATCTGAACAGACCGATCAAATTGACACCTAAGGAATTTGTGATGATGGGCCTCCTACTAAAAAACCCCAATCAGGTATTCACAAGAGAACGGCTAATCGAGTTAATCTGGGGTTTTGATTCAGATACAGAAGGCAGGACAATTGATTCCCATGTTCGGAATATGCGGGGAAAAATTAAACAGGCAGGCTTCCCGGTTGAAGAACACTTTAAAACGGTATGGGGGATAGGGTATAAGTGGTTGAACAATCCTGATTAACGTCAACAACTTGTCACATTTTCTTGATACATTCTGAAATATATTTCTTTATGATACTTATTGAAGGGAGTCTACACTAAAAGTGCGTGTTCAAAAAGGAGGATAAAAAGGACCAACGAAGAAATTCGAAGTGTCATGTTTACCGGACTTTTTGAACAACCTCTAAAAGGAAATTTTTAGCTGCCGACTTAACATTTTTTTGTAGTATTGGGCATGGGGAATGTGGTGATAGTACATAGCGCAGCTAAGAATAGTGGTAAAATAGATTGGGTGGATAGTATGCAGTTCAGAATGTGGACGTCAATAATCGATGTATATTGGTTTCACCCCCCTAACATGAAAGCAGGGCTGTTCCCATCAAAACAGCCTTGTTTTTTCTTTTTTTAACAGAGTGTTTTTGGCTGGTTCCTCTTGAAACGGTATATCTTAGACAAAAGTGGTATTAATAAGAAAAGTCCGATTTGGTTAGAGCGTATACATCGCTTCTCGATACTTTCTTGATAATTCAGTAGTAGAATAATAGATGTTAAACAATTGACAAGAGGAGTGGAAAGGTTGCAAAAGAAATGGATTGTCATACTGACTTTAGTTGTAACTGTGGTTTTAGTGTTTACTATTATTCAATGGGTCAGTACATCAGAGGTAAAACAAAGCTTAAATGAGACGAAAAGTGAGAATGCGAATATTGAATCGCCTGGTTTAGAAATATTGACCGGGAAAGAGGACAATGGAATAAAAAAATACAAATTGACAGCAGAGCCAGTGACTCAAACATTCACGGATGGATTCAAAGCAGATGCATGGGGATTTAATGGCAGTACGCCTGGACCTACCCTGGTTGCTAAAGAGGGAGATACAGTAGAAATTACTGTTCATAACAGCCTATCTGAACCAACATCCGTTCATTGGCATGGTCTTGAAGTACCAAATGATATGGATGGTGTGCCTATGGTGCAGGATACGCCAAAAATAAAACCTGGTGAATCTTTTACGTATACATTTACCTTGGAACAATCAGGAACCTATATGTATCATTCACATACAAATGTATCTAAGCAGGAGTTAATGGGTCTTACTGGCTCTTTTGTTATTCAACCAAAAAAACAAAATCAACAAGTGGATAGGGATATCACCATGATGTTGCAAGAGTGGACACTCGATGGTGCTGGTGGTCACGGAGACATGAACACTGAGCAAGAACATCAAACGAGTACAGAAGAGGATGACACAGAGGATGCGGAAAAAGAAAAAGGCGTTTATGAGGTCGATCCAATGGGAATGGAGCCAAATATGTTCACCATCAATGGGAAGTCTTATCCTTCAACAGAACCAATTAAAATAAAAGAGGGCGAGACAGTCCGTATACGTTTTACAAACTTGAGTGGCAATTCCCATCCAATGCACATGCACGGGGGTGATTTTAAAGTAGTTGCTGCAGACGGCAATCGGATTAGTAAATCAGCACAGCTTGATAAAAATACGATTAACGTTGCAGCCGGAGAAACGTGGGATATTGAGTTCTCCGCTGAAAATGTTGGTGAATGGCCAATTCATTGCCACAAACCCCATCATACGATGAATGCTAACGGTGAAACAGGTGGTATGTTTACCACCATTGAGGTTACTGAATAATCTTGATTTAAAACAAAAATTAGCATTCCCTATGCATGACTTCCTTTATTGTTATCACCTCAAGTGTTTATTGTAAAGAGCCGGATCTAATGGGTCAGGCTTTTTCACGTAAAAGGGTTTGTTTATTAACTTGAATTTGCTAGACAAAAAGGTGGGGACTTTTAAAACAAAGGAATTTAATATGTCCCCATTCACCCGGGAATGAATGAAAAAGATTTGGCAGTTTGCTTTCATTAAGAAAAAAGATAATATAAGTATATAGTTTATATTTTACCTTACGGGGGTATTGTATTATAATAAATAAGTAATAAATTGGGAGAATAACAGTTGAGCCCCGGAAAGGAGTAGTTATGGCTAAATTTAAAAATGAAAACCACGATGGAAATACGAGCAAGCATAGTCAAGATGATCACCAGCATCATGATAATCACCACGACCATGCTGACCGAAGCAATGGAGAACATGAGCATCATGACAACGGAGATGACCATAATGATCACGGAGGCCACGACCATCATGGTCACGGACACCACGATCATGGCGATATGGTCAGTGATTTCAAGAAAAGGTTTTATATATCGTTGATTGTCACGATTCCCATTCTGATTTTGTCACCGATGATTCAGGGTTTTATTGGTGTTGACTGGCGTTTCCCGGCTGATCAATATATCCTGTTTGCACTTGCGACATTTGTGTTCTTCTACGGTGGCTGGCCGTTCATTACTGGCGGGATCAGTGAGCTAAAAGATAAAAATCCGGGCATGATGACACTGATTGGACTGGCGATTCTTGTCGCGTATGGCTACAGTTCAATGACCGTTTTCGGCTGGCAAGGCAAGGATTTCTTCTGGGAACTTGCCACACTGATTGACATTATGCTACTAGGTCATTGGATTGAAATGCGATCGGTGATGGGAGCTTCGAATGCACTTGAGGAATTAGTTAAGCTGATGCCGAATGAAGCGCATAAGCTTGATGAAAACGACGACATCACGGACGTACCGACATCGGAACTGAAACATGACGATAATGTGCTGGTCAAACCGGGTGAAAAAATTCCAGTCGACGGAACGATTTATGACGGCAATTCAGCGATTGACGAATCAATGCTGACCGGTGAATCTGTTCCGATAGAGAAGGGAAAAGGCGATGAAGTGATTGGTGGATCTATCAACAAAGAAGGGTCCATTAAAGTAACGGTTGAGAAAACAGGGGAAGACTCTTATCTATCCCAGGTCATTACATTGGTTAAGGAAGCACAGGAATCCAAATCAAAAACACAAGATCTGACCAACCGTGCTGCTAAATGGCTGTTTTACATTGCTCTCGCATCCGGGTTTATCACCTTATTTGTATGGTTAATGCTCGGGTATTCTTTTGATGTTGCTCTGGAGCGGATGGTCACAGTGATGGTTATTACCTGTCCGCATGCGCTTGGTCTGGCGGCGCCATTGGTGGTGGCGGTGTCAACATCCATTTCAGCCAAACAGGGACTGCTTATCCGGAACCGTGCCAATTTTGAAGGAGCAAGAAAACTCAATGCGGTCGTTTTCGATAAAACAGGCACTCTGACTCAAGGTGAATTCGGTGTAACGAATATTGTTCCAAATAATGGCTACCAGGAAAATGAAGTATTGACATGGGCAGCCAGTCTTGAGCAGAATTCGGAGCATCCGATTGCGGCAGGTATTGTCAGTTCTTCGAAGGAAAAAGACCTTGAACTAAGAAAAATCGAGGAATTCGAGTCCATAACCGGTAAAGGAATCGAGGGCAAAATCGAAGGCAAAAAGGTAAACGTCGTAAGTCCTGGCTATGTTGATAATAATAATATGGATTATGACCGGGATACGTTCGCTAAATTGTCTGAAGAGGGGAAAACGGTTGTTTTTGTCCTGTTGAATGACGAATTGATCGGTATGGTTGCACTTGCGGATATGGTTCGTGAAACAGCAAAAGAAGCCATTGCATCATTAAAAGAAAAAGGTATACACTCCATTATGTTAACTGGTGACAATAAAAAAGTTGCAAATTGGGTCGCCAAGCAATTGGATATCGATGAAGTGTATGCGGAAGTTTTACCTGATGATAAAGCCAATCAGGTAAAAACAATTAAAAGCAAAGGCTGGGAAGTGGCTATGACAGGTGACGGTGTTAACGATGCACCTGCATTGGCAACAGCTGATTTAGGCATTGCGATCGGTGCTGGAACAGATGTAGCCATGGAATCAGCTGATGTCGTCCTTGTCAAAAGTAATCCGAAAGATGTCGTATCACTGATGGAACTGTCTAGAAAAACGTACCGCAAAATGGTTCAGAACCTTTGGTGGGCAGCCGGCTATAATATTTTTGCAATTCCGCTGGCAGCAGGTGTGCTGGCGCCGATTGGGATTGTTCTCAGTCCTGCAGTTGGAGCCGTATTAATGAGTCTAAGCACAGTTGTTGTTGCCATTAACGCCAAATTGTTAAAAGCTTAGCTAAGCCTTTTTCCATAGCTTTGGCACACCTTTAAGGCAACAAAGCATATATTGCCGTGTTAGATAACCGTACGAAATAACGGTCAAATATGAAATTATATGCAAACTTTCTCGATAATTAAGGAGCTGACGTTATGATGGGCAACATGATGGGAGGCGGTATGAGCGGGGGCTTTTTTGGATTCAGCTTCCTCACGATTTTGATTATCCTGGCAATTATTATCATTGCTGTCTGGATGTTCAAATCGGATAATGGATCATACCGTTCATCCGGTGATAAGCCGTTGGAGACCCTGAAAGAAAGATTGGCAAAGGGTGAGATATCAGAAGAGGAGTATGATCGACTTAAACGGAAACTGAAAGAATGACAGTATGATCAGAAAATAGGGGTAGCTGGAAAATAGGAAGGTGACAAGCTGTGAACAGAAAAATAGTTGGGTCCATTTTAATAGGTGTGCTTGCTGTTATGTGGGGAGGCATCTATATCAGTTCTGATTTTGGTGGATTTAAGGATGAGACGTCAGATGATGTCATGGAGCAGGGGAATACAAGTATTCTGGAAGTTGATGCACAGGAAGCGGGTGACCGTCCCGTTAAAACATTTGATCTGACCGCACAGGAAACGGCGTGGAAGATTAGTCAAAAAAAAACAGTTAATGCCTGGACTTATAATGGGAGTGTCCCGGGAGAAGCGCTGCGTGTCAAGGAAGGCGATTTCGTCCGTGCCCATCTAAAAAATGAGCTGGATGTTCCTGTCACCATTCATTGGCATGGGATGATTCTTCCTAACAGAATGGATGGTGTTCCTGGTTTGACACAGGATGCAGTTCAACCCGGGGAATCATTCACGTATGAATTCATTGCTAATGACCCCGGGACTTATTGGTATCACTCGCATCAGCATAGTTCGAAACAGGTTGACAGAGGACTGTATGGTTCACTGGTGATTGAAGAAAAGGAAACTGAGCAGAAGAATGATCTTAATCAGGACAACGTTTTCATATTGGACGAATGGTCAATTGGCCAAGAAAGTCAGGGAATGGGAGGCATGATGGGGGCTATGTCCGGGGATGGTGAAGCCGATACAAAACAGGCATACGATACATTCACAGTTAATGGTAAATCCGGTCAAGCAATAGAACCTTTCATTATGCCAGAGGGCGAGACAGCACGCTTACGATTTGTCAATGCAGGCTATCAGCAGCACCAACTTGTTTTTCCGGAAGGGTCAATGAAAGTGATTGCTAACGATGGAGAAGCGGTTGATGACTCAAAAGGTTCGACCAATGTATTGGAAATTGCCCCGGGCGAAAGAATTGATGTCGCCTTCACAAAACCAGATAAAGAATCGGTTGTCATTGGAGAGAATCCTAACATTGAAAATGCAGGGGATATGCGGATTCCTGTAGTTTCCCGGAAAAGCAGCGATTATTCAGAAGACCATGATCTGACGGCGATTTCAGATCAATCAATTGCCCGGGGGACGTCATATGGCAGTGAAAACCTTATTTTCAATGAGCTGCCTGAACCTGATGTTACGTATAATATGGACTTAAGTATGGGCATGAACATGGGGGAAGGTATGGCATTTCAGATTAACCAGGAAACTTTCCCGGACACTCCACCTATTCAAGTGGAAGAGGGCGATGTTGTGAAAGTTAATATTCAAAACAGCGGACGGATGAATCACCCGATGCATCTGCATGGACACCGCTTTCAGGTGATGTCTAAAAATGGCAATCAGTATGATGAACCAATTGTTAAAGATTTGATCCATGTTAAGCCCGGTGAAAATTACGAGATTTATTTCAAGGCCAACAATAAGGGTGAATGGTTGTTCCATTGTCATGATAATAACCATGCGGACCAGGGAATGGTAACGATTGTGGATTATAAAAGTGTCTATTCGCCGTTTGAGATTGGCGGGGAGAATCAAAATCGACCTTAAGTTCTCGGGCCGCTGCAGTCCCGGTCCAAGAGCCGTTCGGAATTTATTTGCCTAAAGATGGATTGAATTGATTTTTAAATCCATCATATTTTTTACTCCAACACTCATTTTCAGAGTAGACTGGGATTATGAACCAATGTGAATATATGGTTCCGAAATTGTTACGCTCTGAAAAAAGGAGATTCCAATATGACAAATACGAAGCAAACGGAAACGATCAAGCGAAGATATAACCGTATTTCCGGCATATTCGACCTTATGGATCGGATGATGCGTGAAAAATGGCGAAAAGAACTACTGCAGCATGCTAAAGGGAAAGTATTAGAAGTCGGTATCGGTACAGGTTTGAACCTTAAATACTATCCGGCTCATGTTGAGGTAACAGGGATAGATTTCAGTCCTGCGATGCTTCAGAAAGCAAAAGAAAAAGCAGATAGGATGCCTCAGCATTTTGAGTTGCTGGAAATGGACGCACAGCAGATGGAATTTTCAGACAATACATTCGACACTGTGGTTACTACCTGTGTATTTTGTTCTGTTCCTGATCCAGTCGAAGGTTTAAAAGAAATCCGTCGGGTCACAAAACCTCAAGGGAAAGTCATTATGTTAGAGCATATGCGGAGCGATAATGAATTTTTCGGGAAAGTGATGGATGTGTTAAACCCATTTGGCTTGCACATCATAGGGGCAAATATTAACCGAAAGACGATGGATAATATCCATCAGGCAGGCATGAAAGTTGAAAGCGATACATTTTTGATGACCTCCATTGTCCGAAGATTGCTACTTTATCCTAATAAAGAATAGAATTGATCAATCGTATGGTCTTATTTTATTTGTAATAATCATGGATTTATGATGAAAAATCATAATTATGTTGTTATCCATAAATCTGTAAGGGAATGATGTTTTTAACAAAGATAAGATAATAAAATCATAACCCCGGCACATAGCAAAATGACTAGCATGTTAAACAAAATAAAGTGAGAAAAGAATTGCTTATCCAATCCTTTTCTCATTATTACCATTTAACGGTCATGGTTTTTCATTGCCATTTTCGTTGCATAATAAACAACAATACCGATAACTAGCAGGTTGATAATCCATCCGAGAAATCCCATGCCCATCATCCCGAAGCCATATCCGCCCATCATCCGAAATCACCTCTTCACTGGAAATTGTTCATCATGCCGCGGAATTCATTGTTGTTGTTTTGCATATAACCGCCATCTCCATGGCAGTCATTAAACATGGCTCGCTGATCTTCTTCGGAAAAATTCGGATGCATTTCTTCCATATACGGCTGCATGTCTTCAAAGTTGAAAGTGTTTTCTCCATTGCCATGTGCAAAAACAAAAGTACCGCCACCTAAGACAAGAAAACTTGTTAATAAGCCAATGAATATTTTTTTCATTGTGTTCATCTCCTTTCTTGATTAATTTCAGTATATCCCCTTCAAATGTAGAACTTATGAGCAAGTTGTGTGGAATTTGTGAAGATAATTCAATTAACCCGATAACGTGCTATGATAAGGATAAGAGGTGATAGTTCATGACAAAAATCCTTCTAGTAGATGATGAAAAAATGATTTTGGAGGTATTGGAGGCGTATTTTCAAAAAGAAGGCTGGGAGATTGCTTCTGCTTCCAATGGCATCGAAGCGCTAAAAAAAATTAATGAAACAAACCCGGATATAATCGTGCTTGATTTGATGCTGCCGGATATTTCTGGTGAGGAAATTTGCAGGCTAACACGAAAAGATAGTGATGTCCCGATTATTATGTTGACAGCAAAATCTGCAGAAGAGGACGTCATCAATGGGATTGTGATCGGGGCGGATGATTATGTGATCAAACCGTTTAGTTCCAGAGAAGTGGTAGTTCGTGCAAAGTCACTACTTCGGCGTGTGAAAAAAATTGAAACGAAAAACAAGCTCCAGTTTAATCACTCACAGTTGATCATTGACCAGTTAAAAAAAGAAGTGACACGACATGATGTGCCACTTACGTTAACGCCTAATGAATATAAAATTCTGTTGGCAATGGCAAGTTATCCGGGACGTGTATACAGCAGGGCGGATTTACTTGAAAAAATTCAGGACGATGGCATCTTTTTTGAAGGCTATGAGCGAAGTATTGATACACATATAAAAAATTTGCGCAAAAAAGTGGAGGCCGATTCGCGTCACCCTGCATACATCATCACGGTGTTCGGAATGGGGTATAAGTTTGGAGGGCAACCGGATGCAGCTGACATTTCGTTCTAAAATATTCGTTTTTTTTCTGATTGTTTCGCTTAGTGGTGTATTCCTTACGAGCTTTTCTATTTTTTTTGGCGTCGAAAATCAATTTTCCAATTATCTGCGAGAAAGCAGGGAACAAAACATTGATTTAATTCGAGAGGAAGCAACTAATCAGTATATGAAAAATGATGAACTCGTTAATCAGCAACTGTCTGATCTTATGCATGAACAGGCGATGACAGAGAACTTATTTTATAAAATATATGATAACAAGGAAAACCTGCTGATTGATACGACGACAATGCTGAAAATGATGGATGGTATGGGAATGCATGAGCGTGCTTCTGCTGACGCCGAATATGCTTCCAATATGTATCCATTGCAGGTAGATGGAAGAGAAGTTGGCAGCATACAAGTGGTATATCCGGTTGAATTAGTTGGAGCGGAAGTAAGCTTTCTGGATTCCATTAAACGAAATATTGTGATAGCTGTGCTTGTAATTGTCCTTTTATCAATTGTGTTTAGTCTATTGTTTTCAAGACAGTTGACATCTGGCTTTCACCAATTGACGCAGGCTATTCAACAATTGCGCCAGCATAATTGGCGGGCGCGTGTTCCACTGGAAAAATTAACACATGAAATGAAGCCACTCGGAGAATCTTTTAACCAACTTGCAGCGACACTTTCAAAAGAAGAAAAGCTTCGTAAGCAATTCACGGCTGATTTTGCCCATGAATTGCGCACTCCGCTATCAACATTGCGAAGTCAGTTGGAAGCCTATCAAGATGGTATCTGGGAACCCACACCAAAAAGACTTCAGCAAAGTCATGCCGAATTAATGCGCTTAGTTCGCTTGATTAATGAACTGGAAAAATTAATCGCTGTTGAAAATCCGCAGCTTCAATTAAAAATGACGGCGATTGAAGCTGGAGAAATAGCTGGAGCATTAGAAAGACAATTTACATCCTTGTTTCAGGAAAAAGGTATTGGATTGTATATCGATAAACCGGAAAAAGAGTATTGGTTCAATGGCGATCGTGATAAGGTGATTCAAATTTTAACTAATATTATAAATAACGCATTGCAATATACACCAGCGGGAAAGAATGTAACGCTGACGATAGCGGAAACAGATAAGCAAGTTCATTTTCAGGTGAAGGACGAAGGGAACGGTATCGGCAAGGAAGATCTTCCTTACTTATTTGAACGGTTTTATCGCGGCGATAAATCCCGTGATACAAAAACAGGTGGCATTGGTATTGGACTCTCGATTGTGAAAGCGCTAGTTGATGCTCATCAGGGAGACATACATGTGGAAAGTGAAGAGGGAGCTGGTACGATGGTGACCGTTTCTTTTCGAAGATGACGATCTTGATAGAAAAATCTGTAGCTAACAAACGAAATACCGAAGTTTTCTAACACCCAATTCATTTATGTTTAACAATACCGTGTCCGGGTATATATGATAAAGCAGATTCAAAAATGTTGGAGTGGTAACTATGTTAACGGTGATTTCCTGGATCGCCTTAGGAATAGGCATACTTTCTTCTATTATTATTATTTTCGATGTCATCAAACATCCGCAAATGATGACAATTATGAATGTGGTCTGGCCGATAAATGGCTGGTTTTTCGGACCGATTGCATTATGGACGTATTTCAAATGGGGAAGATTAAAAGCGAAGGATCACGATAAAGAAGATAACCGTAAACGGCCCGCAAGAGTTTTTTTGTCAACTAGTCATTGTTCTTCAGGCTGCACGGTTGGCGACGCGGTTGGAGTGCCAATTGTAGCACTAACAGGAATGACAATACTAGGAACCACGTTATTTGCGCATTATACGGTAGAGTTTATTTTCGCATATATATTTGGAATCATATTTCAATTTTATGCAATTTATCCAATGGACAAATCCCAAGGTGCTGTCGGTGCAGTGAAGGCTGCTATCAAGGCTGACTCCTTGTCATTAATCGCATTTGAAATCGGTATGTTTGGCTGGATGGCAATCGTTCATTATTTGTTGTTCGCCCAGCCGCCAAAGCCGGATACAGCAGTATACTGGTTCATGATGCAGATCGCGATGATTTTAGGTTTTCTTACGAGTTATCCGGCGAATTGGATTCTTGTGCGAAGAGGTATCAAAGAAGAAATGTAATACAGTTTAAAACAATAAACTTAGCAGGTAGTTCCTGCTGAACCATTAGCATGATAATGGCGACCCGCAGGACTTTTTGCCCTTTTTACATTTATCACCTTAGCTTGTTAATTTATGAAGCTTTGTGTTTCTAATGTACCGTTATTAAATACTAGTGATGCTCCTCATCACTAAAGTGTTTTAAAAATAAATGTTCTGGTTAGCCCCCAAAAAGGGTAAAAAAGTGTCCAAAATATACCACGACTACGTTATAATAAAGGTAACTATACAATTCTTCACAGGGCGGTGCTACATATGTTTAAACACGGTAAAAAGGAACATCAAAAATCTCTGTTTGACCTTGATATACGA
>NZ_BMNQ01000058.1 GCF_014646635.1 Lentibacillus kapialis
AATGAGGATCCGCCAAAGCTGGACTATCCATACCGAACGGTTCCTCATTCCGCTATTCGTGTGAAAACAGGGCAAAACTATCGCGGCGGTTTTAGCCGATCAGGGCCCACGGGAGATAAAGGAAACTCTTTAGGAGCGCAAGCGAACCGCTATTGACTTATCGAGGAGTCACGCTACAGCATTAGTGCTAGAGCCGGACGTGGCAATATTCGACGAAGTATCAATAGGGCTAAAATTATATACTTTCTGACGTTATCAGAAAAACCGGGCAAAGTTCGGCCCGGTTTTCTTTTCTTTATATATTCGTCAGGGAAAATCCGATGATTTGTATTGCTGTCCATACATGCCTTTACAAAATACCGGATACACCTCTCCTCCACAATGTTCCAGCTAATTGCCGGGAACATATACTGAATTTCAGAAACATGTTCCGACGGTCACCTTCCGTAACTGCTCAAGCCCACGATCCAAAGAAGCAAATAATAGAAAAGAGGGGCCGCCTAAACGGGATTATCCATATCTAACGGATCCTCGTTCCGCTAAATGGACACAAATCATCCTATTTAGTGCTGTCATGAATCCTCATTCCGTTATTCGGGTAAAAACAGGGGAAAACTAAGGTGAAAAGAGGAAATAACGGAATGAGGAACCGCTAACGTGCTGGAAAAGCTTTAATTGACGCAAATAGCGGAATGAGGAACCGCCGAAGTTGGATTTTCCGGACAGAATGAATCCTCGTTCCGCTATTCACATCTTACACAGGCCTTTTGGTTTATTCTGCAGTCCCAAAAGCAACCTCAGGTCAACTGATCTCTCACATCACTCATCAATTTTGATGTCTTCTATGATTGTTTTGGCGATAGTGTTATCCAGTTCTTCAAACCCGTAATGGGATATAGTGTCATAAAGCTCTTCCCGTGTTTGCATATCGGAAAGGCCTCCCTTTTGTGTTCCTTCTTCCATAATCATGTTGAAAATGCGCTCATAAGCCTTAGCGGCTACGCGCATAGATGTTACCGGGTAGATAACCATGCTCATACCCATATCCTGAAATTCCTGTGCAGTATAATAAGGTGTTCTGCCAAATTCGGTCATGTTCGCAAGCAACGGCACATCAATTTTTGCTGCAAATGAACTGAACTCTTCTTCCGTTTTTAATGCTTCCGGAAAGATAGCATCTGCACCAGCTTCAACATAGAACGCGGCGCGCTCGATAGCAGCGTCTATTCCTTCAACCGCCTTAGCGTCGGTGCGTGCCACGACAACAAGTGAGGGCGCCACCTTTTTGATCGCTTTAATTTTTTGTGCCTGTTCTTCTTTTGTAACCAGCTTCTTCCCATTTAAATGCCCGCACTTTTTCGGAAGCTGCTGATCTTCTATTTGTACGGCAGCGACTTTGGCCTCGTACATTTCTGCAGCGGTTCGGGCGACATTCAGAACACCGCCGAACCCCGTATCGATATCAACGAGTACGGGCAGATTGGCTGCACGAACCAATTCTTTCGCCCGCTCTGCCACCTCCGTTGACTGGATCATTCCTAAATCAGGCATCCCGAGGCTTGCCGTATATGCTCCGCCTGACAAATAAAGTGATTGAAAACCTGCCTTTTTCGCCATCAGTGCCGCCATTGAATCATGGGCTCCGGGAATCTGTAATATATCGTCGCGTTTTATCCGTTCTCGAAACTTTTCTGCCAGTTCCTCTTGTGTTGATGAAGAATCAACAATCCATGCCATAAGCTTTATGCCTCCTTTTTACTTAACGAAAAGATCAACAAAGTCATGAACTGCCATATCAGACAGGCTATGGTAGTCAAAACTTGCCTTTTCAATTTCCTGCTGCTGTTTCTTCGCAAATGTTGTGGACAGATTATAGGAATACTTCTTCCGCAATTCCGGCATTGCTTCTTCCCGTCTGAATCTGTGACCCAATGGATACGCCACTTCCACATTATCTGTGACAGTGCCATCGTTAAAGTGAATTTGAACGGCATTCGCAATCGAACGTTTTTCCGGGTCAAGATAATCTTTCGTATAAGTTTTGTCTTCTGTCAACGTCATTTTTTCCCGCAATGTATCGATCATGGGATTAGCCGCCGCTTCTTCTTCATAATCCTCCGCTGTCACATGACCTTTTAACAGGCCAATTGCCGTAATGTATTGAATGCAATGGTCACGGTCAGCAGGGTTATAAAGCGGTCCTTTCTTATCTATAATCCGAATAGCTGATTCATGTGTTGTAATGGTAATCTTATCAATATCATTTAAACGATTCTTGACTTGCGGATGAAGCTGAACGGCCGCTTCGGCAGCTGTTTGCGCATGAAACTCAGCAGGATAAGCTACTTTAAATAATACATTTTCCATAACATAGCTGTCGAATGGCTGGCTTATCGTTACATCTTGTTTATTGAACAACACCTCTTGAAAGCCCCATTCAGGTGCGCTTAATGCTGTTTCATATCCCATTTCGCCATTCACAGCCATCATGGCCAGACGAACACCTCTGCTCGTAGCATCGCCCGCCGCCCAAGACTTTCTTGAACCGGTATTGGGTGCATGACGATACGTGCGCAAGCTAGCATTATCAATCCAGGCGTTGGATAATGCATTCATGATTTCTTCCTTGTTTCCCCCGAGCATTTTCGTGACAACGGCAGTCGTTGCTACTTTTACATACAGCACATGGTCTAGTCCCACTCGATTTAAACTGTTGTCCAAGGCAAGAACACCTTGAATTTCGTGTGCCTTAACCATCATTTCGAGCACTTCGCGGATCGCAACCGGTTTTTTACCATTGCTGATGCGTTTTCTACTGAGGTAATCTGCCACAGCCAGAATACCGCCCAGGTTATCTGACGGGTGTCCCCATTCTGCCGCAAGCCACGTATCATTATAATCAAGCCAGCGAATCATGGTGCCAATATTAAATGCCCCCTGTACAGGATCAAGCACATGCGGCGTACCTGGAACCCTTGTCCCATCAGGAACTGTTGTACCAGGAACAATTGGCCCCAGAAGTTTTGTGCATTCCGGGTAATTCAGCGCCAAAATACCGCAGCCAAGTGTATCCATCAGGACATAGTGGGCCGTTGAAAAGGCTTCGTCACTCGTAATATCTTGATTTAATACATAATCAGCTATCTCCTCCAATACCGTATCAACTTTCTTTTTTTCTTTCACGTTTTCCATTGTCAACGCCCTTTCTGATAGTTTTATAGAATAGTTCTTTTCATAAACCGGCAAAACTGGAAGCAACCGGCCATACCGATTGCTCCTCTAATAAAACTTTCCTTAAAATGATAGTTAATTCACTATTCCAGTTCTTTTCCGGTATACTTAACACGTGGCCTGAACAGGCGGTTGTTATCGTGCTGCTCAATGATGTGTGCGCATAAGCCGGCAGTCCTGGAACTAAAGAAGATTGGTGTATAGAGTGGAATTGGAACCCCAAGCATCCAATATACCGGTGCCGCATAATAGTCAAGGTTGGGATAGAGTCCTTTTTCATCTTTCATTATTTCTTCACCGGCTTCACACATGTCAAGAAGTGTGTGATCTCCTTTTAAATCACAAAGCTGCCTGAGTGACTCTTTCATAACCAGCGCACGCGGATCCATCCGGTTCATATATACCCGATGTCCGAAGCCCATGATTTTCTCTTTATTCTCTAATTTGGTTTTCATTAATTGCTCAAAGCCGGAAACCGAATCTGCCTCATTCAGCATGTGCATCACGGCCTCATTTGCCCCGCCGTGCAAATTGCCTTTCAGTGAAGCAACCGCACCGGACAATGCGCCATACATGTCCGAATTCGTTGACGCAATCACTCTTGATGTGAAGGTCGAGTTCGGCATTTCATGTTCACTGTACAACAACAGAGAACGATCAAATATATCAGCTTGAAGTTCTGTCGGTTTTTCACCCGTAATCATATACAAAAAGTTGGCACTGTATGACAGCTCAGGATCCGGCTTCACGGGGGCCTTTCCATGAAGAATGCGGTAGCTGTTCACTGTGATCATCGGCAATTGGCCCAATAGTTCATAGGCACGTTCCTTGTTCACTGAGGTGGAGCGATCATCAATCTTTTCATCATAGCCGGCCAGTACTGAAATGGCCGTACGCTGTCCGTCCATGGCATGCGTTTTTTCCGGAAGCATCTTCAGTATCTCCGTCACATTTTCCGGAACATCATAATGTGCTTTCAGTTTGTCCTCCAGCTTCTTTCTTTCCGAATCGTCCGGAAGCGCCCCTTCCAATAATAGATAAACCATATCTGCATACGTTTTCCCTTGTGATAAATCAATCAGATCATGCCCTCTGATAATGATTTTTTCCTGTTCTGTATCCAACAACGAAATGCCTGTCTCACAAGCAATAACACCTTTTAACCCCGGAGCAAATGTTTCGTCCGTTTTCATATTTATCCCCCTCGTAATATATTGCGAGCAATTTGACGAAAACCTTTCCATAATAAACACCGAGTTTCACATATTTCAGTAATTTCTATAACTCAATTATAAAGTTGAATTTACAATTATAAAAATATATAATTTTAATAATTAGCCATTAAAAATTTTAATGTCAGAGAAAAGGACTGAATGTGTTGAAGTATCAAAATTGGGAGATGCTTGATGCGCTATATGCTACCGGAAATATCACGCAAACTGCGAAACGCCTATTTTTATCACAGCCGACATTGACAACCCGTATAAAGAGTCTGGAGGACTATTATGGTGTGCAGCTGATTATCCGAAAACAGCGTGGCATCACATTCACACCTGAGGGGGAAGAACTTGCTCTTCATGCCCGAAAAATGCTACGTGAACAGATTAATATTGAAGAAAAACTGAATAATATGAAACAGCAGGTAGCGGGAACATTAAGAGTTGGTGTTTCCAACTTTTTCGCGTTAAACAAAATGCCCAAAATACTGCGATTATTCAAGCAAACATATCCGAATGTGGAGTTTCAGGTTGTTACCGGCTGGAGCAGTGACATACACCGGCGGATTTTAAATCATGACATTCATATTTGTTTCATCAAAGGCGACTATAATTGGAATGATGAAAAAGAATTACTATACGAGGAAGAAGTCTGTATCGCATCACCATGGGAATTCAATTGGTCAGAGTTGCCAAAGCTCCCACGCATCGATTATCGCACCGACGGCAAAATGAAAAGCATCGCCGATAACTGGTGGTACAGCAATTATAAGGAACACCCGAACATCAATATTCAGGTGAACCAGGTAGAAACCGCTAAAGAAATGATCATCAACAATCTTGGGTACGCCATTATGGCAAACCTTGTCGTGCGCCCGTATCCCCACCTTATCATTAAAAATCTGCACCAGCCAACAGGCGAACTCATTACACGCAAAACATGGATGTATTACCATGAAAACTCCCTCCAGATGAACATTGTTAAAGCATTCGTCCAATTCATCAAAACACTCGATGTCAAAGATTTGTAGCAACACGTTCGTTCATGGGATCGAGTTCTCACGGCTCATATTTTGGCTCTCGGGAACATGTTTCCGGTTTCGCGCCCATGTTTGGCAATAATCATTTCATGTCCGGAGGTGTCTTTGATGGCCACATCGCTTCTGCCTTACTGTCCCTAAATGATTGCTGAAGTAAAATAAATCATGCTAAACTGTTTCCAATATACGCGGTAAATAACTTTCCCAGTTAAACAAGGTAGTAAACAAGGGGGATGAAGAAGATGAGGAAACTCGTGATTGATTTAACCATGATTGTGGCTGGTACAATGCTTTATGCGTTGGCACTGACTTTCCTGGCAATTCCTAACAATCTCGCAGACGGCGGATTGCCCGGATTATCCATTATCTTGTACTACGCATTCGGCTGGTCACCAGGTATTGTAAACTTTGTACTGGCATCGATTATTTTGCTGATAGGTTACCGCGTGCTGCCAAAGCGTACCATATTTCTAACCGTGATCACGGCACCGCTTCTTTCATTCTTCATCTATATTACGGAACAACAGGTGGATTCTTTGGGCGATCCGCTTGTTTCAGCTATTTTTGCAGGCTTTTTCATTGGCATTGGAGCGGGGCTTATCCTGCGAACCGGCAGCTCCATGGGCGGGACAAGCGTTATTGCACGAATGTTGAATCACAATTTTGATTTGGACCTGACACGGACAAATTTTGCACTTGATGCAGCGATTGTATCGTCAGGGCTTTTCATCATCGGGCCGCTCAATACCATGTATACCATTGTTTCATTATTTGTTGGCAAAAAAGCGACAGACATCATCCTGGAAGGCCTTGACACACGCAAGGCTGTCAGTATTATCTCTGCCTACGCACCCGAAATAACCGATGAAGTCGTTCAGCAAATGAAAACCAGTGCCACCGTTTTTGAGGGGTACGGAGGCTACATGAAAGAAAATGCCGATATGGCCTATATCATCATTAATAAATACCAGATCATGAAACTGAAACGCATCATCAACACAGTCGATGAAAGAGCGTTTGTCGTGATACATGACGTCCGGGATGTATTCGGCGGCAGTTTCTCCTGGGCAAAAAAATCATAAAAAATAGTTACACCGATCTCCCGCTTCTATTAAAAAACGTGGCCTCACGCAATCTAACGTGAAAGCCACGTTTTTTTAATTGAAATGCCTATTCTCACATTTGCCCCATTGCTTTACAGTTTCTGCTCTTTGTACAGTTTCCGACAGACACGCGGGGCACTCCAGAATGTGGTCAACATCAGTAAGGAAACCGGAACAGCAGTCACCACAATGAAGGATTGCAACGCACCGATACTGGATTCACCAATGACTATTAGGACAGTTGCCACAAGTCCAATCAGGGAAGCCCAGAAAACACGCAACGATTTATACGGGTCACCACTTCCGGTGATAGCCATTGAAATCGTGAGCGACATCGAGTCAGTTGTGGTCAGAACGAAAATAATGGTTGTCAATAAAAGCAGAAACCCGATAATCGTGCCAAATGGCATCTGATTTGCAATGGCAATCATCGCTGCCGGCGGACCGGCGTTACTTAGGGCTTCGGACACAGAACCCGGGTTTTGCATCTCTTGAAAGATTCCTGTTCCGCCAACGATTGTAAACCAAAACGTTGTCACGACTGGCGCTATGACCGCAACAGCCGTCACAATCTCCCGGATCGTTCGTCCCCTGGAAATACGGCTGACAAACATAGCCATCATAGGTGCATAACCGAGGAACCAGGCAAAGAAGAAAACGGTCCATCCCCCAAGCCATGCTTTATCACTACGGAACGTATTCATACTTATAAAGTTCTGGACATATATGCCAAATGATTCCAAATACGAATCGAATATAAATAGTGCTGGACCAAGCACCAGAATTACCCCAACGATAACGAGAGACAGAATAACATTATAACTGCTCATGATCTGGATCCCTTTATGAATCCCGGTAGCTGCAGAAATCCCTGCCACAATCACAACACCAATAATAATGAATGATTGCACATATACATTATTAGGAACACCAAACAAGGCATTCAGCCCATATCCAGCCTGCAAGCCAAGGAATCCGATCGGACCAATCGTACCAGCCGCTACCGAAATCACTGAAAACACGTCTACAAAGGCGCCAAGTACACTTTTGTTCATGATTTTATCGCCAAGAATTGGATAAAGCAATGCCCTCGGTTTTAGTGGCTTATCACGGTGATAATGAGCATACATCAGTACAAACGTGCCAAGTGTACCGAGTATCGCCCATGCAAGAAATCCCCAGTCTATGAAACTGGCAGCGAGTGCCGGTGATACCGCATCAGCCGTACCAGCCTCTATCCCGGAAAAATGAGGCGGCACGGTTAAAAAGTGACTCAATGGCTCAGCGGCAGCCCAAAATACACCACCTGCTGCCAGAAGTGTACACATTATAATAGAAATCCATTTAAAATTGCTCATTTCAGGCTTGCTCAGCTTTCCCAAACGAATCTTGCCAAATTTTGAATACCCCAGAAACAACGCAATAAAGAACGTCCCCAACATCAGAAATTGGTAAATAGCTCCAAAATAAGTTGCGGATAGATTAAATAAATAATTTACACTGTCTGCCACCATGTCCTGATCAATCAAAGCGAGAATCACAAATGCGAGCAGTGCTCCTCCGCTGAGAAAAAGAACAGTTTTATCAATACTTTGACCATTCTTACGCTTATTTAAATTTGCCAAAAACGAGTTCCTCCCAATTTAAAAAACTCACGTCGCATGCGAGTCTTCCTCTTCATTAGCATGCGCTTGTGAGAAGAATTTATTAAAAAACACAATGAATCACGATACAGGGTATAAAGAAATGCGTCAAGCGTTTTAAACGTTGTGCAGTTGAAACGTAAATTTTAGTGAAATATGTAAAAGTGCGTGTTCAAAAAGGAGGATAAAAAGGACCAAGAAGTTCGAGACGGCGCAGTTTCGAGCAGTGGAATGTATGCCTTTAGATACATGAGCATAAGTAATGCTTCCATGAATCTGCATCGCACGCAGGAAAAGTGGTGTTCTTTTCCAAGGAGCGGAGAAACAAGCCAACGAAGAAATTCGAAGTGTCATGTTTACCGGACTTTTTGGGCAACCTCTTATACTGTCATTGCCGACATTATTCCCACCGTCTGATTCTCTGTATCACCTTTTGGTAAACCTTGGAGACCATGGTTGTTTTACCATCAGCTGTTTTCTGCTTATGCCATTCGTTATAACTCGCAGCCGTCATTAAAATGGAACCGGCAATCAGGAGATAAGCCCACCATGGCAAGTTGCCCCAATAGGACCGAGTTTGCAGAAAGATGTTCAACAGCAACACCCCTGCACCGACAAAGAAGAAAGCTTTTTGTTGATATGCCATCCCGCCGAGCATCGCGACAAGGGAAAGCCCGCCTATAATCAATGCATCATAAATGGTCGAGCTTGCCAGTCCATCCTGGATAAGCAGAAGTGAAACAATGACGAGAACGGCCCACTGCCCATAGCTAACAAGTCGTTTATAGTGATTGCCAGCAACTTTTTTCAGAGCAATAATCACAGCAATCCATGGTAATACATACCATTCGCGTTCGACTAAATCCGGAATCTGCACATTTTCAAGCAGCACATAATAGGGTTGCAGCAAGTAGACACAGGCTCCGAGCACAAGCCATTTTGCCGGGACATGTAACATACGCTTCCGCTGCAAAATCACATAAAGTGACAGCAGCAGTCCGGGCAGTAATTTTGCCCACAACGCCTCAACTGAAAGAACGTATAAACTGCACAGCGCAGCAAAGCCAATAACTGAATACCAATCTATCAAGACTGGTATTTCCCGATCCGCTTGCTTCTGATAGATTGCCGAATACATGAGCAAACCAGCCGCCAAAAGCACCACGGCAAACACAACGAGTTTGAGCAGCATGGCATATTCCGGCAGCAGAATTGCCCCATCATACAACCATAAAGCGCTATAGGCAAGCACAAGCGGAGCGGCGTTAAACATATCCCATTTTTCCCGATGCATCATAAACAGCGTCATCACCGCATAAAGCAAAGTCACACCACATAACATCGCATCAAAATCCCACGTGAGCGTAAATAAAAACATGCCCAATACAGAAAAAGGAATCACATAAAAAGCAATCCGTCTCATCCACACTCCTTTACTGACATACCAGCCAATCCCAAGCACTATACTCGTAAGCAGTGCCGCATATTGAACCGGTTCGGCAAGTTCAAGGATTACAAGTGCTTGAACAACACCGATCCAAAGCGCCGTAAACCCGCCATATAAAAAGCTTGAAATCAGCCATTCTGCCCGAGCAAAGCGAAGGCTTATACCATAAACGGCAACAGCTACGAAAAATGCCCAGACCGTTGTTTCTTCAAAAAAGAGCAGACTGATCAGGAGTGCGAGCGGCAAAAATAAGTGTCCCGCCCACCCAAAGCTATTCCGGAGATGAGCATCATACGTGCTAACGAAGACGCCAGCAATCAGAAGCAAAACCGAACCAGCCACAAATTGCAATGACTGGAGAAGCTCCGATTGAATCGTCATTTCTGAATGAACCGCATAAAGAGTGGCCATATAAAACAATAACGACAGGCCACTGACAACGTATGCTACAAGAGCCCATTTTGTCACCCGATACAGCAAAAAGGCCAGAGCGACGCCGCCCAGCATGATGACAGCACGTAGCACAGCATCAAAATCAAAGTTGAATGTCAGCCACATGCCCAGTCCGTAAAATCCATACGTTGAGAAAAAGCTGTGCTTTGCAAACACTGTCCGATTAACATAGTGCCAACCGACACTTGTCAAAAGTACAACAAGGCCTGCCAAGACAAAACTTTCCGCTTCCATTGGCTTCGGTCCATACAGCGTGTACTGACCACCGGCAGCGGCATAGAACATCATGACACTAAGCCCCAATGACACGGCGTGTATCCATGACGAACTGTGTGCCAAGACAGTCCTTCCCTCATATCGTTCCGTAAACAAAACAGTGATGCTAATGAGAACCAGCATCGTTCCTGCCTGCCACCAGTTTATAATAAGAAAATCAGCAAGCAGCAACAGCACCATCACAACACCGCCAACATCACGGGAACTTTTTTTCAAGCTCCGGAAAAAAGGCAGCTGTATCAAACAGCCAAAACCAACATAGAGGAGTAACGCCATGATAAATAACGGAAGCATCAATTCATCATAATCGAACCATTCCCGGCCAAACAAAGCTAATTCATAGAAGGCACTCATTAAAAAGACAGGGCTCAAATAAGCAAATAACGCCCGTTTGGTCATGTTCGAAAGGAATGCAAAATTTAACGCAATCAACCCATAAGCCAGAAGAAGCATAAACGAAGGCTCATTCATGCGCAAAAATATCCCTTCGATACTGATATATATAAATGCACAGACAGACACAACAGCACTGGTATAACGAAAGATCCGTGTTAACGTATGATCATCTTCAAGAAAGCGCGGGAGCAGTAAAAAGACAAATCCCAATAATGCATAAACAATCGCACTGCCAGCATCCATAACAGAAAATTCAATCAGCTGGTAAGCGCCATAAACAAGCATGGCACTGAAGACAAAACTATATTCCTTATGCTCTGTCACATACATCATGGCAAAGTACAACACCGCAGTAAGCAGTACATTCAATCCATACAGCACCTCTTGATCGTAAAAAACGAGCATCATCAAGGTAGATAAAACCAAATTGCATTGGATGTAGCGAACAAATTCCTTCATAAATAGTGTGAGGTGCGGATGATCCTTAAACCGATACCAGAGAAATATAAGGCATGCATTAAATAGCATGATACCAAGGTAAAAACCATCAGCCGGCACATATAGCGCCGCTAATAAAAATCCTGCCAAAACAGTGACTGTTATATATGAAAACCAGACAAACAGCCGTGATGATAACTTGTCGGCCAGTTGAAGATAGATTGGCAGCATCGCAAAACAACCAGCGGCACCGAATAAATAGCGCCCATCTCCGGAAAATGAAAAATAGTTACCAAGCAATTCAAAATATCCGACCGACAGAATCGCTATCGGCAAAAACAAGCCACCAAGCACGTAAAAAGCAAATGCCGTTTTGTCGATTTTTAAAATCCGCTTCGTAAAGAAAGCAAGTCCAAAAAACAAGAAGGAGACAAGTGCAATCAATCCTGATTTCATCCAACTGACAAGCGTCTCCCACGTACTTGTAGCAAGCACAAGACCACCGATAAGAAGCAGAACGACACCCAAATTCAATGACCAGGTAATATTGCGATCCCGTATTTCTTTTGGTGATAGTGTTTTCTTTTCCTTAATCGGCTTCGCTTCCAGAGTTTCATATGACAGATCTACATCAGAGTCCTGCATATCCTGTTCTGCTTTATCCGCTTCCTGTTGCTCAAGATCAGCATAATACTGTTCATGTGCCTCAATGACGTGTGTGGATATGTCAGATGATATATATTCCGATTCTTCCAGCTTCTCCAGCTCTTCCTTCACGGTTCGCTGTTTTGATCTGATTTGGAATGGATCCATGAATACCCTTCTTTCTCTTACACTGCACCATCCGGAATGGGTTTTAGCGGCAATTGGATATATAGTCTGCAACAGACATCAAAGCTTGATTTAAATTCTATCACACTGTTTGAAGTATCTGAATAATATTTCCAAATTTTGAGCATTGTGCTTGATGTTGGTTTGTGTTAATCCTCCAAACTTTCCACTTAAGCTCATCATGGTTATTGAAAGTTCGGGGCGCTCTCGCACGAGTTCGGGGCGTTCTCGCACGAGTTCGAGGCGCTCTCGCACGAGTTCGAGGCGCTCCCGCACGAGTTCGAGGCGTTCTCGCTCAAGTTCGGAGCAGTCTCGCACGAGTTCGAGGCGTTCTCGCACGAGTTCGGGGCGCTCTCGCACGAGTTCGGGGCGTTCTCGCACGAGTTCGGGGCGTTCTCGCACGAGTTCGCGGCGCTCTCGCACGAGTTCGGGGCGCTCTCGCACGAGTTCGAGGCGCTCTCGCACGAGTTCGGAGCAGTCTCGCACGAGTTCGCGGCGTTCTCGCTCAAGTTTGGAGCAGTCTCGCACGAGTTCGGAGCAGTCTCGCACGAGTTCGCGGCGCTCTCGCACGAGTTCGCGGCGTTCTCGCACGAGTTCGGGGCGTTCTCGCACGAGTTCGCGGCGCTCCCGCACGAGTTCAGGACGTTCTCGCACGAGTTCGGGACGCTCTCGCACGAGTTCGCGGCGCTCTCGCACGAGTTCGGAGCAGTCTCGCACGAGTTCGCGGCGCTCTCGCACGAGTTCGCGGCGCTCTCGCACGAGTTCGCGGCGCTAGCAGCCTTGGACAGAAGTCGTTTTGATAAGAAAAATTCCGAACTAGTTAGAGTATATAACCCGCTCCGGAAATATACTTCGCGCACCTTAGGGCGGCTGTTGAGCCTCCTCGTGCTGACGCACAGCGGGGTCTCACCGAGGCCTTTCCTCCCGCGGGAGTCTACATATATTTCCTCCGCTAAAACGGAGTATCGTTCGCCTTTAGTATTGCATATCTTAATTCTGTCCAAGACCCTTGGGTTAAATTACGATTGTAAGGGCTTTTCCAAATTGCCTTATGCAACATTTAATCCGATACTAGATCTATCAATATACCAGTCTTATCGTCATTCATTTTTAGACGGGGGTATGTTACACACTCGGGATCATCGTTTTCTCTATTTTCAACTTCACGGCGTAATCCGTCGAGCCCGGAATGAAACGCAATCGCCGCGGATTTCTCCCACGCATTATGTTCTTCAAATCCTGTTGGCAGCATTAGACCGTCACTCAGCAATAGAATTCCGGTAACTTTTTTTAAGGACAGCCTGCCACTTTCCAGATGATGTAAGGCAGCATCACTGCCATCAATGACACCATAACCACCACTGGTGTTAAGCAGGGAGCGGTTTTCGATTAAAGTGGGCTGTACTTTTTTTCTTGCTTCAGCCATGTCTACCTGCTCCGCTCTTTGATTGCGCAATGTCACCAGTTCATTTATGGCTCTTTGATCAAAATGGTGAAGCAAGTCGTATGTAACAGTACGTATGTCACCATTCCCATAGTGCAAAAAAATCATACAATCTGCGGCGTGCACATAGTCAAGCAGTAAGTCATCTTGATCTATTGAAATCGCTGCAAGCGCACATGTGCTCCGTTTTTCTTTTGGAACGTCTTCAATCGTAGCACGCTTATCCAGCCCAAGGTATTTCACCGTTTCCTTACCGACCAAATGATTGGCAGTTTTCACCTTTCGCTTAAGCGGCTCCCCTTCTCCCGCTGCATCCAACACGCGCTGAACAGCACCTGAGGCTATATACCCCGGTACACCTTCAAGCCCAGTGGCACCGTCAATCGCTGCAAAGATTCCTGTTGTTTCATTGACAACATAAGCATCCTCGTTTACATTTCTATTTCCTTGCTTATACACCGTATTTATTTGCATGGAATTTCTCCTTCCCCATCACCGGCTGCTTTCCCTAAGAACTAATTCGGTTTCTAACGTGACTTTTTTGGCCACTGTACGTTGCTGGAAAATCCGTTCCTTCATCAAGGATACAGCCGTTTCTCCCATCAATTCCGTATAAATCCTGACAGTACTTAATGATGGCGAGACATACTTTGCCACACTGGTATCGTTGAATCCGATAATGCTCACCCTTTCCGGGACAGAAATCCCATGATCTTTCAAAGCACGTAATGCCCCGACAGCAATGGCGTCATTTGCACAGAAAAATGCAGTAGGAAAGTCATCTCCCAACGTGCATATAGCCCTGTCCATCATGTCATAACCGGAATCCACGTTAAAAAATCCCTTGAAACAATACGTTTTATCGAAGAATCCCTTTGCTTGCATATCGTTACGAAAAGTTTCATATCTCGGATCTTTCAAAACGTCGGATGTGCCGGAAACCTTTTCTTCCCCGGCCAGCATTCCTATTTTAGAATGTCCCTGTTCCGTTAAATGTGTCAAAAGACCGGTTATTGCCTGTTCAAAATCAGCGATAACAGCGTCATATGACGGCAGTGCGTAAAAATTATCAACAAAGCAAACATGAGAACTCCACTCTTTCAGCTGTTTCATTTGATGGTGTGAAAATTTGCCAATTGCGATGATGCCATCTATCTTGGTCTCGGGCTTCTTTTCCACATTTTGAAATAGACGGATATATTCATATTGGTCACTTTCCAGCTTCTTTTCCACACCCTGTCTGATCGAATAGTAATACAAATCATTCAGCTCTTCCGTTTCGGTATACCAATGAACGATAGCAATGCGCATGCGCTGCTTTGTTTTTTTATGAATGTGTTTTGTATAGGCCAGCTGTTCGGCCGTTTCGAAAATACGCTGTTTTGTTTCCGGGCTTACCGACAAGTTCGGGTCATCATTAAGCACACGTGAAACAGTAGCGATTGAGACATTCACTTTATTCGCAATATCCTTTATCGTCGCCATTCCTTCCACTCCGATCAGTTAATTGTGCAAACGATCATCTCGTTTTACATTGCTCGCCTCCGCTGCTGAGGTCCGGTTACGCAGATCAGCTTCAATTTCTTCCAGACTTCGGCCGCGCGTTTCCGGCAGATATTTCATAACAAAGATTAATGCGGCAATCCCAATAATAGCAAAAATCAGAAATACCTGTTCAATTGACATGACTTCGGTCAATAACGGGAAGAACTGTGCGACAAGCAGACTTCCGATTGATAACGCCAATGCAGCAATACCTGTTGCGGCACCTCGGGCACGCATCGGAAACAGTTCCGGAAGCATAACCCATAGTACGGGTCCCCATGTGAACGCGAAAAATATAATAAAAAGTGATAGACAAGCGACAATAATCCAAGCACCGACAGTTGATCCAAGACCGATTGTCCAAATTAACCCGGCCATTATAATCAACGAGCCAACCATTCCGATATTACCGGTGACCAACAGTTTCTTCCGATCAATTTTATCGATAATCATGATGGCGAATATGGTAACAACCACGTTAACAGTCCCAATTCCGACCGTTCCTAAAATAGATGTCACATCACCGAGTCCGGCTTCATGAAAAATGGTCGGTGCATAATAAATGATCGCATTAATGCCAATAATCTGCTGGAACAATGCGAACGCACACCCAATAATCAGTGTTGGACGCAGCCAGGATGATTTTAATACATTCCATGTGCTGTCAGAAATACGATTAATCTCAATCATCTCATCTATTTCTTTTTCTATTTCATTCGGTTTTCGTGTCAGCTTCATAACACGACGGGCCGCTTCCTTCCCGCGGTTTTCAAGCAGCCATCTCGGACTTTCCGGCATGAATATAACACCAATCATTAGCACGACGGATGGTACAACAGCAAGTCCGACCATCCAGCGCCAACCTTCTATATCCGCGAAAGCATAGTTCACAAGATAAGAAGAGAGAATACCAATCGTGATCATCAGCTGATTCAGTGAACTTAGCGAACCCCGTGACTTTGTCGGCGCCATTTCTGATAAATAGACGGGGACGATGGCAGTGGAACCCCCAACAGCAAGTCCAATAATTAATCGACCGACAACGAGTGTGACCATATTCGGGGCAAACGCTAATGTTAACGCACCAACAATAAATACAATGGAAATCATAAAGACAAGTCTGCGTCGTCCTAACTTATCTGACAAAGGGCCGCTGAACCCTGATCCGAAAATGGCCCCTATCAGCATGGAACTGACAACAAGCCCTTCTGTAAAACTCGTCAGTGGAATATCATCTTTTATGTATAATAGAGCGCCTGATATAACGCCCATGTCATAACCGTATAGAAGTCCACCTAAAGCACCGAGAAAAAATATCATTTTTTTACCTATATTTTTACTGCCCATGATTCATTACCTCCAAATACTTTATGTCAAAAATCAGTATACGCTTTCATGTTATTTATGTAAAGGGTTACTTTTTTTGCATGACTTTTCTAATTCCTGCCACAGCCATTCTTCAAATCAAATTTATTGTTTTTTTTACTAAAATAAACAAAATTTTTATTGTCTATTTACTGACACTGTAGTAAACTGAAACGAGAGATTGTAAGCGTTTGTATGTATTATACGCAGGGGGGAATTTCCATGAGCAATCTTATCCGGGAGTTCCGGAGAATATTTAATCGTAGTGAAGAACCGCGCCCATTTTTTGCACCTGGACGTATTAATCTGATTGGAGAGCATACCGACTATAACGGGGGACACGTTTTTCCGGCATCGATTTCATTTGGGACATACGCGCTTGGGAAGAAACGACATGATAGCAAATTCCGCTTCTATTCGATGAACTTTCCAAATAACGGTATTATTGAATGTGACCTCTCCAATTTAAGGTTCAATGAACAGCATGATTGGGCAAACTATCCTAAAGGAATGATAAAGTACCTTGCCGAGGCAGGACATACGATAGCATATGGTGCTGATATCCTGTATTATGGTGATATTCCAAATGGCGCCGGGCTCTCATCTTCTGCTTCAATTGAAATGACAACCGGTGTACTGCTGGAATACCTATTTAACTTAAAGCTTGATCGGATTGATCTTATCAAGCTCGGGCAAAAGGTTGAAAACGACTATATCGGTGTGAACAGCGGTATCATGGATCAATTTGCCATTGGTATGGGAAAAGAAGATCATGCTGTTCTATTAAACTGTCAGACATTGGATTATGACTACGCACCCATCAAACTGGATAATCACGCTATTATCATTATGAACACCAATAAACAGCGCACACTGCAAGGGTCCGAGTACAATGAGCGGCGCGAGCAGTGTGAACAGGCGCTGGCCGATTTACAGCAAGAACTTTCCATTGAAAGCCTGGGCGATTTATCAAATGAAGAGTTTAATACGCACAAACACCTCATCCAAAACGATAGCGATCAAAGACGCGCCAAACACGCTGTTACGGAAAACGTCCGCACACTAAAAGCGTTAAAGCGGTTAAAAGAAGGGGATTTGCAAGGATTTGGCCAGTTAATCAATGCATCACATCGGTCGCTCCAGCATGATTATGCGGTAACCGGTACGGAATTGGACACAATCGTGGAAGCTGCATGGCAACAAGAAGGCGTCATTGGGGCACGGATGACAGGAGCCGGTTTTGGCGGCTGTGCCATCGCCATTGTGCATCAAGATAAAACAGACACCTTTAAAACGAATGTCAATCACATCTACACCAAAACAATCGGCTATGAACCGACATTTTATACGGCTTCCATCAGTGACGGTGCTAAAGAAATAACAGAAGGGGTGCTTTAAATGAATATTCTTGTATTAGGCGGTGCAGGATATATCGGCTCTCATGCGGTATATCAACTGATTGATAAAGGAGAAAATGTCGTCGTGATTGATAATCTTGAAACCGGACACGTGGAAGCCATCCATCCAAACGCTTCCTTTTACCAGGGAGACATCCGGGATATCAAATTTCTCCGCGATGTCTTTGATAAGGAATCAATCGATGGCGTTATGCATTTTGCAGCCAATTCTCTTGTCGGTGAGTCCATGGAAAAGCCGCTAAAGTATTTTGACAATAATGTATACGGCACGCAGGTTCTACTGCAAGCAATGACCGAGCACAGTGTGAATCGTATCGTGTTTTCTTCCACGGCTGCAACGTATGGCGAGCCGGAATCCATCCCACTTACCGAAGTCATGCAGACGAAACCGTCGAATACCTACGGCGAAACAAAGCTGACGATGGAAAAACTGATGAAATGGACCGAGCAGGCCTATGGAATCAAGTATGTTTCTTTAAGGTATTTTAATGTAGCAGGAGCAAGGGAATCCGGCGAAATCGGTGAAGACCATCGCCCCGAAACACACCTTGTGCCCATTATATTGCAGACCGCACTCGGGCAACGCTCACATATTTCCATTTTCGGAGATGACTATGATACAGCAGATGGCACGTGTATCCGGGATTACGTCCATGTCGAGGACCTGATTCAGGCACACATCCAAGCAATGAATCATTTGAAGGACGGCGGTCAAAGCAACATCTTCAATCTCGGAAGCAGTCAAGGATTCTCAGTAAAAGAAATGATTGACGCTGCTCGAAATGTTACGGGTAAGGATATTCCTGCAAAAATCGGAAAGCGCCGGCAAGGTGATCCAAGCACCCTCATTGCGAGTTCTGATAAGGCCAAACAGGTTCTTGGCTGGCGTCCGTCGCGAACATCTATCACACAGATTATGGAAGATGCCTGGTCTTGGCATTCCGCGCGTCCAAACGGCTATCAGGAGGGATAGATATATCATGATTTATCAGGATATGAATGGATTGATTCAAAGGGCAATCGATAACGGACTGATCGAAAAACGTGACTGTATTTATGTACGCAATCAGGTGATGCACCTTTTGCGGTTGGAATCATTTCCGGAATCGGCTGATGCAGCAGCTGATGGAACGATCCCCGATTTGCTTGATAAATTAGTTGACTACGCCACCAGAGAGCACATCATAGACGATGTTCTTGACGACAAAGAAATTCTTGCGGCAAATATCATGAATTGCTTTGTTGCGAGGCCTTCAGTTATCAATAACATATTCGAGGATAAATATAAACATTCCCCTGCCGATGCTACCGATTATTTTTATCGGCTGAGCCGGAATAGCAACTATATTCAAATGAAGCGAATTGAAAAAAACAGTCATTTCACAGCATCAACAACATATGGCGACCTGGATATTACCATTAATTTATCAAAACCGGAAAAAGACCCGGAGCAAATCAAACGGGAACGCGAAAATAAAAAAACTATAGATTACCCGAAATGTGTTCTCTGTGTTGAAAATGAGGGCTATGCCGGCCGCATTGGATATCCGGCACGAGCAAACCACCGCGTTATTGACGTTCCATTGCTTGGCGAGAACTGGTACCTGCAATATTCACCATATGTATACTACAACGAGCATTGCATTGTGCTCGCTGAAGAACATCGTGATATGAAAATCGACAAACAGGCGTTTGAGCGACTGCTGGCATTTATTGATAAGTTCCCGCACTATTTCATCGGATCTAATGCGGATTTACCGATTGTCGGCGGGTCAATTTTAACGCATGACCATTATCAGGGCGGCAGATACACGTTTGCCATGACCGAAGCAAAAGAGGCCTTTTCGTTCAAGCTGGAACATTATACGCACGTTTCCGCCCATGTTCTGCATTGGCCCTTGTCAGTCATCCGACTGACAAGTACGGAAAAAGCGCAACTGCTTAGCGCAGCAGATCATATTTTGCAAACGTGGCGAAATTATTCAGATGAAACAGCTGATATCCAAGCATTTTCGGGTAATACACCACATAATACCATCACACCAATCGCCCGAAAGCGTGGCGAGGTTTACGAGCTTGACCTTGTCTTACGGAATAACCGCACATCTGAGGAACATCCCATGGGCATCTTCCACCCACATGCGGATGTCCATCATATTAAAAAGGAAAACATTGGATTGATTGAAGTGATGGGGCTGGCCGTCTTACCACCACGATTGAAAGATGAACTTGCAGAAATCAGGAATTGGCTGCTTGATGAGCCCTGCGATATAGCTGACTATCATCAAGAATGGGCACAATCTATGAAACAAGAGCATGGCACTCTTTCCAGCTCGGATGATGCAGATTTTGTTTTACAACAGGAGTTGGGGATGAAGTTTGCTAAAGTGCTTGAAGACGCTGGTGTATTCAAAGGGAAAGAAGCATTTGACCGATTTATCAGAGCACTGAAAAGCAGGTGAACAATGTTGAAAATCACAACCAAAAATATCCAAAGCAAATGGACAGAATTTACTCTCACCAATGATCACGACATGTCCGTCAGCATTTTGAATTTTGGCGGGATTATTACAAACATGATGGTTCCGGATCAACATGGCAATACAGAAAATATTGTACTCGGGTATAACAATTATGCCGATTATGAGAAGAATGCCAATTATATAGGTGCCCAAGTCGGGCGTGTAGCAGGTCGAATCAAAGACGGCCGTTTTTATCTTAATGGCAGCCGCTACGAACTGGCCAAAAATGAAGGCAGGCACCATCTGCATGGTGGCCCGAACGGACTCCATCAGGTCATTTGGGAAGCAGACACATACCAATCAGAACATGAGGTGAGCCTGGTTCTCACGCATACGAGCAAACATTTTGATAATGGCTATCCCGGGAATTTGGAGCTTGCGATAACCTATTCGTTGAACAATACCAATGAGCTCACCCTGGATTATCGGGGCAAATCGGATCAGGACACACCAGTTGCTCTGACCAATCACACCTATTTTAATTTAAGCGGCAATATGAAAAATACGGTACACGATCATCAGGTTCAATTTGACAGTCATTATGTTGCAGAACTCGACGAAGAACTCATGCCAACCGGACACCTGATTGAACCGATTGATACACCTTTTGATTTTCGTAATGGACGGTTGCTTGGCAAAGGCCTCAAACCGGAAACAGCACAGCAAAAAATTGCCGGAAATGGCTATGATCATTATTTTATGTTTGGAAACGAAAGAGCAGTAACCGTCTCGGAATCGAACACAGAACGCACCATGAAGATTCACACCAGCGAACCGGGAATGGTGCTTTACACTGCAAACGGTTTAGATGAAGGACTGAAATTGAACGAAGGATTATCACAAAAATACGCAGGCGTATGTTTTGAAGCCCAAGCCCATCCGGCAGCCCTCCATCACGAAGGCTTTCCAAATGTCATAGTGGAAGCAGGAGAAACGTATCGTAGTTATATCACATATTCTTTTTAATAGCTGTTGACCAAAATCTATAGTTGACAAATGAAATGTCATTTTGACGTATGCAGTCGCTTCGGAAAAACACTACGCTTTCCGTGGGCTTGTCCTCAGCCTCCTCGAAAAAGAAGGTCGCTTTTTCTGCGGGGTCTTCACACTGCGCATTCCCACAGGAGTCTCCGTGTTTTTCCTCCGCTAGCTAGTTTTACTACTATATTCACAATTCAACCATAGATTTTGGTGTTGACCCTTTTTAATAGCCAGGGATCGGGTTAAACATCCTTTTCGCACTAGAGTGGGCCTGCGCGTTAGAAAAACCGGGCAAAGTGCGGCCCAGTCCTTTTTTCTATCTTCGTTAGAGAAAATCCGATAATTTGTATTTTTTGTATTCCTGTCCATGTATGCCTTTATAATATGCCGGATACATCTCTCCTCTACAATGTTCACAGCTGAATTTTTGCCGGGAACATATGTTGAATTTCAGAAACATGTTTCGACGACCCTCTACCGTAACTGCCCAGGCTCATGATCCAAAGAAGCAAATAATGGAAGGGAGGGTCCGCCTAAACTGGGATATCCATATCTAACGGATCCTCATTCCGTTAAATGGACATAAATCACCCTATTTAGTGTTGTCATGAATCCTCGTTCCG
>NZ_BMNQ01000059.1 GCF_014646635.1 Lentibacillus kapialis
GAGAGATGTATCCGGCATATTATAAAGGCATACATGGACAGGAATACAAAAAATACAAATTATCGGATTTTCTCTAACGAAGATAGAAAAAAGGACTGGGCCGCACTTTGCCCGGTTTTTCTAATCAAAAAAAGCTTAATCCATTAACCTTTTTGAAGTAATGCCTTATAATAGTGGTTGTGCCCTGATGTCATATATAAATTTAGGAGGTTCAACAATGGGAACTTTTAAAAAGGTTAATAACCGTATTAATACCCGATCGGTTAAATGGGATATGCGTCATGCCATGTTTCAATCAGATGATGTTCTGCCAATGTGGGTAGCTGATATGGATTTCAAAGCACCGCAGGCTGTCAATGATGCTTTAATTGAGCGTGCAAAACATGGGATATACGGATACACGATCATTGATGATGATGTCAAAGATCCGATTATCAACTGGGTTGCCAAACGCCATAACTGGAAAATCGACAAGGAATGGCTGTCATTCAGCCCCGGTGTCGTAGCCAGCTTACATATGGCTGTGCAGGCTTTCACTGAACCAGGCGATAATATTCTAGTTCAAACACCCGTCTATACTCCTTTTTACAGTGTGATCGAATCACATGATCGGGAAGTCGTAAAAAACCCACTTAAACAAAACAATAACTATTATTCTATCGACTTTGACGATTTTGAAGAAAAACTGAAGCAAGGGGTATCAGCATTTATTCTGTGCTCACCGCATAACCCAATCGGGAGAGTCTGGAAAAAAGAAGAGCTGCGGAAAATGGCACAGCTTTGCCTGGAATATGATGTGCTGATATTATCTGATGAAATCCATGCCGATCTGGTTTATCCGGGTGAAACGCATATTCCGATCGCTTCTTTATCAGCGGACATCACTGCCAAAACCATTACCTTTATGTCTCCGTCCAAAACATTCAACCTGGCCGGACTGCAGGCATCCTATATCATTACGTCTGATGAAAAGACAAGAGAGACATTGAATGCTCAGCTACTGAAACAAGGTCATAATATGCTGAACACCATGGGCAATACAGCCTTGGAAGCCGCCTATCGATATGGTGAAGAATGGCTTGATGAACTCCGCGAAGTGCTGCAGGAACATAAAGATTATGTCATCCGCATGCTGGAAGAACATACTGATGTATTCTCTGTTACCCGGCCGGAAGGCACTTATCTGCTGTGGATCAACTGCAGCAAGCTCCAGCTTGACAGCAAAGGCTTAAAGACATTTATGAATGAAACAGCTAAAGTCGGTCTTAACGCCGGTATAGATTATGGTGATGAGGGCGAATTGTTTATGCGTATGAACATCGCATGTCCGCGTGAAACGTTGGAAGAAGGCGTCAAGCGGCTTATCGATGCCGCTCACAACAGATAAATCAGGAAAAGAGTGGTTCAACATATGGTCGAACCACTCTTTTTTTTGGATTTCTGCTAATACTCTCCATCGTCTTGATTCCCACCTTTTCAGCCCAGCATCTATTCTTCCTGCTTCTCGTTAAAATCAGTCGGATCAGTCGGGGTTTCTGATGACTGCTTCTCATCCTTGGCGATAAGACCGCATGCTACTCTGGGACCTGATTCGCCTCCAGGCTGACTAACCCCGTCATCTTGTTTATCATGGATAATGAGAGAAGTTCCTTCACCGGCAAGCAGCGATTTTTTTCCTTCCATCAATGTAGCTTCCGGGAGTGTCAACTCAGCGTTCACGAGCCCTCCCGCGTCTGCTTCTATATTTGGCAAATCACCGAGATGGGAGCCTTCCGGGTGCATCAGTCCATGCTCATTGCCATCCGGATTAAAGTGGTTACCTGCTGTGGTAAAATCCGGCTGGTCACATTTCGGATACTCATGAACATGAATTCCGTGATAGCCAGGCTCAAGCCCTTCAAGCTTCACTTTGAAATCGACACCATCATCCCCTTCTGTCAATTTGACGGTTCCGATCATATCACCTGATGAATTATACATATCAACCGTCCGGGATGTTTCATTATTTCCTTGCTGACAGGCTGTCATTAATCCTATCATTAACATAACCCATAGTACCTTCTTCATGAATTCTGCTCCTTTGCAGATGCTTTATTTTCAGTATCTGCAAGTGAATCAAAAAATAAACAGGCTTATAAATAAAATAAACCTGTTTCAATCATGATCCTCATCTAGTTTATCCTGATATTGTTCCTCTACTTTTTTGGCTTCTTTCTTAGAATGCTTAATAAAAAAATACATGGCCAGTACCGCACCGAGCATAAATATAACGAGCACAATGACTGCGGGTATATATTCCGTTTTATCTTCCGGAAAATACAAAAATTCCATCATAGAAACCACTTCCTTTAACGTGATTGCAGCATTCAAGAAAACTCATGTCAATACCTAACGATTGCCGAATCTATACCAAGTTTGGCACAATGGTATAAAAGGAGGTTAGGAAATATGGCCATTTCCATTGGAGATATTGTAGAAGTGAAATATAATTCAGGTAAATACATAGGTGAAGCGCTCGAGGATCGCGGTGAACGCTACTTAGTAAAAGTTCATGCCGTAGTGAAGCACCCGACACAAGGTGACTTGCACAATCCAGGCGAAACAGAAGATGTACTTTTCCAGCAGCGAAAGGCGCTTGCCCACTACGAAAAAATGAATGTAGCCAAATCGGCTGTTAAACGCTATGACGGGAAAGTGCCGGATTATCACACATCACTGCAGGAAGCCCTCGCAGCGATAAAAGCGAATCTTTCACAAAAGGATACAGCGTTTAACAAAGCGTCCCTTAAACAAATAGTAGATCTGGAAGAACACGCCTATACGAAAAGTTATTATAGATAGAGCGAAATGTTTTTCAACGGAGCGATTTACCATTGTTGCACGTCCCCGGGCGGGAGCTAACATTTAAGGGGATAAACAGTCCATGTTTACGGGGTACTCCCCATTGTAAACAGGACAATGAAAACAGAGCTGGTGGATCGCTTTCCCCAGCCCCGTCATTTCATAATCAAGGACAGGATTATTATTCGCCCAAATGTTCGTTTACAACCTCAGTAACACCCTTGATCGCTTCTTCTTCATCCCCGCCGTTTGCAGTAATTTTAACTTCTGCGCCTTTCGGGATTCCCAATGACATGACACCCATAATGGATTTAAGGTTAACATCTTTGTCATTATATGAAATTTCAATTTCTGATTCAAATTGCCCTGCTTTGTTTACAAGTAATGTTGCCGGACGTGCGTGCACCCCGGTATCCGCTGTAATTGTGAACGTTTTTTCCTGCATTGCTTTTCATCCTTCCAAAAATTAATTCCTAACGTATGTATCCCACTGTGTTGAAATACGATACATCAGTATTATTATAAACAATTATGACGTATTTTGAAATAAAAATGCTGAAAATCCTTTGTCATTTTCGTGAAATTTGTCTTTGTACAATCGATATGGTACCGTAACTTTGAATTAATTTGTATTCAGGAGGCGAAAGCATGAGTGTACATATAGAAGCCAACAAAGGGGACATTGCTGATAAAATTTTGCTGCCCGGAGACCCTCTGAGAGCAAAATTCATTGCGGAAACCTTTTTGGAAAACACGACGCAATATAACCAGGTGCGCGGCATGAATGGTTACACCGGCACTTATAAAGGCGAACGAATCTCTGTGCAGGGAACTGGTATGGGCGTACCATCCATTTCAATTTATGCTAATGAATTAATTCAGGAATATGATGTGCAGAAATTGATTCGCGTGGGTACATGTGGTGCTATCCAAAGCGATGTCAACGTCCGTGATGTTATTCTGGCTCAGGGTGCGACAACCGACTCACAGATGAACCGGATGATTTTTAATGGTATTGATTATGCACCCCTGGCCGATTTCGAATTACTGAAAAATGCATATGATACCGGCAAGGAACAGGGGCTGAATTTACGTGTTGGTAACGTGTTCACAAGTGATACGTTCTACCGTGACAATGCTAAAGAAGTGAATGAGCTGCTGGCAGGCTATAATGTACTGGCAGTTGAGATGGAAACAACAGCATTGTATACACTTGCGGCAAAATTCAACCGTCAGGCACTTACCGTCCTGACAGTATCCGACCATATTCTGACCGGTGAAGAAACAACAGCCGAAGAACGCCAAACCACCTTCCATGACATGATGAAAGTAGCCCTTGACACGGCTATCAAGTGAGGAGCAACAAATAAGTTATCTCCCATTGCCACAGGAGCATGCATAAGACAGGCAGCCTTTCGATCACAAAGGCTGCTTTTTTATAACGTCAGAAAGTATAAATGATGGATGACCTTATAAGAAAAGCTTCGGCATTCGCAATAAGACGAGGCAAATGCCGAGTTTTTCTTATAGTTAATGTCAACTGAATTTATAAAGGGTTGACATTAATTGTGACTATATTTATTATCTGTGTATACAAGGAGGGTTAAAATTGAAAAAACTACGCACGATTGATTTAACATTTGGCGCTGTCTTTGTTTGCTTGATGGCCATTGGGGCAAATATCTCAGTTTGGTTTCCGATGCTTGCCCTTCCTATTGGGGGTATGACCGTGCCAATATCGTTGCAGACTTTTTTTGCAACCATTGCCGGCTTGATGCTCGGTAAAAGGCTTGGAGCCATTTCCATCATAACCTATATTTTAGTCGGGGTAGCCGGTATCCCGGTTTTTGCCCAAATGAAAGCAGGTCCCATACAGCTCATCTCCCCGACCGGCGGATTCATTATATCATTTATTTTCGTAGCCTTTTTTACCGGATTGATCGTTGAACGAAGCAACAAATCGTCTATCTTAACGTATGGACTGGCGTCAATTGCCGGTTTGGTGTTCAACTATGGAATCGGGGTATCCTACATGTATATAGCCATGAACACCTGGCTTGGACTACACATTACCTACAGTGCTGCTTGGCTGAGCATGATCCCATTTTTGATAAAGGATGCAGGCCTCACCTTTCTGGCTGCCTTGTTTATGGTTAGTTTGGCAAAGCGCGTCCCCTCCAGATGGCTCCTCGTCCCGAAAGTTTAAAATGATATAAATGCCTTCATCCTTTCTTTATTCAAACAAGCATAGGGTATGCTAAAATATATTCAGCAAAGTGCAAAAGAATAGTTACAGAGAGGATGTTCCCGCATTTATGGATTTTTTTGCAAACTTCCCGTTATGGTCAGCACTATCTGCCATAGTTTTCGCTCAAGTGGTGAAAATTCCGATCCGATTAATTGCGACAAAAGAGTTCAAACCCGGCCTTGCTTTTTCAACAGGCGGCATGCCAAGCAGCCATTCTGCCGCAGTCGCTGCATTGACCACTGGTGTTGGTATTGTAGACGGCGTGGATTCCATCATGTTCGCTGTCTCATCTGTTTTCAGTGTGATCATCATGTTTGATGCTTCCGGTGTTCGAAGACAGGCAGGCGAGCAGGCAATTGTGGTTAACCAATTGGTCGAGGATTTTCAGTATTTTATGGAAGGTGCAAAAGACTGGAATCGGAAGGAATTATATCAAAAACGTAAACAACTAAAGGAATTGCTTGGCCATCAGCCGATTGAAGTATTCTTCGGCGGACTATCCGGTATAGCTATTGCTTTCATTCTTCATCAGTTCTAAAGGACTGCCTTCATTAATAATCCTGTTTCCCAGGGGGTCATATGATTCAGGTCTATTATCTATCAACCCAGAAAACCGCTTTACCTCATTGTAAAGCGGTTTTATACCTATTCGTTAATTTGGTTCCGGAAGACTTGCATCGATTCATTTTCATTCAGGTCATTCAATACTTCTGCAGTCAGCTTTCCGTCACCTTTTTTAATAATATAAACATCAACTTCTTTCTTGCCCCACTCGGAATAAACGTCTTCAACCGTTTCATAATACAAATCGATTTTGTTTCCATTAATGGCGCTACCTTTATCCGCGACAACCCCATAGCCGTAGCCTGGAATATATAAGATTGTCCCAATCGGAAAAACGTCCAAATCCGCTGCAATCGTCGAGTACAAATCACGTTGAACTTGCACGCCTGAATAGGTCACTCCATATTCCGGATGATCAGGCGTTTTGCCGGTCGATTCCACTCCGGCAGTATAGCCAGTTGCCATAACGGTCGCACTCGGATATTGCTCCGTATTTACATACTCTTCCAATGTTTTGGGACCTTCAATATGTTCACTTGAAATATATCTTTCCGGCTTTTCTTCTACATTCAATTCTTTTTCCTTTAGCGTGACATCTTTATGCTTGGCTCGAGCGGATGTCATATCGTCTGAAGTTGTCTTATTTTCAATCACCCAGGCTTTCACATCTTTATTGGAAACATTAGAGATCGAAGAAAATGTTACAAATAATGCTCCCAAACATAAGAGTGGCAAAATCAATCGTCTCAATACAGTAAGTTTATTCAATGATAACACCTTTCCGGCAGTATTGTGATTTTTACTGGTATAACCAGATTATCTGTTCTGGCAGACTATTACCATGAAACAACTGCCTACTTGGACAGTGTTACCAAAAAATAAATTTATATACGATTAAATATAAAAAGTAATCAGAATATTGAACTACCTGCCTGTATTTACCCTGCGCTTTGTTCCAAGCAGGGGGCTTCTCACCTGTTAGAAAAACTCGGCATTCGCCTCGTCTTATAGCGAATGCCGAAGCTTTTCTTATAAGGTCAACCATTTTATACTTTTTGACGTTATAAAAAATAAAAAGGCGCTGGTTCTTATTCTTAAGAACCAACGCTTTTAGCCCTGATAGGATTAAAACATCTGATAGCCGCTCTTTCGCAAAAATTTAATGACAAATCCTGAAACAATCGTTCCGGCAAATCCTGCAGTTAAAATACTAATATCGGCTATGGTTATTTTCATCAATCCGGAAAATGCTGCAATAAACGACTCACCAGGCGCTGTAAAATACGCCATTGTGGATATATTATCAACGATCATCAAAACAATAATCGGATAAATAAAGGCCATAAGCCATGTGCGGCGCAGAAGCATATTTAGTATAAAGGCCAATCCAAAAAAAATGACAAAAAACAATATTATGGAAACAACAAATTGTATCAACGCTGTATCTCCCTTCACCTATGCATACAGCCATCATTTTATAATAAATATAAGAAAAAGCAAAGGCAGTGAACACTTCTTATCGGCTTAGTAAAAAATATTGAATTTTCCTTTTCGCATCAACAGCCCAACCCCACCCAGTTTCAACAGATAACGATTATCGATAATTTTTTTCATAATCACGGCTTTCATTCCAAACATTTTTCGATTATTTAACACGTCGCCAATGGCATCGTTGTTGCCAAGCGAGGTGACGGTTCCAAGCAGATGAGGTTTATATTCATCCAGTTCGCCAGTTTCCTGTACAAGGGACATAATATTATGAGCAACCGTTTCGGATTGCTGGACAGCCATTTGTGCAGTGGACGGATAAGGTGAATCCGTTTTTTCATCGATAATCAAGGCACAATCACCTATCGCAAACACGTCATCATAATCGGGTGCGCGCAAATCATGACGCACTTCAATCTTACCATGATTATGCTCAAATCCAGATTCCTCCACAATGGTGTTAGCACGCACACCTGCAGCCCAGACCGTTGTATAGGTCGGGATTTCCATTTCTCTTCCATCCTTTTCATATATGATACGATCAGGTTTACATTCTTTTAGCACAGCTCCCGTTATGAATTCAACCCCACGTGACTCAAGTGAACTCATCGCATATTCTGTCAGCTGTGGGTCGAATCCCGGTAAAACGGTTGACTCTCCTTCGATGTTGATAATTCGTACAATTGACTTGTTAATATCATATTCTTCACAAAGCGCCGGTATCCGGTTTGCCAATTCACCAAGATATCCCACTCCGGTAAATCCACCGCCGCCGACAACAATATTAAGCCTGCCGTGGTTTTTTTCATCTTCATATTGATACATGGCAAAGTTATATTCCAGGTGGTCTTTGATGAGGCGGGCACTATTGATATTTTCAATCGTGAATGCATTCTCCTTCAGACCTGGTATGCCAAAAGTAGCTGTCTCAAAACCTAAACCAATGACAAGGATATCGTAATATAACTCCCCATTTTCCAGTTTCACTTTCTTTTTTTCAGGTTTTATTGAAACGACAGTGTCCATTACAAAGTGGACTTTATCGGTGTCAACGACATCCTTAATAGGGATTCTTGTTCGATCATGATGCAGTGTGCCAGCTGCATTTTCGTGCAGCCAGGTGGTTTGATAATGATAGTCGTATTTATTAACAAGTGTTATAGTAGCTTCATTCATATTAAGCTTTTTCTGCAGTTTAACTGCAGTCATAATTCCCCCATAGCCGGCGCCTAAAATGACAATGTCCGGTTTCTTCATGATATCATCACTTCCATCTTTACCATTTCTTTTTGTATATTTTTACAGCAAAAATCAAATTAACATGAAAAAGATTTGTTACACAACTGTAAACCAATTAATATACTATTCTTTTTCAGATTATGTTTCAAGATCATTTTTTGATGCTTAGTATATCGATAAGTCACAGGTTTCCAATCAGTCAGTTTAATCAATACACATACGGACCGTGATTGTGGTACGATAGGCATGGTGTATTTTGAAAACAATTCAACGGGGGGACATCCATGTCAGATAAAGTATTCGATATAACCATTATTGGAGCCGGTCCCACAGGCTTATTCACCGCTTTTTATGGCGGAATGCGTCAGGCAAGCGTTAAAATAATGGAAAGCTTACCACATACTGGCGGGCAGCTGACTGCCCTATATCCAGAGAAATATATATATGATGTTGCTGGATTTCCGAAAGTCCGTGCCCAGGATTTAGTGGACAACCTGGAAGAACAGGCGAAAATGTTTGATCCAACAATTGTTCTGGGACAATCAGTTGAAACAGTGGAGCGTCTTGAAGATGATACATTCAAATTAACCTCCAATAACGGTGAGGAACATTATACTAAAACAATGATCATTACAGCGGGCAATGGTGCGTTTCAGCCGCGTCGTTTGAATGTTGATGGCTGTGATCAATATGAAGGCATTAATCTGCATTATCATGTGAAAGATATGAACGCCTATCAGGGGCAACACGTTATGCTCCTGGGCGGTGGCGATTCGGCAGTGGATTGGGCATTAATGCTTGAACCTATTGCCGAAAAAGTAACACTGGTGCATCGTCGGGATAAGTTCAGGGCACATGAACACAGTGTTGAACAACTGTTCAATTCCAATATTGACATCGTAACGCCTTATATACCTGCTGACATCAGCGGTAATGGAAAGATTGAAAATGTTACACTGAATGAGGCTAAGGGTGATTCAACGATAGATGTCAATGTTGACTCAGTGCTTTGCAATTATGGTTTTGTTTCGACGCTTGGTTCAATTAAAGACTGGGGCCTTACTATTGATAAAAACAGTATTGTAGTCAATTCACGAATGGAAACCAATATCCCGGGTATTTATGCAGCGGGTGACATTACGACCTACCCCGGGAAAGTCAATCTGATCGCAACCGGCTTTGGGGAGGGACCGACGGCGATTAACAACGCCAAACAATACATTGATCCAAACGCTCGCATCCAGCCAAGACACTCAACAGCAATGTTTTAAATTGAAAACCTGGGACCAATCCCAAACGACGGATTAACGGGGACGCTACAGAAGTAAATAACGGAAGTGAGGATCCGCCTGAGCCTGGGTTTCACGGACAGAACAGATCCTCGTTGCTAAAAAGTCTTAGAAAAACTCGGCATTCGCCTCGTCTTATAGCGAATGCCGAAGCTTTTCTTATAAGGTCATCCATCATTTATACTTTCTAACGTTAAAAAAACCGCATTTGCATCGGTACAGAGCAAATACGGCAGTGAAACAATAATTAACTGTTTAGCATTTTTCCGGTGCGCCTTGACGACGGTCTGTTCTAAATGACGATCCGCAGCCACATGATACAATGGCATTCGGATTATCGATCGAAAACCCGCCGCCCATCATGTTCTGCTTAAAGTCAATAGTTGTTCCTTCAACGATCGGTACATCCTGCTTGTTCATGACAACCGGTATTCCATTTATGTCTTCAACCATGTCCAGATCCTCATTAACCTCGTGATCAAACCCAAGTGAGTATGACAATCCGCTGCAGCCGCCGCCTTGTATGCCAAAGCGCAGACGAGCACCCGCTTCCTCCTCTTTCATCATTTCTTTAACCTGGTCTGCTGCACCATCTGTAATTGAAATAACCATATATATGTCCTCCTCTTTATAAAGATGAGTCAATTTAATTGTTACTATCAAGTATACAAACTATAAGATGATGAATCAATGCTGACGACCTGAACACACTAAGACTGAACTACCGCACCGTTTTTGTCCAGTTCTCTGTAAATTGATTTTAACCTGGGAATGCCCTCAGCAACGATATTATCATTAATGAGAACAAGCGGATAAAAATATTCATCATCTAAAATCCGCTCCGCCAATTCCCGGTGTTTTCTATTGTTCGGCGGGTTTTCAATGTCAATGTACTCATACGACATGTTGTCATTGATATATTTTCTGCTGATAGCAGCCTGCAGCCATTCATACGTGTCTTTCGAGCCCGGCGCACCAACGCAGCTGGCACAGATTTGTTCAGCCCCGTAAACTGTAATCAAAATATTATTATCCATTTCGATCCCCCTTAAGTTCGAATATCAACTCAGCTAAATTCATTTTACAAAAAGCCCGTTTAAAGATAAAATAAAAGTAATTACGAATTTAAAACTAATGGATAGATTTTTTAAGATATCCATTTTATAATGGTAATAAGAAGAAGCGGGATCAATAGATGAACAATTTTTTCCAATCCCGGAAAGGAGAAGATGGATAATGCAAGAGCAAGTGCAGGAAGTATTGACTAAACTTCGGCCGTTTTTATTGCGTGACGGCGGCGACGTTGAACTGATTGATGTGGATGATGATGGCATTGTACTTATTCGTCTCATGGGTGCTTGCGGCAACTGTCCAAGTTCCACTATCACACTGAAAGCCGGAATCGAACGTGCACTAAGATCCGAAGTGCCCGGCGTGACAGAAATTGAACAAGTATTTTAATAATTTAGCTATATAGGAAAAAAGGCAGACCCAAAATGTCTGCCTTTTTTCATTTGACCGGGGTGATCGCATCATACCCATTAACCACAGCTTTCAGATTATCAAGACAAAGCTCCAGCATTTCTGTTCGGGTCGCTGCACTTGCCGAACCGATATGCGGTAGACAAACAACATTTTCAAGCTCCACAAGCGGATGTTCCGGGGAGATCGGCTCGTTTACAAACACATCAAGACCTGCCGCCCGAATGTCATTATTGGTCAAAGCGTCATACAATGCTTGCTCATCCACCGTCCCGCCGCGGGAGGCATTGACAAATATTGCGGAAGATTTCATCATATTGAAAGCCTCCTGATTAAACATTTTCGAGGTCTGTTTCGTTAATGGCGTTAGTGAAATGATAAAATCTGCCTCTTGCAGCAGTTCCGGAAAATCTCGATAATCAGCTCCCAGCTCCCGTTCCACATTCTCTTTCCTTGAGCGGTTATGATAGAGAATGGACATGCCAAATCCCTTGGCGCGCCTGGCTACCGCTTCACCTATTCTGCCCATTCCCACTATACCGATTGTTTTACCATGAATATCAGACCCCGCCAACAGATAAGGTGTCCAATACTCCCACTTGCCTTCCCGAATATAATCAGCGGCTTCGATCAAACGCCGCGCTGTTGCCATCATTAATGCAAACGTCAAGTCCGCTGTTGTTTCTGTCAAAACATCAGGTGTGTTCGTCACAACAACGCCATGTTCATGGGCAGCTTCCACATCAATGTTGTCATAACCGACCGCCATATTTGCTACAATCTTTAAATTTTTACCGGCGGCAAGGAACTCACGGTCAACCGTTTCTGTCAGCAAACATAACACACCATCCGCTGAAGCAACTTCCCTCAGCAACACATCCCGGGGTACCGGCACATCCTCTTTTTCCCACATACGCCATTCAAACAAATCCTGGTATGGCTGTAGCACCTCATCAGGTACTTTCCTGGTTACGTAAATAACGGGTTTCATTGTATCAACACTCCAGTCCATAAGCTTTATCTATTAAAGTACGTGTTCAAATCCCCCAAACGAGATGTTTTGAACATCCTATTAAAGCCAGTGTAACACAGGAATCTGTAATCTCTCACAATCAATGCCGGCATTTTCAAAAAATAATCCAAGTCTTTTTTCATAAACTGACTGCTGCTTAATAATGTCTGAAAGCTCAGTATGAACAGACCCACGATCATCAACTGAAAAACCGCGTTCAATGACATCAAATACATGGATGGGGTACAGCAAACGGGCATACAACAATCGCCATCCAAGGATTGATAACGGCCGCACGCGCTGGTAATCATCCAAAAAGGAACGGATTTCGGTCATTGGATCATCTTTTTCAATGAGTTTCAAACGGATATACTCCGCAAGATCACGGCTCGGATGGTCAAACGCCAAATCATTCATCCATAGCATACGATGCCTTAGCTGACTCCGATACCGGCTGAATACAATGGTGCTCTGGTCACTCTCATGAAATCGCTGCTCCGTCTCGCTTTCCTGCATATACTGGATGGCATTCTCACTTATGCCTATGATATATGGCAAGAAGTCCATCAGCATTCCGTCATAAGCATCCCAATGATTTTTTGCTTCCAATTCGATAGCTTTTTCAAATGCTTCCATCTTTTCGATCCATAATGTCTTCCATTGACCATAACTTGAAATGGTCTGAGGTTCATATTGATATAATGAACCGGTTATATGGAAAGCGGCCAGCTGCTCACCATGTGTAGCCTGGTTCTCGGTAGAAGTATTATTAACCCGCAATATCATGTAGTATTGACCATTATATTTCGTATACCACTCGCCCTGGCTGTTTGGAATGGGTATGGACATATGAGTGTAATTGTTTTCCATTAAATAGTACGCTAATGCCGCTTGTTCCATATGTATCACTTCCTTCTGCTTGGCAGAAATGGTAAAATAAATATAATTGGCATCTTTAAAACCTTCCCAGCCATCCAAAACTGTCTTTTCGTGCGGATGAATACCATAATTTGCCGCCAGAAAATCCCTCAATATGGTCACTCCTTTCTCTCCTATTACTTTAATATATATGCTTGGAAACTCTTCATTTTAACTAATTAAAAGAAAAGGTGATAATAATGGATAATAATACGACTAGAACCAAATTGGAAATGAAAGCACGAGAATGGCTCTCGGAACGCGGTGTCACCATTGAAAATATAGCCGATCTCGTCTATTATCTGCAGGCCGATTACCATGACAATTTAAGTATGGAAGACTGTCAGTTCAACGTTGAACAAGTGTTGGGAAAACGCGAAGTGCAGAACGCCATACTAACCGGCATTCAGCTGGACAAATTGGCTGAGGAAAAAAAACTTGATACACCTCTTCAGCAAACGATCGAAACCGATGAAAGCTTGTATGGAATCGATGAAATCGTCGCGTTTTCGATTGTCAATGTGTATGGTTCAATCGGATTTACGAATTACGGCTATATCGACAAACAGAAACCGGGTATTTTGAAACATCTAAATGATAAATCGACAGGCGAGTGCCACACATTCCTTGATGATATCGTCGGAGCGATCGCAGCTGCTGCTTCAAGCCGTCTGGCACATGCCTCAGCAGATGATGAACTGCTTGATGACTGATTAAGCTGTAATTCCCGCTGGTTATCCAATTTTGGAATACCTTATAACAAAAACCCGACATTCGCTATTAGGCGACGCGAATGCCGGGTTTTTTTAACTGCTGCATATATTGTTTAAATTAAACCAATCCACTCTTTTAAATTGTGTGCGTGGTAGGTCGGCTTCTTTTCAAAAGCTGATAAGTCATTATACGGCGTGACGCCGGTAAATACCATTAAAGTATCAATATCAGCATTGATCCCAGCCAAAATATCGGTATGATAGTTGTCACCAACCATCAGCGTCTCCTTTTTCGAAGTTCCAATCTGCTCAAGCGCCTGTTCCATAATGATGGATTCAGGTTTCCCGATAAATGTAGGCTGCACACCAGTACTGACTGTTACCACTGATGTCACAGCACCATTACCAGGTTCCAGTCCCCGCCCGGTTGGTAGCGCTGCATCAGCATTAGTCGAAATGAGAGCCGCTCCGTTACGTACTCCCCTGCAAGCTTTGGACAGTTTTTCATAGGTGACTTCCCTGTCGATCCCAATCACGACAACATCACAATTATCCTCGGTAATCGCGTGTCCTTCTTTTATCAGGGCATCATGCAGCCCCTCTTCACCAATAACATAACAGCGTGCACCTTTTTTCATCTGCGAGATATATTTGGCTGTCGCCATGCTCGAGGTGAAAACACGGTCGGGCGTGGAATGAATATTCATTTTCTGTAATTTATCGGAAACCTGTGCTTGAGTTTTGGACGAATTATTCGTTAAAAACAAGTAAGGAATCCTCCGGGAAGCCAACGTATCAACAAATTCCGCAGCAAATTCAATCGGGGAATCCCCCCAATACATTGTTCCATCCAAATCAATCAAATAAGCACTATAACGATCCATATATCTCTATCTCCTACTATTCATTGGTAAAAGCGTTAGCCACGCCGAGTTCATGATCCAAATAATGTCTGATATGTGAGCTAAAGCGTTTCAATGTATCTATATGCTTGCGAAGCGCATCAGCCAACAATTGATGATCAATTTGCAGGTAGTCCTTAACCACCATTTTCCGCAGCTGAATAATCGCCTTGTAAGCCACTTCCTCATGTTCAGGAATGACTTTTTCATCAACTAATATATCAATAATGTCATCAAAACTGCCCGGATCGCGCATAATAAAACCATCAATCATCATGTTGCCGACATCAAGTGTTGATTCAATCACCATATGTACGGTGCGTTCAAGATATAACTTGTCCGCAAACGTATTAAACGAGTGCTTGCCAATTTCCTTCAGCAGTTCATCCATAAATTGCAGTGTCTCTTCAATCCTTTTTCGATCAACAAAATACATCGCTAACCCTCCATCATCTTCTATACTTATCATATCATATTTGCCGATCAGGGAGACATGGTGTCTGACACTTCACCCAGGAACATGATATAGTTAGGAAAATATCTAATGTTTGAGGTGCTGATTATGGAAGAAAAATTTGACTATTTAAAAGATGAAGTTGTAACGAAGGAAATCAGATACATTAGTTTTATGAGTCAGCTGAAACGCTATGACTTTGCTTTTATGAAAAATGAAGAAGATCCGGAGAAATATATCGTTATTCATATGCAGGAAAATCGCTTTGCTTCCCTTAGTAAAGCGGACCTATCAAAGAAGGGCCATATCGAACATGTTTTTCATGAATCACAAATGGAAGCTGATGAAATACGGGAGTTTTTGAGGGAAGTATTGTAGAAATCAAGGAAGATGCCAGATGGCGTCTTCCTTGATAGGTTGGGGATGCCAAATAAGGGCTGTTCACTCACTTGATTTCTCTCTCTTCTCATCTATCATCTCAATCGTTTTCTGTCTTTCATCCTCGACTTTATCCCTTAATTCCTTTCTTTTGCCATCATTAAAATTCAACAGTTTTTCTTCACGCTTCTCAATTCGTTCCCTCAATTTATCAGCTGTTTCTTCACTGATTTTTTCTGATTCTTGAAGCCGTTCAAACCCATCCATATATAAACCATGCTCTTTTGCTATGACATCATCGAATTCGGAAGCAATGGCATCCACATCATCCTTTTTATGGATCGCATCCCATCTTATATCAGTCGATTCCATCGCACTCCACATGTTCATTTCAGCTGTTTGTAATGCTTCACTGATATTATTTTCGGCCGCTTCAAGCATATCTTCGCTCGATTTAACATTAGTAAATTCACCGCCGCCTGCTTCAGCAACCTCTCTAAGTTGCTCCTGTGCTTTATTTCCAACATCAAACCCGATAATATTCACAGCTGCCGCAATCCCGGATTCATGCAGCTGGCTGGCTGCTTTCACCGGATCACCGCCACATGTCTCTTCGCCATCACTGATGATATAGACGATACTCTTAGTATTATCGCCTGATTGTTTTTTCAAGTCTTTTTCAGCTGCCTTGACTGATGCTGCCAATGGCGTCCAGCCAGCCGGTTCAAACTCGGAAAGCGCGCTGTCAAACGATTGCCTATCATATGTATCTAATGGATAAACGACTTCCGAACTATTGCACGACATTTCTTTATCAGCATCGCTTCCAGTACCCTTATGGCCATATACACGAAGCATCACTTGAGCATCTTCCGGCAAATCAGACACAAATTGTTTCAATGCATCTTTGGCTGCCGTCATTTTCACTTCACCATTCACATGCCCGCCCATACTGCCACTCGCATCCATTAACAATGCCACATGCTGCTTCTTTTTCTCCTCTTCCTGCGTTTCATCACTATCTCCATTTGCCGGAGCGTCACCCATTGTAAAAGTCGGATCAAATTCTTCGTACTTTTTGAGAGCAGAATCATAATCCGCCGCCATCAGATAAGTCAGGTAGTTATATGCTTCTTCAGCATTGACATTTTCCGGAAGTGCCTCTAACTCCTGATCCAATTTTTCAGTACCCATCTTACCTGTTGTAAATAACTTACCCGGACCTTCATCAGCCATCTCTTCTGCATTATTAGCAGCTTCAGGTATATTAGGTTCTTCCTTTTCAGCTGATTTTTCTTTCTCCTGTCCATCAGTGGATGCGGCATCATTAGAACAGCCGCTTAGAATAACTGCTATAACAGACATCAAAATAATTATCCACCTAACATGTTTCATGCCGAACCTCCCTTGTGAAACTCTATTTTACTTGTTTTATGTATATCATAGCTGTTTTGAGGTGAATTGTTAGTAAAAATATTGCCTGATCAGAATTGCTCACAACTTCCACATTCTTCAGTAGTCAGCGATGATTATAGCCAACAAAGCCATAGGTAGAACTGGCCCTCCAAATGGATCGTTCTATGTTAGATGTAGGTTCCCCATCACATGGCGTGTCACGTGGCCGCCTCCCTGATGCGGACTTGTCATCTCTTTTTAAAGGACAGAGCATCTGCCCTGGCCTCTCGAGAAGGTTCATCTTGACTTTTATTGAACAGACGATACACCAGCCGACGCAAACTTCCCTTCCCCCATAAATAAAAGAAGTAACTTGGCAGCAAAAACAGTGGAAGCGAAATTAGAAATAAAGCAACGGTTTCGGTATTCTCGTCTTTCACGTTCCATGAGAACACAAAAGATTGAATAAAAAAACAAATGCCGATTCGCCATAAATACGCAACCAGACTTGAAAAGTAACTTCTACTGTCAGGATAAAAAGCGACATAAACAGAAAAAGTCACACCGTATAACATAAGGGCTGCTAATACTAGAAAGTTCTCGATTTCCAGGGCGAGCAGAATAAAGGCAAGCACCTGCATAACGAAAACATTCAGTGGAAAAATGACAAAACGCATAGAAAATGACCTTTTACTTGAGGATTTTGTATCTACTCCACTTCTTCTTTTCATGGCTTGATGACGATGGCTATAAAAATATAATAAAGAATGCCAAATGGCGCAACAACAAGACTGAAAAGGTATAGTAATATGTGAATAAAAAAATGAATCTGTAAAAAAACATGGAAACAGATGACTCGTCTTTGTCCATTTTATACCTTAGTCGAAATCCCAACAGAACATCCCATATGACTTTTGCGAAAGGATACAAGATGAACGAAACGACAAGCATAGGTGTATTTCCATCATCATCTGACCAATAAAACATGAGAAACGCAGCACCCGTCAAAAGCAGACTAATGCCATACTATTGTAACAGATATTTACCGTTCACTTGGCTGCGAACCTTTTGTCTCTTTTTATCGACTTTCATTTGCCAGCGGATTCCATGTTGTCTGTTAAGGATTTGTTCTGCTGTAACAGCTTTATTCACGGAATTATAAAGTTCATGAAAAGGCTCACGGGATTCAAAAGTACGTCTGTCCAAATCACGCGCCAATCTGTTTTCCAATTGGTAACATAGAAATTCTCCTCTGTTTAATATAAAAAACCTTGCATCATATACTTTTTGCTTACTCTCTATCCTTTAAATTTCACAGTAGCAGTTCCTTCCTGAACCGCTTTACGATTAATCATTAAAAATCCTAATAATAATCCCGATGTAATGATTAACCCCATGATATTTCGAGTTTCAACATATCCCAGAAAAAAAAACACACAAATTCCCAAAAGAAATACATAGCTTAGGAATACATTAAAAAACTGCTTGACAGAACCCGGTCGGATCCATAACTTCTTCATTGGAAGTGATTCAAGTTCAATAACATCACCCAATTTCTTTTTACGGTTATGACTAAAAGTAAAATATAATAAGCCAACCAATATTAAAGCAGGAATCAGCAGTGCTATATTAACCAGTGGAGACATGGGGATGTTAAAATAATTCATTAAGGGGGATAAGAACACACCGCCCGCATAGGCGGTTCCTATGATGGAAGCCCTACCAGACACCCCTGTTCTTTCCATCTTTTCGGTCTGCAGCTGTTCCACAAGAGCCTGGTCCTCAACTTTAAACACGTGATTCGGGAACAGCCAAAAGAAAAAAGGAAAAATAATTCTCCAAAAGGATCGTTCTATGTCCATGATGTAAGTTTCCCCATCAATTATTAAAATTCGGTATCGTTCATTGTTCGCTAAATGCTTTACTTCGCCAGTCATGAAAACAATCTCCTATCCTTTCCGGTACCATCCGGTATTATCTATCAATCAAAAGGATTGATAGCTGCAATCACAGGACTTTTGACCGCTTCACCTACTGCATCTGTCAGATTGCTTCCCCACTCACTTAATTTATCGCCTACTCTATCCAAACCATTTTGGAGACCAAGAACATTGTGATCATACAAGAATTCAAAAAACACTGACGCTCCGATGCCAGCTGCCAAGGCCCATCCGGCAGGGGAAATGGCCAATCCAATTCCAACCGCAATTGCGAGTGATGCCCCACCATGAGCAACCGCTTGCCCTACCGTCTTACCGTTATGTTTAACATCATCATACGCACCATAAATGTAGCCTGCACCTCCAAGTACCCAACCGGCTCCTTTTAAGTATTTAGCATATTTGTAAAAGTCATCGGATTTTTTAAGTGTTTTCATTATTTCCTTAGAAAACTTGGGGTCGCTCTTATTTGCCACTTGTTTCGCTATTTCATCGCTTTCCATCAGCTTTTCGGCTAACTTTAGCTGATCATATCCTAATTTTTTAAGGAAAATAGGGACGCTTCCCTTAACATATTGCGTAAGCATTGAAGGCATGCTATCTACAACATATTTCGCAACCGTCTCATGTTCCTCTAAATAATCTTCCAGCATTCCGCGGTCTTCCAAGTATTCTATAAAACTCTCTGTTGTATTCTCTTTTATCTTTTCTTCACTCATATTCCCACTTGTATTTTTAACTGAGTCCAAAATAGCGGTGTACCGATCATACGTTATATCCCCATTTTTAAATTCCTGATAAGCTTTATTCACAACATCTCTTGATGAAGGATTATTTTGATCTTGGAGCACACTATCTCTGACATCCTTAGCCTGTTCCATCTGCTCTTCTTTTTTATCCGCATTATAGTCCTGTAATTTCGCTAGCTCACTACCTTGAGACGCCCCTTCAAAATACGCAAACCGCGCTTTCCCTTCACTCGTTTTGGCATTGCTCATCGCCGTCTCAATCTGAAGCATGATTGCTTTCACATCTGTTTCATCGCCTTCACTATTGAACGAGGATAAATCTTCATCCAATTCTCTTATTTTCTTTAGGGTCAACACCAAAATCTATGGTTGAAATGAATGAGTGAATATAGTAGTGAAACTAGCTAGCGGAGGAAAAACACGGAGACTCCTGTGGGAATGCGCAGTGTGAAGACCCCGCAGAAAAAGCGACCTTCTTTTTCGAGGAGGCTGAGGACAAGCCCACGGAAAGCGTAGTGTTTTTCCGAAGCGACTGCTGACGTCAAAATGACATCTAATTTGTCAACCATAGATTTTGGTCAACAGCCTTTCTTTATCGTCTTTTTTTTCCTCTCGTCAACATCCGAAAAAGATGGGGGCGTAGCGGAGGAAATATCGGACACTTTCGCGATTGTGTCATGGATGATTTCGTCCTGTTTCGTTAAATCCTCAAATACATCATTAATGTCTTCTTTGACATCTTGTAAATAATCGCTCTTAATGATGGCAGAATCACTGCCGTCCACCTTCGATCCGAATGTCTTAATATGCTGCTGCAAATTTTCCTCAAGGTCATCAAACAACCCCTGAAAGGATTCCAATAGCGTTACATGCAGTTCGCCAAAATATTGTTTCGCCTCTTTGGCTGCCTCGCCGGAAAATGAACGCATGCCATTAATCGTTTCGATACTTTTTTTTACTTCGTCTAACTGAGATCGAAAGTCGGCGGAAGCATCTTTCAAGTCATTCGAAAAATCGGCCACCTCAGATATATCCACTTTATTCGGCATTCATTACCCTCCTTAAGCACGCATCACTTGTGGTCCACTTACCTTTGCTAGTTGTTCATCGTTTTCTACCATTTCTTCTCCTACATTATCAGGGTGACTGGCACTGCAAATATCTGACACACTAGCAATAGTTTGCCTGACAGCTTCCTGTTCCTTGCTCAAACGGTCGTAATCATCACTTACATCCTGTTCGATATTCTTTAAATAGTTACTTTCAATAACCGCAGACTCACTGACATCAACTCTTGATTGGAATGTCTGCAGATGTTTCTTCAAATGATCATCAAGATCAGTAAATAACCTGTCAAACGATTCTATAACTGTTTTATGAAGGTCACTAAAATAATGTTTGGCTTCCTTTGCTGTCTTTCCGGAAAAAGTATCCATGGCCGTCATCATATCAATGCTTTCGTCAACAGTGGTCAGGTTTGATTTGATAAAATACCTTTTAACACCGTTTTCAAATCATCCGAGAATTCAATGACCTCGGATATTTCTACTTTATGCCCCAACATCCCCCCCTCCTCAATTAACTTATTGGCTGTGGAATCGAAAAGCCATTTGCGAATAGATATGTATATTTACAGACTAATACCCTCTCATCATCCCCCTCTTAAACGACCACCTGCTAAAGCAGGTGGATTTGGACATGAATGTCAGCGACTAAAGTCGCTCTTCAGGCTGAAGTCCTGCTCAAAGTTGTTAAGCTGAAGCATATTATAAGTGTGACTGAACTCA
>NZ_BMNQ01000060.1 GCF_014646635.1 Lentibacillus kapialis
TGAAATGTGTGGAGGGGAAATGTATCCAGCGTATTATAATGGCGTACATGGACAGGAATATAAATTATCGGATTTTCTCTAACGAAGATAGAAAAAAGACCGGGCCGCACTTTGCCCGGTTTTTCTAATAACGTCAGAAAGTATAAAATGGTTGACCTAATAAGGAACGTTTCGGCATTCGCTATAAGACGAGGCAAATCCCGAGTTTTTCTAAAGAAACCAATATGGTTACGCTCTATATTAGTCACCATCATCTAACAAATTTTTTGGACATATGTATCGAAATTATCTTTAAAATCCGTTATAGTAGAGTATATAGGTAATTCAAGGGTGTATTTTTGGTTATTATATGACATATTATGTTTAGCCAGTAAAAATCGGGGTAATAAGTCAATACCCCATTTTGATGCTTGATGCACTTATTACCGTACTGAATACCGTCGAAGTGAAGGAGTGAGTCTATGGAAGCCTTGTTGTACATTTCTGCTATAATTGCTGCAGTATCGATTGCAGTCCTTATTGTGTTTATTGTTGTGACATTGAAGGCGGCACAGAAGACATTGAATGATGTGTCGCATACGCTGGAAAATCTGGAAACCCAGATGCAGGGCGTTACAACCGAAACAACCGAGCTGCTTCAAAAAACCAATAATCTTGCAGACGATGTCAACCAAAAATCGGACAAGTTGAATGCATTATTTGAAGGCGTCAATGGGGTTGGCGAAACTGTTAACGAGTTTAATGGATCATTACGCAAATTATCAAGCAATATTTCCAAAGCCGCCTCAAAAAATCAAGAGAAAGTATCCGAAGTGCTTAAATGGGGCAATTCGATTATTGAATTTTGGAAAAAGAAAAAAAATAAATAAATTTTTTAAGGAGGAATCAGGATGGAAAACAATGAGAACAACAACATTAACACGAAGGATTTTATGATTGGAACACTCATCGGTATTATTGCAGGTGCTATAGCTGCCTTATTGTATGCGCCGAAATCCGGCCGGGAGTTAAGAGGAGATATTAATGAAAATGCAATGCAGCTACGGGATCGTGCAAGTGAGTGGAAAGATACTGCTTATGAAAAAGGTTCAGAATGGAAAGATACTGCTTATGAAAAAGGGTCTGAATTGAAAGAGAAGGCATATCTGAAAGGTTCTGACCTAAGGACTAAAGCGGCTGATTCCACATCCAAATTGTCAAAGAAAACACAAGAAAAAACCCAGGAAATGAGCAAAAAAGTACAAAACAAATTAAACAAAGATGTCGACGATAATGAAGCTGCCGCAGAAGAAGCAATTGGCGAGGCTGCGGCAGAAGCCGAAAATTCCGAATCAAAATAAAAAATGAACAACCAGCGTTAATTGCGCTGGTTGTTTTTCGTTGTAACGTCAGAAAGTATAAATGATTGGATGACCTTATACAAAAAGCTTCGGCATTCGCTATAAGACAAGGCGAATGCCGAGTTTTTCTAATAACGTCAGAAGACTTGCAGTTGCTGTCATCTGAATCGCATTTAAAATAATTGCGAATAGGATGGTGACAAATTATTAAATTTTAGGTATAATAATGTCTAATTATTTAAATATATTCTCAACATTAGATCTATATTCACAGGAGGGATTGCATTGAGTAATGAATTAGAACAATTGCGCCATCAATTGGATGGTGTCAATAATGAATTACTGGATTTAATTAACCAGCGTGCTGAGATTGTTCAGAAGATTGGGGAAGTTAAAGAAAAGCAGAGCATTAATCGTTTTGATCCGGTTAGGGAACGCAAAATGCTGGATGAATTAACTCAAAAGAATAATGGCCCATTTGAGAATTCAACCATTGAACATATTTTCAAAGAAATATTTAAAGCGAGTCTTGAACTTCAGGAAGACGATCACCGTAAAGCGTTGCTTGTATCCCGAAAGAAAAAGCCTGAAGACACGATTATAGATATTAAAGGTGAAAAGGTCGGTGATGGCAACCTTCATCACATTATGGGACCCTGTTCAGTTGAAAGCTACGAGCAGGTTTCAGAAGTTGCAAAATCCGTAAAACAAAAAGGGCTTAAGATGCTCCGAGGCGGTGCCTTCAAACCAAGAACCTCTCCATATGACTTCCAGGGACTTGGTGTAGAAGGTCTGCAGATTTTAAAACGCGTTGCTGATGAGCAGAATCTTGCAGTTATAAGTGAAATAGTCAATCCGGAACATGTGGAAAAAGCATTGGATTATGTTGACGTCATTCAAGTCGGCGCCCGCAATATGCAAAATTTTGAATTGCTTAAGGCTGTCGGTGAGACAAATAAGCCGGTATTGCTGAAACGTGGAATGTCTGCAACGATTTCCGAATTCGTAAATGCAGCAGAATATATTAATTCAAGAGGCAATGGGGACATTATTCTTTGTGAACGTGGTATCCGGACGTACGAAAAAGCTACCCGGAACACGCTGGACATCTCATCAGTGCCCATTCTGAAACAGGAAACTCACTTACCTGTTATGGTTGATGTAACCCATTCGACAGGGCGCCGAGATATTCTGCTTCCGGCGGCAAAAGCAGCCATTGCTATTGGTGCAGACGGAGTTATGGCAGAAGTTCATCCGGATCCTGCGGTAGCCTTGTCAGATTCAGCTCAACAAATGGATATCCCAACATTTGAGAATTTCATGAATGAACTTGATGAATATGCACCACGGGTCGCTGTACAAAAATAAATCGTTTCTCGGTTTTCAAAAACAAACGGCAGGCCTGGAAAGAGTTTAAAGGTTGATCTTTTTAAGATCAGCCTTTAAATTTTTGTGTTTTATCGCATCTTATCGTATCATAATGAGAAAGAAAACGTTTTTGCACTCAGACTGGAGGTAGTTGAAGATGACTGTAACAATATACGATGTAGCAAGAGAAGCGAACGTTTCAATGGCAACCGTTTCCCGTGTTGTGAACGGGAATCCGAATGTGAAACCTGTCACACGCAAAAAAGTACTGAATACGATTCAGGAGCTGGGGTATCGTCCGAATGCTGTTGCAAGAGGTCTGGCAAGCAAGAAAACAACAACAGTAGGTGCTATTATCCCGGATATTTCGAGTATCTTTTTTGCGGAACTGGCCAGGGGTATTGAAGATATTGCCACCATGTACAAGTATAATATTATCCTGAGTAACTCCGACCAAAATAAAGATAAAGAATTACAACTGATCAATGCTATGCTGGGAAAACAGGTCGATGGGATTCTGTTCATGGGCGGAGACATAACAAGTGAGCATGTAGATCAATTCCAATCGTCCTCAGTGCCAGTAGTACTGGCAGCAACATATGATGAAACCAACTCGATTCCGTCCGTGAATATCGATTACGAGGCTGCTGCCTTTGAAGCGACCTCATATTTACTTGATAAAGGAAATGAAAAAATGGCATTTATCTCCGGCGTTGATGATACATTGATCAATAAGGAGAAATATAATGGCTATCTGCGTGCGTTCAAGGAAAAATCAATCAGCGTGAATGAAAATTATATTTTAACCGGTGATTACTCGTATGATTCAGGTATAGAGGCTGTTAATCAATTGCTGGCATTGGATGACATGCCAACTGCAGTGTTTGTGGCTTCAGACGAAATGGCTTTAGGTGTGATTCACGGTGCCCAGGATAAGGGATATAAAGTTCCGGATGATATTGAAGTGTTCGGCTTTGACAATACAAGACTGGCTACTATGGTCCGCCCTGCACTGTCAACGATTGTTCAGCCAATGTATGATATCGGGGCTGTTGCCATGCGCTTATTGACCAAATATATGAACAAAGAAGAAGTCGAAGAGAAAAAAGTTGTCTTGCCACACCGGATAATTGAAAGAACGTCAACAAAATAACACATGTCTAAGTTAGAGCCAATAATGAAATTAAACGTGTCATTAATCGGGTTTTTGCACAGGATTTTTTAAGGGAGATGATTATTGAGATCATCTCCCCTTATTTTTTATCTTGTCTTTACATGCTGCATGCCCACACCTTTAATTAAAGGTGTGAATAAGCGGTGGTGATCACTGCTCTTATGAGCCTTGCATTCAACGGGAAAACTCTTCGCTGAATGAGTTTTCGCTTGGTGGGTGTATGGACTTATTTTTGGTATACTTCAATGCAGTCTCGAGGACTTTAGTATTTTTTTCGGTAATCTCGGCTTTTCTTGGGATAGGCGGTATCATTTGTTTATCATCATGCCAAGTTTCAGGCAGTTTGACAGGTGATTTTTTCTGCCAATGATACTGCCAGTCATTCGAAAGGGCACCCTTTTGTATCTTCCCTGTTTTCATGACACTCCAAATTTGAGCCCATGCCCGAGGAACTACGCGCCACATGTCATATCCGCCACCACCCAGCGCAATCCAGCGATCATTGCAATATTTATGCGCCAGTTCATGTGCAAGCATCGGAATACGCTCGAAAGTCTCCATCGTTGCACATAAATGTGTGAGCGGGTCAAACGCATGTGCATCCGCACCATTTTGTGTCAAGATCACATCAGGCCGGAAATAGTCAACAATCTCTCTGAACGCAGATTCATAAAGGTGAATAAAGGATTCATCCTCAGTAAATGCATCGATTGGCAGATTAAACGAAAATCCGTGGCCTTCTTTGATGCCGCGTTCATTTATCTGGCCGGTGCCGGGAAAAAGATATCTGCCGGTTTCATGGATAGATAAAGTACAGACATTGGGATCATCATAGAAAGCCCACTGAACACCATCACCGTGATGAGCATCGGTATCCACATACAAGACTCTTAAGTTATATTTTTCACGAATATACTTGATGGCAATTGCTCCATCGTTATAAATGCAAAACCCACTTGCTTTCTGTTTAAATCCATGGTGAAGTCCGCCACCCAGATTTAAAGCATGATCAAATTTTCCCTGCAGAACGGAATCAACTGCAGAAAGTGTCCCGCCGACAAGATAGCTTGAGGCTTGATGCATATTTGGAAAGGCGGGTGTATCCTCTGTGCCAATACCGTATTCCAAGCATTCTTCTGCAGTTAAATTTTCAGTACCCGCTTTTTTAACGGAATTGATATAGGTTCTGTCATGAACAAGCGCAAGCTCGTCATCTGTAGCCATCCGTGGTTTGATAATATGTTCATTTGATAATAACTGTGTTTTCTCCAATAAATCCTTGGCTAATAAAACCCGTTTTTGATTAAAAGGATGATCCGAATGAAAATGATAGTTCAAGAATTCATCTGAATAAACAAAAGCTGCTCGGCACATCATACTTTTGGCTCCGCAATGTTATTAGGCCACATCAACTCATAGCCGGCATTTCGCAAATCCTGTATGACCGGCAGTGGATTCATTGTCTGAATACGGAATACAAGGATTTTGTAATTCGGATCATCATTATACGGATATACCAGAACAGATGTGATATTCGTTCGGCGCTGACCGAAGACTGAAGCTACTTCCGGCAGAATTCCGGGTTTATGCGGTACTTTAATCTCAATCTGCGAGCTTTGATGAACATTTGTCCCGGTCAACTGGATCAGGGTATACAGCATATCCTTTTCAGTAATAATGCCGATTAACTGATTGTCACGGACAACAGGAAGACAGGAAAATTTCCCTTCATAAAAAACTTGTGCTATTTCCTCGACAAAATCCAGTGGATGTACTGTTTTCACCGGATAACTCATAATTGAGTAAAGTTCATTATTCAATGTTTTGTGATCGGTGTGATCGTCAAAAACAGAAGGTGAGGCATCACGTATGTCGCGATCTGATACAATACCGACAAGCTGCATTTCTGCATTCACAATCGGAATGTGACGAATATGATAGTTTTGAAACAATTGGTGTGCATCGGCTATAGTAGCCGTCGGTGTAAGCGTCATAAGTTCCGTTTTCATGACTTCTTCAACAAGCATTATAATCCCTCCCTCATGCTGCGGTATTGATGCCGCTGCAAAAATCTTAATTTATCAAATTGTTTAATGGATTCTTCCGGCACGTTTTTTCCGATTCGGACCATTAGGCAGTTGGCCGGATGTGAGATGATTTCCGGATCATCAGTCGGAGCAGGCAGAAGGCCCCCGGCTGCCATCATTTTCTCCATGACTTTACGGTAGTCCCAGACGCTTAAACGTGTTTCATCGAGATCCCAATGCCAATAATATTCAGTGGAAATGACAATGTAGTTTTCCATGTAGTCATCCATCATGGAAACCTTCAGTAAACCTGAAGCAACACCGGCGCCTCGGTAGGTTGGAATCACTTCAACAGCTCCCAATTCAATTAGATCCTCCATATTAAACGTTGACCAGCGTTCCATCGGATCCGGATGTAAATAGGTCACATAGCCGATGATGGTATCTTCAGTTCGAGCAATAATAATTCTTCCCTCATTAAAATCCGCAATGCTTATGATAGCTTCAAATTGTTTCGGAGCAGGGCGGAACGCTGTCAATTGTTCATGAAAACGATACTTTTTCAGTTCATCTGACGGGACTGGTCCTTCGATGATGATAGAACTTGTTGGGGTATCACGCATCGTTGAATGATATGTTTTTGTGTGGTCCATTTTTTCACCATCCTTGAATGGGATAAATAATAGCGTTTTCATTAAGTTCATTATACATGATTTTGAATCTGATTTTTAGTGGAAGCTGGAAAAAGTTATAAAAATAGCACATAAAGGGGAGGGGATCCCCATTATGCGCATTAACTGTTATCATTCTGACTCTGTGAGTTACTCTGATCCTTATTGTTGTTATTGCTGTTGTCTTTTTGTTTCTTATCATCTTTTTTGTCATTATTGGGACCGGAATCGTTGTTTTTATCCCTGTCATCGCCGGAACCATCATTGCTGTTTCCGCCATTGTTGTCATTATCGTTTTTGCTTTCGGCGTTTTTGTTATTGTTATTGTTATTGTTATTGTTATCGCCATTATCGTCATTATCGTCGATATCGTCATTATTGTCATTATCTGAATTGTCATTGGAATCTTCACTTGATTTCGAATTATCATCAGATCCTGAAGGGCTGCCGACTTTTGTTGTTTTGGATGCTGATGATTCCTGGCCGAAATAGTCAACGGCTTTTACATGATAAAACGCATTGTTATCCGGGACGGTATAGCTTGTCCGTGTTGTGCTAGCGACTTGGTTAAATGAACCATCCGGGCTGCTCGCCCGGAATATGCGATAGCCAATCACATCGTTGCTTTCTGAACTGCTCCACGATAAGTTTTCACCTGATGTTGAGACGGATTTTGGAGCTGCTGGGCTTTGACCGTCGTTTTCAATCCCACCGCTGCTTATACCAGATTGTGGAAGACCAATTTTTTCCCAGGCATCTCGGTTTGTCCGCGGAAAAAGAACCGAAAGATCGCCAAGTTTATTATAGCCATTCCGTTTCAAAAATTCCGGATTGAACGTCAGTCCGTTACCTTCAACAAATCCTTTTGGCGTCTTATCACCGGCTGCCACGGCTTTCCCGTTAACCATGACGTATGAACCGCGGGTAAGACTATCGTCTTTTTCAGTTGGCACATATTTTGAGTTAAATAAATCGGTTTTGATCAGTCCGGCTTCCTCACATAAATCTGACGGAAGTTTGCCTGAAATGGCACAGTAGCTTCGTGATACGATACCATCAGGGCGTTCAAAACTTTTATCCGGCGCTACCAAATCAGGATTTATATCTGATGCTGCGTTGACAAGTTCAGCCCATAATTTCTGGGTTCGCTGACTGTAGCTGAGCGAGCATGATGGGCATTGAATACTTTTTCCTTTTCTGTAACCAATCCACACGCCCATCGATACATTCGGATTGACCCCGACAAACCACGCATCCTTATAATGCTGCGAAGTACCAGTTTTACCTGCCCAGTCGACACCGCTGTGTTTAAGCTGCGAATTCAAATATGTGCCTGTTCCTTCATCAATAACATCACGCATGATATCCAGCGTCAAGTAAGATGTTTCCGGTGAAAAAACTTTGGCAGGGTCGGGTTTGTGTTCATATATGACATTGCCGTCCTGGTCTGTTATTTTTTCAATCATATAACCGTCGGCAAATTTCCCATTATTGCCGAGTGTTGAGAATGCATTTACGTTTTCCTCGACCGTGATACCTTTGGATGTACCACCAATTGCAAGGGAGAGATTGGCATACTCATTGTCTCCGATTGAAGTAATACCCATTGGTCTGAGAAATTCACTTACGGGATCCTGATCGTTAAAACGGCTGTACACATCAACTGCCGGGATGTTGTATGAATTATAAAGTGCTTTTCTGGCTGAAACAAGCCCATGATATCCGCCGCCATAGTTGCCGGGGGAGTATCCACCCGCGAACGTTTTGGGAATATCAGCTATTGGTGTTCCGGGTTGTATGATACCTTTTTCAAACGCCGGTGCATAGGCAAGAATCGGTTTCATCGTACTGCCGTTAGATCGTTCAGCTTGGGTGGCATAATTGAATTGGTTACCTTTATTATAATCCCTTCCGCCGACAAAACTGATAATTCGCCCGCTGCTATTTTCCATTAAAATGCCACCTGTTTGTATTTGTTGCGTTTTTTTGACTTGTTCGCCCGATTCCGGATCTTTTACATAGCCGGTCCAGTCTGGTCCATAATACGCGTAGTTTTCGGCGATTTTCCTGAATTTATCATGTGTTTTTTTATCAATGGTTGTATGGATATTGTAACCATCTTTGCGCAAAGCGCGATCGGCCAATACGTTATATTCTTCTTTCAATGCCTTTTTGTTGTTTAAATCTTTCATGGAATAGCCGTCTTGTTCTGCCAAGTGTTTCATGAGAATGTCACTGGCACGTTTTTGGGCTTCATATGTCAGGTATGGATATTTTTCGGCCGGAGACTGGGATTTCTCAGTAAAATCAGCGGTTATATCGTAGTTCAATGCCTCCTTATACTGTTTTTTTGTAATATAATCGGTTTCGTACATTCTTTCAAGTACAGATTTCATTCGGTTAAGGCCTGGCTTTAGTGCTTTTTCTTCTTTTAATCCGCCACTGTTTTTAAACGGTGTATAGTAAGTCGGGCTTTGCGGGAGCCCGGCAAGATAAGCTGCCTGAGGCAAATTAATTTCGGACGCATCAATGCCGAATATACCTTGTGCAGCAGTTTGGATTCCGGCAATGTTCCCTCCTGAGGCATCACGTCCATATGCGACAATATTCAAATAGGCTTCCAGAATTTCGTCTTTTTCAAAGAAGCGCTCGAGCCGCATGGCAATTAAAATTTCCTTTGCTTTCCGCTCATAGGATACTTCGTTTGTCAGTATCTGGTTTTTTACAAGTTGCTGTGTAAGCGTACTTCCGCCGGATTGTGTCGATGAATTGGTCACTTGCTGGACAAGCGCCCGCACAATTGCTTTTGGAACGATTCCTTTATGTTCGCTGAAATATTCATCTTCTGTTGCAATCACTGCATCCTCCAAAACGTCCGATACATTATCGAGGGATACTTCTTCCCGGTAAATGTCAGAACGGATATCACCAATATATGTTTCACCAGCAAAGTAAAGCGACGATGTCTGTTCATAATTATAAATATCCGCTTGCATACTTTCATAGTCGCGTACCGGCTCATCTTTTACAAGTGATGCAAAATATCCGGCGCCGACTCCCCCTGCGAAGAAACCTCCAATCACCGCAATAATTACGAAAAATAATATCATGCTCCAGATGACATCATAACTGATGCGCGATGACTTTTGAATTTTACCTGTTCCCCAGATTGACTTAGCTTTTTTAACATAATGATATGAATGAAGACTTTCCCAAAGCGATTTAATCTTATTTTTATATTTTTGGGCTAATTCCTTGAAGTCCACTATCTAAAACCTCCCCCTGAATCAAATCCATTATAGCACAGCAGCCATACCTGTTGAATTATTTTTTTTGACTTGTATATTGCGTTTGTATTACAAATGTGGTATGAATAGATAATAGTAAAATATTTAACACGTTGAAGGATCACAGTAGTTGAGCAAATCACTTTTTGCAGAGAGCCGGCGGATGGTGTGAGCCGGAGAAATTTGCCTGCGAATTACAATCTGGAGTTTCTTCTTTTAATCAGACGCTAAACAAGGCATCCGTTTTGCTTAAAAGAAGGCGGTGGTAGCATCGTTAACAACCCCAAGTGGCATATTGTGCAACAAGGGTGGTACCGCGAGTTCAACTCGTCCCTTAATTTTTGAGGGGCGGGTTTTTTATTTTTTTGAAATGGAGTGGAGACTATATGGACATTTTACAAGACTTGGAAAGTAGAAATTTAATTCAGCAAACGACTGATCGGGAAGCTTTGCAGAAACACTTGAACGAAAATCAAGTGACACTATATTGCGGCTTTGACCCAACCGCTGACAGCCTTCATATCGGACATCTGCTTCCTATTATCATCCTTAAGCGATTCCAGAAGGCGGGTCATAAACCAATTGCTCTGATTGGCGGTGGAACAGGTATGATTGGCGACCCGAGCGGCAGATCAACCGAACGTTCCTTGAATGAAGCATCGGTTGTGCATGGGTACAGTGAAAAAATTAAACAGCAGATGGCTAAACTGCTTGATTTTGATAATGGTACTAATGCGGCAACAGCCCGGAATAATCATGACTGGCTTGGCCAAATGACTGTTATCGATTTTCTTCGTGATGCCGGCAAGCATTTTGGTATCAACTATATGCTGGGCAAAGAATCAGTGTCAGCGAGGATTGAGCAGGGCATCTCATACACCGAATTTAGTTACATGATCTTGCAGTCGCTGGATTACATGAAACTATATGAGCAGGAAAATTGTACATTACAAATCGGTGGCAGCGACCAATGGGGGAATATCACAGCCGGTATGGAACTGATTCGGCGTTCCCGCGAGAATGAAGACGAGGACATAAATGTGTTTGGTCTGACGATGCCGCTGATTACAAAAGCTGATGGCAGCAAGTTCGGCAAAACGGCAGGTGGAGCTATTTGGCTTGACCCGGAGAAAACAACACCATATGAGTTTTATCAATTCTGGATTAACGCTGATGACCGTGATGTTATGAAGTTCTTGCGTTACTTCACTTTCCTCGGGGAGGATGAATTGAAAGAATTACAAACAGAACTCGAAAATAATCCGGAAAAACGGCTGGCCCAAAAGCGTCTTGCTGAGGAAATGACAACGATGGTCCACAACCGGGAAGCTTTGGAACAGGCGCAAAAAATTACGGCATCCCTGTTTAGCGGCGATTTGAAAGATTTGTCCGCCAGCGACATCGAGCAGGGATTTAAAGATGTTCCAACATATGAAGTATCCACAGAAAGCATCGGTTTAATTGATTTGCTCGTTAATGCGTCGATATCCTCCTCCAAGCGCCAAGCGAGGGAAGACATCAAAAATGGCGCGATTTACATCAATGGTAAACGCCGGCAGGACCTGCAGCACGTGATAAATGAAGAAGACCGTATTGGCGATCAATTCACCGTTATCCGGCGTGGCAAGAAGAAATACTTCCTTGTGCGCTTTAGTTAAGTTAAATCTTCCTTTAAAACAATAATCGAAATGAATGTGGATCTGGGGTATGCCATTTTTTTATGCCCCTTTTGGCTGGCTTTATTTCGAGTATAGAAGTAGAAAGGGAGGTTATTGCAGAAGAAAGAACGAAATAGTAAGCGGGATTATGAGATTATAGAAATCCAGTCGAATGATAAATCGTTCGTGTTATTTTAAAATTTAATAGTGATGCAAAAAATGCTCAGATACAATTTCTGAGCATTTTTGATGCTTTATACAGGAATTACTTTTAATTATTTTTCCTTTTCAAACGCCTTTACTGCTGCTTCAGCCACTTGGACATCCTGAGCCACTGCTCCACCGCTTACGCCGACTGCGCCTGTTACTTTACCGTCTTTTTCAAGTGGAAACCCACCGCCGAAGACAACGATTTTTCCTTGATTGGTTGTGTTAAGCCCCCAGAGTTCCGGATGTTGGCATTTTTAGGGCGACTGAAGTCCAGGCCTTATTATGTGCGATGTCGATACTTGCTAACCATGCATCATCCATACGGTGCGTCGCAACAAGGTTGCCGCCATCATCAAGTATAGAAATGACCATTTGTACACCTATGCTTTCCGCTTCCTGTTCAGCCCTGTCAATCAGCTTCTTTGCTGTGTTTAAACTGAGTTTTTCCACTTTAGTCATCCTTTCTAAGTGTTATTTTCAATCTTTTAATTCATTTCAATCAGTCATTTTCCCGGCTCATTAAGAAACAAAACAGCATTTTCAAAAAATCTATTTAATTTTTAAATTTTTCAGTTTTATAAAGTGATAAACGGGTAGACAACGAATAGGCTATTCACAATGAATGTTAATCTGAATATTTCCGAAAGAATAAGGAGGTTATGTTGTTGGCTGGTAATCGTGGAGTCGTTTATACGGGAGATGGAAACGTAGAAGTGCAAGATATTGCGTATCCTGATTTGGTGCTGCATGATGGTCCGGGTGTGCCGCAATCGAATGCCGAAAGAAAATGTGAGCATGGAGTTATACTGAAAAATATTGTCACCAATATCTGCGGAAGTGATCAGCATATGGTTCGCGGACGAACAACGGCCCCGTCAGGTCTAGTGCTGGGACATGAAATCACCGGTGAAGTGATTGAAGCGGGAAGGGATGTTGAATTTATCGAAAAAGGTGACATCGTTTCTGTGCCGTTTAATGTGGCATGCGGTCGTTGTAAAATGTGCAAGCGCCAGGATACACATATCTGTTTGAATGTTAATCCGGAAAGACCAGGTGGTGCGTATGGTTATGTTGATATGGGCGGTTGGGTAGGCGGACAGTCCGAATATGTCATGGTCCCATATGCTGACTTTCAATTATTGAAATTCCCGGATAAAGACAAGGCAATGGATAAGATTCTCGATCTCACAATGCTCTCAGATATTTTTCCAACAGGTTATCATGGTGCAGTAAGTGCAGGTGTCACAACAGGCTCTACGGTTTACGTAGCTGGTGCCGGTCCGGTTGGATTGGCAGCGGCACATTCCGCTCAATTGCTTGGTGCGGCAGTTGTGATTGTTGGTGATTTGAAAGAAGCGAGGCTTAAACAAGCCAGAAGTTTTGGGTGTGAAACAATCAACTTAAAAGAACATGACAATGTCGGTGAACAAATTGAGCAGATTCTCGGTATCCCTGAAGTTGACTGTGCGATTGATGCAGTTGGTTTTGAGGCATATGGACATGGAACGGATCATCAGGATGCGCCGGCTACCGTACTTAATACAATGATGGAAGTTGTGGAAGCAGGTGGCAAATTTGGCATTCCGGGACTTTATGTAACTGAGGATCCGGGAGCTAAGGATGAGGATTCCAAACAGGGATCGTTGAAAGTGCGATTTGGACTGGGCTGGTCAAAAGCCCATTCGTTTACGACAGGGCAAACCCCTGCTATGAAATACCAGCGTCAATTAATGAATGCGATTCTGAATGAGAAAGCCGATATCGCAAACGTTGTGAATGCAACAGTCATATCGCTTGATAAGGCTCCGCAAGGGTATGCGGATTTTGACAGTGGTGTTGCGAAAAAATTCGTAATTGATCCGCACGGTACGTTAAGCAAATAATAATGTACAGACATGTTCAGCTGATTAAAGCCTTATCTCAAATAGATTGCTGGCAGACATAATATAATAACAACAGCTTGTTGCATCATGTCTTTATGAAGCATAAAAAACTCGCGAATCTTTTAATATGTCAAAAGTTCGCGAGTTTTATAAATGCCGATGCCGACCCTAACGTGAGTAGTACTCAACGATAAGTGCTTCGTTAATTTCAGCAGGGAGTTCAGAACGCTCAGGATAGCGTGAATACGTTCCTTCCTTTTTATCTTCATCAAATGTCAAGAATTCCGGTACGAAGTTGTTCACTTCAATCGCTTCTTGAATGATGTCAAGGTTTTGTGACCGTTCACGCAAACTGATGACCTGACCCGGCTTCACACGGTATGAAGGGACATCAACACGTCCACCATCCACAATTACGTGACCGTGCACGACAAGCTGGCGTGCCTGGCGGCGTGTACGCGCCAATCCGAGACGATAAACCAGGTTGTCCAGGCGGGATTCCAATAAGAGCATGAAGTTCTCACCATGGACACCTCTCATTTTACCCGATTGGGCGAAAAGGTTGCGGAATTGGCGTTCATTCAAGCCGTACATGAAGCGCAATTTTTGCTTTTCCTGCAGCTGAAGACCATATTCAGACATTTTTTTGCGCTGATTGGGTCCATGCTGTCCTGGAGGGTAAGGGCGTCTATCCAGTTCCTTACCGGTTCCTGTCAATGAAATGCCGAGGCGGCGTGATTTTTTCCAGTCTGATCCGGTAAATCGTGCCATAGGACATTTCCTCCTTTATAGTTTATTAGCATAAAATAAACGTCCGTGTTCCTGATCATTGTCCATTTTATTTTCATGTATCTTCGCTCCAGCAGCAGAGAGTTACACGATACACCTCCTAAGTTTGGAGGAATAAAATGGAGGCAATGCCGGTTCACATAGGCTACCTTTTTATTTTACACAACGAATAGTATATAGGCTACCAAGTCGGAAGTCAACCATTTTATACTTTTTGATAACGTCAGAGGGTATAAAATGGATGACCTTACAAGAAAAGCTTCGGCATTCGCAATAAGACGAGACGAATGCCAAGTTTTTCTAATGGCATTGTAAAAAATGTATTTAATTCAGGAATCTTTCCAGTTCTTGTGCGAATTTTTCCAGATGGATTTTATCTGTTTCATCAAAACGGTTTTTAATCGGACTATCAATATCAAGCACGCCATAGATGCCATTTCCTTTTGATAGTGGTACAACAATTTCAGATTGGCTGGCGCCGTCACAGGCAATATGCCCCGGAAAGACCGATACATCTTCCACAAGCTGTGTTTTCCATTCCTTGATGGCGGTTCCGCAGACACCTTTGCCATATTCAATTCGGATACAGGCAGGCAAACCTTGAAATGGGCCTAAGACTAATTCGTCTTCCTTCCAGAGATAGAATCCAACCCAATTCACCTTATCGAGAAATTGATTCAGGAGTGCAGAGGCATTCGATAAAATGGCCAGAGGATCTGTTTCATCTTCGGAAAGAGCAGTCAATTGTTTTATCAGAAGTTCGTAATCTTTTACTTTATCACCGGAATAATCGGTTGCCTGAAACATATCAATTCATTTCCTTCCATTAATATTTCGACAAAAAGCTGAGGTAATTGTCGAGCGAAAATTGCAGGATATTTCTTTTTATTGTCGTAAACATGAAGTAAGGGGGAATGAGTCCAGTGAAAAAAACTCCAACGAAACAAAAAGTTATTGATGCGGCATCTTCACTGTTTTTTCAGAATGGTTTCCATGGCACATCTGTCAGGGATATAGCTGATAAAGCGGCTGTCAATGTTTCCCTAATCAGTTACTATTTCAAGAGCAAACAAGGACTTCTTGAGTATGCTGTTACGCAATATTATGAAGCTTATCTTGAAACGATTGAAATATCATTGATGGAAAATGATCCACTTCCACCACTGGAGAAACTGAAACATCTGATTGGCGCTATTATACAATACAAGCAGCACAACCATCAATTATCATGTTTTATTCATCGTGAGCTGTCACTTGATTCAGTGTTTGTCCGGGAAATGGCGGTTACCTATCTAGCAAAAGAGAACTATGTCATCAGCAATGCTTTTTATGCTATATTTTCCGAACAAAAAGGGAGGCACTTGGACAAACGATTTTTACTCATGCAACTGAAAGGCATGCTAACCACACCATATCTGATGCAATACGAATGGAAAGACCATGTTGTGGGGGAATTTTCTCACCGTCAATTTGTCAGGAATTACACACGGACAATTGATAAATGGCTGGAATATGTTGTGGAGCAAGATACAGAAAAGGCGAGATGAATTTGATGAAAAAGAGACTAATTGCGGAGGTTTTGGTCATGTAGCACAAAAATAGTGTCGAATCGTGAATTCATGTGAATTTATTTGAATTTTTTTAGCCAAAAATGCTATTAACGTGGTATTATTAATAATAAGGATAACGATTTTCCGAAACAGGTTTCTTATACATATGTTAAGGGAATTAAACCTCTTATTAGTAATGACGTGCTAGGGGGCATTTTATGGCATACATAATTGGAAGTATTCTGGTTATCATCGCAATTATTATTACGGGGTTAATCATTCGTAAAAGAGTTTATGATGTTGTTGACCGGCTGGAAGCATGGAAAATGGATATCATGAACCGTAACATTGCATCTGAACTCTCCCGTGTTAAAAATCTTAATCTATCCGGTGAAACCCAGGAAAAATTTGAATCATGGAAAGAACGCTGGGAGTACATTGTGACGAAGGAGTTGCCGGATATTGAAGAATATTTGTTTGATGCGGAAGAGGCCTCTGACCGATATCGTTTTCCCACTGCCAAAAAGAGATTGGGTATAGCGGAGAAAACCTTACAATCGGTTGAAAGAGAGATTGATGAAATGTTGGAAGAAGTTGACCAATTGATGAAATCGGAGGAGTCGAGCCGTAAAGATATAGAGCAAATTGAACCTGATTTAAAAGCCTTGCGTAAAAAACTTTCGCTGGGCCGCAGCCGATATGGCAAGGCAGAAGCACAATTTGACTATGAGATTGATGAACTGGAAAAAGAACTTGGGCATTACCATGAATCAGTGGAAGCGGGTAATTATTCAGAAGCCCAAAATCTGGCTGAAGAGCTGAAACAGCGGCTCGACCGGTTAGCGGCAGAAATGGATGAATTCCCTGCTATCTATCGAAAATGCAAGCATGACTTACCTGAACAGCTTGATGAGTTATTAAAAGGGCTGCATGATATGAAGCAAGATGGCTATCGGATCGAACACCTTGGTTTTGAAAAAGAGGCAAAACATCATCAGTACAGGCTCACCGAATGTATGGAATCTCTTGAAAAGGGTGACACATCAACAGCAAATGCGATTATTCCTGAAATTGAAGAACGGATTGCGGAAATGTATCAGCTTCTTGAAAAAGAAGCACTTGCCAAAAATTATGTAGATACAAAATTAAAACCTTACCAGGATGCATTAAGCGAACTGGAAAGTAATTTTAATGTTACAAAGGAAGAAGTTGAAGCGTTGCGAGAGAATTACTATTTTGAAGATGGAGATATGGAAAAATATCTTTCATTGGATAAAGCAATTACGCAACTGCATAACCGGCTGAAAGAAATAAATGATTCAGTTGAGCATGACAGCACACCGTATTCTGAGCTTCGGGAAGAACTGGAAAAAGGTTTTGAAGAACTAGGATCACTGAAAGAACATCATGAATCACTTAAAAAACGCATTCAGGATATGCGCCAGGATGAAATTGAAGCAAAAGAAAAATTGGAAGAGATGCGAAAGCAATTATATGAGGTTAATCGCCGGCTGAAAAAGAGTAATATCCCAGGTGTTCCAAGTTTTATATGGAATAAAATGGAAGAAGCAGTTGAGAGGAATAACCGGGTTTTTTCGGCCCTTGAAAAACAGCCGCTGGATATGATAGAGGTTCAGCAGGCTTTATCTGAAGCCAAGAATACTGTGGACTATGTGGCTGAGCAAACTGAAACCCTTCTGGACCAGGCATATTTAACCGAACAAGTCATTCAATATGCCAACCGCTATCGCAGCCGGGATCCTGAACTCGCCCAAAAACTTACAGAAGCTGAACGTTTATTCCGTGCTTATGAGTATGAACTTGCACTTGAGCAGGCTGCAAGAGCTGTTGAAGAAGTTGAACCTGGAGCATTAAAGCATATCGAGCAATTTCAGGAGGCAGTAAATTAATGTGTTCTTGAAATATGCGGAATGTTTGGCGTAAGTTATTATAAGTGTTATCATTCAAACAAATTTTCTAATTAAAAAACGGATGATTCCGGTGGCATAACTACCAATATTTTGCAGGAACTGGAATCAGTGCGAAAAAAAGATGTTAAGGCTGCCTTAATGGGAAGGATAAGATTTGACAGTTGATCCTTTTTCTAATAAGCAGCCTTGCTTATTGTCAAACGTAAAAAGATTTACAGGGAGTTATGAGCATGATTTATTTAGACAACAGTGCAACGACTAAACCTGATCCGGCTGTCCTTGAAAGTTTTCAGCAGACATCCGGACGTTTTTTTGCCAATCCATCGAGCCTTCATCCATTTGGCGGGGAATCCGAAAAACTGCTCACCAAAGCCAAAAAGCAGGCTGCTGACCTGTTGCATGTGCAGGATGAAGAGATTGTATTCACTTCTGGAGGAACAGAAGGGAACAATCTTGCTATTAAAGGCATTGCACTTGAGCATCAGACTCGCGGCAATCACATTATCACAACAGATGTTGAGCATCCTTCTGTTGATGAAGCGCTAAAAGGGCTGGAGCAATTAGGGTTTGAGATAACCTATTTGCCGGTTGATGAAAATGGGGTCGTCTCCGTCAGTGATGTTAAGAACGCTATTAAAGACAAGACAATTTTAATCAGTATTATGCATGTGAATAATGAACTTGGGTCCATTCAGCCTGTTCAGGAAATTGGTGAAATAGCCAAAGAGCATCCAAAGTTATTTTTCCACGTCGACAATGTACAAGGTTTTGGTAAAGTGCCGTTAAAGATTGCCGAAAGCGGAATTGATTTATGCACGCTATCAGGTCATAAGATTCATGGTTTGAAAGGGACAGGCATTCTTTATGTTAAACAGGGGACAGCATTATTCCCGTTATTCCATGGCGGTAATCAAGAGCAAAATCTCCGATCGGGTACTGAAAATCTTGCCGGTGCCGTTTCACTTGTCAGGGCTCTCCGTTTGATAAGCGAACGGAAGTGTGAAGGAATAGAACATATGCGTGGATTACAGCGACAGCTGCGAGAAAGACTGATTGAAATGGAAGGTGTGGAAATCAATACGCCTGAAGATGCGGCTCCTCATATTATGAATGTATCGGTTCCTGGTATGAAACCGGAAGTTATCATTCACATGCTCGGCGTTCAGGAAATCTATATATCAACAAAATCAGCCTGCTCATCCAAGCAGTCTGATGAAAGTAAAATTCTTGCAGCATGCGGTCACGAAAAAGATCGTTCAGTCTCTGCACTAAGGATCAGTCTGGCTTATGATACGACCGAGGAAGAGATTCACGTATTTATGAATGCATTGTCAGAGACAATCGATCAATTAAAAACAATACTGGAGTAGATAGTTATGCAGTATGATCATATATTAATTCGATATGGTGAAATGGCTTTAAAAGGTAAAAACAGAAAAAGTTTTATTATGCAGCTGGAACATAATCTGCAGCAGCAACTAAAAGACTATCCGAAAACGAAAGTTAAACGCACGCAGGGACGGATGTTTGTCTTATTAAATGGGCATGATCCGGAAGATGTCATGGAAAAATGCAAAAATGTATTTGGCATACAAAGTATGAGTCTGGCGATAAAAGTTCGGAATGACGAAGATGAAATCCACGATGCGGCACTGTGGGCACTGAAGAACGCTATCGATGTTAAAACATTTAAGGTTACTGTAAAACGTGTTGATAAAAAGTTCCCGATACGCTCACAGGATATGAATCAGACCTTAGGCAAATATCTACTGTTAAATACAAACGGATTCACAGTGGATGTGCATAAGCCTGATTTGGAATTAAAGGTTGAAATTAGGACCGAAGCAACCTATATTACCACAAGTGTAGTTCCGGGTCTGGGGGGATTGCCTGTAGGGACATCAGGCAAGACGCTTCTAATGTTATCCGGAGGAATTGACAGCCCTGTGGCTGGATTTTTGGCTATGAAGCGCGGGGTGGAAATCGAGGCTGTCCATTTTCATTCACCACCATTTACGAGCGATCGTGCTAAACAAAAGGTTTTGGATTTAGCTGAAAAACTGACAAGCTATGGTAATAAAGTTAATGTACACGTCGTACCATTCACAAAACTTCAGCAGCACATATTTCGCGAAATGCCGGAAAATTACGCGATGACTATTATGCGTCGTATTATGATGCGAATATGTGAACGAGTATGCAGGAAGGAATCCATTCTCTCAATAACAACTGGCGAGAGTCTTGGTCAGGTTGCCAGTCAAACTATGGAAAGCATGAATACCATTAATGAGGTAACGAATTTTCCGATTCTCCGTCCATTAGTGGCAATGGATAAAGACGATATTGTCCGGGTTTCCAAGAAGATTGATACGTATGATATTTCAATTCGTCCATATGAGGATTGCTGTACAATTTTCGTTCCAAAATCACCGAAGACGCGGCCTGGTCGGGAAAAGGTAAATCAATTCGAGTCACAAACCGATTTTACTGAACTGATTGAGGAAGCAGTTAAAGGTATTGAAGTGGTGACGTTGAGCGGTAAGATAGATGCAGAAAAAGAATTTGACGATTTGTTATAACGAAGAAATTGACAACAACTACCAGTTTTAAGATATCGCTTTGGTACGCAACATAAGGGTACCAAGGAGGTGATTGACTATGCCAAGCAACAACAGTTCAAATCAACTTGTAGTTCCTGGTGCAGAACAAGCTTTAAATCAAATGAAGACTGAAATTGCACAGGAGTTTGGTGTACAACTTGGTGCTGATACAACTTCCCGTGCTAATGGATCTGTAGGCGGGGAAATCACAAAACGTCTTGTGAACACAGCTGAGCAACAATTTGGCGGCAACATGCCACAGTAACAACAACAGAATAATTGTGGCTTAAAGGGGCTATCCTTAAGAGGGTAGCCCTGTTTATATGCAAAAAATTATGGCTGTTGACCAAAATCTATGGTTGACAAATTAGATGTCATTTTGACGTCAGCAGTCGCTTCGGAAAAACACTAGTGTGCTCGTCGTGTTGCAAGTTTTTCGGTGAAGCAGCACTCCTCGCAAC
>NZ_BMNQ01000061.1 GCF_014646635.1 Lentibacillus kapialis
ATTTGACGGCGATAATGTCGCTTAGAGGGCGAAAATGGAATTTCGACAAAAGCACTGTCATACAAGGGTTTCAGGCATTAATAAACACCCCGAATCCCTTGGTATGTGGGGTGCGAAACTCGAGTTCATATTTTTCAGTTGCATGTAATCCTGTCTTCCCGTGTACAGGGTGTTCTATTAGTGGAAACAATACCGATAACTTATGATTGGTTCGCTAATAATTACCATATATCGAATCCTTTGGTGGCAATTGCGTATAATTGCAGAATAAATCACCCTATTTCCCTAATATCTCTGAGATGTCAGCAGGGAGAAAGATTTTTTCCGTCTCTCTTCTCAATGCCCTTCTCCCCCTATAATTTGATCGGTTATCCGCCCTTCCTCTTCAAGGAGATCCCGCCATTCATAATAATCAGAGGGATCATCCATCGCATCAATGTCTATTCCTTCAAAGGCTTTTTCAATGTAAGAAGTCTTGTATTTCTTTTTGTATTGCATCAGTTCTTCATAAACTTCACTTAAACGTTCTTCAGGTGTTTGACGTAATCGCTTCTTCTCTTGATAGAGATATTGCATCTTAATGCAGTACACTGGGTCCTTCCAAAGATCTACCGCATGGTTTGGAATCTTATTATGAGAAGACGTATCCACATGTTCCAGCCCCTGTTTCATATATTTGTTCAGTGTCACGTTTGACACACCTAAAAGCTCTGCTGCTTGTTTTGGTTTAATCAAATAGTCCTCCCGATAGTCGAATACAATATCTTTACCACTAATTTGATAATACCAGTCCTCTAAATCCAGCTTGAGCTTTCCAAATTCCAAATCACTGGTTGGCATGCCAAGCAACATCAGACGCTTCAACCATTCAAGTAACGCCATACGATTTTTGTCCGATAAAACGTATTGCTCATTGAAATGAATGTAGGTCGTATCAAAGGTAATTTCCTTTAGGCGATCCTTAAAAGCTCCTAACATGATGACGATAATTTGGCTTAACACATAACTTGTCTCTTTTTCAATCTTTGGTTTACTTTGTAACTTGTAGGCATTTTCAATGTCTTTTTCTGTTTCTTCAAATATCGTCGCAGTCATCATTTTCACCTCTCTCACCTCCATTATAGCTTTACTGTTAATTAAAAGTCAATTTTAATTAATTAATGATTTGATTAAAATCATTAACCATTATTCCCGATCATAGAAAAAACATACGTGTATCTTTCTCTTGTTAAGCTATATGCGAGAGACAGGAAAGGAAGACTAACAAAGGTGTCTTGGAAGCATATGAACCGTCTTGATGCTTTTCCTTATATGGTGTACTAAGCATCATGAAATCGGCACTTCGCCTGCCAAAAGCCGATCTAATGCGGGAAATATCCAAACAGCTCGGATACAACCGCACCAGTAATTATACGGAGAAGTATGTCCAGGAAGCTATCGATTTCAACATTGAAAAAGGATGGCTTACAGAAGATGATGAAGGAAATATTGAGTTGAAAGCGTAATTGATTGGAGAAGCCTTAAACAGCGTGTTTAGGGCTCTTTTTTGTTTTAATATTCCAAGCAAAATTGGCGCAAGTCTTATTCTCTCCCTTGCGCCTTCTCGTTCGCGGAACGAGGTGACAGGTCCGTTGTCCCGCGAATAAGGACAAAGACCTGTCACCGTCATTGGGGTAGCCTCAGACATAAAAATAGACAGGAAATATATTAATAAAGACCGAATAGTGATCAAACATCAAACGGCCCCAGATCATAAACAAAAGAATGGTTATATAACGTTAACAATCCGCATGGTTATCGTTCGTCCTCACTTAAGGGCCGATACAACGTTATCTGGTACAAAAGAAGCTTAGGAGATTTAGCCTTTAATCTGCCCTTCACCGCGGATTATATATTTGGTTGACGTTAATGCGGATAACCCCATCGGACCGCGGGCATGTAATTTTTGCGTGCTGATGCCGATTTCAGCACCAAATCCGAATTCAAAACCGTCTGTAAAACGTGTTGAGGCGTTGTGATAAAGGGCGGCGGCATCCACATTGTTAAAGAATTCCAGAACGTTCTTGTCCGATTCCGTAATAATGGCCTCTGAATGGTTTGTGCCGTATTGGTTGATGTGTGCGATGGCATCCTGTGCATTTGCAACAACTTTGACGGCTAAGATGTTATCCAGGTATTCGGTTTCCCAGTCTTCTTCTGTTGCCGGCACAAGACTTCCGGTGATTTCCTGTGCTCTGTCATCTGCCCGCAGTTCAACATCATGATTTTCAAGGGCCTTAACGAGTTCAGGCAAATGTTTTTTCGCCCACGCTTCATGGACAATGACCGTTTCTGCGGCATTACAGACTGATGGGCGCTGTGTTTTGGCATTGACGGTTATATCAATCGCCATTTGTGCGTTTGCAGTTTCGTCAATAAAGATGTGACAATTTCCCGAACCTGTTTCCAATACCGGAACGGACGACTGTTCCACAACGGATTGAATGAGGTTTTGTCCGCCGCGCGGAATCAGAACGTCTAGATAGGCATTCAGCTTGAACATGTCAGCGGCTGTTTCTCTGCTGTTATCCTCAAGCAGCTGCACAGCATCCTCAGGAATATCCGATTGTTCGAGCGCTCGGTGAATTACGTTTACAAGCGCCTTATTGGAATGAAGGGCTGAGGAGCTGCCTCTTAGAAGGACCGCATTTCCTGTTTTCAAGCAAAGACTTGCGGCATCCACCGTCACATTAGGCCTTGCCTCATATATCATTCCAATCACACCAAGGGGAACCCTGACTTTTTCGATATTAATGCCATTGGGACGGTCCCATGATTCCAATACATCACCGATAGGATCACTTAGGGCAGCCTGTTGTTTAAGCGCATCCGCCATATCATGAATGCGTTGTTCGTTTAATACAAGACGATCGATCAAGGTCTCCTGAAAACCATTTTGTTTGGCGCCTACGATGTCCTTTTCATTTTCGTTAATGATAAAATTCGTTTCATTTATGAGTTGTTCAGCCATCACATGCAATGCAGTGTTCTTTTGGTTTGTGGTTTTAATCCCGAGTTCCTGAGCAGACGTCTTTGCCTTTTGTGCTTTGGTGATTAATTCGCTCACAATATCTCCTCCTCTAACGATAGTACCAATCGATCACGATGAATCGCTTCCGGGTGGTTTCGTTCCGTTTTTACCATGGCTTCCCCGCTTGAGAGTCCCTTGATTGTATTTAAATCCGAAGACGAATAATTTACCTGCCCTTTTCCTATGACTGTTTTGCTGGCGTTGATGATTTCGACCACATCGCCTATGTCAAAGCGGCCTGCAAATGCTTTGATTCCCGCCGGCAGCAGACTTTTTCCGTTCGACATAAGCGCCCGTTCGGCCCCTTCATCGATTTCAATTTTTCCCGAAACAGGCGAGTGAAACGCGATCCATTGTTTTGGCTTTTTTAAATTATGGGTCTTGCTGTCACCAATATAAGTGCCATCGCCTTCCCCGTTCAATATATGCATGAGTTTTTCCTGTCCGGTACCGGTTCCGACAAATGCGGGGACGCCGAGTGACAGGGCCGTTTGTGCAGCTGACAGTTTCGATGTCATGCCGCCTGTTCCGACCTTGGAACCCGCATCGTTTTTCGTATGATTAAAAAGGTCCTCTGTAATGGCAGGCAAAAAGTCGTAACGCTTTGCTGTGCGGTTTATCCGCGGATTGCTCTCATACAGTCCATTAATATCCGTCAGCATGATCAAAAAATCGGCATGGACAAGACCACTGACCAGTGCAGACAGCATATCATTGTCTCCGAAAGTCAATTCATCAACGGCAACCGAATCATTTTCATTTATAATCGGCAAAACCGACTGCTTTAAAAGTCCTGTCAGCGTACTGTAAGCATTCCCGTATTGTGCTTGATTCCCAAAATTATTTCGCGTTAACAGCAATTGCGCGGCAATGATGCCATGAGCCTTTAAAGCCTCTGTGTAAGCCTGCACTAACAATCCCTGTCCCACTGCCGCTGCCGCTTGTTTGCCAGCGAGTGTAACAGGGCGGGACGGATAACCAAGCTCGCTAAATCCAGCCGCAACAGCTCCCGAAGAAATCAGGACTACTTCATAGCCTTGTTCTTTCAGATATACCAAAGCCTCTGCATGTTCGTTCAGTTTGCTTTCACTGAGGCCTCCGTTTTTATTGGTCAACAAACTGCTGCCGATTTTCACCACAATTCGCTTTTTTGCCATAAGATCATACCTCTCTTCTACAACTTAGAAAAACTCGGCATTCGCCTCGTCTTATAGCGAATGCCGAAGATTTTCTTATAAGGTCATCCATAATTTATACTTTCTGACGTTATAAAAAAGACCCTTTTTCATCCTTCGCACACTGCTGCAAAGGACGGAAAAAGAGTCTATGCTCCGCGGTACCACCTTTTTTGGCATCACAAGATATGATGCCCTCTCTTCCCCGTAACGCAGGAAAACGGCTGGGTTACGCCCCCAACAGCTCAAAGGGTAGGTTCGATAGCCTGAAAAACGCTGGAATCTTTCAGCCGGTGGATTCCACTCTCTTTCGTTCCATGTACTATTTACTGACCCCTGTCAACACCGAATCTTACATTAATTTAAGCTTTATTATGCGTCACTTGAACGGGAATGTCAAGTGCCTGTCACTTCCCGGATTTTGTCAATAAATGTCGAATGGAAGTTTCACATCAAAAGGACTGCTAAAAAACAGTTCCTTCCGTTGTCACTTTCAACCATCAAACTGTTGACTTATTCAACGAACTGATATAACCTTTTATAAGGGTGTGATAAATGCCCTGCCCTCTTTCAGAAAGGGGGGGGATAATAGTGAACGAGATCGGGCTTCTAACGGCTGTCGTTAGTTTTACTGCGGCAATTGTTGGTTTAGTTACTGCAATTGTAACGACGTATCGGGATTTACGCAGCCGAAAAGAAAAGAATCCAACTCCGCACCAATCGGAGAAGGATTCAAACAACACATAAGGAACTGGGGGATTCTTTTCCCCTTCCTTATCCACTATTATATGTTTATCATACCCTTGCCATGCCAAACTTGTCAAGGAGTTGATCCGGTGCTTACAGCGACTATTGCTATTTCCATCATGTCCATGATCATCAGCCTGTCGATATTTGTGATTTTGTACAAAACACGTTGGAAGAAAAACAATTGATGTAACTGAGGTGCCTTACATGACGTCAAAAAAGCCAGTGCAATACTATGGACTGAAGGAGTTTGCTGAATTTGCCAAAGAAGAAGGCCTCGAATACAGCACACGGCAGCTTTCCGTATACAAAGGAAGGGATAAGCTGCCTGAGCCGACAGTCATGATTGGAGACAAAGCCGGTTGGACCAAAGACCAAATCGATAACTGGCTTAAGCAGATCAAACCGGAAAAGGGACGACAAAACTAGCTTGAAAGTGAAGCGTCGCCCCCCCCTTTTCCTTTCCGATATTTTTCATTCGTTTTTGATTGCCTTTTCTATTTCGTCATTCGGGAGATAATTATGAGACAAAAAAACCACCAAAAATCTGTACCGGCCTTGCCTGACTTTTGGAAGAGGTCAAAGGAAACAGTCAAAAAAGAACACAAGGATTGGATTTACAATCAATATTTCAGCCGGGAAGTTTTAACGATTTATTGTGACGGATCGATAAATGAACAAAACCGAATGGCAGCTGGTTTCTGCTATGTTTACAATGGAACCGTGACAAAGAAATATCAATTGATTAACGGCACCAGGGATTGTTCACTATCCGTATTCACTGAGATAACAGCCATCATTAATGCCCTGAAAAAATTCCGTCAAAATGTCAGAGGTAGTTATTCAGACGTGTTAATTTTTAGTGATCTGGATTATATTGATGGTATCTTAACACAGCAGTCCTCATTCAAAAGTTCTTGCCTGAAAAAAGTGCAGAACGACTTGATTTTCACCTTTAAAGAAACATCTCTCAAATACCCAAACATTATCATAGACATCGCATCACTAACTAAGGATCAAAAGCGGCACAACCCTTTCTTAAAAACCGCTCATAATGCTGCAAGAGAGTTGATTACATAAGTTTGTGTCCGCGGTCAGGCATCATCTTCTTACAAATAAACTGCCACTTAACCTGATCGATCTGTCTCAGAAAATAGCACCCACCTTTTCCTTCCATTCTTTGTTTGCTCGCATCTGGAAATTCTGATAGCGCGGAATCCGGGAGCTAACCCAATTGTACTGCAAAATGCGCAATATGTGCCTGGAAATGTGCGAACCATCCAGTAAAGAAAATAAGCCGTATCATGACGACGTGATACGGCTCCTATATGTCTATTTCCCCTGAGGCTGTATTTGCCCTTTACCGGTTTTGTTTATCAACACTTGTTACTTTCCAGCCCTTTTGATCAACCCACTGAAGATTGACGACATACATCCAGCTTTCTTCATCACTAGGGCTAACTTTGGCGACTGATTTTTGCGGGCCTCCTCCGCTTTCCAGACGCCAAAGAGTCATGCTATCATCAAGTCCTGTCGCCATTTGAATCGCCTTTATTTTTTCATTCCAGTCGACGGAACCTTTTTCATAACTGGAAGTATGTTCGCCAGTCTGATCAGTACCAATGGGTTCGTCTGCTCCGTCTGTATTCGCTTCGTTTTCATCTTGTTGAGTGTCATCTTTTTCCTGATCATCTTTCTCGTTTTTATCTTCTTGGGATTTATGGTCATCCTGGTCCTGGTCCTGGTTCTTGTTCTTTTTCTGATCAGAGTGTGCTGTTTCAGACTTTTCGTCAGAATTTTCTTCTTCTGTGATTTTAACATCTTCATCCTGACCATTTGATTCGCTTTCTTTAGCGGCACTGCTGTTTTGCTGATCTTCGGCTGTGTCGTTGTCACCACTGAATAGCATGTTCCCGCCAATAATTAGTATGAGGATAAAGACAACGCCGATAAGGGAATTAAGGATAATATTTTGCTTATTTTTCTTTCTGCGCATGTCACTTCGGGTGTTCATAGTAATCTCCTTTCCAAAACCCCAAATGGAATATTTCAAGCTTACATGAAGAATGATAGTGCATGTTCAAAAAGGAGGATAACAAGGACCGAGAAGTTCGAGGCGGCGCAGTTTCGAGCAGCGGAATGTATGCATTTAGATACATGAACCGCGGAAAAACAAGCCAACGAAGAAATTGGAAGTGTCCTTGTGCCGGACTTTTTGAACAACGCCTTATAGAGAATGTTAACTGTCCATTCCCACATACTATATGCTTCAAACAGCCGTTCAAGAAATAGACTTATTGTCAAGCTGGTCTTGTCCCTATTAGAAAAACGCGACATTCCCCGTCTTATAGTGAGTGCCACAGCTTTTTTCACAAGGCCATCCATAATATATACATTCTGTTGTTACAAAAAATGCTGTACAATTCAGCAGTCATTTCACACGTTTAAAATGGACTTACACATATAGTTCATTCGTACCTCCCAGCATTTTTATTAGGGTTGCATCTGCAGGCGCCAATCAATTGACGAACGTCCTGCTTCTTCCAAAAATGCGTTGGCGCGTGAAAAAGGCCGACTGCCAAAGAATCCTTTATGTGCAGAAAATGGGCTCGGGTGCGGCGATTTAATAATTAGATGATGCTGTCCAATGAATGACTCCTTTGCCTGGGCATGACGTCCCCAGAGCATGAACACGACCGGATCCTGTTTAGCATTCACTTGCCGGATCACTTCATTTGTAAAGTATTCCCATCCTTGTCCTCTATGGGAAGCCGGCTTGCCTGCTCTTACTGTCAAAACCGTGTTTAACAAAAGGACCCCTTGTTTCGCCCAGTCCACCAAGTACCCATGATTGGGACTTTCAATACCAAGATCATCGTACAGCTCTTTATAAATATTTTTTAACGAAGGCGGTATGGTGACTTCCGGTTGAACGGAGAAGCTAAGTCCATGTGCCTGATTGGGGCCATGATACGGATCTTGTCCGAGTATGACCACTTTGGTATTTTCATAGCCTGTATAATGCAGTGCATTAAAAATATCATACATGTTCGGGTAGACCGTTGAAGTGCCATATTCCTGTTTTAAAAACGAACGCAGCTCCTGATAATAGTCTTTTTCAAACTCACCTGCCATGACCGGTGCCCAGTCATTCGTTAATATAGTCAAAATTTCAGCTCCCAACATCCTGATAGAATCATATCAATTATCATATCACGCAATAGGCGAACTGAAAATTGTTACTTGCTCAAATAAGCTATAACCGCTTTGCCGATACGAGCGATGATCTGTTGTGCTGCGACATGGTCACGGATGCCATCCATCAGGACAGCCGCAAAAATCGTTCTGTCCTGATACTGAAAAATACCGGTGTCATGCTCAGCATCCGAAAGCTCGCCGGTTTTATTGGCTATCATAATAGCATTCTTGGTATGATAGCCAGGCAGTTTGGAGGTCAGTTGCTGCCGGTCCATGATGGTCATGATACGATTGGCAGACTCCTCGCTTAACAGTCGTGGAGATGCGATTTCTTCAAGAAAACGGACCATATCACCCGCTGTTGTCACATTTTCCAGACCCTGTTCGGCAGCTTCCATGTCCATAAACAGGCGTTGAATTTCCGTATCATGGCAGTGCAGTTCCCGGCAAAGTCTGTTCACGTGTTCGATTCCAACCCGCTTAATCGCGATGTTGGCAGCGGTATTATCCGACACAATAATCATCAGTGTCAATACATCAAGAAACGTCATGGAAACATTCTCGGACAAAGCCTGTAATACACCAGAACCACCGACTTTCGTATCAGCAGGGATGTCCAAAGACTCGGACAGCTTTAAATTACCACATTCAGCCTGTCGGAACGCTTCCATGATGATCGGGATTTTAATGACACTTGCTGCAGGCATGGTCATATTGGCATGGACATTGATAGAATATTCGTCTTCTTTAATAACCAGACCGATTGGAGACGCAACATCGGATATGAGCTTATGTATGTCAGTTTCGAATTGATGTTGATTCATGGAATCCCCCTTGTATCTTCTTCCACCTTTCAGTAGAGCGCTTTACTGTAAAATCTATCGAGAAGCAGCTAACGTTCATTTTTCATTCTGTGTATAAGATTCTCAAGCAGGTCATTAATACGATGCTGTTCTTCTTCTGTTATATTTTTCTCGCCGTATCTCACTTTTTGATATATATCAAGATGTGAGGGGCTGCATTTTAAACGATAGAGCCATTCCTCGATTGTCTCTGATGACTGCCTGCCCCACCCTTTTGTGTTAGCTAATTGCTCAAACTTGAATACTTTTTTCCTAACAGGTTCATGGGGACTGGTGATTGACTGCTTATTCAAAAAAGTACGGTTTCTGTCCGGGTTAGACTTAATGGGAGTTATCGAGACAGCTTCAAGGCCGCTCTTACTTTGGTCTGCCTGATTATCAGCAGCAAATTTTATTCTGGACAAATAAATGCCCAAAAATGTCATAATCGCTGTTAATCCCAAAGAGATAGTCCACCCATTAATGAGATCCATACCGCCTGAATTATGATTGTCTGTATCTTTTTGCCCATTCGGCCGGTCAATGCTTCCCCCTAATTTGTTTGCGGCTTCCTTAACCGCTTCCCCGTCAACCATATCTTTCAAAGAACGAAAATCAATACCCAACTTGTCAGCGATACTAGCCATTCCGAACACTGTGTATTCAAAAAAGGCGCCAATACCGGAGAATACAGCTGCTGTCAGGTTGATGATGAAAGGATAGATACCATAAATGACACCGCCGCCGATTAAAAGCAAAAGGACAAAAGCACCGAATGTCATAGTCGTTCTAACCGGCATGCTGTTCGTTTCCCCATTGATGACCAAACGGTACCAGTAAGCACATAGCATCATCACCATCTGAAAAGCAGCCAGCCAGATCAGATTGGAATGATTAAAAAACATGACTCCAATTAAGAGCATAAGCATCGTTAACATCAAAACGGCAACTTGATTATCAGAGAAGCCATTTCGATTAAAATGCACGTGTCGCCACGTCATAAATCCAATCCATAATAATGCGATCACATTCGGGTAGTTAAATACATCATACATCACATAGAACATTATCATGACAGCAGGTATATAAACGATATAATTTTGAATGATCCACAAGCCTGTATCACATAAAAGGATGCAAAGTCCCGTTATAAACAAATAACTCCAAAATGGAATCGGATATTGTGTCATGGCAAAAATCGGAATGAGTAAAAATAAGAACAGCACGGATTCGGAGTACAATCGGGTATACCTCATGATACAATCATTAACCATACATACCACGTCCTTTTACAATCGGTTTTAGATGAAAGTCTTCGGTATGATACACATAATGCCCCTGTTTGTTTAGCTTATTTAAAATACCATCATCGGTTTCATTGTAATCACCAATCAGGATGATCGTACGCGGCTGCGCACATAATCGAAGCAACCGGTGAAACGTATACTGAATCGGATGAATCATGTAACCGCCTCCAATTCGAGTCAACAAATTCAGTATACGTTTTAATTGATTTATATCGCAGCCACTTTGCAGATGAAACGAACCATACTCATTTACATAAATTTCGACTTCATAGCCGCTTTGAATAAGAACTTTGCTGATGAATGCTGCTTCGGATAAAATCTTTTCCAGATATGGACTGGTATATAAATTACCTAATCGACTCTTTTCTGCAATGTTAATGATAATCGTCCAAATCACGTAATGATTTCGATCATATATCTTTGTCTGCAGTTTTTGCATTTTAGCACTTGCCTTCCAGTGAATCCTGTGAAAGGGGTCAGAAGTGACATAATCCCTTGTTCCTGACGGCTGCAGTATATCTTCATATGGTGAATGTATTGTTATTGTCCGGCCCGGGGTTTGATTTCGGCTATGCTTAACAGGTGCTACCGGTTGATAATTCGGATAAACAATGCACTCATAATGCTTTGAATCCTGGTATCTAAGCGTAAAATAGTCAAAGTTTAACAGATGGGGAAATGTCAGTTGAATATGTTTGATTTGTCCGTGTCCCCGCTTGACAGCCTTAAATGGGATACATATGGATACGTTGCTTTTTCCCGGAATTGAAACAGGAACCCGGTATTCGCTATACCCTTTCCGCGCAGTATACAAATAGTCATCATTGACGACATGGTCTTTCGCTGAAAATGACAGATAGCCATTGAGATAGGGAATGATTGAATGGTTGCTTATAGTCCAGTTCAGTTCCATCGATTCACCCTGAAATACGTTGATGGACTCATACGACAAATTCAAGGTCAAGTCCCGGCCAATCTCACGGTTATACCATTTCAAACCGATTAGATAAACACATGCGATTCCGATAAATACAAAAGAAAATGAACGTTCAAGGTACACACTGGCGGCAATCAACAACAAAAGCAGCACCAGAATAATATCGTGTTCATAGTTTTTATTGACAATCATGTCCTTTCGCCATTGCATTATCATGTGACCCTCGCTTCTACAGGTACCTCGACAGACTGAATCACTTCCCGGGTAACCTCTGATACCTCACGACGAATAGAACTGTCCATCGTTAGTATAATGCGATGTTCAAAGATATATTGAGCAATCGATTTGATATCCTGAGGCCTGACAAAATCATATCCATCCATGAATGCTCGTGCTTGCCCGGCCCGGAGTAACGCCAGAGCAGCACGGGAGCTCACCCCAAGTTCAATCCCCTGGTGTTCCCTGGTTTTACTGACAAGCCGTAATAAATAATCCATAACAACTTCGGACACAACCACCTGATGGATTTCCTGCTGCAATGAGGCAATTATCTCCGTTGACAAAATGGGGGTTATGTCATCAATTGGATTACCTATACGCTGCTTCCATAACATCTCTTTTTCCTGCTCAAACGTCGGGTAATCCATTGGTATTTTCATCATGAAGCGATCCAGTTGTGCTTGAGGCAACGGAAACGTTCCCTGGTTTGACTCAATTGGATTTTGGGTTGCAATAACGAAAAAAGGTGACGGGATTTTAACCGTTGTTCCGTCAATAGTGGTTTGCTGCTCTTCCATCACTTCCAGCAGGCTGGCCTGTGTTCTCGGTGTTGCGCGGTTGATTTCATCAGCCAACAAAATGTTTGTTTCGACAGGGCCTGTTAACAATTCAAATTCCTGTGTTTTCGGATTGAAGAATCTGACGCCGGTCACATCACTGGGAAGGACATCAGGTGTAAATTGAATCCGGCTGAATTGACCGTCAATTACCCTCACGACTGTTTTGGCTAATTTTGTCTTGCCTGATCCGGGCACACTTTCCAGTATGACATGGCCTTTAGCGAGCAGTGCTGTAAATAACAAGTCAACAACATCTGGCTGGCCAATAATGATTTGATTAACGGCTTCCTTGGCCTGTTCGAATTTTCGGAAATTATTCACAAAAACACCTCAATTTTAAGTGTCAAAGCACTAATAGCAGAGCTTGTCAGCTAAACAAGCCATAATGTTCATATAATTCCTTTACAGTAATTCTTTATATACCACGCATCCATAGCATTATTTTCTGAATTACCCAGTGCTTTTTCAAGTTGCCGGAATACGAATTAAAAGTAAAGATGATTAGCTGCCGGGAGTTTCTGCATTGTTACCAGATAGCAGTATGTCTGATATTCGCAAGCAAAATTAAGTGCTTCTTTCATCAGATGATTCGATAGCCCAAACCTTGAACTTTGGTTGTCTTTTTCTTCCATTTTTCAGATCTACATTAGATGATTCCCGCCCCTCAGTACAAACGATTGATGAATATACAAGACCTGGACTTATATCAAAAGCAGGTTCCGAGATTCCCGCCCATACTTCAGGCTTCGCGCCCATGTTTTGGATTTCGCGCCCATATTTTGGGTTTCACGCCCATGTTTCGGGTAAAACGTTAACTTTTCCTATTTTAGCAAAGCGGCTATTAAAACATTATTATTTGCCATAGTTTTTTATAAATATCTTTGATGTGATGTACGCAAATATTGCGGCAAGCAAAGCAAAAAGCAGTGAAGCGAGATAAGAGCTTCCTTTAATAACAACGTTGCTGGGTAGATTCTCGCTTTGGTTCCACGCGCTTGTTATATCCGGCATGTAAAAAGATGTCATTAAATAGCCGGAAATAATTTGAAATAGAAACTCAAATACCGAAAATAAAACGGCAAAACTGATGATAAATATAATATATTTTTTCATTTGAATTCCTCCACAAACGGATAAAATTTAGATCGTGCAACATTGTAAGGCGTTTTTCTTAGTTTAAAGCGGCTCCGTTTTTGCTCCGGATTTCCTCCGTTCAAGATACTTACTAATTGGAACACTTGTATAAAAATATGCAGCTGTAATCAACAATCCAAAAACCCAACCGCTTATTTGTCTGTAGATTAACATTTGATCATAACCGTCCACACCATATTTTTGCAACAGCCATGTTTTCAGTCCGGCCATGAATAGTCCGCGTATAATGAAAAAAATTTGTATCAATTGAAACCACTTAAAGATTCCTTTTTTATAATACAACTCCCTGCTTTCTTTCCTTGGCCAACCTTGGAGATAAACAAAATCAACAGCAAAATATAACGCAAGCGGTCGCATCAAAACCAGAGATATCAAATGCACCAATACATAAAACAACCCTAAATAAATCCCGTTCCATAGCATTTGTTCAGCTGAACCGGACAAAAGGTCGACTGTTGTACCAATCATGAGGGAGCCAAGCACAAAGAGCCCGGCAATGTTAAATTGACGCTCAATAATAAAACGATAAATAGTATAAATAAATCCGGGAACTGTTGATATAAGCATTGCCGGATAATCGCCCAGGATGTCCCTTCCGTATTTCCAAATCAAAAACGGCAATGCCGCATAGCAAATAATATCGAGAATAATCAGTTTTTTATTCATTTGTGTCACCTTTCTCCGCGCCATTTCCCCTATTGAATACAAACCAGTCATCTCAATCCTGCATCGCTGCTCAATTTGTATTATACAATATGACGTTACGTAAGATTCAAGGAAATTTCAATAAAATTTAACAGAACTTTATTGAAGAAAAAGGTATAAGGACTTATTAGCCTTTTTTGACCAGCCCTTAATAAGTCTTATTTAGGATCTATTGAAAATGTTTCCTCATTCCCTTCCCCCCATTCTATTGTCACTTGAATTGACGTTTCTGTATCCGTCACAGCACAACCTGAGCAGGAAGAAGGAATTTTAATAGTTCGCCCCTTGTGTTCGCTCTCATTCAGAACTACTTCACCATTATTTATAACGATTTTCAAATCCTCAACTACTTGGTCCTCTTGTGCCTTTTTAAATACAAAGACATATTCCCCATTTTCTGTTGAATTATCAATGTAAGCATTGTATTCGCCTCTCCAATTGTTACTCTCTCCATTGAACTTAATATCCTCCACACCACATCCAGATAAAAATAAGGCAGATAAAAGAAGAAGTAAAGGAACTTTTTTCAAACATTCACCCTCCACATGGTTTTAAATACACCCGTAAAGCGCCTTCATTGAAATGCCACACTATGTACGCCGATGGAAACAACCTGAAAACCTATAAATCACAAGATATCATTTTTAGACTTTTTAATTATATCATATTTCCCGATTGAAATCGTTTTCCCATTCAATAATTCTGTCCTTTATCTGCAGATTCCTTCAAAGTTTTGCAATATAAGGGGACATTAAAGCAATCTGGGATTGTCACGGAATGTGATTATCCTGAAGTTCATAACATTCATCCTACCTCCTGTGCCCGGCTGCTTATTTCCCTAAATGCCTCCATAAAATAATAATGGGCGCAATGCGTATTACGCGAAAGCGCCCTATTATGGCTGGTATTAAATTATTAAAATCATACGTGCTAGTCTATGTCATGCTTTACAATCAATCGTTATCTATTTACGCAGGGTCTCCATGAAGTTAAGAGTATTTAAGCCGAAGAATTTTAATGCTTTTTTTGATCCTTTAAGTCCGTGACCAGCTTCAAAATGTTTGAAAATGGCACCACAAAGAACAATGTTAATCATAATCGTTCCAATTCGAACAAATTTTCCTCCAAAGACAGACATAAATAAGAATATGGAGCCAATTAATTCAAAAAAGCCTGCAAGTATCATTGCGTTTCTGGATAAATTAAAACCGTTTTTAAATTGATGAGCCGCTTGGTCATCGTTTTTCACTTTAGGCAAACTGCTATTGAAAATTTCTTTGGCGACATAACCATTTGAAATATGTTTTAACATGATGACATTCACTCCTGATTGTTTTTAAGATTTTCTGGACGGTCTATTTTCACATTTAAACCGAAATATTTTTTAAGCTTTAGAAATATGGACGCTATCTTTGTTAAGGAAAAGCAGCCGTTTTACCTCATAACAATGTCAAAAGCTTTTTTCCATATAACATTATCGCATTGGCTGATGTATGTCAAAAGTTGTGACATCTGGCGCGTCATATTATTCCATTCATTAGCCCTTAAATCAGTTTGTACGCTAATACTCACCCTTGCGATCCTTATGAAAGCCATTGAAAACTTTTCATTTTAATCTAAAATAAAAGACATAATACTCCGTTTTGAAAGAAGGTCTACTATGGCTCGGATACTATATATAGAAGATGAAACAGATATCGGCGAATGGGTTACGCAGCGTCTGATGGAACAAGACCATGACGTCACCTGGCACACTTCCGGTGATAAAGTGGATCAACACATTCAACTATCGGACATCGTCATTTTAGATGTGATGCTGCCGGGATTGGACGGGTTTTCACTCGGGAGGCGGATTAAAAGGGATAAACCGGACATACCAATCCTGATGTTGTCTGCCCGTACGGCGGTAGAGGATAAATTAGAGGGGTTAGGCTTTGCGGATGATTATGTCACAAAACCGTTTCACCCGGACGAGCTTGCTGCACGTGTCGATGTACTGTTGCGGCGATTTGATAAACAGAATGAGCTTCTGCAATTAAAGCACTTGACCGTCGATACACAGGCTATGCACATCACCAATCGGGAATCGGGTGAAGAAATCCAATTGACCGGCAAGCAGTACCATATATTCCGTTATTTCCTGCGCCATTTAAATCAAATCTTAACGAAAGAGCAGCTGTATGAAGGTGTGTGGGATGAGCAATACATTGAAGGTGATAAGACATTAATGGTCCATATACGCCACTTAAGGGAAAAACTTGAAAAGAATCCGGCCAGTCCTGTAATTATTGAGACAATTCGCGGTATTGGATACAGGGTGAGAAAATGACGTTTTTCAGGTTTTTTAAATCACTGCAGGCAAAATATATGTTAATCATCCTCATCGCGCTCTTCGTCGTTCAATTCAGCCTGATCATATCAAGTTTTATTTTGTTTAATGCAGATGTTGGCAAACTGGAACGGGATTATGCAGGGGTAGAAGATAAATGGCATCAAGATGCCGGAGATATACAGGAGATTTCAAAGGAAACGGTTGTGGCCCTCTTCCGAAAATGGAAAGAAGCTTACCCGGAAGCTTCCATGTTTTGGGTAAACCATGATGGCCGGCTGTCAGCAGAACTTGATACAGGTAAGAATTTGCCTGAGGAATGGGATGCTGCTTATACAGCACAGTTCATTAAGAATCGGTATGACGGCAATCCATTCACTGTTGTTGCTTTTCTCGGTCAGAAAGACAATCGGGGTTTTATCGTTTTGGAAATGCCCCGAGCTGTCATGGATAACGCAACGAGTGACAGGACCTGGGTATATTTGGCCACATTTCTTGTTTTACTCTTTTTGTTTATGATCATATCCCTGTTTTTCTTCAGACAGATCCGCAAGCGGCTTTTGAATCTGCAGAAAGCGATGGCGTTAAGAGATATTGATAATTTGCCGGTATTGATTGAAATGAAAAAAGATGATGAAATCGGCCAGCTTGAAACAGCTTTTAACACCATGGTCAATGAACTACGTGAAAGCAGACAGCGGGAACAGCAAGAAGAACAGCTGAGACGTGAACTGATCGCCAATCTGTCACACGATTTGCGCACACCGTTAACCAAAATGCGGGCACAGATGGACACACTTACCGAAGAAGGAATGTCCGATGATGGTCAGCAGGCAGTTCAACGATTGGAAGAATCGATTAGCCGGGTCGACCGGCTGATGGAAAATCTGATGTCATACACCTTGCTGACGGCGAGCAAACTGAAATACCAGCCTGAAGAAACCGATGTGATTCGTCATGTGAGGACATCGCTTGCGTCCTGGTATCCGCTGTTCGAACAGGAAAACTTTGAAATCGAGGTTGATCTGAAACCTTTTGACCATACTCATTGGCTGATTGACCCGCTCTGGATGGACAGGGTTCTTGACAATCTGCTGCAAAACATCATCCGCTATGCCAAAGACGGCCGCTATATCGGTGTGACCACCGAGACAACCAGAGACCATGATGCTATTGTCATAACCGACCATGGGCCGGGCATTGAGCATAACCGAACCGAGAGAGGAGCCGGCATTGGATTGTCCATCGTAGACATGATGGTGCAGCAAATGGAACTGGATTGGGATATTGAGTCGGATGCACACGGGACTGCCGTTCGGATAAAAAAGCAAAAGAATCATGACGGAAATGATGGAATGTGAACTATCACTTTTTAAACAAAATTTAACCTTTGTTGAACCTGGATTTAAATCCTGGCATATATCCTTGTAGGAGAGGTGAAACAAATGGGATATGTGATACAGACAAATCATTTAGTAAAACAATTTGGCCAGGAAAAAGCGGTGGACAACATCAGCCTGGCCATACCTGAAGGGGAAGTGTATGGGTTTCTGGGCCCGAATGGAGCCGGGAAAACAACCACAATCCGGATGCTTCTTGGGCTGATGACATCGACATCCGGCTCCATTCATATCTTTAACCAGGATTTAAACAAGGAGCGGATCGACATTTTAAAGCATGTTGGTTCGCTAGTAGAAAATCCGTCATACTATCCGCATCTGACGGCCGAAGAGAACCTCGAGGTCTTCCGGAAAGTTTATGGCGTTCCCAAATCACGCATCAGGGAGGTCCTGGGAGTTGTCCGGCTAAGTGATGTCGCCGGCAAGAAGGTAAAGGCCTTCTCGCTTGGTATGAAACAGCGTCTCGGTATTGCCATTGCCTTGTTGCATCAGCCAAAGTTGCTGATTCTGGATGAGCCGACGAATGGACTTGACCCATCCGGCATTATTGAAATCCGCCATTTGATAAAACGACTGCCTGACGAATTTGGCATGACGGTTCTAATTTCAAGTCATCTGTTATCGGAGATCGATCAGATTGCGACATCGGTCGGGATTATTTCAGAAGGGAAAATGATTTTTCAGGATTCCATTGAAAACCTGCGTGAACACGCACAGCAAAACGTTGTCCTGCGTGTCAGTGACAGTATCGCAGCAAGTCAGGCACTCCTGGTCAGAGGCGTTGATGCAAAGAATCAAGATGGGCGCGTTTATCTGCATGAGAACTCAGATGATCACGTCTCACAAGCCATACGGATGCTTGTTCAGGATGGTTATGCGGTTTACCGCGCCGAAGAAGAAAAGCGCTCACTGGAAGATATCTTCCTGGCCATGACAAAGGGGCATGCGTCATGATTGGACAATTGCTCAGGTCGGATTTTTTGAAAATCAGGCGGAAAGGATTTTGGCTTTTAACAGTGATTGGCCCGCTCGGTGTCGTGTTCATGCAAACGGTTAACTACGGGGTTCGCAAAGATTATCTGCTAAAGCAGAGTGATGATAACTGGAGCTATTACCTGTCAAATGTGAATATGTTTACACCGCTTGCACTGGTGCTGGGCATTGTTATTTTAACATCGCTTATGGCGAGTGTGGAAAATGAAACGAACGCATGGAAGCAACTGATTGCCTTGCCGGTTTCCAAAATGACCGTTTACTTATCAAAATTCACCGTGCTTGCTGCGTTGTTGCTGGTGGCGTCACTTCTGCTGATGCTGTTCACACTCGGTTATGGGTATTATCTTGATTTAGGGACTGATATCCCATATATTGATGTAGTTAAATTCAGTTTTTACCCGTATATAGCTGCCCTGCCTGTCTTAGCCATTCATCTTTGGATCGCGCTGGTCAGCAAAAATCAGGGAGTACCGGTAACAACGGGTGTGATTGGAGTCATATTGACGTACATGTCCTATAACTTGCCGGACTGGCTGATCTGGAAGTGGCCAGCATTGATGAATGGCTGGGTCGAACCGCTCACCATCGTCTGGCTCGGGATTGGTTTTGGCGTGCTGTTATACCTGGCCGGCATGCTTGATTTTGTGCGAAGGGATGTGACGTAATATGTTTCTGTCAGTCCTGCAGTCGGAATGGTTTAAATTCAGGAAATCCGGGATGCTGCCTGTTTTATTTGTCGGACCAGCGATCGCCCTGATGACGGGCCTGATGAGCAATATCGCTGCCATGGAGACAGAGATGAACGCATGGTATCTGCTGCTGCAGTACATGATATTGCCGTATGCGCTCTTGTTCCTCCCTCTCATGGCAGGTGTTCTGTCAGGCCTGATTTGCCGGTATGAGCACCAGGCAGGTGGCTGGAAACAGTTTCTGTCCCTGCCGGTCACAAGAGGCAGCGTCTTCACAGTGAAATACCTGCTGTTGATAGCAACTGTCTTCGCTATTCAACTGTTGTTTCTCGGAGCGGTTTATCTGGCAGGTACTGTAAAAGAAATAGCGGACCCGTTTCCGATGATGATCATCTGGAAAAGTGTTCTGGGCGGCTGGATCGCGATATTTCCACTCGTAGCCCTGCAACTATGGATGTCGATGTTCTGGAAAAACTTTGCGGCACCATTTGCCGTCAATGTCATTTTCACACTGCCATCTATATTGGCAGTCAATTCCGAGACGTTCGGCCCTTATTATCCGTGGGGGCAGCCCTTTTTGATGATGTATACAGGCGGAGCGTCCGAAAGTGTGTTTTATGTGCCGTGGGATCAGGTATTGACAGTGGTCGGCGGCAGTCTGGTAGTCTTTTTTGCTGCCGGATGGACTTATTTTCAGCGCAAATCTGTCTAAAGTGGCAACATATGCCAAAAGCTTATTAGGGTCCTCGGGTCCTAATCGAGTAGGAGACTAACCATTATTTGGTTAGTCGTCCTCTCACACCACCGTACGTACGGTTCCGTATACGGCGGTTCAATAGTTTAAGTACGCACGCTTGTATAAATGGTTCAGGTCTTTAAGACCCCACTTCACAAGCGTTTTATTTTTAATTGCCTTGTGCAAGGTTTCGCTTAGCGAAACCCTCCAGTAACCTTTCCTGGTATTCGCAACCTTCCAAGCTTCCTCATCTTCAATCCCGAGCTTTTTCAGCCGGGTATATCTTGTTTTAATTTTCTTCCATCGCTTCCAAATCAACTGTCGTAATCGATGGTTTAACCATTGGGATATTGCTTTCATGAATCCTTTCATAAAGCTTATTCCGTAGTAATTGATCCATCCGACTGTGACCTGGTTGATTTCTTTCACGATTTGTTCAAACGTACCCGGGCGGTTTCGCTTCGTTAATGTTTTTAATTTGGCTTTAAATTTCTTTTTCGCGGATTTGTCTGGCCGGCATCTTACTTCTTTAGCTGTACTGTGTATACAAAATCCAAGAAATTTGATTTTAGTCGGGGAGCCGACATTACTTTTCTTACGATTCACTGTTAATTTCAAATCCGTTTCTAGAAATTTTGTAACACTGTCCAGCACACGGTGACCAGCACGTTCACTTTTGACGTAGATACAAAGTAGAGTAGAGAGCAGGCGCCGTATAGTTTCTTCGTCCTCGGGTTTCAGGGTTTTCCACCTTACTAAGCCAGACAAAGGAACTACCGATTTCCAGCTCCCCCTCGTCAAACCGTGCGTGAGG
>NZ_BMNQ01000062.1 GCF_014646635.1 Lentibacillus kapialis
TTTTTTCGAAACAATGTGATCAATTATTTATGAATCTGAGATAATGTGAATAGACTGGCATATTATTTCAGATTTTTGGCTGGATTAGTCAGAAAAATGGTGGCTGGAATAAAGTACTGATTTACAATAATCATCCTGTGCGAGAAAATGATGATGTTCATTCTCAGCAATCGTTAGTGTGGATTCATGATGAATAAGACATACGTAAAGATAAATTCTTTCCTGGAGAGGGAATTTAGAATCAGTCAAGGTTTCAAGATAGTCAAAAAAACTCTTAAATTCTATAAATAAAGGTTCCGCCTGTACTTTTTCCGTTGTATTAAAAGGAAGTTCATTTGCCGGATAGCCCTGTTCCATCCGGGTCTTGCAGATATAGAAACACCTGCAAAATGACTGGAAGCCATAATTCGTGAGACGGATATGATAATGCCTTCTCAACATAGCCTCGGCCGGCAGCAGCTGGTCACAAGGAGGTGAAAAAGCGTAACGATTGTAAATGCCATTTTTAGTATAATAGATCTCATACAGCAGTAATCGCTTGAATCCTTCATTGCCGGCAATTAGAAAAGGATTACGTTCCAGGGTCAGATTGAAAGACTTTATATAGTCCTCTACTTCATTTAAACTCTTCAATACAGCACTTTTGCTGAAAAATATCTTTTCACATAATGTATTTAATGAATACGACCGGTCTGTAAGAAGTATTTCTATCAAATTAAACAATGACTGATCCCCATTGTGATTGAATGCACTCGCCACGATTTGGTTAAGGGGTTTGTCCAGCGATATACCAACGCCTCTTTTAGACTCAATGAACCAACCGGGCGGAAGCCGTTCTTTCAGTAAAGTAATTTCCTGTTGTATGGTTCTATAGGAATAACAAAGGTGTTCTCCTATTTCATGCAATGATATGTCCCCAATGGTTACTTCAAGAATTTCCAGTATATTGTATTGTCTCTTTGTAATGACTGTTCTTTCCGACATAAAATCACCCATTTAATATAGAATACTTTCCGCATAAATAGTAGTTTGATTTTAAGTGCGTGTTCAAAAAGGAGGATAAAAAGGACCAAGAAGTTCGAGACGGCGCAGTTTCGAGCAGCGGAATGTATGCCTTTAGATACATGAGCACAAGTAATGCTACCCTGAATCCGCTTCGCACGCAGGAAAAGTGTTTTTCTTTTCCAAGGAGCGGAGAAACAAGCCAACGAAGAAATTCGAAGTGTCATTTTTACCGGACTTTTTGAACAACCTCTTTAAATGTTATTCATTTTTAATGATTTAGACACATACAATGATCCTATAGACCTATTTAGACGAAGCCTCAACGAAACTCCAACGCCTCCTTATCTAGTTATATAGTACTAAAAAATCAGATTTTTATAATATTATATCTTCCTAAAAATTGAAAAATCAAATAGTTAAAACAAGGGTTTTTCACTGTTATAACAGTTATTATGCGTATTTGCGCCAATGAATTTTTTCTTTTTCATTTGCAAAGGAAAAAGTAAGGATTGCCATATAAATAGGTCATAAGTATCATAAACTATAAGATTTTATATAATTCAAAAAACGACAAAATACGGGAAGTGACAGGCACCTCCCAAAGGAGTTCACCAAATTGAAATTAAAAAAGACGCTTGAAACACCCTCCAAGTCATTGCAAAACACTATTAGCTATGCAGCGGTCAAACAAGTTATTGATATGTTATGTGGCATCTTGCTTATCATTCTATTGTTCCCGTTATTTTTGGTGATCGGAATCAGTATTTTAATAGATGATGGAGGCCCCGTTATTTTTCGACAGACCCGAACAGGAAAGAATAAGCGGCCATTTACAATATGGAAATTCAGGACCATTCCTGTATCCGGAAAGAATAACTCAGACACCGGTGATCATGAATATCCGTCCTGGGACAGTGGGGTCCCGGACCAGTTCATATTTAAGTCAAAACTTCCGTCCGGTACAAGCCGGATTGGGAAACTTCTCCGTAAATACAGCCTTGATGAGCTGCCGCAGCTAGTCAATGTCATCAAAGGCGACATGAGTCTGATTGGTCCCCGTCCGGAAGTACCGGACATTACACGCTACTATAATCAACAACAACAGGAACGTCTGATGGTTAAGCCCGGAATAACAGGCTTTGCTCAGGTGAGCGGGAGATCAAACATTAATCATGGAAAAAAAATAAAGTATGACAGATATTATGTGCATAACTTATCATTCAGCCTAGACTGCAAAATTCTATTGTACACAGTCAGACAGGTCATCAAATCGGAAGGAAGCTATTGACATCCGAGCAAACAAGAACAATGAGGAAGGCTGATCTCTATGGAAAATACACTGCATACAAAAGAAATGATCTATATTCTATTAAAACACATCAAGCTGCTGATAGCCGTCCCGCTTCTGTTCGCGCTTGGTGGTTACCTTATCAGTGCCTATGCCATAGACCCTGAATATGAGGCGACATCCGAACTGCTCGTTAACCAAACAAACAATGCAAGCGGCGAAATGCCCGCGACAACGGATGTTCAGATGAACTTACGCCTTATCGAGACATACCAGCATATTATCGAAAGCGTTAGTACCAGAGAGCGTGTTTCTGACAAACTCGACGAGACATACAGCTTTGCAGACTTAAAAAAGGCGATAACCGTTGGAACGAATTCGGACAGTCAAATTATCACTATTTCCGCTCAAGCACACAGTCCTCAAACAGCCAGTGACATCGTCAACACATATGCCGACGTAGCAAAAAAGGAAATTTCGGGATTGATGGACATGAAGAATATTCGAATCATGACAAAAGCCAATCCCGCACGAATCAATGACCCGGTATCACCGAAAACAACTCTGAATACAGGTATTTCATTCATGGCCGGCTTTTTCCTTATGTTGATTTACATTGCCTTTTCCGCCTACTTCAATACAAAAATCTACACGGAATACGACGTGGAAAAATATTTGGAGATGCCGCTCATCGGTTCATTCGGAATAATCCATTCATCAAAAAATATACCGAAAAGCGACACACAGCCAACCGATTTTGAAAAACAATTAAGTGACTGCCATATGGATAAAGAGTTGCCGGAGTCTTTCCGCCATCTGCGGACCAATATTCAGTTTCAAAAGTCAATAAAAAAAATCACCTCTATTCTGGTGACAAGCACGAATGAAAATGAAGGTAAATCTGTCACAGCAACTAACCTAGCCATCGCAATGGCTATGGATCATAAAAAAACACTGTTGATTGATGCCGACCTGCGCAAATCGTCACGGAAAGAGCGGAAGCAAGAGGAGGCGACATGGGACCAAACGAAAGGATTGACAACGTATCTAAGCGGCAGCGGAACACTTGACGATATCATCCCGGATCCAGAGATGTCCCCATTAAACATAATGCCCAAAGGACCGCTTCCGCCAAACCCCACCGAAATTCTATCATCTCCCAGGATGGATAGAATGCTTGGGGAACTGGAGGATCTGTACGACATGATCATCATTGACAGTTCGCCGATGATTTTTCCCGATGCAGCCGTACTTGCTACTAAAACGGATGGCTGTGTGTTTGTCAATAATGCCGGCAAAACAAAAGCCGCCCATGCCAAAAAAGCCGTCAGTCAGCTAAAGATGGCGAATGCCACCATTCTTGGAGCGATATTAAATAACAAAAAAAAGAAACAAAAGAACATCATCTACTATTGAGAAAAGCACCTATCGCCCGGGGCGCAACGAGCGCGACAGGCGGCATATATCATACACCAAAAAACGACAAAATTCGGGAAGTGACAGGCACCCTATGAAACAACTTACCTGCACCATTGCATTTAGCTCAATCGTGTTTATTGAGCCTGCACCTTATGATGTGCTGCTTACGGGAAGCGTTGTCATAGCAATACTTGGTGGCTATACAGCCTATACAACTATTCATTTTTGGCCAGTCATGATGATGCTTTTATTCCTGGAAACGAATATTGTTTCCCTTTATTTCATAAAAGAAGTCTCTTCTGCAAGCTATTTTCTGATCATTACGGTCTACTGTATCGTTACCTGGTCGGGTCTGATCGGAGTGCTTGCTTATTTCGGAAGCCGCATACTTCCGCTTTTATTCCGATCGTATGTTGTTGCGGGTTTATTGGTCACTATTCCGGGTGTTGTGGCTTATTTTTCTCATTTACCTATGCTCGATATGCTTCTTTGGAACAATGAACGCGTGAAAGGACTTTTTATGGACCCGAATGTATTTGGCCCTTTCCTTATACCCGGCGCACTGTACGCGCTCCGGAATATAGGGAAAACCCGTCAGTCCAAAAAGCTTCTGTACAGCTGGCTTGGCATATTTTTGCTTTTTTCAATCGGTATTTTACTAAGCTTTTCCCGCGCGGCATGGGGACATTTTATATTGGCGCTTGGCATCTACTTTCTGCTTAACAATGAGCGCCCCATCAGGCGTTTTAAAACACTGTTTATATTGACGGTTGTGCTCATACCCGTGCTGATTTACATGGTGATGGCAACAGATGTCGGCGACCTGTTTTTCGCCCGCACCAGTCTGCAGGGCTATGACGAAACCCGTTTTGAACAGCAGGGTGAGTCACTCGATTATATGATGACCTACCCTCTTGGCTTTGGCCCGGGACAATCGGAACAGTTCCTGAGCCAGTCCACCCATAGCTTATTCGTTCGCATTCTTTCCGAAAACGGTCTGTTCGGGATAGTGTTGTTTGCCGGATTCTTTCTGATAACACTCAGCCGCAGTATCTACATGGGAAAAGTCAGCAGTTCGAATAAAGGGTATTTCGTCATCGTCACCTCCTGCCTGATCGGGATAGCCTTCAACAGTCTATTTATTGACACACTGCACTGGCGCCATTTCTGGTTGCTTTTAGCCCTCCCCTGGATGAAAGTGGAAAGATGATCCGATGATTCACATGAACTTTAAAAGGGGTGATTCGTTATGAAAATCATACAGTTCATTACACACATGCATGAGCTTGGCGGCGCTCAAATGCACGTATATGCGTTATCAAAAGCCTTAAAATCCAGTGGGCATGAAGTAACCGTTATCGGTTCCGGATCGTGTGAGCTGACCGAAGAACTGACGGCTGATGGCATTCCTTATATACCACTGAGATGGCTGACAGTCCCGATAAAACCTACGTGGGATTTGCGCGCGTTTTTCGAAGCACGCAGGATAATCAAAAAAATTCATCCCGCTATCGTTTGCATCCACTCATCCAAAGCGGGCATTATCGGGAGGTTGGCGGCGGGGAGCTTGTCGATACCCGTTATTTTCACAGCGCACAGCTGGTCTTTTTCCGGAGAACTTTCCCCGCGAAAAAAAGCATTCTTCACGTACCTGGAGCGGCAAATGGGTAAAACGACAGATGGGATCATAACCGTATCACATCACGATTTTATGCAGGCAATCGAGAAAAAAATCGCGCCCCGTCGGCAAATGCAGTTGATTCATAATGGCATTCCCGATAATGAGCGGCGTATCATACGGGCTAAAAATAGCTATGACCCTGTTAAACTGCTGATGGTAGCACGTTTTGCCGAACCCAAAAACCACCGTCTCCTCCTAATATCGTTAAGCCGGATTAAACAGCATCCCTGGCATCTGACTCTGGTAGGAGATGGTCCGCTGTTAGAAGCAAGTAAAAAGCTGGCAGAAGATCTCGATATCCGGGATCAGGTAACATTCACAGGTGAAGACAGAAACATCGTCAAGCACATGAATGAAGCGGATATTTTCCTTTTGATCAGTCAATCCGAAGGGCTTCCACTGAGTATTATCGAAGCTATGCGGGAGGGGCTTCCTGTCATCGCATCAGACGTAGGCGGCGTTGATGAATTGATTACACACAGACGCCACGGGCTTCTTGTCGCAAAAGGAAGCGAAGGCGACCTCACTGCGGCATTACATCAGCTTATAACGAACAACTATTTGCGGGATAGCTTTGGCAACATGGCACGCCAAACATATGAGAAGTCGTTTACATTTTCACGCACATTTGAGCAGACCGAAAACTATTACAAGGAAATTGTTAACAGGAGGTTATTAACATGAAGGCATGTGTGATAGGCGGCGCAGGGTTCATCGGATCGCACATCACGGATGAACTCATCCGACAAGGCATTGACACCATTGTAGTCGACAACTTGTCAACAGGAAACCGGAAGTGGATTCCCGAAGCGGCAACATTTTATGAAGCCGATATGCTAAGTAGTGATCTGGATAAAATTTTTACGATTGAAAAACCGGATTATGTCTTTCATCAGGCTGCACAAATTTCGGTAGCCAGATCAATGGCATCGCCCAAAGAGGATGCACACATGAATATCGTGGGGACAATCGAAGCACTGCAGTGTGCCGCCGCCCACCATGTCAAACGGTTCATTTTCGCTTCGAGTGCAGCTGTTTACGGTGAAACAGAAACATTGCCGCTGACGGAATCCTCAGCCTTGAGTCCCACATCCTTTTATGGCTTATCAAAAGCCTCATCAGAACGCTATGTCAGACTGTTCTGTTCGTTGAATCAGCTGGATTACACTATATTCCGCTACGCCAATGTATACGGCCCGCGTCAGAACACCTTGGGAGAGGCCGGCGTTGTTTCGATTTTTCTGGATCAGGCATTGGCCAAATCACCGCTTACAATTAATGGGGACGGTACGCAAACCAGGGATTTCATCTATGTAAAGGATATCGCCCGCGCGTGCACCATGTCACTGATGTCCAAGGATTCAGCCGTTATAAACCTTGGCACAAATGAGGAAACATCCGTCAATGAACTAGCAGATATCGTCCTGAATGCGGCGAACATCCCGCACATGATAGATTATAAACCCAAAAAAGCAGGTGACATCCCCCGCAGCTATATCGACAATAACCTGGCACGGCATCAACTGGGTTGGCATCCAAACTCATCCCTTGTCAAAGGGGTTTATGAAACTTATGAATACAAACGTATGAGCTTACAGACAGACCGAACCAGCGTGTAAAGGTGTGAATGTGTATTGAGTCCAACCCGGCCGGATACGGTTTGTTGTGAACAAAAGGGCCGCTTTGTAATTTCACTTGATTTTGAGCTCTTCTGGGGTGTTCACGATGAACTAAAAAAAGAAACCTATGCTACAAATATTATCGGCGGACGACAAGTCGTGTGAATAAAGTGGAGTCTCTGCGCAAAAACAGACAACTTGTAATCAGTTATGCCTTCCACCAAAGTGGACACAAACTGGTAAGCCATCTCTATATCGCAGACGGTAAAAGAGCTATTATGCTCTACTCTTGTTCAGTCCACTACGATGACATCAAACCAATTGAAATCAGTCGTGCAAATCGATATTTGCATTGGCAGGATATACTTTATTTCAAAGAAACAGGTTACCGTGTCTATGATTTCCTTGGATTGTCAATCGACGAAGAGGACAGAGAACAGCAGAATATTAACAAATTCAAGAGGGGATTTGGCGGACGGGAAGAACTGAACTACAACAGCTATACGGCCCAAACAATGAAAGGAAAAGTAATGTTGCTCCTTTTGCGTTGGAAGTGGCGCAATCAACCGGAAATCATCAATCGTAAGGCTATTATAGACTTATAAAATGGGGCACGCGCAACACTGGCATATACATGCCATCCTATCACTGATGATGTGAGGTACAAATGATGGAATATTTTTTAAAAGATCTCTTTTATAAACTGGGTGTCTATCGAATCGCGAAACATTATTTGCAAAAACCATACTTAAATCTGGTGGGGTTCTTTTTTCAATTCAGTGCCAACGTAGCCATCCGCAAGTTTATACAAGCAATGCAGGATAACAACTACACATACTGGCTGGAATTCGGAACATTGCTCGGGGCAATCCGGGAACAAGGCATGCTCTCCCATGACACAGATATTGATGTTGCGATGCATGCTGAAGACTGGCATCCCGGACTTGAACATATTCTGCGCCATGACGGTTTTAAATTAAAAAAGAGGGCGCGTTTGCTCACAGGAGAAGTGATTGAGGAAACTTATACGTACAAAACGGCCCGGGTGGACATCTTCTACGCCTACCGGAAAGGCGAACATCTTATCCTATATGACCATGAGACAACAGGAAACATGAGCCCAAATGAATGCATCAGACGGTTCGGGGGTTTGAAAGTCTATGAAAATAAGGTGCAACATTTCGATATCGCACCATATCCGTTTTGTGACTACCAAGCATGCGTTCCCGGCAACTATTACCAACACTTGGAATTACTGTACGGCCCCCATTTTATGATACCCGACAAGAACTGGTCACTCACATCACGAACTGTGCGAAAAGAGACAGAATATCTTGCACGCATTGAATGAGGAGGAAGCACATGGGGAAAAACATACTCTTTTTGGTACAGGAAACGTTTGAAACAGGCGTGGCCCGTGCTGCTGCTAATCTATCCACCCACTTGCCGGATGAAGACAACCATCACTATATAGTCGCCTATCATGCCAAACGTATCGACTTTGACTTCCGCGGCCACATCATCGATCTGCAAACGATCGAAAGCAAGCACCCTGCCGGTAAATTGCTGACCCTGTGGCGACGCATACGTATTATTCGAAAAATAAAAAAAGACAAGCAAATTGATGTCGCCATCAGCTTCCAGTTGAGCGCCAACCTAATTAACATTCTGACCAGACGAAAAGAGAGAATTATCATTTCAATCCGGAATGCCCTCACCGAACGTTTGGAGGGATTTTATGGCAAACTGTATCGGACGATCATCAAGCATCTGTTTCAACGGGCTGATCTGATTGTTCCGGTATCCCGGCATATCAGTAACGATTTGCAAGAACACTTTAACATCGACCCGACAAACATAAACGTCATTACCAATCATTATGAGATTAAAACGATTCGGAAGCAAGCAGCAGCCCCAATAGCTAAGACGCATCACCATTTATTCGACGGCCCTGTAGTCGTAACGTCCGGTCGTTTAAGCGAACAAAAAGGTCAGTGGCATCTGCTGCGGGCGTTCAAGAACGTGAAGATGATGATACCGGATGTGACATTAGTGATACTCGGTGCGGGGAAGCTGGAACCATATCTCACTCAGCTCGCCCGGGATTTGGCTATCCAGGACGATGTTCATCTGCTCGGCTTCCGGGACAACCCATTCAGGTACGTTCAGCGAGCCAATGTTTTTGTTCTGCCATCCCTTTACGAAGGTTTCCCCAACGTCCTTTGCGAAGCCATGGCTTGCCGGACCCCTGTCATCGCAGCCGACTGCCCCTCGGGGCCAAGGGAAATATTAACCACTTCGATCCCATTGGAACAGAAGCCGGTTGAGCATCTCACGTATGCTGAGTATGGGATTCTATTACCTGTTTGTGACGGCATCATGCACGAAGCAGATGTGCCCTTACAACCGGAGGAAAAACATCTGTCAGACGCCATCATAACCATGCTGGACAATCATGCTCTAGCAGATGCATACAGTCATCTTGCTTTGAAACGAATTCAGGACTTCAGTAAAGAGACCGTCATCGGAAAATGGACAGATGCTGTGTCACCGGAAAATCAGGAACGCCCGGCAAAACAAAGTAGAAAGGTGTGATTGAAAATGGGTCCGCTGATTGTTGAATTTAATGGTTTGTCAGGATGCGGTAAAACAACAAACGCCAAAGCGCTCACCAGCAAATTGCAGGAAGCCGGCTTCTCAGTTGCAACCGCCTCTTCCCTGATTGATTTTTATCACGGAAAACGGCTTCCCAAGCTCCGTTTACTACTGCCGAACATGCAACTTAATCTGTCGCTTTTTCAATATATGATGTCGCTTAAACCGTTCAGTTTTTACCGTCTCCGCTGCCTTAGCGCTGTCTGGACATTCACATATATTTATAAGAAAAGCGCCCAACACCAAAACCAAATTCTGATCATTGACCAGGGAATCATACAAGCACTTTCTGCGGCGGTCTATCTGAATACGTTTCAGGAAGATCGCCAAATCCGGCGGGTCTTGACCCAATTAAATCGGCAGAACTTTAACCTATTGGTCGTTAATTGTCTATCAAATGGCAGTCAGGCCGCGGACAGAATCCAGATCCGAAACGAACAAAAAAATCGCTTCGACCGCATGGCACGCCCTGTATTGGATAACAACCTGAATACTCACGGTGAAACGTTTGAGTCCGTTCGCCGTCATGTGACCGACATCATGAATGGACACGAATGCAACCTGGATATGTCGCTCCCTGTTGAACAGAACACGATGGATCTGTTTAATGTAATTTATCACTACCAACCGACCACAGCGATTTGTTAAAACAACCGCTTTATGACAATTCATCATTCTAACATAACAGAGACACCGTAAGCACAGGATACCCTGACATCACGACGAAAATCAACGCAATTACGACTTGCGCATTCATGCATGGACCCCCCGTGCCATAAAAAGGAGCGAAAACGGCCATGAGAAAGGCAGACAATGAAGGCTTGAAAACAAAAACGATGCATGGCTTCTTATGGATGCTTTCGGGTTCCGGAATACAGTCCGTCATGCAGTTTTTTGTATTAATCAGCCTCGCACGCCTGCTGGACGCCGAAACATTCGGTATCATCGGTGCCGCATTTGTGGTCATCTCTTTTTCGAAAATATTGGCAACCATCGGACTGGGACCTGCACTCGTACAAAAAAAGACGATCAGTAAAGAACACGTAGACACCAGTTTCACGTTTTCTATTGTACTATCCGTCTGTCTGAGCATCATGTTGTTTGTTTTTTCTTCCACTATAGCCGATAGCTTCCAAATCGACCGCCTGCAACCTGTGCTGCAGGTCATGTCGGCTATGTTGATCTTTGAAGGTGTCGCAAAGGTATCAGAGTCGCTCATTCAACGGGAGCTTAAGTTTCATTTGCTCGTCAGAATCCAGGTCATTTCATATGTATTTTATGGGATGACCGGCACCATCCTCGCTTTATCAGGATTCAACGTCTGGGCTCTCGTATTTGCCCATTTAATACAAACACTCATACGAACACTATTGGCATTACACCTGCAACCGTATAAATATCGGTTTGAGTTCCATTTCCAGGCCTTAAACGAACTATTTTACTTCAGCGGCGGATACTCCCTGACTAAAATCAGCACCGAATTGAGTGATGAAGGCGACAACCTGATGATCGGCAGGTTTTTGGGAGCGGACAGCCTGGGACTCTATAGCCGGGCATACCAACTGATGATTACACCGGCCAATTTGCTGGGGAATGTGCTATCCCAGGTATTGTTTCCGGTTGCCTCCCAACTGCAGGACAACCGGGACAAAATGGCCTACCTGTATACAGAAGGAACACGGCTCGCGCTGACACTCATGTTCCCATTCAGCCTGTTTATTGCGATTCATGCAGACAAGATCGTTCTCTTGCTATTTGGAGAGCAATGGCTGGGACTCGTGGGGCCTTTTCAAGTATTAGCTTTAAGTTTATTTTTCCGAAGCAGTGATAATATAAGCCATACCATCGCCAAAGCAAAAGGAGCGGTCTATTACAGAGCGATGATCAGCTGGATTTATGCTTTTATGGTCCTGTCCTTTACGTTTATCGGACAATTTCTCGGACTGACAGGAGCTGCAACCGGCGTATCCCTTGCCGTCTTCCTGAATTATATCTTTTCACTTATCCTGGCCGTCAGGTTAACACATACAAAAACATGGCAATTGCTCCGGGTACACGCAGGCGGCATTACCATGGCAGCACTCGTGTGGATAGGATCCATTTCCACAAATTATCTTCTGCTTCCATGGGTCGATCATTTTATTGCACAATTATTGATAGATATTATGGTATTTGTTCTTATTTACCTCGTGTGCCTGCTATCTTCCCCCCAATTTTTTATCGGAATGGAAGGTAAACGCCTGGTTCACAGACTGCAACAAAAAATGAGCCGGCGGAAAAGACCGTAAACCAACAGCAACTTTTCGATATAATATGACAAATTCCGGGGAGTGACAGGCACCAACTACCCAGGCACCAACTACCAATCACTCAATATTGCATGTATCAGCATTTTTAATTAATAACTCCTCTATTATTAGCAAAAAGTCATGAAAAGAAGATGGCAAATAGCGTTGAGAATGATATGCAATGTAAACAGCTCTTGTATAGATATTATCTTCAAAATTAATTATATTAATTTTTTTATTTGGACTAGATTTTAAATAACTATCAGGCATCACCGACACGCCTATTCCATTTTCAACTAAATCACTCGCCATTTCTAAGCTTTCAGTTTCATATAGAATATGTGGCTTAAATCCTGCAGCATTGCAAGCATCTACTATTGTTTTTCTTATTCCGAATCCTGAAAGACTATGAATAAGGGTTTCCTCTTTAAGATCAATAATATTGATGTTATTTAAATTTGATAATTTATGATCCATTGGAATGGCCAATGAAAGCTGTTCTTGTAAAATAGAAGAATATTTAAGATTTTCATTGGATTTTATGCTAGATGTAATTCCCAAGTGAATATCATAATTTTCAAGGGATTCATCTATTGCTACAGGACTCATCTCCATAATTTGAATTCCCATTTCTGGATGAATTTGCTTGAAACGTTTAATAATTTGAGGCATGAAATACCTAAAGGATTCAATCATACCTATCTTCAATTTGCCTCCACCTGAAGTTTTTATTTCTTCTAATTCCTCTATGGTGTTATCAAATTGGCTTAACAAATGCTGTACGTAATTATTAAAGATTTGTCCAAACTCAGTAAGAGACAATTCTTTTGTGCTTCTTTCAAATAATTTATACCCCATTTCCTTTTCTAAACGTTTAATGGTATTACTTAATGATGGTTGGGAAATATGCAATTCTTCTGCAGCTACAATAAACTTTTTATTTCTTGCAACGGATTCAAAATGTCTTAAATCGCGAATGTTCATTTTTTAATACACCCCTACTTTTATAGCCTAAAGTTATAAATATATAATAAATATATATTTGAAATAATAAAACAGGTGGTTTAATATTACAAATATATTGAATTGTATCCGTTTTCCAAGGAGGGAGGTATAAACATTATTACATTAAATTTAGACATTATTACCTTTGCAGGTTTAGGTGCTTTATTGCTTATGCTAGGGAATTGGGCCAGGGATAAATATCAATTCTTTTGGAAGTTTTCAATTCCAGCTCCAGTTATCGGTGGCTTCGGCTTTGCAATAATTATGTTAATTCTACGAGAAACTAACTTAATGGTTTTCGAATTCGATGACACTTTATATGATTTATTTATGTACATCTTTTTTGTAACTATAGGATTGACTACAGGATTAAACCTTCTGAAAAAGGGAGGAAAGTTGCTTCTGCTGTATGTTCTTGTTTGCTGGTTACTAGTAATTGTTCAAAATAGTGTCGGAGTAGGAGTGGCTTTATTAACAGAAACTTCTCCGCTTACTGGAATTATGGCTGGTTACGCATCTTTGCAAGGTGGTCACGGTATGGCAGGCTCATTGTCTCCAGTTGTAGAATCATTAGGAGAAAACAATGCTTTGACTGTAGGGATGGCTGCTGCGACATACGGTTTGATAGCAGGAGCGTTGATTGGTGGTCCTGTGGGAAACTGGTTGATAAAGAAAAATAATCTTAAAATAGAAACAGATACTATGGAATCAAATTACATGGAAGAATTATCACAAGAAATAAAGGATGATAAAAAAGATAAACTAACCAGTCAACATTTATTTGTTTCAGGAGCGATTATTTTTATCATTCTTGCTATAGGAATGCCAACAGCTGAGTGGATTACGAATATAACGGGTTTCTCAGTACCGGGGCATATTTTCAGCTTATTTTTAGGAATATTCTTTCGCTCTGTTAATGATAAAAAACAAATTGTAAAGATGTCCGATAAATCCATGGACATGATTTCCACAATTTCGCTGAATATGTTTCTGGTTATGGCAATGATGAAATTAAAAATTTGGGAGCTTTATGATTTAGCTATCCCGTTAACTATCATACTCATAATTCAAACAATAGTAACTGTTCTCATAGCTATGTTTATTATGTTTAAGTTAATGGGGAGAAATTATGATGCTGCAATACTTGCATCAGGATTTATCGGCCATGGACTAGGAGCTACTCCGAATGGTCTTGTTGTAATGGACGCTGTATGTAAAAAATATGGTGTTTTCTCAAAAAAGGCTTTTCTAATTATTCCTGTTGCCGGTACAGTATTAACTGATGTAGTAGGAGTACCAGTATTTCTTTTCGTGGCTAACTTATTTGCCTGAAATTTTGTTAGATTAGATTATTAGATTTATGTAATTTAGCGGTTTCGATATTATCGCTAATAATAGCGACAATATATAATAATAAAACTTAAAGGAGAATGATTTACATGGATAACAAAGTTGATCTTCCAATAACAGGGATTTGTTCATTTGCTAAATATCCTATTTGTACCAATGTGGATAAATTAGATGCGGATATAGCGGTACTAGGTATTCCTTACGATACAGGTGTAGGTTATTTAAGCGGAACACGATTAGGGCCCCGTCGTATAAGAGAAGTTTCAACACACTATAGTCGTGGAGATGCTGGTTTTTATGATCCTGAATATAAAGAAACTTTATTAGGAGCACCATGGAAAATAGCAGATTATGGTGATGCTGATATAGTAACTGGCGATATTGCAACATCTTTTAATAATATTGAGTGGGCAGTTAAGGAAATTCGAAAAAAGGGGATCATTCCTGCAATCATGGGGGGCGATCATTCTATTTCTATTCCAGTGGCCCGAGCATTAGCTTCTGAAGAATCAGTTTCAGTTATACAATTAGATGCCCATTTAGATTGGTCTGACGCTCCAGGCGGACAAACTTTCGGTAATGGAAGCCCTATGCGAAGAATGTCGGAAATGGATCATATTAAAGATATAACACAAATCGGTCTGCGCGGTTTAGGAAGTAGTAGAAAAGAAGATTTTGATGCTGCATATGATTATGGAAGTCAATTAATTTCTGCAAAAGAAGCATATGATCTTGGAGTAAAAAAGGTTGTAGACAAAATCCCTAACGCTGATAAGTATTATGTCACCATTGATATAGACTGTTTTGATATTTCATTAGCAACTGGAACCGGTTCCCCCTCCCCAGGAGGATTTTCGTTTGATTTTCTTAATGATATTTTGGTAGGAATTGCTGAAAAAGGCAATGTTGTTTGCTTTGATCTGGTCGAGGTAGCTCCACAATACGATCCTACTAATGCTACGCCACGAGTAGCGGCAATGACAATGCTGAATTTTATGAGCCATATTTTAAGAAATAAAAAGTAAATGCAAAATTTAACTAGGAATTTGTACATTTACTGAATTAAATTCAGGGGCGCACCATCATTAGGTGCGCCCAGGGTTTATTTTAAGATTTGAGACATATGCAGCGTTCATAAACATCCTTAGAGGAGGAAAATATATTAATGATGAACCAGTTTCGTATAGAAAAGGATTTGATCGGAAAAATGGAGGTACCTATATCAGCGTATTACGGTATACAGGCTGTTAGAGCAAAAGAGAATTTCAATATAACAGAAAACACGGTACATCCTGAATTGATTGTAGCGATTGCTATTGTTAAAAAAGTAGCAGCAATATCAAATATGGAATCAAGCCATTTAGAGGATAAGATAGGAAAAGCTATCTGTGGAGCCGCAGACGAAATTATTCAAGGAAAGTTCCACGATCAATTTATCGTCGATCCTATTCAAGGTGGCGCGGGAACATCATTTAACATGAATGCGAATGAGGTTATTGCTAATCGTGCGTTAGAAGTTATAGGGAAGGAAAAAGGGGACTATGACGTTATCCATCCAAACACTCATGTTAATATGTCTCAATCTACTAATGACACATTTCCAACTTCAATACATATTTCTACTATTCGACTTATTTCTCAATTAGAAAAAACAATGGTCTCGTTACAGTCTGCATTGAGTGAAAAAGGAAAGGTATTTAATCATGTAATTAAAATGGGGAGAACACATTTACAGGATGCTGTACCAATTCGTCTCGGCCAAGAATTCACTGCATATTCTCGAGTATTGTTACGAGATATTAAACGTGTTCGTTGTTTGTATAATGGTTTATTGGAAGTGAATTTAGGCGCAACAGCTGTTGGAACAGGTTTAAATGCCGATCCAAATTATACAGAAAGAGCAATCAATATTCTCCGTGATGAAACGGGACTAGAGTTTGTAAAATCAGAAGATCTTGTTGATGCAACACAAAATACAGATGTATATACAGAGATATCTGCTGTTCTAAAAATATGTATGATGAATATGTCCAAAATAGCAAATGATTTACGTCTAATGGCATCAGGTCCAAGGGCTGGATTTTCTGAAATTAATTTACCGGCACGTCAACCAGGCTCATCGATTATGCCAGGTAAAATCAATCCAGTTATTTGTGAAGCTGTTAATCAAGTGGCATTTCAGGTATCTGGTAATGATCAAACAATCGGTATGGCTTCTGAGGCAGGACAATTTGAACTGAATGTGATGGAACCTGTACTCATCTTTAGTTTACATCAATCATTACAAATTACGAATAATGTCTTAAAAAAGTTTGAGGAGTATTGTATTCAAGGAATTGAACCAAATATCGAAGTATGTAATTCCTACGTGGAAAGAAGCATTGGTATAATCACAGCCTTAAATCCCCATGTTGGTTATGAAATAGCAACAAAAGTAGCTAAAGAAGCGCTTGAGACTGGAAAATCAATCCGAGAAATAATTCTTCGAGATCATATTTTATCGGATTTTGCAGTGGACCAAGTTTTGAATTCATTCGAAATGACTAATCCAGGAATTGCGGGAAATTATTTAAGAGTTATGCAAGAAAATTACTAAAATGCAAACTCTTTTAGACATGAACAATCTTATAGCCAAGTATACTACGATGTTGTTGAAAGAGAAGTAGCAGCGATTGTTAACCAAAAGCATGGAGAAATATATAAGTAGTAAGAATAAAAGGTTGTACAGGAGAGAGTCGATAACAAATAAAACCTGACAGGAGGAATTTATTATGCAACCATCGCAGGATAATTTTAAGAAATATAAAGCTAAGGGAAAAAGAAAAATTAAAAATATTCGATGGCTAATTGTTTCCTTAGCTTTTCTAGGCATTTTCATTAATTATGTTGACCGAGCAAATTTATCAGTTGCACTTCCCTATATGCAAGAAGAATTAAATATAAGCCCTGGAGCTGCTGGATTAATATTGGGGGCTTTTTTTTGGACCTATGCTCCGTCTCAATTACCATTCGGTTGGTTGGTTGATAAATTGGGGGCACGTTTAATGTTTGCAGCATCAGCAGCTTGGTGGTCCATTTTCACCGCATTTACAGCTTTATCAAGAGGTTTTCTTTCATTAATGAGCTTACGTCTATTATTAGGCGTAGGAGAAGCAGGAGCATTTCCAAGTGCCACCAAAACAGTGTCAAGATGGTTTCCAAAGCAAGAGCGTGCCTTTGCATCGGGGATTTATAATAGTGGTGCGCGTGTTGGTACCGCTCTAGCATTACCAATCGTAACAGCAATAATTGGATATTTAGGATGGAAGGCTTCTTTTATTATCACTGGTGTTTTGGGACTTATATGGGCAATTGTATGGTTTTGGTTTTATAGAAATCCACGTGAACATCCTAATATCTCACAAGAAGAATTAGATTATATCGAGAAAGGAGGGGCAGATACATTTGATGAAGTAACAAATGTATTAGATACAAAGAAAGGGTCCATTCGATGGCGTGACTTATTTAGATATAAAAACATTTGGGGCATAACTATTGGTTATTCCTGTATTAGTTTTATAATGTATTTTTTTATTACTTGGTTTCCAACCTATCTTGTAGATTCTCTTGGCTTTAGTTTACTTGAAGTTGGTATTTATGGTGTTATACCTGGACTTGCTGCACTAATTGGCCAATTAGCTGGAGGATATATTTCAGATTTATTAGTGCGTCGTGGTGTAAGTATTACTAAAGCAAGAAAAGGATGTATTATAGGAGGAACTCTTTTTTCAACAGTTATTGGATTAGCAGCTTTTATAGATAGCCCTATCTTTGCATTGATATTATTATCTATATCTTTTGCAAGCGTTACATTTGCTGATGGTAGCATCTGGGCGTTACCAGCTGATATCTCTCCAAAAGACAAAAACTGGTCAGCATCTATTGCTGGAATTCAAAATTCTTTTTCTAATATCGCAGGCATTGCAAGTCCAGCAATTATAGGAATGTTAGTTGGAGGAACAGGAAGTTTTGCCGCAGGTCTTATTGTATCTGGAATTGTTGCTATCGTTGGTTCCTTAATTTTTATATTTATAGTCGGAGAAATCAAGCCACTTGATCCATTGAAGTTGAGATAAGATACTGCTGGAACTATTATGAGTGAATAATTACTTATGTTTATATGTGAAAATAAATTGGAGTGTCATAAAAATGAAAAAGATAGCTTTAATTACAACTGGAGGGACAATAGCAAGTAAGAAGGATAGAGATGGATTGCTTACATGTACCGAAATGAAAGGAGATGAACTTGCTAAATTATGTGAACTTCCTTCTGATATCACGTTAGAGGTGCATAACCTTTTTCAACTACCAAGTATGCATTTGTCTTTTAATATGCTTATAATATTGAAAAATAAAGTCGGAAAGCTATTCCAGGATAAGTCTGTTGATGGCATTGTTATAACTCATGGAACAGATTCCTTGGAAGAAACTTCTTATTTCTTAGACTTAACAGTTGGTGATAGAAGACCAGTCGTCGTAACAGGTTCGCAAAGGTCTACAGAGAGTATTGGATCAGACGCCCTTATAAATTTACGCCACTCAATCAGTGTGGCTAGCGAAAATAAACTTGACAATATTGGAACCATAGTCGTCTTTAATGAAAGAATTTGGAGTTCACGATATGTGAAGAAAGTTGATGCATCTAACTTGCAGGGATTTAATGCATTTGGGTTTGGCTATTTAGGTGTTATAGATAATGGTGTTGTGAATCTGTTTCAACGACCACTAATAAGGGAATTTTATGATATTAATGATGAATTACCACCTGTAGATATAATTAAGAGCTACATTGATGCAGATGGGAAATTTATAAACGCAGCTATTCAAAATAATATTAAGGGAATTATTTTGGAAGGGTCTGGGGGAGGTCAGGTATCTCCCCTGATGATGGATGAAGTTTCCAGAGCGGTAAAAAAAGGGATTAAAATAGTAATTACAACTAGTTCAGAGGAAGGGAAAGTAGGTTTTTCTTATAATGATAAAGGAAGTGCAATTGATTTGTATAACCAAGGGGTTATATCAGGATTTGATTATGATAGTAAAAAAGCACGTATTAAACTTGCAGTATTACTGTCTGCTAATGAAGAAAATATTGAAAGTGAATTTTTGAAATAGTGAATATTATTCTGAGCTTATCAAATATAGTGTGTAAGTTAAATGTTATTCAAGGTACTTCAAAACCATTTGTCTTCCGGTTCCTGGATTCCTATAATCAACTTGACTCTTGCAATTTTTATATGAAGCCCTAAAAAAGGCCAAACTTATCCCTTGTTACAGGTCCCGATTTTAAAAAATAAGGCTATAGGTTTTGATCGCTTTAAAAATCAGGCTGTGAGCTTTAATTGCTTCAGCACTTCGGCAATTGGTTTTTCGGCTAATGCCTGCTCGTACGCATAAACGACAATTTGACCGAGATATTCCTTGCGCATACGGCGGACCACATCTCCAAT
>NZ_BMNQ01000063.1 GCF_014646635.1 Lentibacillus kapialis
GTTCCTTTTTACCGTGTTTAAACATATGTAGCACCGCCCTGTGAAGAATTGTATAGTTACCTTTATTATAACGTAGTCTTGGTATATTTTGGACACTTTTTTACCCTTTTTGGGGGCTAACCATTAGTATATTTTATTATAATATAAATATTCAAAATATATAAAGGGTGTGCAGATAGTATGATTGTGAAGGATTACGGAAAGAAACTGTTTCTACTTTTACTGCTGGCAATCGTTCTTGTCATGCCATTTGCTGAGCAGGACCAATCAATTGTATCAGCATCCCAAGATACGGCAGAAAAATCGGATCAAATCGAAACAATTAAAACAAATTCTGAAGATCAAGATTTGGAGGACAAGCTTGATGCGATTCTGGAGCATGATAGTTTGGACGGTACAAGTGTGAGTGTCAGTGTCCGGAATGCTGAGAGTGGCGAGATTCTGTACGATTATAATGGTGATTTGCGCCTCCATCCGGCTTCAAACATGAAAATTTTGACCGGTGCAGCCGCCATGGAAACATTAGGTCCTGATTATCAATTCACCACTGAGGTACTCACGGACGGTCAAGTCAACGGAAAGGTGCTTCAGGGCGATTTATACTTAAAAGGAAAAGGTGATCCGACCTTGATGAAAGAGGACCTTGATCAGTTTGCGGCACAGCTGAAAGAAGAAGGGATCACGAATATTAAAGGCGATCTGATTGGCGATGACAGCTGGTATGACGATGTGCGTCTGTCGCAGGATTTGAACTGGTCAGATGAGCCATATTACACGGGTGCACAGGTTTCGGCTTTATCATTATCACCGAATAACGATTACGATGCGGGAACCGTCATTGTTGACGTATATCCATCAGATGAGGCCGGAAATGAAGCGGATGTCACGGTTACGCCAGCGACTGATTATGTCACGATTATTAATAACACGGAAACGGTTGCCGCCGGAGAAAGCAAAGATATCTCTATTCAGCGCCAGCACGGATCCAATGAAATTGTTGTCGAGGGAACGATTCCAGTTGACGGCACAAGGTCAAGGTCGTGGGTATCGGTTTGGGAGCCGACCGGATATGCGCTTGATGTCTTCAAAAAATCGCTCGGGGAACATGGTCTTAAATTCATCGGTAATAGTGGTGTGAAAACCGGTGTGACACCTGAGAATGCGACTGTTCTTGCCTCGAGGGACTCGATGCCGATTGAGGAACTGTATACCCGATTTATGAAGCTGAGTAATAACGGTCACGGCGAGATTCTGACGAAAGAAATGGCTAAAATGGTGAATGGTGAAGGAAGCTGGGATGAAGGACTTGATGTTATTGAGGATGTGGCAGAAAACTATGGCATTGACAACAACACCATCCTGTTCCGTGACGGCTCGGGCATGTCGCATAAAAATATGATCCCGTCAAATGAATTGTCGAAGTTTTTGACAGCCATAAAGGATGAAGACTGGTTCCCGGCATTTGAGGACTCCCTGCCTGTCGCAGGCGAGCCGGGGCGTTTTGTTGGCGGCACACTCAGATACCGGATGACTGAAGAACCGGCGCAAGGGAATGTTGTCGCCAAGACCGGTTCATTGACCGGCGTTTCAACACTTTCCGGCTATGTAGCATCACATGATGGCAAAGAACTGGTATTTTCCATCATGTTGAACAATTATCTGGGACGTTCGGATACAAAGATTGAGGACTCAATTGCCGCGACATTGGCCGGGCATGAGTTTTAGAACGGCAAAGGGGATCCGGATGCTCGGACGGCGCCCTTTATCACATAATAAAACCAACCTGTCAGGAGGTTGGTTTTAAGGGGGGAGATCACCGTTAATAACCCACTTCAATTGCAGCGTTTACAATATACATCAAATCATTCTCATCTTCTTTTTCATCCAGCATAATACCGCTTGACGTGGCCATTCCACCATCTGTTACATCGGTGGTGACTGAACCGTATGGGATGGTGCTTTTAACTTGTTCGATGTTCAGTTTGTCACGGTCGAGCGGAACGGCCAGACGGACATTCACCTGCATGTTCTCAAGCTTTCCGCCTGGAAGACTTTTCTCAATTCCAGGCATTGAATTGGAATAAATCGCATTTTCTACAGCACGGAGGGAAGCCTTTGTGATATTTTGACCATGAACGTCTATACCACTGCCTGTTTGGATGAAAAGAATTTGTTCCATGAAAGGTATGCTCCTTTTACTTCATATATTTGAATATGCATGTATAATACACTTCCCATGTGAATAAACCCTAAAACATCTGATAGATGGCATGATTTGAAAAAACGTGTATTTTGAATGAGAATGGGGGTGATTTCAGAAAGGGTGAAGCAATGAAAACTGAGATTAATGGAAGTACACTGGAGCTGATGACCGGAGACATTACGAAGGTGAAGACAGACGCAATTGTCAATGCTGCCAATGGAACGCTTATGGGCGGTGGTGGCGTTGACGGTGCCATTCACCGGGCAGCAGGCAAAAAATTATTGGAAGAATGTAAACAGGTGCGGGAGAAGCAGCTTAATGGTGAAAAATTGCCGACGGGCAAGGCTGTCATCACAGGGGGTTACCACTTGCCGGCAAAACATGTGATTCATACGGTCGGTCCGGTCTGGAATGAATGCGATGAGGATCAGGAAGAATTGCTCGCTGGTTGTTATGACCACTCTCTCAAGCTTGCAGCGGAAATTAACGCATCCAGTATTGCGTTCCCATCGATTTCAACAGGAGTGTACAGTTTTCCAATCGATCTTGCCGCCAAAATCGCCTTACAAACGATCACTGATTTTTTAATGACCTATGATTTTGGTAGAGTGATGATGGTGCTGTTTTCACAAAAGGATTACGAAATATACGCAGCTGCACTTAAAAGAAACGACCGGGCAATCGGTGAGTAATGTAATGCGCTTTAAGAAGCAAACAATGCTGTGAAAAATTCAAAATAACGTGGCGCTTTTGTCTGATAAATGATAAAATTTAATGAGAAGACACTAGAAGGAGAAAACCACGATGAAGCTTTGGATGCGGAAAATAGCAGTGGCACTGGTTGCGTTTGTCACGCTGGGTTTATATATCCCGCAATTTGATGCGGATGTTGAAGCAGAACAGAGTAAGGCGATAGATTCAGAAAAAGGGTCACCTGATGAGGCTGGCAGCGAAACAAGTGATCCGCCGATTTTGAAGGCAGAATTGCCTGATACGTATGCGGGCGTTTCGGATTCTGATCCGGTAGAGTATTTGCGGGATAAAGCGCGGGAACAAGCCATGATAAAGATGGGACCACGAATTACAACCAAAGTGGAAGACGAGTTTCAAACGGTTATTTTGCCGAAAATGGAAGAAGCGCTACATCGGATTCTGGACGAAAATGTAACGGATGAATTTCAATATTATAGTATCACCGAACAGCCCTCCGAGGGGTTTGGCGAGCGGATTTTTAATATTTATGATGAGCGGACAGGGCATGACCTTGCACGTTTTGATGTCAGGCGTGAGAAACGTCCCATGGAGGGCTACTGGTTTAATTTTCATTATCATATAAAGAATGACGGTTTTGAAGAACATCATGAAATTGGAGAAATTTACTGGGATAAAAATATTCCGCCGAAATGGATGGCATGATAAGGGGAGGCCCGGACTTGCACCGGGTTTTTTGTTTGTAACGTCAGAAAGTATAAAATATGAATGGCCTTATAAGAAAAGCTTCGTCATTCGCTATAAGACGAGGCGAATTGCCGAGTTTTTCTAATTTATCCCAACCTGATGGGCATCAGCAGGAGCCCGACTTCAATAGAGGGTTTCGCTTTATGATAATATAAGGTTGTGCAACGATGGGTTAGTCTGTATTAACGAACATAGGAGTTTACCATATGTCTGAAGAAAACATAACACGCATCCATCTGGGTGATAAAGAGTATATATTGATTGGAACGGCACATGTCTCCAAAAGTAGTGCTGAACAGGTCAAAGAAGTAATTGAGGCGGAACAGCCGGATGCTGTCTGCATAGAATTGGATGAGCAACGATACAAATCAGTGACTGAAGGAAATAAATGGCGTGATATGGATATTTTTCAGGTGATCAAAGAGAAAAAAGCCACCCTTTTGCTGATGAATCTGGCCATTTCCTCATTTCAGAAACGTATGGCGAAGCAGTTCGGCATTGATGCCGGCCAGGAAATGATTCAAGGAATTGAATCAGCAAAAGAAATCAATGCGGAACTGGTGCTGGCAGATCGTGATATCCAGATTACGTTTTCACGTATTTGGGGAAATCTTGGTTTCAAAGGGAAGGCCATGCTACTGCTGCAAGTCGTTGGCAGCATTTTCAGCCGTGAAACGATTTCGGAAGAAGAGCTGGAAAACCTTAAATCTAAAGATATGCTGGACAGCATGCTGGAGGAGTTTACCGAACATTTTCCACGGCTAAAAAAACCACTGATTGATGAGCGGGATCAGTATCTTTCTGAAAAAATCAGGCGATCGTCTGGTAGAAAAATTGTTGCTGTTCTTGGTGCTGCACATGTTCCCGGCATCACAAACGAAATCAAACAAGAGCATAACTTGGAACAGCTGAGCACCCGGCCGCCAAAGTCCAAGGTGCCCAAAATCATTGGATGGTCGATTCCGATTTTAATTATTTCCCTTATAGCGTATACGTTCTTTACAAACCCCTCGGCTGGATGGCAGCAAACAGTCAGCTGGGTGTTATGGAATGGCAGCTTGTCAGCAATTGGAACGGCTATTGCTTTAGGACATCCGCTTACGATATTGACGGCGTTTCTCGCTGCCCCTATATCATCATTAAATCCTCTGATTGCAGCAGGCTGGTTTGCCGGCATTGTCCAAGCAATTATCCGCAAACCGCATGTCAGCGATTTTGAGCAGCTATCCGATGATGTATACAGTGTGAAAGGGTTTTGGCACAATAAGGCAACAAGAGTTCTTCTGATAGTGGTACTGGCGAATATCGGAAGTTCGTTGGGTACGTTTATTGGCGGTGCCGATGTTATCAGGGTATTTCTGGATAATCTATAATATTGCAGAAGGGAGGTTTCCATGAAGCTGATTGCTGAGCAACCCTACGTTAAGGTGGAGCAAGAGATCGCGATTTCAGGCAAGTATTATGTTGAGGACCCTCGCTCTTTGTATTTATACAGTGATAAAATTGTGAGCCGCCATCATGAATTTCCAATTGAAAACGTCTGGGATATGTCCTATCGCCCTTTTGGCAAGGACGGTGGTTTGTTATATTTACACACGAGCAAGGGTGTTAACGTCTATACCGTCAAACAGTCACCGGAGCGTTTTATTGAAGCCTTCAAGGAAAATGTGAAACAACAGCGGTAAGAGGCTGGGACTAAACGTCAATTAAATCTAAAGACGAGCAATACACTGCTTTCCGGTTTAACAACCATCACCTTTTTATTTTGTATTACCGCTAGGAGTCTTGGACATAATTAAGATATTTTATACTAAAGACGAACGATATCCGTTTTAGCGGAGAAATATACGCAGACTTCTGCAGGAGGAAGGGCATAGGTGAGACCCCACAGTGCGAAGCACGAGGAGGATCACCAGCCGCCCTAAGGTGCGCGAAGTAGCATGCGGTTCCACAGTCCTGGTTCAATGAACAAGAGCCGATGCGCGGTGACATCCATCATTTGTTCACATGTGATCCTTCCTGTAATTCTTTTCGAAGCAACTATCCCTATCATGATTTTGCAGAATATACACCGGAAATGAATCAGATTGATGAAAATTGCGGAAAAGCGGAGGAGGAGCGATTTGAGCCGGAATATGGAAAGGGAATTGTCGCCAGGGCAATGCTGTACTTTTTGCTCCGATATCCGAATCAGGTTGAAGCGAAATTTTTGGAACAAATAGATACGGATCTTCTTCTGGAATGGCATGTAACGTTTCCACCTGATTTGTATGAGAAACACCGTAACCAGGCGATTTATGAGATTCAGGGGAATCGTAACCCATTTATAGACTTTCCGCAGCGCATGCTGAATGTTATGAAAGGAATCAGAGGATGAGACTTATTTTTCTCTTCAGTTGATATCTCCTCTGTCGATATCATCTCGCCTTTGCTTGGAAGTCACTGATTTTATGAAATAAGGCTTGAGGAGAACTGTCCTCAAGCTCTGTCATCATGATTGTCCTTCAATTTCACCCCGATGAATTTCATTTCGGTCATGCCATCAACGGCATATTTGACACCTTCTCGGCCGATACCGCTTTGTTTGACACCGCCGTAAGGGTGATTGTCCTGGCGGTAGGTGGAAATTTCATTGATCCAGACTCCGCCCATCTCCAGTCGGTCCGCCACCCGGAAGGCCCGGTCGACATCTTTGGTGAAGACACCTGCCTGCAATCCGTAAACTGAATCATTTGCGTAATCTATTACATCGTCTTCCGTATCAAACGGTATGACCGACACAATCGGTGCGAACACTTCATCCGCGATGATTTTCATATGGCTTTCAACATCGGTCATGATGGTCGGTTTGAGTACCGATCCATCCCGTTCACCGCCTGTTGCGATTTTGGCGCCATTTTCGACTGCGTCATCGATCCATTGTTTGGCTCGTTTGGCTTCCTCCACGCTGATCATCGGTCCGATATCGGTCTTTTCAAATGCCGGATCACCAATCCCCAGGTCTTCTGTCGCCTTGATGTATTCTTTCAGGAATTGATCATAGATTGACTTTTGCACATAAATACGTTGTGCTGAGATGCAAACTTGTCCGGAAAAGGCAAATGCACCTTTGACCAGCATGTTGGTGGCTTCATGGATGTTGCTGTCATCAAATATGATATTGGGTGAATTGGACCCCAGTTCCAGTGTGACTTTTTTAAAACCCGCCGATTTTCGTATCGATCGTCCGACCGGCAAACTTCCCGTAAATGATATTTTGTGCACTTTATCATGAGTGACCAGCTTTTCGCCGATTTCACCGGAGCCCATTAGCAGATTAAGAACACCATCAGGAAGGCCCCCTTCATGAAACAGTTTGGCTAGTTTATGAGCAGACACAGGTGTTTTTTCAGCAGGTTTAAATATAACGGTATTCCCCGCTGCGATGGCTGGTGCAATTTTGTGCAATGACAGGTTCAGCGGAAAATTGAACGGAGTGATGGCGGCAACGACCCCGAGCGGAATATGCTTAACTAAACCGAGGCGTCCGTCGCCATCAATCGCCGCATCCATTGGTACTACTTCGCCGCTGATATGTTTGGCTTCTTCGGATGCAAATCGGAGCACCTGAATGGCGCGCTGCACCTCCCCCCGACTGAAAAAGATCGGTTTGCCGGCTTCTTTCATAATGATTTCGGCAAAATCATCCGCCTGCTCCTCCATTAAGTCAGCTGTTTTACGCAGAATATCTGCCCGCTGATGTGCCGGCATATCTTTCATTGTATGATGGAAGGTATCGAATGCACTCGTGACAGCACGCTCAAATTCATCGTCTGATGCCAGTGCGATCTCTTCTACTTTTTCGCCATTGTATGGATTGACGACGTTCATGGAGTCCTTACTGGTGTTTATTTCTTTGCCGTTAATAATTGAGCCTATCATGACTAAATATCCTCCTATCTAACGTTCAGCAAATGATGTCACCAAGTTTTTCGGTCAATTGCATGTTTTCGCTGTAGTCAACCGGACAGTCGATGAAAACGGGCTGATCTGAAGTAGCGGCCTTTTCCAGCGCTGGTTTCAATTCTTCTGCTTTCGTAATGGTCATTACCTCAAAACCATACGAAGCAGCAAGCTGCCGGTAATCCGGGTTGCCAAATGTGATGTAAGATGCGCGGTCAAATTTCTTTAATTGGTGCCATTCGATTAGACCATAGCCATTATCACGCCACATCAGGACAATAATCGGCACCTCAAGCCGTTTGGCTGTCTCCAGTTCCGCTCCTGTCATCTGAAACGAGCCATCGCCGCACACGGCAACAACATTACGATCCGGATGCACCATTTTAGCGGCAATGGCACTTGGTACTGCAACACCCATGGATGCAAGCCCATTTGAAATAAGGCATGTATTCGGATGATAGGTATGATACATACGGGCCATCCACATTTTATGGGCACCGACATCCGAGATGGCAATCGCTTCCTCGTCTAAAACATTGCGCAAATCAGAAATGATTTTTTGCGGTTTTACCGGGAAGTGCGTATCTTTCTGAAAAGACCCCAATTCATCGAGTGCCTGCTTTCGAACATTAGACACCCACGTAATATCTCGTTTCGTGGACCTGATGCCTTTGCTTAACTGCTGGAGGTTTGCCTGGATATCACCAAGAATATTGAATGTTACCGGATAATTGGCATCGGTTTCAGCTTCTTCGGTGTCAATGTGAATGATCGGTGTGTTGCTCCGGTTCCAGTTTTTCGGCGGATACTCCGCAATATCAAATCCGACGGTAATGATTAAATCAGCCTCGTTAAAACCGCACGTGATATAGTCATTACCGCCGATGCCGGCCGTCAGAAGGCTCAAGTCATTCTTCCAGGAAATGGCTCCTTTACCCATGAATGAATGGACAACAGGGATGTGCGCTTTCTTAACAAATGTCCGGAATTCGTCGGTGGCTTGTTGCCGGCTGATGCCATTGCCGGCTAAAATAAGCGGGTGTTCAGCTTTTTCAATCATGCTCACAGCTTGTTCTAGAATGTTTGCGACGGCTTCTGTATGGGGGCGTTCATTAGGCTTGAGCGGTGTCGTCTCCTCAATATCTATGCCGGCAATGTCTTCCGGCAAATCAATGTGGGTGGCCCCCCACTTCTCCTGCCCTGCCACTTGAAACGCTTTGCGGACGACTTCCGGCGTGATTTTGGCCGACTTAATCTGTGCATTCCACTTGGTCACCGGTTCATACATATTAATCAGGTCATAATACTGATGTGAAGTTTTATGCTGGCGGTCAAGCCCAGCTTGGCCGGTGATGGCCACAAGCGGTGCATGATCCATATTGGCATTGGCGACACCGGTCATCAGGTTCGTGGCTCCGGGTCCAAGTGTAGCCAGACAGACGCCGGGGGTACCGGTGAGCCTCCCGTATGTCGCCGCCATAAAGGCGGCACTTGTTTCGTGCCGGGTGACAATAAACTCAATATCAGAGTCATAAAAAGCATCCATCAGATCAATATTTTCTTCTCCGGGTACACCAAAGACATAGTCAACGCCTTCCTGCTCGAGGCATTTGACAAGCAATTCTGCCACATTCATTGCCATCATCCTTTATAAGATTTCTTGTGTTAGCTTTTGCCAAATGTCACGAATTATGAGTACAAAACCACTCATCTTAAAGAAAACCCCTGCATAGGCTATATAAAGTCTATTAGATAGAAGGTTATGGTCAGGTAAAGGCGGGAGAAAACCAGTTATGGAGGGAAGCAAATGGATATACTCAATAAAGTCAGGGATCACCGTGAGGAAGAACAACGCCTAAAATGGGAAGGGACTTTTGCCGAGTACCTTGAGATTGTAAAAAAACGTCCGGAAGTAGCGCAGACAGCTCATTCACGTGTTTATAATATGATAAAAAGTTCCGGGTTAACGGAGAAAGATGGCCGGAAGATGTACGATTTTTTCGGTGAAGAGATTTTTGGGTTAGAGGGAGCAATCGAAAAGCTGGTCGAGGAATATTTTCATCCAGCGGCAAAAAGGCTCGATGTAAGAAAACGCATATTACTGCTGATGGGCCCGGTCAGCGGCGGGAAGTCCACAATTGTAACGATGCTTAAACGCGGGCTTGAGCAATACTCACGTACAGATGAAGGTGCGGTGTATGCGATTAAAGGCTGTCCGATGCACGAAGATCCGCTGCATCTGATTCCGCAGCACTTACGTGACGATTTTTATGACGAATATGGCATCCGTATCGAAGGGAGTCTGTCACCGCTTAATGCGATGCGTCTGGAAAAGGAATATGACGGCCGGATTGAAGATGTGATGGTGGAGCGTATCTTTTTGTCAGAGGATAAGCGAATCGGCGTCGGAACGTTCAGTCCGTCTGATCCTAAATCACAGGATATTGCTGATTTAACAGGCAGTATCGACTTTTCCACGATTGCCCGATATGGTTCAGAATCCGATCCGCGTGCTTACCGGTTTGACGGGGAACTTAACAAGGCAAACCGTGGAATGATGGAATTCCAGGAAATGCTAAAGTGTGACGAAAAGTTTCTTTGGCACCTCTTATCACTCACGCAGGAAGGGAACTTTAAGGCCGGCAGGTTCGCCCTTATAAGCGCTGATGAGTTGATTGTTGCGCATACCAACGAAGCGGAATATCGATCATTCATTGCCAACCAGAAGAATGAAGCATTGCAGTCACGGATCATTGTTATGCCAATTCCGTACAATTTGAAAGTGACGGAAGAAGAGCGTATTTATCAAAAGATGATTAATGAAAGTGATATGTCACATGTGCATATTGCCCCACATGCACTGAGAGTGGCTGCAATCTTTTCGATTATGACCCGGCTTGAAGAGTCGAAAAAGCAAAGTGTTGATCTTGTGAAGAAAATGCGTCTTTATGACGGTGACAGTGTTGAAGGCTATAATCAGGTGGATGTTGATGAACTTCGGAAGGAATACCCCGATGAAGGGATGCGCGGGATTGATCCCCGTTATGTCATTAACCGGATTTCCTCAACGATCATCCGTAAAGAAGTGTCGTCGATTAATGCCCTAGATGTGCTGCGGTCCCTGAAAGATGGACTTGAGCAGCATCCGTCGATATCCGATGAAGATAAGGAACGCTATTTGAATTATATTGCCGTTGCCAGACGGGAATACGATGAGATTGCAAAGAAAGAAGTGCAAAAAGCATTTGTGTACTCGTATGAAGAATCTGCCAAAACACTGCTGGATAATTATCTTGATAATGTTGAGGCGTACTGTAATAAAACGAAGCTTCATGACCCGCTGACCGGTGAGGAAATGAATCCGGATGAGAAACTGATGCGCTCGATTGAAGAACAGATCGGTATCTCGGAAAATGCGAAAAAAGCATTCAGGGAGGAAATTCTGATCCGCATTTCCGCTTATGCGCGCAAAGGGAAGCGCTTTGAATACAATTCACATGAACGCTTGCGGGAAGCGATCCAGAAAAAGCTATTTGCCGATTTGAAAGATGTTGTTAAGATTACGACATCATCCCAGACGCCGGATGAATCACAACTTAAGAAAATTAATGAAGTGATTGCCCGTCTGATAGATGAGTATGGCTACAATTCCGTTTCGGCGAATGAGTTGCTGCGGTATGTAGGCAGCCTGCTGAACCGGTAAATAATGGTGAAAAAATAACAAGACTGATCATTATCAGCTCTTGTTATTTTTTCAACATTGCGGTTTTTTGACAGGTATGAATAACTTGTTTGATGAGAGCTGCATAGACTAAATAAAAGCATGAGGAGGGGAACACGTGCAGGAAGAAAATAAAAGTTTCACTGTCTCGAAGGAAGATTGGTCCCTCCACCGCAAAGGCTATCAGGATCAGAAGCGTCATATGGATAAAGTAAAAGATGCGATCCGAAATAATTTACCTGATCTCATCAGTGAAGAAAATATTATCATGTCAAATGGCCGGGATATCATCAAAATCCCCATCCGTTCACTTGATGAGTACAAAATTCGTTACAATTATAACAAATCAAAACATGTCGGGCAGGGCGACGGTGACAGCGAAGTAGGCGATGTCATCGCGCGTGACCCGAACGGTGGAGATAAGGGCAAAAGCGGATCCGGTAAAGGGAAGAAAGCAGGCGATGCACCAGGCAACGATTATTATGAAGCGGAAGTGTCAATGGCAGAATTGGAGGAAGCATTATTTAAAGAGCTCGAGCTGCCTGATTTGAAGCAGAAGGAAGAAGCGGAAGTCACCACCGAAAAGGTCGAATTTAATGATGTACGCAAAAAAGGACTGATGGGCAATGTTGATAAAAAACGGACGATTTTGACTGCGCTTAAACGCAATGCGATCGAAGGCGAACCGCAAATCACCCCTATTTATAATGATGACCTGCGCTTTAAGACGTGGAACGATGTCGTGAATCCGGAATCAAAGGCTGTCATACTTGCCATGATGGATACGAGTGCATCGATGGGAAATTTCGAAAAATATTTGGCCAGAAGTTTCTTTTTCTGGATGATGCGATTCTTGCGTTCGAAATATGAACATGTTGAAATTGCCTTTATCGCCCATCATACTGAAGCAAAGGTCGTCTCTGAAGAAGCATTCTTTTCAAGAGGTGAAAGCGGCGGAACGATTTGTTCATCTGCCTATGACAAAGCATTGGAATTGATTTCAGATGAATACCCGCCGTCCCGTTACAATATTTATCCATTTCATTTCTCCGACGGGGAAAACATCACATCAGATAATCCAAGATGCATCAATCTTGTTAATGACATTATGGATGTTTCCAATATGTTTGGTTACGCCGAAGTGAACATGTATAATCGTCAGTCAACACTGATGCGCGCATACCGGGAATTTGAAAATCCAAAATTCCGCCATTATATATTAAAAAGTAAGGAAGACGTTTATCATGCATTAAGATCGTTTTTCCGGCAAAAAACAGCTACTGTGTAACCTCCGCAACCTGCGGGGGTTCTTTTTTGGCTATCTATAGCGATTTTTAATGAATCTGCAGCGATTCCAACTCAAACTATAGCGGTTTCACGTGAAACTACAGCGAAAGTGACTGTGTCTACAGCGATTTCGTCAACTAACATTCAGTTGGAAAGCGTTTCATTGAATGAAGTATAGCTCACTCCTTCTCAATCTTATACACACCGCGGGAGGTGCTCAGTAAAAGCTGTTGTCCATCAAACTCATACAGTGTATTGTCTTCGAGTGGAATTTCATAAACAGATGATGGCAGCGACTGAGTATTGCTGGCATCGGTTTTGATTGTGCCCATCCCATTGAGCAGTAGCGCATGCATCGGCTCATAATTGTCAAGTCGTCGTGTGTTGCGCGCATAAGATATATCTTGGAGCGTCATCAGCGTTTCATCCAAATCATCGAGTTCATGTTTGGAAATTTTAATGCTCTCGCCGTTCCACTGCTGCAGTATATCATTAAACGCTTCAACCGTTAAAAATTGCACTCCCATAATCATCCCTCCTGCTTATAGATTGAGCACAATCAGGATAATCATTCAGGATAAAAGCGTGGTAATTTTCACACCCTTTAGTCAGAAGTTGGGATTAGAAGAACTCGGCATTCGCCTCATCTCATAGCGAATGCCGACGTTTTTCTTATAAGGTCATCCATCATTCATACTTTCTGACGTTATTAAAAAAACTGCCTCGTTTCTGAGACAGTTCTTCGTTTAAATTATGCCTTGTGCGCTCATCGCATCGGCAATTTTGATGAAGCCTGCGATGTTGGCACCCGCCACAAGATTCCCTGGGGAGCCGTAATCTGACGCTGCTTGCATACTGTTTTGATAAATGTTTTTCATAATGTCCTTCAGTTTTTCATCGACCTCTTCAAATGTCCACATGAGTTTGCTGCCGTTCTGTGCCATCTCCAACGATGATACGGCAACTCCGCCGGCATTTGCTGCTTTTGCCGGGGCAAAGTGGATATCGTTATCAAGGAACAGGTTGATGGCTTCCTGTGTTGATGGCATATTGGCTCCTTCACCAACTGCCTGGACACCATTATCAACTAATGTTTTGGCGGTTGCTTCGTCAATTTCATTTTGAGTTGCGCATGGTAGCGCGATATCACATGGAATCGACCAGATATTTGAACAATCATCAAGATACTGGGCGTTCGGGTATTTAGTGATATATTCGCTGATGCGTTCGTCGCCTGATTCTTTGAGTTCTTTCACGGTATTAAGGTCAATGCCATTTTCATCGTAAATGCAGCCATTTGAATCACTGCACGCTACGACCTTGGCACCAAATTCGGCTGCTTTTTCCATTGCATAAATGGATACGTTGCCCGATCCTGACACAATGACCGTTTTATCTTCAAAGCCAATACCTTTGTCCTGTAACATTTCACGGACAAAATATACTAATCCATAACCGGTCGCTTCTGTGCGTGCCAGGCTTCCCCCATATTCGAGCCCTTTACCGGTTAGTACTCCTGCTTCAAAAGCCCCGCGTAATTTTTTGTACTGGCCGAACATGTAGCCAATCTCCCTGGCGTTGACGCCGATATCTCCGGCTGGAACGTCGGTATCCGGACCAATATGATTATACAGTTCAGTCATGAAACTTTGGCAAAACCGCATAATTTCTAAATCTGTTTTGCCTTTTGGATCAAAATCCGATCCACCTTTCCCGCCGCCAATCGGTTGTCCGGTAAGGGAATTTTTGAAGGTTTGTTCAAATCCTAAAAATTTTATGATGCTTTCATTAACGGTTGTGTGAAAGCGTAAACCCCCTTTATACGGGCCAAGTGCACTATTGAATTGCACACGATAGCCGCGATTAATTTGTACGTCTCCCTCATCATCCACCCAGGAAACGCGGAATGAAATGATCTTTTCCGGTTCCACAAGTCTTTCAAGTATGCAGGATTTCATGTATTGTGGGTGATGGGCTAATACTGGAACGAGGGAGTTAACTACTTCTCTAACAGCCTGCAGAAATTCAACTTCATGAGGATTGCGTAGTTTAGTGATGTGATTTAAGAAATTGGCATAGTTATTGGCTACTGTAAATTCGTCTGGTTTTAAAGTTGATTCTTTTGTACTCATTGGTCATCCCCTTTTTAGTGAAAAATTTTAAACTTACGGATAAAAAGTAACGTAATAATATTATTTTACATGAAAAAATCTTTGAACACAACATTTTACTGAATATTCCTAATGGATCGACTACTTGTAAGCGCTTTAAAGCAAGTATCATCTCCGTTTTGATTTTTGTGACAATTTTATGACTTTGTGAACATCCCAATTAATCGATCTATCTTTTTTTACCGGTCAAAATTTTAATCCCCGGATCATACACTATAAAAAGACCACATTGGAAGGATGATCACGTTGACGGAGAGACAGATGTTGAACCGGGCGATTGATGAAATCACTGAAATAGCGACTGGATTTGGACTTGATTTTTATCCGATGCGGTATGAAATATGCCCTGCTGATATTATTTACACATTTGGAGCATATGGCATGCCGACACGGTTTTCTCATTGGAGTTTCGGCAAGCAGTTCCATAAGATGAAGCTGCATTATGATCTCGGTCTGAGTCAGATTTATGAGCTCGTTATCAATTCCAATCCATGCTATGCCTTTTTGCTTGATACCAATAGTCTTATCCAAAACAAGCTGATTATTGCACACGTACTTGCACATTGTGATTTTTTCAAAAATAATATGCGTTTTGGGAATACGCGTCGCGATATGGTGGAAAGTATGACGGCAACAGCTGAACGGGTTGAAAGTTATGAGATGATCTACGGCCGTGATGAAGTGGAACGTTTTCTTGATGCGGTTCTGTCGATTCAGGAACATATCGACCCATCGCTTATTCAGGGGAGTTGGTCTGAGGATACAGAAGATGACATGGGGAATAAGCAGGGCAGATCCGGGGTGAAAACGCCATATGATGATTTGTGGGGATTGGACGATTCAAAAGATGACAGCAAGCCTAAGCTGGTTAAAAAGCACCATAAAAAATTTCCGATGCGTCCGAAAAAAGATCTCCTGCTGTTCATTGAAGAGCACAGTCGTGAGCTAACAGACTGGCAGCGCGATATTCTAACGATGATGCGTGAAGAAATGCTTTATTTCTGGCCGCAGCTGGAAACGAAAATCATGAATGAAGGCTGGGCGTCGTATTGGCATCAGCGGATTTTAAGGGAAATGGATCTCTCACCCGAAGAAGCAGTCGAGTTCGCATCACTGAATGCAAGTGTTGTACAGCCTTCAAAGCAGCAGATCAATCCTTATTATCTCGGACTGAAAATCTACGAGGATATTGAAGAGCGTTTTAACAATCCAAGCGAAAAAATGCAGAAGCTGGGGGTTGAATCTAACTCAGGAAGAGAGAAAATCTTTGAAGTCCGGGAAATTGAATCAGATCAATCATTCATTCGAAATTATTTAACCAAAGAATTGGTCAACCGGGAAGATATGTATTTGTTTGAGAAGCAAGGGAGCGATTATACGATTACTGATAAAGATTATGAAAATGTGCGCGATCAGCTTGTTTCGCAGCGTGTGAATGGTGGGTTTCCCTATATTACCGTGGAAAACGGCGATTATCTGCGGAATGGCGAATTATATCTGGTACACGGCTATGAAGGTATCGAGCTCGATCTGCATTACCTGGAGAATGTCCTGCCGTATATTTATCAATTGTGGGGGCGAAAAGTTCACCTGGAGACAATGGTAGAAGATAAGCAGGTTTTATTCACATATAATGGTGACAGCGTGCACCGGAAAGTATTGTAAGGCTGGGTCGATTGTCCCGTATCCATCCGCAATTGCATAGACTGTTAGCAACATGCAATAAGGGATGTGATGACGTGGGGCTTTTTATCAACCATAACGAACACCCCAAAGTTTTTAAAAATAATGGCGAAATCCTTGAACCGAATCAAGGTTATTTTCACAGAGATAACTTCGCTGACATGATTAATGAGCAGAAAAAAATCAATCAATCATTAACGAGCGCATTCCAAGAGATCAAAGCGCTTTATCACCATCAGCAACATGTCAACGCGAGTAAATGGAAAAATGTTGGTGATCAATTGCAAGCGCTAAATGACCGCAAACGAGAACATGAAGCGTTTGAACGTCAGGCGATGGAATGGCTGGCAAAACTGGATCGGAACAATCAGCAGCTCCAGCATATTCTCGAGAACGAAGACACGATGACAAAGGAAGTAGCCGGCGGGATTGCATCATTGAATGAATCCAGCCGTGGCATTGTGGAGCGTCTGGCAGCATATGAAGTGGCCAATCAGGAGATGGCACAACAAATGAAAGAGCTTGCTGACATGAATAGAAAAATGTCTGACCAGGTCGCCGATCAGGATAAAGTACAAAAAGACATGTCCGACCGGCTGGAAAATCAGGAGGCTCTAATGGAAAAAGTCCACAGGCAAATCAGTGAATTCCGGACTATCCTATTTGAACGAAGCAGCTATCTTGCTGAAAAAATCGAGGACAGCTACAATCTGACGTCCTCTTACTTCTATAAACTGGTAAGCGGATCCGACAAACCGCTGACTCTTTACATGGGTCAACGGAAATCCGGCAGTGAGCAGCGGCGGGATTGAGCAAACAATGACCACGTCGCTGCGTGCTGTCTGTTTAAGCATGTGGCAACACAAGAAGGCTCATCAGCCGTCTCCGGAAAGCATAGTGTTTTTCAACAACGGTATGGGTTACAAAGCCGCAAACAGCAGGTAATGTGGAAAAGTAACCTGATTTTTTTATTTTAAAAGAGGAAATGAAAGATAAATGTCGAATCATTAATTAAGGTCAATTAAAGTTCTCGCTTTTTGCCCTGAAATTCTCCTCGAAAGGAAATGGTGTCATGAAAGAAAACAGAACAACTGAAAAAGTGGTGGCATTTGCACAATCACAGTCCAGTGTCAAAGCATTCCGGCATGATTACCCCGTTTCAGATGAGTTGAAAGAGGATTTACTCCTGAAAGTCTACAAAGATTTTACGCATTATATCATCAATCATTATTATACTTTGTACCGGGAAGAACTGAGTGTATTTATTGATGACCATCATCCGAGGAAAGAAAAATGGCAATCACTGGAAAGCAATCTGTTTTGGTGGAAATTAATGCATGATTCGAATGAAGCCGAGGTCACGTTCACCGATGACTATATTGAAGATAACCGCCACACGCTGAACAAAAAGCCGCTCGTTGCATCATGGCTGAAGGAATGGGATAAGGCGGTACCAAAATTTTATTATATCGGTTATAAATATAATGACCGCGTCCTCGTCGTCGTTGATATGCTGACAAATGAGACGCTGGATGTCATCGTGTATGCTCCAACAGCAGCTACGCCAAAAAAAGGTGAAATTGTTATGGGCACACTGATTCCAATTGGTGATGCGTTATATTTCCCGATTATTGATTTTTACCATTTTGATGCAGAGGCCAGTAAACAATTGGCACCCCTCATTATCCACAATTATGACAAGCACTCAGAAGCCTCAAGGTATGAAGCGTTTATCCATGTATTGTCTGTTGCACTGCAAATCGAGCGTATCATTTTCCTGGAAAACCACCAGAATACAACCTTTACAACCTTTACAACCTCTTAAGTGATAAATCTTCAGAACGTCTTCAGTATAATGATCCTGTCCACGTTTTTCTAAAATTTGATACCCAAATAATTGGTTCTTATCCTTCATACAGATCTCTCGTCCGTGTTAGAGCGCAGCATTTTTGGTAAACTGAAAAAAGCATGAAACGTAACGAAGAAGGATGAACGCCAATGAACATCACAATCATCGCCGTTGGAAAACTAAAAGAAAAATACTTGAAACAGGGTATTGAGGAATATATGAAGCGACTTGGGGCCTATGCGAAGGTTCAAATCAGGGAGGTTGCCGATGAAAAATCACCTGAAAATATGAGTCATGCCGAAAATAAGCAAGTAAAAAGAAAAGAAGGCGAGCGTATTCTATCCAATATCAGTAGGGACACCTATGTCATCACACTGGAGATAGACGGGAAAATGCTTACTTCGGAACAATTTGCCGCCAAAATGGATGAACTCGCGACCTATGGCACAAGCAAAATCGCTTTCATCATCGGCGGCTCGGTTGGCATTAGTAAGGACGTTCAAAAACGCAGTGATCTGGCACTGTCGTTTTCCAGGATGACGTTTCCACATCAAATGATGCGAATGATTTTGCTGGAGCAGATTTACCGGGCTTTCAGGATTATGAGGGCAGAACCGTATCATAAATAACAGGACTGTAACTTAAAACATTTAACCTGAATTATTCATAGAAACACATTCTGCAACTAATGAAGGTCAAAATTAAAATTCAGGAGCTTTTTTATCAATCCTCTTTGTAAATTTCCTTTTCATTTTGATAAGAACCCTATAAAATACAGTTTATTCCATATTTGGAGCTGAAAAAGGACATACGTATCCCGTTGAAGGAAACGCATTTTTAAATTTTTCTTGAGCCTGCCTAAAATCGGCTAACACAGCATTGGAAGCTG
>NZ_BMNQ01000064.1 GCF_014646635.1 Lentibacillus kapialis
TTATTTTCGTCCGAACAGCGTATTTTTAGAAAACTTCAGGTTATGAAGCAACATTTTCTCGGAAAATAGACGCTTATGATTTTTTTATTGATTTATGAAATTCCCCCGTTTTTGGGGGCTAACCATCCAATATTTTTCTTAAAACAGCTCATTGCAACATAAACTTACATTTGCACTTTTTTTACCTCAAGATTCACACTTAGTATAAAGGAAAGAGCTAATTAATGAATCATAACACCTGACAGGTAAAACAAAGACAAAAACCCTCTCTGGCAATGTTATAGATCGTGACCGACAGATGGTGGAAATTGATCATAAAATGGGCAACGGAACAACTATGAAAAGCTGCCATTGCCCAAGTTTATTAAAGCATTCAATTATATTAACCAAACAACCGATCAATCGTATCAATTGTTTCCTGTGTGAGTTCAATCTCTCCAGCACGTTTATTGTCTGTCACCTGACCGGCCCGTTTAGCACCAGGGATCACAACATCCAGTGAAGAACGGGAAAAGTACCAAGCGAGTACAACATGTGCCACATCTTCACCATAGTCATTTGCAATGTCACGCAGTTTGTCCACTTTTTTCAAATTTTCCCGGAAAGCTTCGCCCTGGAAACTGGGTTTGCTCGCCCGAATATCTGTAAAGGTGGATGACGCATCATATTTTCCTGCCAACAGACCGGACTCCAGAGGGAAGTATGGGATAAATGTAATCGCCTGCTCAGCCGTATAAGGCAGCATTATTGTCTCGGCCTCCCGGTGCAGCAGGTTGTACTCTGCCTGCACAACATCAACATAACCGTCCTGATTGGCTTCTTTCAGCTCATCCATTGAAAAATTGGAAACACCAATTGAGCGAATTTTTCCCTGATCGCGCAATTCCTTCAATGCACCAACTGCTTCATATTTCGGTGTATCTTTGTCCGGATAATGAATATAAAATAAATCGATATAATCAGTCTGCAAACGGCGCATACTGTTTTCGACCTGTTGTTTCAAAAACGTCGGATGGTTGTTCATCACAATATCATCCCCGACAAATTCGTGCGCCCCTTTGGTTGCCAGAGCAATGTCCTCACGTTTATATTCGTTCATAACGTCGCCAATAAGTTCCTCAGAACGACCCAAGCCATACATATAAGCCGTATCGAGCATGTTCATGCCATCATCCAATGCGGCACGAACCATATCTTTACCCTGCTCCTCATCCAGCATGTTCGGATAAATATTATGACCTCCAACTGCATTTGTGCCGAGTCCTACTGGATAAACACGGATATCTGATTGACCTAAATAAACCTGTCTGTTCATGTTATCGACTCCTTTACTTAACTCTTTCCGATACAAATGTTCTTCCACTTTTTCTTTTTTATAAAACGTACTCGGATACTTCGATGCAGGGAGTTCTTCTCACGTATCAGGCGGCGATATCGTTGCGAGATTAGTGATTATCAACCCGATAATGTTGGATATCGACCTCTGGGCAGCGGGTATCAACCCGAGCGCGAAGAACATCATCCCGGGAACGTCGAACATTAGCTCATGGGCAGCGAGTACCAGTCGGAAATTTGGATGAAAAAGAAAATCAAAGGATATATCGATAAGGGTGAAGACAGCTGATGTCTAACTAAGACGGAACACAAGTAATAGTATGTTCTCTTTTCAATTAAGTTGATGGTGCTCTGGCGCAAGTCAGCAGGCGACTATCGGGAGTCTCGCGCGATATTTCAGAGGTGTCGCGCGAAATTGTGCGGTCCTCGCGCGAAATTCCGAGGACGTCGCGCGAAATTCCGAGGGCCTCGCGCGAAATTCCGAGGGTCTCGCGCGAAATCCGGTTGCGGGGGTTCCCCCTCCCCTTCACAACCTCTAGCCTCTAAGTTACTTAAACAAAAACGTCAGCCTCCAAAAGAGCAGTGATTTTGGAACAAACGGAAAAACAGTATTTCGAAATCCGATCAATAACGGATTCTGCCATTGGGCCGCCCGACCGATCTGCCTGGAAAGTTTGATGACCTTTTCTGTTTTGTTAACGCGTCTTGCTTCATACCATGCCAGAGCGTTTTCCATGGAAGGTTCTATATCGATGGCATGCATTAATTCATAAGCATCTTCAATCGCCTGGCCGGCACCCTGACCCATATTTGGCGTTGCCGCATGAGCCGCATCACCAAGCAAAATAATGCGGTTATGCACAAAGGAATTCAGCGGTTTAATATCATATAAATCATGATGTAAAAAGGAAGCATCCTTTGCCTCGCTGATCAACCGTTCCACAGCAGGCGAAAAATGTGCAAATAACTTTGCTGCTTCTTTTTTATCCAAATTCGCATAATGCGCATCGCCTTCAACCGCATTAACACATGCGAACCAGTACACATCACCGCCATGTAGCGGTGCCCAACCGAACCGGCCGTGCTTCGACCAAGCTTCCGATGAGATATGGGGCGGAACATCCCCATTGTTTTCCGTAATACCGCGCCAGCACGTATAACCCGCGTAACGCGGCTGACTGTCGGAAATAAGCGTCTGACGAAAGATCGAACGAATGCCGTCAGCTGCCATAACATAGTCAAAATCATCCCTGGTATTATCCTGAAATCTCAATGTGACACAATCATCGTGTTGCACAAAGTCAATCACCTGTTTACCAAAATAAAAATAAGCAGGGTCGACAGCGTCAAATAAGGCTTCATGCAAATCCGCCCGATGAATGGCGAGCGTTTCCTCACCGAATTTTTTCTTTAATCGGGAAAAATCAATCCTGTTCATTACGTCTAATCTGCCATTTAAAAAACGTTGCTCATGGAGCGGCATGCCGGCTTTTATCACATCCCCTGCTATTCCCATGCGATCCAAAGCTAGCATCGCGTTACTCCCGATGCCAAGACCGGCGCCAAGCGGCTTAAACGAATGCGCCTGCTCAAACACATGCGCTTTTATATTAATTTTTTGCAGTCCAGCAGCTAAAGCAAGACCGCCAATACCGCCACCAATAATGGCAATCTTCATTCAACCCACCTCCAGCACGTTACTTCCATTATACAATGGCACGGTCGTTTTAAAAATAAAACGTCCACACTGCAAAATCAAGAAAGCAGGTCCTTAACAGCCGGTTATATATTGATCAAGCGTTTGATCAACCGCCCTAAAGCAGACCATTACAGCTTTACTGGGACAGGATCCTGCGTACGGAAATGAGATTGAACAGCTATACAACATTATAATTTCTTTACTTTGTTGTTTTTTCCTCAAATTTTTCTTATAATAGATATTGGTTTGAATCACGGGATGTAGCTCAGCTTGGTAGAGCACTAGCATGGGGTGCTAGGGGTCGTAGGTTCAAATCCTGTCATCCCGATAAGCGTAAGCGCCTGAAACCTGACAAAAGCGGGTTTCAGGTTTTTATAATTTGATTTTGCCTCAATAATTTCCCGACATCTTCCTCCCGGCAATCGACATTTAGATTTCGATGAATCCCCATGAATCAGCTGAATTAATCGTTCTTTTTTTACATCACTTACTTCCCCCTTCCCGCGGTACGTTTCGTGAACACTTTTCTCATTAAACGATAAAAATTGACTGGTCTGACAAATTGTAGACGTTTATTCCCTTATGACACCAGGAAGCCTCCAACTCATTTGACCTACCCTGCATATTGGATGTAAAATATGAATATATTCATTTATGAATGAATTCACCTAAATCAAAAAAGGGGACAACCGGATTGGGATTACGTGAGAAAACCAAACAAAAAAATCAGCGACGTATTTTAAAAACCGCCGAGAAAAAATTTAAAGAACAAGGATACCAGCAGACATCGATGACCGAAATTGCCCGGGAGGCGGAAGTTGGCACTGGAACGATCTATAATTATTTTCCTTCCAAGGGTGCGCTGCTTATCACGCTTTTTTCCAATGAAATGGAAGTGATACGCAACAAGACACAGACAGAACTGCATGCCGATTCGGTTTATTTTATGGAGCAGCTGAAGCAGCTTCTGCATCAATCGCTTACATTCATTGAGCACTATCCGAAATCGTTTTGGCAGGAGTTAATGCCCGTTTTGACAGACCAATCCAGGGAACAGACCGACTTGCGAACGAAGGCATTCCAGCTTGATATGGAGGCGATCGTATGGTTTGAGCAATTAATCGAAAAACACCAGAACACGTTTACGCTAACTGTTGATGCGAAACAAGGGGCATTTGCCATTTACAGTGTGATAGCCGCGCAAACCATCCTATATGTGTACGATCAAGATATGACCTATGATCAGCTGCTGGCAAATATCAACAAGCAGATTCATTTCATGTTTGACGGTAAAATCAGGGAAGGAGATTCATAATGACGGTATTAAAAACGAAAGGGATCACGAAAAGGTTCGGTAAGTTCCAAGCGCTTGATGGTATTGATATGGACGTCCAGCTGGGGGAAATTTACGGATTCATTGGACCGAATGGCGCCGGCAAATCAACAACTATTCGAATTTTGTTGGGCATCATCAAAGCCACTAGTGGAAAAGCGGAAATTTTCGGTAAGGACACATGGAAAAAAGCCGTATCCATTCATCAGCATATCGCTTATGTCCCTGGAGATGTCAACATATGGCCGAATCTGACGGGCGGTGAGGTTATTGATTTGTTTTTAAAATTGCGCGGTGATAAAAACACAGCCAAGCGAGAGGCGCTTATCCGGCGGTTTGATCTGGATCCAACCAAAAAATGCCGAACCTATTCCAAAGGGAACTTGCAAAAAGTTGCCTTGATTGCTGCCTTGGCGTCAGATGCCGATTTATTTATCCTGGATGAACCAACATCAGGGCTGGATCCACTGATGGAACATGTTTTTCAGGAATGTGTGCTTGAATTGAAAGAAGCCAGCAAAAGCATTCTCTTGTCCAGCCATATTTTGTCTGAAGTGGAGCAATTGTGTGACCGGGTCGGCATTATCCGCCGAGGAAAAATCATCGAAAGTGGGACATTGCGGGAGATGCGCCATTTGACGCGCAGCCAAATATACGTCGAAACCAAACAGTCGATAACCGGACTGGATAGCTTTCAGGGGGTTCATAATCTGACAGAAAGAGATGCAGGTATCTCATTTCAGGCCGATTCGGACGCACTTGACCCATTGATGCAACATATTAGTCAATTCGGTGTGATAAAGCTGGAAAGTGCGCCGCCGACATTGGAGGATTTGTTTATGCGCCATTATCAACAGCAGGAACAATCCACCCCGGCAACGGGAGGCATTACGCATGGCTAATCCTTTTAAAGAAATGCCACACATAATGGGATTGCTTGTCCGTCAGCTGCGCTTGAAAATCCTGCTCTGGCTCGCCGGATTTGCTATCATCATCGTAGCGACGATAACCGCTTATCCAAGCGTTTATCCGGATGAGGAGGCAAGGCGCGGATTTGCCATCACCATGAATAACCCCGCCATGGAGGCCATGGTCGGTTCGAGCTACAGTTTGCAGGACTTTTTGTCGACAACAGCTACATTATTCGCGCAGGAAACCATGCTCTTCACCCTGGTGACTGTGGCTGTCATGAACATTATGCTCGTCAGTCGCATGACCCGCGGGGACGAAGAAGAAGGACGAACCGAATACATTCGCTCACTGCCAATTGGACGTTTGTCCTATTTAGGTGCCGCCATGCTCGTCATCACCGTCGTCAACATACTATTGGCAGCGATTATCGGAACAGGGCTTTGGGCGACAGATATAGATGGCACCGATTGGCAAAGCGCGTACTTGTATGGATCCATTCTCGGTGGCGTGGGGCTCGTATTTGCCGGCATTACAGCATTTTTGGCTCAGCTTGCAGAAACCGCAAGAGGAACAACCATGATTTCTTTTGGTGTTCTGGCTGTTGCCTATCTTGTGCGTGCTTTTGGCGATGTCAGCAGTGATACCCTGTCATTAATCTCACCGCTCGGCTGGGGAATGCGGACGAATGTGTTCATCCAAAATGACTGGTGGCCCGTGTACAGCTGTCTGATTGCCGCATTTATTCTCACTGCCGGTGCTTTTTATCTCCATCGCACCCGGGATCTGGACGCAGGCTTCATTCCGCCAAAACCAGGTAATGAACACGCCTCTATTTTTCTGAAAACACCACTTGGCTTCACTGTTCACGAGCAGCGGGTACCGATTATTGTATGGGCGGTTTTTATTGTTCTTTTTAGCGCTTCATTCGGCTATATTCTGGACGATCTGGAAACTTATTTTGCTGATAATCCGTTCCTTGAAAAAATGATGCAAGGCGAATCGGATGTCAAGAATCAATTTGTGACGCTATTAATTGCCATGATGTCCTTAATCAGTGCTGTTCCGGCGGTTATAACCATCATGGCATTGAAAAAAGAAGAAACGGCAAACCGGATCGAAAATTTTCTCAGCAAGGCTATCTCCCGTACCACAGTTATGAGCAACTATCTATGGCTCGCCGTGATCACCAGTATTCTGATGCAAGCGCTAATCGCACTCGGTCTGTGGGGAGCAAGCATAGCCGTATTGGATCAGCCGCTGGATGCCGGCGACATTTTCCTCGCGGCGTTTATGTATCTTGCAGCCATCTGGGTGCTGCTTGGCTTGAGCATCTTGGTGATTGGTCTTGTTCCCAAAATCGCCAGTATCATCTGGCTCTATCTCATCTATGGATTTATTATTATTTTTCTCGGGGATGTTCTGGATCTTCCGGATTGGGCCAACAACCTGTCAGTATTTGAAACCGTCCCGGCACTCCCATCCAACGCGTTCGATAGGATGCCTGTCATCCTGTTGCTGGGGATCAGCCTGGTTACGTCCCTGGCAGGATTCATCAGTTATAATAAACGGGATATTCAGGGCTGATGGGCGAGCCGGCCCGGTTCACTATGCAAAAATTGAGGATTCAAAAAGAGCCTCTGTTGCTGGTGTGAGGCTCTTTTATCCATCGTGATGCGCAGCGGGGTCATTCCTGCCCAAACATCAAAAAACGACAACTGATTGCTGCAGTTATGTTAGAAAAACTCGGCGTTCGCCTCGTCTTATAGCGAATGCCGAAGCTTTTGTGCAGACATTCATTTTCATGGTAGGTGGTGGCTACGAGAAGGCGTAGCCATGTTCGTTTCTTATAAGGTCATCTATAATTTATTCTTTCTGACGTTATAAGATAATTGCTGTGACATATACCCGATCCCATGCTCATTCTGTCAAATCAATTTTCTTACTCAGAAAGTAAATAACCACACCACCTATGGACATGGAAAAAAGCTCGCCTGCTGCAACGGTCAACCATGTATAAAAAAAGGGAAAGTCAAACAAAATCACGAGTTGAGCGGCAACAGTAAACATCGAGAAGGCAAATACGACTGCAGTGATCGCCATTTTGACAATGTCATGTTTGATTCGTCTGGTCAAAAAACGGCATAACAACAGTACCAACAAGGTCGCCGTCCCGCCAATCGGCACGTCGAGAATCCATGTGGGGGACATAAAATTGACAATCAGCACACCCGAGGTAACAGCAATCACATACCGTTTATTGTAAAGTGCAAGATAATTGAACATTTCGGAAAGCCGGAGCTGAATCGCCCCAAAACTAATGACAGCCAAAAAAGCCGTGACAACGACGTATAAAGAAGCGACAAGCGCTATTTTGGTCATCTCCGCCGCTGGTAAAATGGAAGGTTGAAGCGGGCTGTGGGTCACAGATTTATTCATCGCTCGTTCTCCTTTGTAAAATAGCACGGGGGCTATTTTAGTGATAACTGAGACCAAAGGAAAACTAAGTGCCGCAGTGCTAGCGCTCTAACCAGCTATTTCATTATAGCAAAGCATTGAAAGACCGTCCATGCCTGTGAGTAATCGCAATGCTGGGCAGGCCGATCCATTTGCAGGCACACATCGCTATTTGATAGTCCAGCCACCGTCCAGCCGCAGCACCTCCCCGTGCATATAATCTGCAGCGTGACTGGCAACAAACAACGTCAGATCGGCTACTTCCCGCGGTGTCGCCCATCTGCCCGCAGGCGTCTCATTGGCCACCCAGTCCGCCATCTCACCGCCCCCTGCAAAATCCGCCTGATTCATCGGCGTCTTAATCGCACCGGGGGCTATCGCATTAGCCCGTATTCCGGAGCGGCTGTAATCATAAGCAAGCTGCTTTGTATAGCCGATGATGGCGTGCTTTGACGCCGTATATACTGCCCCGCCGCCACCAGGTACAATTCCGGCAATCGAAGCCATCGTGACAACAACTCCCGCTTGGCGCTTAAGCATCTCCGGCAGCACCGCATTTGTCACCAGATACAGTCCCTTCACATTCGTATCCATCACCGCCTCCCACAATGACTCATCCGTATCCAGTGTCGCGGCGTACCCATCCAGTATCCCTGCTGTATTCAATAAAATATCGATTTTGTGAAACTGTGCCAGACACCGGTTCACAGCTGCAGTGACCGCATCTTTGTCAGATACACTCCCGACATAATAGGAAAAACGTTCCTGATATAACGTGGATAAATGAGACAATCCATCTTCTTTTTTATCAAATCCAAACACCCATGCCCCGTTTTCCAGAAACCGCTGCGCTTGCGCCATGCCAATCCCTGAATCCGCTCCTGTCACGAAAACCACTTTGCCATGGTACTCCTCAAATATCATTATCCGCCTCCTTTTTATCGCGCCTTAGTCTATAAAGGAATCGACGTGAACTATATATTAGTCCACGACCTTCCAATCATCCGCCAAAATATCACACACAGTCGGCGTAAACATCGTATAGCCTTCCCCTTCCACATTAATTAACATATACGGATTCAGCTTTTCACCGTCATGAACACTTTCACCTACGAGCTTCACATACAATTCGGGACCGCCCCACCCGGTACGAATCACCTTTTCCCCCGATTTCAGTAGTGGCAGTACATTTTCAAATGTCATCACGCTCACATCCTTTTCAATGATAGTCTATCAGCCAGTATATCATCCTGCCGTCTAGTGCAACAGACTGACTTCATGTGGAAGCTTATGAGAACCTCTCGCTCAAGTTGTGCGGCTTCCCGCACGAGTTCGGGCCGCTCTCGCTCAAGTTGCAGGACTTCTCGCACGAGTTCGGGCCGCTCCCGCTCAAGTTGCGCGGCTTCTCGCACGAGTTCGAGCCGTTCTCGCTCAAGTTGCAGGACTTCCCGCACGAGTTCGAGCCGTTCTCGCTCAAGTTACGCGACTTCTCGCACGAGTTCGGGCCGCTCTCGCTCAAGTTGCAGGACTTCCCGCACGAGTTCGGGCCGCTCTCGCTCAAGTTGCAGAACTTCCCGCACGAGTTCGGGGGGTTCTCGCTCAAGTTGCAGGACTTCTCGCACGAGTTCGGGCCGCTCTCGCTCAAGTTGCGCGACTTCTCGCACGAGTTCGGGCCGCTCTCGCTCAAGTTGTGCGATCAAATGCGTTAAACCGGGTTGACAATTCAATAAAAAAACAAATACAATAAACATATGATTATCAGATAAACAATTGTTTACATAAGAGAGGTGACGAATTAAATAGTATCATGAAGCCTCCTCCATTATCTGCATTAGCGTTTCCCTGCAGACTGGACATTCTATTAGTCATACAACAGAATACAGAAACATTCGATCCCGTAGGTAAACACAATGCAAGAATCGAAACAGAAATAACTGTTTAATAGAAAAATCCATACAACTTAAATCTCTTTTTCTATTAAAAAACTCGGTATGTGCCTTGCCTTATAGCGGGGACGCCGAGGTTTTTTTATAAAGTTATCTAGAATTAATACTTTCTGACATTATAAAAATGAGCACCTCATTTTATGAAATAATTTGCTCACTTTGAAAACGTTAACAGCTAGAGAGGGGACAACTTATGAATGTAGTATTCATGATCACAGGGTTATTATTTGTGTTTGCTGTTGGGTATCTATTCAGTAACGACAGAAAACATATTAAATACAAACGAATAGGTATCATGCTGGGTGTGCAATTCATTCTGGTCTTCACGTTAATGAACACAAGTGCCGGCTTGACCATAGTTACAAATATAGGAAAGTTTTTTGAGCAACTGATGTCCATTGCCGACGCCGGAATCGATTTTGTGTTGGGCGGTATTGTTAACGAGGGTGAAGAACCTTTCATATTCTCAGCCCTGCTGCCGCTTGTTTTTATTTCTGTCCTAATTGGAATATTTAACCATTTCAAAATACTGCCTGTCATCATTAAATACACCGGAATCATTTTAAGTAAAATAACCGGGATGGGAAAATTGGAAAGTTATTTCGCTGTTTCCACAGCCGTTCTTGGGCAGCCGGAAGTATTTTTGACAGTCATGAAGCAAATACCTTTATTATCACAGAAAAGACTGTATACCATTTGCACATCGGCTATGAGCGCCGTCAGCATGGCCATGGTAGGTGCTTATATGACGATGCTGGAACCTAAGTATGTCGTAACCGCTGTAGCCTTAAACATATTCAGCGCACTCATTATCGCTAATATTATTAACCCTTATGATGTATCAGATGAAGAAGATTTAATACAAACGGATGAGCAAAAACGCGTTCCATTCTTTCAAATGGTTTCGCAGAGTGTCATGGACGGTCTCAAACTGGTCGTTACCGTTGCAGCTATGCTATTAGGATTTATTTCCTTAATGGAGTTAATCAACGTTATCTTTCTCGGTATGTTTGATATCTCGTTCCAAACGTTAATGGGCTATGTGTTTGCACCTGTTGCTTTTATAATGGGAGTACCGTGGTCAGAAGTCGTTGATGCAGGGAGCATTATGGCAACTAAACTGGTCACGAATGAATTTGTAGCCATGTTGAATTTTGAAAAGATATCAGAAGGACTTTCCCAAAAAACAACAGCTATTGTTTCCGTTTATCTTGTGAGTTTCGCCAACTTCGGTACCGTGGGTATTGTAGCCGGCTCCATCAGGTCAATCAGTGAAAAACAAGGTAATTATATATCCAAAGTTGCCTTAAAACTATTACTGGGTGCTACGCTGGCCTCTGTCATATCAGGAACTATTATGGGGCTCGTCATATAAGGAAGGAAAATGCCCGCTTCTAACCGGCATGTGAGAGTACATAAGAGAGAGGTCAAAATATGGGCGCGTAGTCTTTGAACATGGGCGCGGAAACTGAAATATGGGCGGGAATTTCAAGATTTGGGAGCGGAAACTGAAACATGGGCGGAAGTTTCAAGATTTGGGCGCGAAAACGCAAACTTGGATGCCAAATCCAAAATTTGACCGCTAAAACGCAAACTTGGGCGCGAGAGCCGAATCCCCCTCTTTAGAAAACTCGGCATTCGCGTCGTCCTATAGCGAATGCCGGAGCGTTTCTTATAAGGTCACCCATAATTTATACTTTCTGACCTTACTAGAAATTCTAGCCGTGTCGCGCCTCCAGGCTCTTATTCAACACTGCCATAACACTTTGCGCTTCGCCTGCCCGGGGAATCAAAAGACCCACCAGCCTTATGGTTGGTGGGTCCAACTTTATAATTGGAAAGTGACAGGAACTCTTACCGGTTAATCGAAGCGGCCATACGTATATACGTATGCCGTTTACCGCGGATGGCCACGGAATAATCCATGATATTTTCGGGCGCAGCAATCCCGTGTTCACCAGCATCACCAATATGATGGATATCCGCTCCGGCCATTTTGTTATGAAGCGCCATTTGCTGAATCGTTTCTTTTGCCGCTCCTTCCTGGCTTGTGCCGATTGCGGTTAATGCCAGCGCACCTTGCTCATGGGCGGCCTGAATCAACGCTTCTGTCTTCTCCAGCGTCGCTCCGGGAACAGTGCCGGTACCCGGAAGCAAAATGATGTCCGCACCCGCCCGGGTAAATTCGGTGACCACATCTTGGTCCACGATGCCACTGCCGGCCTCACCCTTGACACCTGCACCGTGCATTTTTCCGGCTATAATCATAATGTCATCCTGAAAGACATCCTTCGCTTCCCTGATCGATTTCAAAATCGCCGCATTGGTCACCCCTGTCTTGGGATTGCCGGTTAGACAAACAAAATCGGCCCCCATAGCTTTCAATTTCTCCAGCGATTCACGGGTGGCGGTACGCCCTTTTGGCAGCGTATCCAATGTTTCAGCGTTATCCGCATCAGGATCAACCGGCTCCAGGTTTATCCCAACCGGCCGGCCTATCAATGTTTTCAACGCTTTAATAACATGCTCCGAATTTTCCACGGCAAGCCCCTCGATGTTAGGCCGGTCAACGTCAAATAAGTTCAGCAAAATCATATCTGCTCCAAAAGCAGCCGCATATTCCGCGTTCGTTAACCCGGGGTACAATGGTGTAACAGCGCATACAACTTCGGACAACATCACCCTGCCTTCTGAGGCGTCAATAGCTTGTCTCAGCTGCCGCCCATTCATGGCGTTAAAATCTGAAGCCGTGCAGTTCAATAATCGTTTCATCATTAAATCATCCTTTCTGCCGATTTTTTTTAGAAAAACTCGGTATTCACCTCGTCTTACAGCGAATGCCGAACCTTTTTTTATAAGGTCATCCATAATTTATGCTTTCTGACGTAACAAAAAAGTTATCATGCATGCCACAACCTCGCAGGACGCCCAAGCCAGTACCCTATCTACTTATTCATACTTTCCCTTCAATCGGACAAATGCCACACCTTCCAATACAGTAGATGTCGTATTTCCGTGTTCATCTTTTTCGATCATTTGCAAGACCTGATGACGTTCATTCCCGACAGGTATGATCATCCTACCGCCTGCAGTCAGCTGCTCCAGCAATTCGGCCGGAATCCGGCTCACTGAAGCGGTTACCATAATGCGGTCATACGGTCGGTGTTCCGGCCAACCGAGACTTCCATCGCCGCGTTTGAAATAAATATTCGTAAAACCTTTCGCATTCAGCCGCTTTTTAGCCTTTTGGTATAATGGGTCAACCCGCTCCACCGTGTATACTTCCCGGCAAAAAGCCGCAAGCAAAGCTGTCTGGTATCCGGATCCTGTTCCAATTTCCAGTGCACGCGAATCAGACTGCAGACCAAGCTTCAGAGTCATGTCCAGGACCAGTGTCGGCTGGGAGATGGTTTGGCCAAAACCAATCGACACAGGGCAGTCAGCTGCTGAAACTTTCGTATCCGAATCCATAAAATGACGGCGGTCCAGCTGATTGAAGTAGGCGACGATTTCTTCTCTCCGATCACACACGATAGATCCCCCTTTCTCAAATGGCCTCATTCAGACATTTTCGCGCTCGAAAGACCGGTTGAACAACCGGATCGATTGTATGACTTAACGGACTCTATTTTAGCCGAAGCGCTTCATATTCATCCAAAGCTGCAGCCGCCTATTATCCCGAATACCTTTAGGCATAATTCCAGCCCTTACACAGGCTTAAAAACAGGCATAACCGCGGCTGGCAATGCTATAACTTGTCGGCTCTTATGCCGATTTTCTCAAAAAAAGAATAACATCATGAAGACTCCCAGTAAGTCAATTATATCAAAGACATGGGAAAACGTAAGATTTGTGGATTTCCAGTTTGCCGAAAAAAGTACCGCGAAAAGTGACAAACACCTGAACTTTCAATTTGACAAGAGTCCATTCACTCATTATAATATAAACTAAATTGTTCAATATGTTCTATATAAATTAAATAATTGGATCTTTTAGAAGGGAGGCATCATAAGCCGATGGACGAAAACCATGATGATTTCCAGCGAATCGAAGCATCACGCGACATCTTAATCAGCGCTATAGCTCAAACCATGGTCATATATGGCGTTACACCTTCAGTGGGAAGAATTTACGGTACGCTCTATTTCGCGGATAAACCACTTAATCTTGATGAAATCAAAGACGAAGTGGCAATGAGTAAAGGAAGCGTTAGTACAGGATTGCGTGAACTGCTTGATACCGAAATGGTCATTAAAGTCTGGAAAAAAGGCGAACGAAAGGATCATTTTATTGCAGAAAAAGACTTTTTCCGAAATTTCTTCGCCTTTTTTGTGAAAATCCTAAGACAAGAGCGGAATATTATTTCGCGGGCCAATGAACAAGTTGAAGGCACGCTTCAGGACATCGCAGCCAATGGTGAATCTGACGAAGCAAAAGAAATGGCTCAAAAAGATCTGGCCGACATTGAACAGACCAATGTTTATTTTGACTGGACGCTTAAACTGGCAAACGCAATGGAATCCGGCGATATATTCAATTTTATTCCCAAACACAATCAAGAAGGTGATGACACTGGAAACAACGAAAACAGCTCTCGTAATCATTGATATGCAAAAAGAAAGTCAATTCGGCATCCAAGGCCTCGACCAAATCGTCCACGAAACGCGTGCGTTAATCAGCGAATGCCGAAAACACAACATCCCGATTATTTACACCCGGCATATCAATCGCAATGACACGGTGGGGCTATCCAAACAAGAACCCTTAAATCACAAGGGCAAGCCGGTATTTTACAATAGTGAAACCGAAGCAATCGACATCATAGACGCTATTCAACCCAATAATCATGATATTGTCATCGATAAATACCGCTGGAGTGGTTTTTATGACACACATCTGGATCTGATTTTAAAAAGTATGGGGATCGAACACATCATCTTAGGCGGCGTCGTGACAGACGGATGTGTGATGACCTCCGCTTTTGACGCCTATTTTCGCGATTATCAGGTGAACCTGGTGAAAGACATGTGCGGTGCCACAAACGAAGGTGCGCACATGAGCTCAATTTTAACGATGGCCAATTGGATTTATAATCTCGCCATTTTTGATGCATCCGAAATGATAAAAAAACTTTCCGGACAGGCATACAATTCCTGGGAATCAACCTATTCAGATCAACTACAATTCACACCGGAAAATATGCGGGACGTTTTTGCCCGTCTCAACCACAAAACACAGTCTCCGCAATCGGATACGGAGCATAATCAGAACGCAGCACAATAAAACTAGAGGAGGAATAACCATAATGATAAAACATACAAAATTACTGGCATTTACAATCTTACTCATGCTTACCATGATAGTGGCGGCATGCGGCGGTAATGACAGTTCTTCTGAAAATAGCTCGGATAAGGGTGACAACAGCGATGGCAAACTCAAGCTGGGACAAGAGGAATTGACCATTCCCTATGTCTCCTGGCCATCTGCTATCGCCAGTTCAAACGTCGTTAAAGTAGCGCTTGAAAACCAAGGCTATGACGTTAACTTAAAACAAGTTAACTCCGGCGCCATGTATACAGGGATTGCCGATCAGTCAGCCGACTCTTCCGTATGCATATGGCTCCCCAATACAGACGCCGATTATTGGGCAAAATATAAAGAAGACATCGAAATGCTCGGTCCCAACGTGGAAGGAACCCCACTCGGACTCGTCGTTCCCAAGTATATGGAAGACGTGAACTCCATCAAAGACTTAGCCAAAAACACCCATTCGGTCGGAGATAAAACAGAGTGGACCATCACAGGCATTGAACCCGGATCCGGTCAAATGGAAGTAACCAAGAACCAAGTTATGAAAGACTATGGATTAGATAAATGGACATTGCAATCCAGTTCCTCAGCAGCTATGGCCACATCACTCGGTGAAGCCATCAAGAATGAAGAACCGATTGTCGTAACGCTCTGGTCCCCTCATTGGTCCTTTTCAAAATGGGACTTGAAATACCTGGACGATCCGAAAAATTCATACGGGGATTCAGACGATATTAATACAATCGTACGTCAAGGATTGAAAAAAGACGCACCAAGAGCCTATGAAATCCTCGATCAATTCGCCTTAACCAAAGACGAACTCGAAAGCGTCATGGTCAAAATCAACAATGGCATGGAACCCGCAAAAGCTGCCCAAGAATGGGTAGACAAAAATGAAGACACTGTCAACGAATGGTATAAAACTATAAAATAATCAATCTGACTGTTGGTCGAAGTAGATGAGTAGAAATGCTCCATAGGTGAGGCCACCTATGGAGCATTTCTTTTTATGGCCGGATGGCGTCTCGCTCAAGTTTAGCGGGGGTGTCGCACGAGTTGGGGCGGTTCTCGCACGAGTTCAGCGGGTTCTCGCTCAAGTTCGGCCGGTTCTCGCACAAGTTGAGGCTGTTCTCGCTCAAGTTCGGCCGGTTCTCGCACGAGTTCAGCCGGCTCTCGCACGAGTTGGAGCGCTTCTCGCTCAAGTTCAGTCGGCTCTCGCACGAGTTGAGGCTGTTCCCGCACGAGTTGGAGCGGCTCTCGCTCAAGTTCGGCCGGTTCCCGCACGAGTTGAGGCTGTTCTCGCTCAAGTTCGGCGACCTCCCGCACGAGTTCGGCCGCTTCCCGCACGAGTTGAATCCGTTCCCCAATGTATCCTTTAAAACAAGTTCATCTGTTGGGTAATGTCACGTGTCTCCGATTCCTTATGGACATATCCCAGTGTTTTATAACTTTTCTTCCGATTATCAAACATTCTTGCCAACATGGGAACACTATGATCGACATAATCATACACTTGGACAACCATTTTCTTGTCATGTAATCTGTGCATTCGCCCAACGTATTGGTGCAGTGTCCCTTTCCCGGATACCGGCATCGTCAAAAACATCGTGTCCAGACGAGCGTTATCAAAACCTTCACCAATATACTTTCCGGTCGCGATAATCAATCTTTCCTCATTATCATAAAGTTCCTCTAATTTTTTTAATCGTTCTTGCTTTTCCTTTTTATTGAGTTCACCTGTCAATACAATTAAATTCTTAGTAAATGCCCTAAACATCGATGCAAGGTTTTGAACATGCTCAATTCTTTCTGTTAATATAATTGGAGATTTTCCCTCTTCCAAAGCATTTAGTACATCATTAAAAATCATTTCATTTCTATTTTGATCTGACACGAGTTCAGAATAGATTGCCTGTATATCTTTTTTTGAACTTTTGAACGATGTATATCTCGGCATTAATATATGCTTGAACGGTCGTACTTTAGCCTGTTCCTTAGCATTTATCTTGTACCGGATCGGACCAAGTTGCATCCTTGTAATTCGGTCGAGTCCATCTGTTCGTATTGGGGTTGCAGTCAGACCACACATATATGTCGATTCTGCTTTTTTTAATACCTTCTCAAACGTGAATGCCGGAATGTGGTGACATTCATCAACGATTATTTGTCCATAATTTTTGATGATGTCCTTCACAATACCGCCACTGTTTAAACTTTGAATCGTAGCAATATCCAAGTTCCCTCCCGCTGTATTTTTGCCACCTCCAATTTGACCAATCAGCCTTGATTCTGTTTTGAGAAATACTTTCAGACGCTCTTTCCATTGATCCATTAAATGCTTACGATGAACGATGACTAACGTATTCACCTTCCGTTTGGCAATCATAGTTGCCGCAATAACAGTCTTTCCAAATCCGGTGGTAGCTGACAGAACACCCGTATGATGTCTTAATAATGTTTGCAATGCTTCTTCCTGCTGAATGGATAATGTCCCGTGAAATTCAGCATCTAATGGCGCACCTGAATTCCTTTCATCACTTACGTTCATTTCAATTGATTTTTGTTCCAGGAATTGGTTCAGATCTTCCATACACCCTCTCGGTAAAATCAAATGAGATTCGGTTTCTTCTGAACAATCAATGATTCGTGGAATTTCTTTCGTGGATAACCTCTTCTTCTCCGCTTTGTAAAATGCAGGATTACTGAATCTTGCAAGCTGGGCAAGTTCCTGTATGAAATACTGAGGCAAGCCCTGTTTTGAAATATAGATGCCATCCTTCGTAAGCACACTAACTGTTCCCGGCATCTTTTCAACAGGTTCAGAACTTTCCCTCACAACATGATTCTGCGATACGATGGAATCGATATCTTTTTTTCGTACCTTTTTCACCGTCGACAAATAAAGCCATTGATTAGGATAAGGATGAAAATTTTCATCCACAAACACACTATTCCCTTGTTTTCGCGATTCACCCTGCAACGGCAAAGCGATTAAATTACCTACCTTCCCTTCAGGCACCGTATCCTGGTTCGGGAACATTCTGTCATAAGACTTCAGCGTGTTTTGATCACTTTTTTCCATTGTCTTTGTCAAAAGAGCTCTCCCAAATTTCCGTGCCACATTTGCTTTAACGGGCTCCTGAAAAAAGATCCAGGCATGACATCCGTTTCCAGACCGGGATTTTTCCACACTTACAGGCAAACCAAGGTCATTACACGTTTGAACAAAATGGTGCGCGTCGTTTTGCCAATTTTTCTTGTCGAAATCGACAGCCAAAAACCAGCATGACTGATCATGCAGAACAGGATAGAGCCCTATCGTCTGTTTACCACGGAGATGATCATAAATATCCTGATGTGTTAAAGCAAGAAAACGATTATTGCTACGGGCCGGGGAATAGCCCGATTTGCCATTATCCATTTCCCAGCGATAAGCAAAAACATCCTCCCGTCCTTTAAACAGACTTCTGAAAAGATTCACCCTTTCATTCAACTTCTCTTCTTTTGTTTTGTTTTCTGTATGTTTAGATGGTAATTGAGGCTCATATAGTTGTAGACGTTGTCGCAGTTCAGTATTCTCTTTTTTTAACCGCTCTATTTCCTTCATGGCTTTTTGTAATGTTTCTTCAGCTTCATGGCTCATTAATATACCCTCATTTAGTAAATACACTATAGTGGTATTATACAAGATTTCCAATAAGAGTGGGGATTAAACAGTATATGCCATGCTATATGAAGTTTTATTGAATAATCCACTCGGTTACTTTGTCCCCGACCCTTATGTTATTGAGGGCAAGAATATGAAACCAGGTACGAGGCCGATAAAAAAATGACCGCTTGTTTTCCATAATCGACTGCCAAATAGAAAAAGTGAATCAACGAGCCTTAGGACCCGTCAGTAGCACTGATCTTGACATCAAATAACATCAGGGAAATTTTAGAAAAACTTGGCTTATCGCCAAGCTTTAATGGCGAAAGCCTTAGTTGCACTTATGCAGTAAGAAATAATTTATACTTTCTTAACTGCTTAGAAAAACCGGGCAAAGTGCGGCCCGGTCTTTTTTCTATCTTCGTTAGAGAAAATCCGATAATTTATATGCCTGTCCATGTACGCCATTATAATACGCTGGATACATTTCCCCTCCACACATTTCA
>NZ_BMNQ01000065.1 GCF_014646635.1 Lentibacillus kapialis
TTGGCATGATTTGGATTGGTACCTTAATTATACCAAAAGCCAGTGTTCATGCGGGTTTTTTTACGTTTTTTTATCCATTTTCATGGCGCTTTTTTATTGATTTATCAGGGTGCGAAACTCGAGTTATAAGATCATCCATAATTTATACTTTCTGACGTTACAAGGAAAGCGCCCGATGATTGAATAGTGTTATGTTACAAAAGAATGATTCGTATTACAGATATTCATTTATCATGTCCAGTTTGAAGAAGAATAAAATCTCCTCAGAAATTACAGTATAAATAATCGCAATATGTTATAATAGAAGTCAATAGACTGGCTTCGCATGAGGGGTTTGGTGGCACTGTCGATCTGCCGTTAGTCTTCGTTGGGAGACTTCCCGGGGAGGGAGGTGCTTGCCAATGGACATTGTTAGTGCGCTAACGCTCATGATATCCTTCGGGATGTTAGTTGCGTTTATCGTTTCTGATAATAACCATAGAAAATAATCCCTCATGCACTTTAGCAGGTCCGTGAGGGATTATTTTCGCTCGCTACCTTTCCCTTCTTGACGGGGTTCGGTCTATTGCGACCGTTCCATGTAACTGCATGGGCGGTCTTTATTATTGTATGCACTTATAATGTTCCTATGTTAATTATACCACGTAATCAATATTTGTACACATTTTTATTCTTTGTTCCTTCAGCATCCTTTTTAAACCAGCACAAGACGCAATTTGTTTTGGTATCAAAAAAGCTTTCTTATTCGATTAGTGCGCCCAATTCCAGAGGACTATAGGTATTTAACTTTCAGCTGCTTCAGCATCCATCTTTGTTCTATGAACAGTGCCAAATGGATGTTCAGGCGGGGCATAAATGACGTAAAGCTTCAAAGGAGTTTTGCCTGTATTAATTATATTATGCCATGCACCGGCAGGTACCATTATGGCAGAGTCATCACATACATACCTTTCAAAATCTAAACAATCTTTACTTTTGCCCATTTGAACAAACCCTTGACCTTCCTCAATACGCAAGAACTGGTCACCTTTAGGATGAACCTCCAAGCCTATATCATCACCAACATTAATACTCATCAAAGTCACTTGCATATAGTTTCCAGTCCATATAGTGGTTCGGAAAGTGTTGTTTTGCCTAGCAGCCTGATGAATATTCACTACAAAAGGTTCTCTTCCGTGGTCGTTTAATATGTTGTTACCAGTATATCCTTGAGTGTTTGGGTATGACCAATATTGGTTTGCGTAACCCATCCCATGCGACATATTTCCATAGCCAGAGCCAAACATATTACCACAATTGCACCTTGGTCCATTACCATAAGCATTCAAATAATAAGGGTGCATATAATAAGGATTATTCATTGAAAAATTCCTCCCAAGACATATGACTATAAACTCATCATATGTAACTCATAATTAGGAGGTGATTGTAAATTCTTATTCCATTATCTGACTCTAGAAAATACGATTAACAACTCATCTTCTTCCACAATCTGGCCCGATTCATTAAGAAGAGCGCATTCTTGTTACAGAAAAGCGCCCGTGTGATTAATAATACCATTCATTTTTCCTCAAATTACTATCCACAATAAAAAATACAATAAGGGCTACTCCCGCATAAAATGAATTTAATGTATTAGAAATTAATTCGTACTGAGATAGTGTTATGAAGCTTAGGAGTACAATAGTTAACATAATTTTTGATATTAAAAATTTCCCTTTGAAATACTTTGACATACAAACTCCCCCTTGTATGCTTATTCAATAAATTGGCCCGATGAACTAATAAGGGACACAGCTGCCTTTTGTTCGATTACTGCGCCCGATTGAGGAAGAACAACCCGCCATTACATAAAAAGAGCTATTATTACTTTTTCACTATATGCCGATTTCTTGAAGCACTCCTGTTTTTAGTTTGGATGAACAGGAGTAATAAGCCAAAAAAATCCTATAATAAAGAACAAAGAAATTCCAATTATTAATCCTAAGGTTATACCTATGTTGGCTAATAATCTTTTCTCATTCTTTTTTCGTAAAGCTATTACACCAAGTACTATAGAAATAGGAACACTAATTGGTACTGAGTATACAGTTAGCTTTAAAACCCCAGGTAGCACGCTTAAGCAAAAGGAAATAGTTATAACAAAAGATAAAGTTCCTAATCCAAAAGATGTATAGCTCACCCAAGAAAACTTTTTTTCATCTTGCAATGTTAACGCCACCTTAGTGGTAAGCCATCCTCATTTTATATTCTGCTTTTCCACCACTATCACTATAATTCATCCCTTACAATGGCGAATCAGGCGCTGTATGTTCGTTTTAGTTTTTTTCGACTCTCGCGCCCTATCCCTGAACGGTCATTTCTTTATTTCTTTTGTTTTTAATAACCAGCATTGCAACTAGCCAGCCAATTTGAATGAGCAAAGGGATCAAAAACGGTAATGCTAAAACCAAAATATTTAACATAATGATTTCCGGAGTTTGAATAGAACCGGTCGCATCTACGTCTCTTTGTGCTAAAAAAATCGACCCTGCTGCAAATAAGGCCAACCAAAAAGCATTAACGATCCACCAAGCAATCCAAGCTAATTTCACCAAACCACCCCTCTTATAAACAAATAGAATAAAAGCCATATGCAAAGAAAGCTCCCCCTTCCCTTATACCAAATAAGGATCAGATTCCGGCACAATGTTTATTCAGACTGCATCCGTTAGTTTAATATGACTTAATGTGCTGAACCTTAATCTTATCCCAATTTGATTTCCATCTTTTCTTTGCTATACGTTCCTCATAGATAGCAACACGTTCCTTATCCTCTTTAAAATAATCGGTTGGCTTTACCTCTAAATTCAAAACATCTTTAACTCCATGTGGGGCAGCTAATGTTAAAGCATCACGTTCATCCAATTTTAAGCCTAAGGATGTTGCTGTTTCTGGAAATTTGGATATAGCATCAACTGACGATGAATAAGATGGAATTTTATTTGCAAGGTGCATTCTTGCCTCATTCTTTACAGACCAAGGTACATTAGGGTGGATATTATTCAGCTTTCGTTCAAGCTTTTTTTCTTCAGTCTCATTTTTATTTGTATCATCAAAATAAATTACATCAATATCAGGCATAGGTGTCCTTTCGCTATAACCATGTAATATATCCCAAATTTTTGAACGAACAAAACCAGCACACACCCACCAATCGGGTAAATTCAGTGACTTTGCCGTAGTTAAAATACCCATCATCCAATCATCTTCATTAATTACTTTTAAAATGTCCTTTTCACTCTTTAAATCCATATTAGCTCCCGTATGCTATTTTAATGAATTTTCTTATCAGCAAAATGACTCTTATGTACATCCCAGACGCCAAGCCTTATTCCAGATAGGCGCCCCGATTCTTGCATAGTCCTGAACTGCTATTAGTTGATATTGTATAATGGCATTCTTTTTCGAAATTCTAAAGAAACATTTCTTTAAATATGTACCTGTATGTTCCCTTAGCCTTCCGAACTTCCCAATGTCATGCCTCCATCAACGACAATTTCTGTTCCTGTGCAATATGAACTTTCATCAGAGGCAAGGAACGCTACAGCCTGAGCAATTTCGACCGGCTGTCCGATACGTCCCAAAGGAACTGAATTATAAGAATCTGGAATACCTTCACCTTGGGTGGCCATTTTTGTTTCGATTCCACCTGGATGAACCATATTAATCCGAATGCCTTTTTGCCCCAATTCAATGGCTGCTGCTTTAGACATCGCAACCACAGATGCTTTTGTGGCAGCATAAGCAGAGGAATGGCTGATTGGGGCAAACGCTGAGATCGATAAATTATTTATGATAGAACCTTTCTGCTGTTTCTCCATATGCGGAATAACTGCCTGCATCCCCAGAAATACTCCGAGCTGATTCACATTAATCAATTCCTGATAATCATCCATAGTTGTATCTGTAAAAGATTTGCGCTTTAGAGCTCCGGCATTATTAACTAGGACATCGATTCTACCCAATTGGTCCATAATTTTATCCGTAGCTGCTTTCCACTGTGATTCCTTTGTGACATCCAACTGAACCGGATATGCGTGGTCTTCACCTATATCCACTGCCACTTCCTGGGCCTTGTCATAATTCCGGGCACCAACTACTACAGTGCCACCTAATAAGGCAAGATGCTCAGCGATAGCTTTTCCCTGACCACGATTGGCACCTGTGATAAGTATTACATGACCTTTTAAGTTCGGCATAGCATACCCTCCTTCTTCCTAGTCATTGTTTTATGATACTCTAATATAAAGAGTAAATACAGGATTAATTATTATGTATCTTCAACATCATTCAAAAACTCACCCACTGTTAACACAAGATGCAAGGTCCCTTTGTTTCTTCTCATTTGCCAAATCTTTTAAATACATAAATGAACTAAAAACTAATACTGCTAAAGAAACTGCCTATAATATTTCTGCAAAGATTACCAAACGATTCTCCCTCCAGTATTATTGTTCAACATAATGGGCCAAGAAGGCCATAGTGGGCACATTTCTTACTCCGCGAATGCGCCCGTTTGAGGAAATGTTAATTTATTCTTTTTAAACCAGCTTCATTTATCGAATCACCAGTGATCTCAAAAGAGTATTCCTTGTTTGTTGCTAATTCAAGTGTTATTTCCTTCAATGGTACCTTTTGTTCCATTTCATTTAACAATGCAAATTTAAATGTTTTTTTGCCTTCTAAGTTAAAGTCTCCTTGATCAGTATATTTTTTACTAAGTGTGTCCCCTTTTCGAATTTCAGAGCCATCAGCATTACTTATACCACCTATGATGTCACCACCAGTACTGATTTCTATCGAATAAAAGTCAATATTGGAGTTGTTTTTTATGTGAATAACCATACTATTCTCATTTGGTTTTATTAAAGCACCAGTATTATTTGTACAAGCGGATAAAAGTGCAAATAATAAAACAAATATTGATAAAAAGGTTGCTTTTTTCTTCATAAGCTCAGGCCTCCCTTCGGATACATAATAAAGGTGTATTATATGATTAATACACCTTTATTATGTATTATATGATTAATACACTTGAAAATCAATATTGGTGATAATCCTTATTTGAGAAAAGCGCCCGATTGAAGCACATCCTTTTTCCGTTCTTGCACCCGATTCCGGAAGAGGATTAAATAAACTTATACATCAAAACTTCATCAATGTATTTATCGTTAAATTTTAATTCTTCTATCCTACGTCCTTATTCCACAAATCCTAGTTTTTTGTATAAATGAATGGCACGTTCATTGTTTGCAAAATCGGCTAGACCTATTTTTTCAATTAACGGATCACCTATAAGCCATCTTTTTACGTTTTTTTATTCAATAAACTGGCCTGATGGTGCAATATTGGCTCGAATTTTTATTAAACATTCGTGCCCTTTAACGGAAGAATACTTAACTACTTTCGGTGCATTCGTATCTCATCTTCACAAATTCAAAACGACTACCATTTGTATCTTGCATAAAAGTGCTAACGGATTCAAAACCTGCTTTTTTATAAACCTTAATAGCCCTTTCATTAAAGGTTGCAACTGAAAGCGTAATTTCATTAGGGTTATATGTGGATATCGCAAAATCTAGTCCAGCTTGAAGAAAGTCCAAACCCAATCCCTTTCCGGTCAATTCAGGTTTCATACCTAACCCAATATCAACAGAATAACCCTTGTGATTAAAATTATAGAACCCAATTACTTCATTGCCCTTATTGACAATATAATATTTATCCCCACGTTCCTGGGGACTCAAAAATTCTGCCAAATCCTCCTCATCAGCTGCAAGGTCATAAAAAGAATATTCCCCATCATAGTGCCAGTTTAAAGCAATGCTTTCTGCTTGTTCCTGTGTCATTTTATTAAAAATGTAATTCATAAAAGTTCCTCCAATTATCCAATCGTTGCTAAATTGCCTAATTCAGTTGCGCACACTTTTGTTCGATTACCGCGCTTGATTGGTTAATAATGTTTTACTGTATAAGGACAATAAATAGGCATACTGAAACCAAACCAAGTGCCATATAACTTGAACCAATATTTATATTTTTATTACCTAATACTTTTTTAAATATTGTTATAAACACCCTGAAAATAATAATAATACCGACTAATGCTAGGATCCCCATAATAGTAAATGGCTCTTGAATTAGTGGATTTAATAAAAAAACACTCACTAATATCGTAACAACTCCAGCTAGTAATAATGCTAAATCATTATTCTCAAATAAACCTTTAACCTTATCCCGCATATTTTCATTCCCTTCAAATCAGATAAGTATTTAATTGTTTTAATCCTAACATAATTTTAATAAACAATCTGATCCTTATATACGAAATCGGCGCTAATCCTTGTTAGGGAAAAGCGCCCGATTGCTTAACAATTTTTCCCTAATACTAATTAGTATTAGGGAAAACAATTCGAAAGGCAACAAATATTATAATTACACCGACAATCTGATATAATGAAATAAAGGCGGTGATTCTTATGTTAAAACAGCAAAACAATGAATCCAAACGAAAATACGGCTGGGTAGACAAATGGGCCAAGATGACCGGTGAGCGAGCCAGAATTGATGCTAAAGTAAATAACACATATATTATATACGACAAAAACGGTTTGCTTGTAAAGGAATACCCTAATGGTAAAGTTGTACCCTTCCATGACGTCGGTGAATCTTAATGCATACGCATCACCCAATACTCTTTGTGTTTGCAGGTAATAACGGTAGTGGTAAGAGCACTTTTCGCAATTTGATTATCGACAAAATTGGTGTTGATATCAACATTGATGCCGATGCTATTGCACGACGATTGGATCCAGAAAATCCGACTGCCAAAAGAATTACCGCGGGAAAAGAAGTCATTAAATCAGTTAATCAATATATAAAGGAAAGTAAGGATTTTTCAATTGAAACAACCCTTGCTGGAAAGAATACACTTAAACAAATAGCGAAAGCCAAAGAATATGGTTATGAAGTGACTATGTTTTACATTGCACTCAATAATGTTAGTAAAAATATTGAAAGAGTTGCAATGAGAGTTAGAAAAACTCGGCATTCGCCTCGTCTTATAGCGAATGCCGAAGCTTTTCTTATAAGGTCATCCATAATTTATACTTTCTGACGTTATAAAAAAAGAGAACTGTGTCAAAGTCCCTTTTCAATCAATTGTTTATAAGTTCTTTTATTCTTATCCGAACGTCTTCCAAAATTTCTCTGTTTAACTGTCCAAATTTTTTCCTGACGATATTTTTGGACAGCGTATATATTTTGTCTGCTCTAATTTCTGATGTAACTTAAAGTTCACCCTCTGTTAAATCCTTTGATTCAAGCTTTATTGAATAATCAAGGTTTTTTAGTCTTGACGTTATGGCTGAAACAACGATATCTTCAGTCACTTGGTTATAACTATCCCTTGAAATAATCAGTACAGGTCTCTGCTTTTGTTCTTTTAAATCACTAAACGGAACTGGTACTAATACAATATCACCTTGTTTATACATTGTTCCAAACCTCGTCATCGATATCATTATCCCAAAAGTCCAGACTACTCTCACTAGCCTTGGTTAAATCCTCAGACAATTTTTTATCCCTTTTAGCTTTTAAATATTCCGCAAAGTCCAGAATCTTATCAGCTTCCTGTTCAGGAATCTCATTAATAAGTTTAAATAAGCGTTCTTTGGCTGTATCCATGAGAATAATCACCTCTTCCATGAATATTTTATTTTATTATAACACTTAATGTCACAATAAACTATGTTCCGTATAAGATTATTCCGGATTTGCGCCCGATTAAGGAATTAATATTCCTATATTATTACTCAATCAATTCAACAGAAAGTGTATTAATTTGAGCAGGATTTGATTCCAAAATATTACCATCAAATTCTACTTTTATTTTATCACCAACTTGAAAGTTTTTATCGCTATTGACAGAAAGGTCAACGAACACGTCACTTTCAGGGTTACCTTCAAATATTTTGGCAGAAACGAGTGCATTGTTACCGTTAATTTTCTTGATAGTTCCCTTGAAATAAGAACTTGTCTTTTCAACTTCATTTGTTTTATCATCGCCAGAAAAACTACACGCAGGTAATAATCCAATTAATATGATTGCGAATAAAATAGTAGATTTTCTTTTAAAGATGACCCCATCCCACTTCAGCATAATGGCTCTATAACAGCAAACGTTTCTCGATTATCGCGCCCGATTCTTTAATAAACTAATTTGGAATAACACTTATCTTTTCTGCTTTCCGCACAGGGGGGGGGTTGAATCCCCTTCATCTCCTCCCCAGTAAACTTTCACTTTTAGACCTTGATTTACTTCTAACTTATCTTCATCATAGATATCCTCATTCATATAATAATAAGCGCCATTATTTTCTTGAGCTACATCTGTTAACTCATCTTCTGTTTTTCCTGAAATATCATTAACACTTACATCCGATATTACAAGCATACGATACCCCTCATCATCATCACCTCTCGTTTCGGACTTTGTTATATTTGCAATTATACCTTCGTGTTCTTCAGTTACGTTATAACCATTATTCTTATCACTATCGCATCCTGCTATAAAAATTACTATAAAAAAAGCAACAATAAATAAAAAAGACCATTTCAAAACTTACTTACACCTCCTAGCAGTTTTTTAATGCGTCAAACTTATTTATATTATTAGACGTATCGAGTCCTCAAAATGTTTCAGAGCTGTTACGCAATCTGGCCCAATTCTGCAATACAGGGCGCAAGTCTTTGTTACAGAAACGCGCCTGTTTGCGGTATACCGAAATTCCGTTAATCATTTACAGATAAAACTATTCTCTTTAATGAGTTTCTTTTTCAAAAATAAGTTTTAAATTAGTTGTCCCGCCAGTGGTTGTCGATAGTGGAATAATTGAATGTAACCGCCATCCATCTTTTGCATACGTTTTTATAATATCTTCCTCATTTTCTTTAGGCTTGCCATGCCAGTCATTTTCAATATTAACAAATTCATACTCATACATCTTGAACCATCCTTTCGTTTAATCGAGCTTTCTTACTCTTACGAATTGGCCATATGAAAAGTTTCTTTTATTCCGTGAAAGCGCCCGTTTACTTAAGAGTGGATCTTTTACTTATTTTTACATCAATCACTTTAAAGCGTTCACAAACAAGGAGCATATCTTCAGAAAATTTCCGTCCGATTGCATTCAATTCATTCCCAAAGAATTTTTCGTGAGCCTTCCACCAATATTGGTAAGTCCTATCCCCTTCACCTTCTGCAATAGCAAACTCCTCAGTAACTTCATTCATTGGAGTTATTGTAACCTCTACCGTCTTAATGATTGCTACAGGTTTGTCGTGACTGTTTAATATAATACTGTAATCTTCTGTTGTTGGAACAGGTTCATTCTCCAGTTCATAAAATATATATCCCGAGCATGTGGCAGTTTTAATGCCATCTTTCACCAATCGTGCGAGGTAATCAGGATCATCTCCAAATTGCCATGCACTAACTGACTGAGGCTGATCTCGATCTTCCCAATATTCATTCCAGTACGCCTGAGCATCCTGATTCATAATTATTAAACCTCCATACATAGCTTTACATTTATTTCAACCCGTATAAATAATACTGGTACTATTTCTTATTAGGGAAACGCGCCCGATTGTGGTACACGGCCATATTTTTTTATTTCGTTAATTCATATCTTATCCGCTCAGAAGTTACCTCGTTGCTATCTGAATTTAAAAGGTATATGTCAGGATTACTAAGATTTGCCCATTCATCAAAACCGAACTGTTTATTGTAGTGGTTTAAAAGCAAAGCCATTAAATTCCCGTGTGTCACAATTATTGTATTTTCAAATTCGCTTTTAAAAGCACCTTCTGCAACTTCCACGATTCGGTTTGCAGCCTCTTCACTTGACTCGCCACCTTCAAGTTTTAAGCCGGGGTTATCGAATGTCATTCTTAGCTTTTCCAACCAATCTGGTAACAGTTCAGTACTTAGTACACGTTCTTCTAATTGGCTATTCATTTCAATTTCAACATTTAGCTGTTCTGCAAGTGGTTGTACAGTTTGAATGGCACGCTTATACGGACTCGTAATGATCCGTTCAACTTTAACATTATCAAAAAATGCAGCTAATTCATTTGCCTCTCTAAAGCCTTCTTCAGTGAGCGGCGATTCGGATGACTGCCCCTCGGCCTTACAGTGTCGTACCACATAAATTTTTTTCAACTGAATCACTCCAATCAGGATATTCCGTAATCTGGCCCTTTTGCAGAATTAAAACAATTACTGCATTATTAAAATAATTTTTTACACATATTTAGTACTTGTTCAAGATCATGGTTATGTAATTCACCAATATGACGTTTTAATTCGGAACCGTGGACAGAAGTGATCTTTGAGGTACGTGCTACGGATGGTTTTAACAACCCAGCTTCTTTCCAATATTCCAAAACAACATCAAATTGATTTCTTGGTTTGTGACTGGTAACCGGTGCAATAATGACATCCACATCTAACGCCAGTTCATTTCCAACAATAATAACAGGGCGCTGTTTAGTTTGACGGGTCCCTTTAAAAAGGACATCTGCCAACCAAACATCACCCTGTTTCATTTTACCGCTCATTATATATATTATCCTCCTCATTATCCCACCAGGAGTAACTTTCACCTAGCAAAATGACGTCCCTAGCCATATACTTTTCCTTAATCTTTTTGAGTACTTTTTGTCTGTCATGCTCACTCAACATGTCAATTTCCTGAATGATTTTCTCTGGCATAGACATATCATTCACCTCCATTAAGGTATGATCTTATTATAGCTTATATTTGCATCAACATAAATGTTCAAATAAGGGATTTTTAATTTTCTCCAAAGTAATGTAAATGTATATCAAAAATACTTGCTATAAAGATCATGCCTCAATTTTCCACTAAGATGAGCGTAAATTCTTGTTGTTTCACTCTTTTCATGACCAAGAAGGCTTTGGATTACTTCAAGAGGGGCTCCATTGTCTACCATGTGTGTAGCGTAACTGTGACGTAATTGGTGGGGATGAATTGTTTTTTTGATTCCTGCACGATTGGATGATATACGTTTAAACAATGTATCTTATGTGTCTACACTCATGCGTCTTATAGGTTTACGTTCTGTGACAAATAGACAGTGTTCATCATCGACACGTTCGTCTAAATACCTTTTTAGCCAAATCGCACAGCGTATATTAAAATAAACTTCCCTTTCTTTGTCACCTTTTCCATGTACAATCACCGAGTTTTCAGTGAAATTAATATCATCTCGATTTAACTTCGCAACTTCTCCAATCCTGCAGCCAGTTGAATAAAAAAATTCAAACAAAGCATTCTCCATCGATGTATGACATCCCTCCCGGAGATGTTCAATTTCATGTTCGGAAAGGAACTTTGGAATTCGCTTACCTAACTTAGGCTCTTTTAATTTGGCAGCCGGATTTTTTAAGATAAAGCCTTCCTCATGTGTCCATTTAAACAACGACTTAACAAATCTTACTCGATGCCCCAAACTGGATGGTTTTAAATGTCTTCCAGATTCGCCCAGGTATTGTTTTAAATTTTCTGTTGTAATATCATATCACACATTCTGATATTACCGAAATAACGCTTTAAAAGGTCACACTGAAAGCCATACATCTTCAAAGTAAGAGGATAATAACCCTCAATTTTTTTATCAGACTGGTACTTTCCCCATGCTTCCGACAGCAACATATACTCACGCTCCCATACTATGAATCAATTAATTTGATTCTAGTATAGTCTTTTTACACAACATTTATTCAACAATCGAAATGTATATCAAAATAAATCATAGAGTAATTACGAAAAACCGGGTAGGTGGTTCTAGCATCAAGGGCGCTTATTTTATTCGAGATAAGCGCCCGATTGATGAACAAGCAAGGAATGCTTTTTTAAACCAAAAGGGCCTGCTCGGAAAGCCCTTTCAGTTTAAATATACCTAACAATTCTTTAATTGTTAAGCCTCTTTCTGTTGTTCTTCACTGTTTTTCTCCGAAGAACCGCAGCAACTTTCACTTTCCGTTGATTTGACTTCTTCTATTTCAACGTTGCAGCAGTCTTGATTAGGCTTAGAGAACAACTTTTTAAGACCAGACTTTTTCTCTGCCATGAATATCACCTCCTCTAAAGGATAATTTGAATAATTATAGATGTACTAACAGCAACAATTACTTTTTTAAATTTAAAATACTGAATTAATTATAAGACCGGTACCTATAGCTACGATTAAAATGGCTGAAATGAATGCCACTAAAAATTTCTTTTTAAATAACTTAGATAACATAACTACTTCTGGAATACTTGCACCTGCACCACCGATGACCAACGCAATGACAGTTCCCATTGACATACCTTTGGATACAAGAGCGTCTGCAATGGGCAACATAGTTTCAGGTCGAATGTACATTGGAATACCAATAACTGAAGCGATCATTACTGCAAATATTCCATCACCACTGGCGTATTTCGTAATGAAATCTGCTGGAATAAATCCGTAAATAAATGCACCAATAAAAACCCCTATGACTAAATAGGGAAGCATTGGATAAAGAAATGCCCATGCATCATTTAGAGCTTGCTTAACCCTAGATCCCTGTTTATTACTGAAAAAGCCATCACCTTTAACAGTTACACTTTTATATGTTTCTGCAAAATTAAGTTTTGAAAATGCAAGTCCAGTTAAAACACTAAAAATACTTAGCACGACAAAATATATGAGGGCAATTTTCCAACCTAAGAGTGCCCAAAGCATGAAAATCATAACCGGGTTCATTAATGGTGAAGCAATTAAGAAACTCATTGAAGGACCAAATGGTACTTTTGAATTTAATAAGCCTGCAAGTATAGGTATTGTTGAACAGGAACAAAATGGTGTAATTGCACCAAAGAATGTACCGAGAATATAATTAACAGCTATGTTTGGTCGGTTTAAGAACCTTTTGATTTTTTCTTCCGATACTACTTGCTGAATTAAACTCACAATAAAACTTACTACAATAAATAATGCGAGCAATTCAGCAGATAGCATTAGGAATGTTTTTATAAACTCTATAATTGAATCTGTCATAAGTAAAACCCCTCACCTAAATATATCAACTTTTTTTGATATATTAAACAATGATTTTTGATGTATTTAGCAAAATAAAAAAGATGCTCCTGTTAAAAAATTTTGCAACAAGTACCCTCAGATAAAACAACCTGTATTTGTTCTTCATTAATTCGATAATAGTTCCAAGTTCCACGTTTTTCGGGTATAAGAATATTGACTTTGACTAATTTCTTTAGGTGATAGGAAAGTTTGGATTGTTTTAAATCCAATTTTTCTTCTAAATCACATACACATAAATACTTGCTCGGACTTTTACTGATTTCATTTATAATTTTAAGTCGAATTTTATCAGCTAAAGCATTAAACATATTTTCATAAAAATCAAGTGCCTCATCTTCGCTTAATTCATTTACATTTTTAATTAATTCCATTACTTCACCTCCAACTAATAAATCAATTTTTTTTGATTTACGAACAGTATATTATACATAAAACGAAATTGCAACCATTACATCAAATAAAGTTGATTTATCCATCGTTCTTTTACTTTTGAATTGGCTAAAATGTTGGTATCGTCCTAATTAAACATGATTTTTACATGTATCTCGGATGTACTCGGACCACAAACTCCTATAGAACAACACATTGCCGGATAGATTTCAACTTTCTTCATGTCTATACATCTCCTCATCCTTATGTTATAGCTTGCAGAAAACCATGAGACTTCTCATGGGCTTCTCTGATGTTCATTCTCCTGTTTCTGCAAAACGCTTAATTCTCTCACCAATTTCATCACGTACACGTTGAAATACCTCCCATTTTTCTTCATCTGTTCCCTTTGCTTTTGCAGGATCATCAAATCCCCAGTGATCTCTCTTTACATGAGGTGGTGTCATTGGACATTTGTCTGCCGCATCTCCACAAAGCGTAACAGCCATAGCTGCATTATTTAAAACTTCCGGATCAATCATTTCTGATTTTTGATCCGAGATGTCAATATTAACTTCATTCATTGCTTTGACTGCACTTGGATTTAAACCATGTGCTTCAATCCCTGCACTTTTCACGTCCCATTCTTCGCTTAAATACTTTTTCGCCCAGCCTTCCGCTATTTGACTTCTGCAAGAGTTTCCAGTACATAAAAAGTAAATTATTTTTTTAGACATGTGAGTTATTCTCCTTTTCTTTTGCTTACTTATTTCTCCAAGGGAAGATATCATACTAAGCACATCATAATTTTCCGGAATACTTTTTCTAAAGAACAAATAAAGCACCAAAATACTTGCACCTATTGAAAATAAGTTCGGAACAATCATACGTGTCGCATATTCAATAAATTCAATTCCAAAGAAATCCGCCGAAACGATATTAACTAAGTTACTCACAACAAGTGGTAACGAGGCAGTATCCGCGATAAAACCACTCGCCATAATGAATGGCAGAATCATCTTTTCTTTAAAGTTTAAGTTTCTTACCATTGCGAGTACTATCGGTGTGAGAATCAGCGCAGCTCCATCATTGGCAAACAGGGCTGCAACAACAGCACCTAGAAGAATCACATAAACAAACATTTTCTTCCCATTACCTTTGGCTATTCTAGCCATATGGAGAGCAGCCCATTCAAAGAAGCCAATCTTATCAAGTATAAGGGAAATAATGATAATCGCTACAAAGGCTAATGTGGCATTCCAAACAATATACGTTACGGCTAACACATCTTGAAAGTCAACCACGCCTACAATTAACGCTAAGATTGCTCCCCCACAAGCGGTCCAGCCAATGCCTAAATTTTTTGGCTGCCAAATCACGAGCACAAGCGTAAGTATAAAAATAATCGTTGCTACAATCGCTAAATTCAAATGAAATCCCCTACAAATCACACTGGATACGTAGCCCCGCATCCTCTAGTGTACATAATTTCTCTTTCTGATCAGGTATCTGTTCTAAAACCTGTTTAATGATCGGGTACGTCGCATGAGACGTATTTAAGGAGTAAAAAATCCATTGTCCTCTCCGTTGCTCCTTCACAAGACCCGCATCCCTTAGTTTTCTTAAATGTTGGCTAACAGATGGCTGACTCATTTGCAGAACCTCAACAAACTCACATACACAACATTCCCCCTCTCTTACTAATCCCAAAATCGTTAAGCGGGTTTTATCACCTAGCAGTTTTAACGTTTGGGCGGCATTTTCCAATTCAATTATTGTTTTTTCCATGAGCAACACCTCGCATCATTAGTATATTAGCATATGCTTATATACGCAACAACATATTACTCATCTATTCCATGAATGAGTTCAAAAATTCTAAAAAAGTCATTATAAGGATATATTTCCGCTTTGTTTTAAAAGAAGTCGATCTTCCGCAAATTGGCCCGTTTGTTGTATGAAGATTCAGCTTGGGATTCCAAGTTATTTTAACACAAATATTTTGAAACCTGGATTGAATTTCTAGATACACCAGGCATATCTTTTTATGTTCCCAATTCAACTGTAAAAATACACTTCTATCAGTTGCTCTTTCAGCCATTTTTACGGTAAGCTGACATCAGACATAAAGCAAGCCATCAAGGAGGATTAGATGAGTATTGTCTCCATCATTTTAGGCATATTATTTTTTGTCAATATCATATTCGCGCTCGCTATCATTTTTTTCGAGCGGCAACATCCGAGTACGACGTGGGCATGGCTTATGGTTTTGGTGTTTCTTCCAATAGTTGGATTTATTCTCTATCTCATATTCAATCAGAACTTTTCCAAGAAAAAGATGTTTTACTGGGCGGATCGGGAAAAAATTGGTATTAAAGAAAAAATTGCTGAACAAATCGAAACCATTAAAAACGGATCTTTCCCTTTTAAAAGTGCAAATAGCGCCGCATATAAGGACAATATTTATATGCACCTCGTTAATGACGAATCTCTTTTTACACAGGATAACGCAGTAGCCATCTACACTGATGGACGGGAAAAATTCGATGCCCTGCTGCACGATATCGCGCATGCAACCGACCATATCCACATTCAGTACTACATCATTCATGAGGATGGTCTTGGGAAGGAATTGGTCAATGCCTTGACTGAAAAAGCCGAGCAGGGCGTGCATGTACGGGTCCTGTATGACTATATGGGCTCCCGGGGGATATCCTCCCATTTTTACAAGGAACTAAAGCGCGCCGGTGGTCTGGTGGAAGTCTTTTTCCCGCATTTTCACCTGAACTATCGCAATCACCGGAAGCTGGCCATTATTGATGGCACAATCGGCTATATCGGCGGATTTAACGTTGGTGATGAATATCTCGGTTTGGATAAAAAATTCGGCTATTGGCGCGATACGCATCTAAGAACCGAGGGGAAGGTCGTGCATGCCCTGCAGACCCGCTTCATCCTGGATTGGAATCAGGCGTCCAAGCATCATAAGTTCGCCTATGAGGAAAGGCTTTTTCCTGACGTTTCTGAAGCAGGAAATATCGGGGCACAGATTGTGTCAAGCGGTCCCGATACAGAATGGCAGCAAATCAAGAATGGGTATATAAAAATGATTAACTCCGCCAAAACATATATCTATATGCAGACACCATACTTCATCCCGGATGACAGCCTTTTGGACGCATTGAAAATTGCCGCCCTGTCCGGCATCGATGTCCGGCTGATGGTACCCGATAAACCGGATCATATGTTTGTCTACTGGGCAACCCTTTCCAACGTCGGGGAGCTGCTAAAAGCAGGCGCAAAGGTATACATCTATCGAAATGGGTTCGTCCATGCGAAGACCTTGGTTGTCGATGACACCACCGCATCCGTGGGGACTGCGAATAGTGATCTCAGAAGTTTCCGCCTTAATTTTGAGGTGAACGCTTTTTTATACGATCAAAAAACAACCGTAGAACTGCGTCAGGCTTTTGAAAATGATATGCAGCTTACTGATGAACTGACACTGGAAGACTACCAGCAGCGCTCAATGACCATTAAAGTAAAAGAATCGATTTCACGGTTGATCTCACCTGTTTTGTAGATTGCGAGGAACTTTAGAGCGGGTAAATGGTCACGCTGATTTTGTAGTTGGGGCGTCTTGATGTAATGTAATTCACTGGTAAACGTTTCTCTGCCATATGCCAGTTGAAAGAATCGGGTATTTACGGGCAAGCTGACTGCTGTTCTATTGGTGCGATTCCCGGCCTTATAAGACTATTAAAGGAGTTGCTAATATGCTGAACGCACAACACACCCCGAACTATGGGGGAATAACACTTTATGGTGATTATTACGATTTTGAGCAATTATACGAAGCAATCCATACCCTCGTTGGAGATGAAGATCAGTGCCCCGCTTCCTATGAAAATGTGCGCATCTATATCCTGAGTTTATGCTATGATTTGCGGCATGCGTTCATGGGGCACCGGGAAGGCACATTCGTTGATAACGGGATGACTGAGAATACGTTGAAATTTATGAATATGGCCGGAACCACCAAAAACATCTATTTGTCATTTAACACCCTCTATCCGCAAATCCTGTTTACCATCGCGGCTTTGAATGATTTCATTCAGATGCGGGAGAGAGAGGTTAATCACCCGGAATGGGATACAATTATCACGTCCATAAGACAGTTTCAGGCAACCATAATCCAATCACTGGAAGAAGTACTCTCGCCGCATGCATTCAAGATGATGGTGAACAACATGAATCACTGGTCGGTGGACTTTTCTAATTATTATGTGCAGTACATCGACCAGCTCAACATCCGTTTTCTAAATTGGGACAGGGAAAAGCGCGTCAAGAACATTTCTGTTATGGCCAAGCGGATTGTTGAAAAAGGAACCGAATATCAAAACATCAGGGAGAAGATTGATGAACTTTCTCGCGCAGAAAACATCCCTGTCAGCGACATAACTTTTAATGAAGACTATCCGAATGACATTGATTGGTAATGCAGCAAGTACGGCCCTTACCTGTCAGACTTGCTATTCATTTGAACAGTTTGTAAATGTTTGCCATTGTAGCTTGACAATTCGATCATAACAATTAAATATTGCCTATCATAGCCCCATTACATAGGATTATGACTCTTCGTTTGATCAGGGTTTTCAAATTACCTGGTCATTACAGGCTTTTAGCAACAATTCCGTTTTCACTTTTCAATGAATTTTTCACTCATCTTATAAGAAAAGTGCCAGCTTTCTCATTCCTTAGAAAAACCGGGCAAAGTGCGGCCCAGTCCTTTTTTCTATCTTCGTTAGAGAAAATCCGATAATTTGTATTTTTTGTATTCCTGTCCATGTATGCCTTTATAATATGCCGGATACATCTCTCCT
>NZ_BMNQ01000066.1 GCF_014646635.1 Lentibacillus kapialis
ATTATGGGGATGGTTGAAAAAATCAGTAATCTACAATGTGTTCTATCAATCCGTCGATGAAATAAGAAAAGCTGTTCAATCCTTTATTTCAGAAGTCAGCAGGACACCTGAAGTTATAGTACACCGGTTGTGCAATAAGGTGTAAATATTTATTTCCATTTATATAGCTCAGCCCCAGGCACAAATGATACGATTTTTGGCTCACCGTTTTCAGCAAGTTGATTATAATCTAAACAAAATAGCTCATCACTGCCAGTATCATAAATAATAAGGAGGTTATTTGGTAAGTTAATTTCCCTTCGTTCTGTTAAAGTGTACCATATAGCATCCGGCACTGAAGAGTTTTCAAAATCAGCATGAATCATTCCGTAAATTTCTTGGGATTCGAAATTACCTGCTCCGAACGTCTTTAAGTAATCTAGATATAAACCGGCAAACTTTAACCCTATCTTTTCTTCAGCCAACCTTATTAAATCATCTGTGCAACCTCCAACAAAGTCAGCAATGTCTTCTTCCAAAATTATTTGCTTAGCTTTTTGATAAGTTTCAAGGCTCATCTTTATACCCCTTTTATATTAATAATCATTTGCTCTACTTTTCCAGTAATTAGTTTGCCATTTATTAAATTTAGCCCTATTTACACCCGAAGGCATAGTATTAGGATTAATATGAATTATAGTATTATTTTCTTTGTGAAATGATTGTGTAACCTCTGCTATCGAACTCTCATTTTTTTGTGTCATGTGATGAAGATTTATAGATTTCCCATCCGGTCCGAGTGGAGCTAAGCCCTTCTGGGAGACGGCTCTTAACATTTATTCTTTTACTAAAATTTAGGTGGTACAGGCACTATGGAGAAAAACGGTCGACAGCTGCTGGTGGACATATACCCTGTCTATATACTGGGAAAACAACTTAGGCAGACCAGGATGTATGTGGGATTGTTTGAGGGAGATTAATCCGGGGAGTGACAGGCACCCGGAAAAATTGTGGCGCAGGACATACCCCTATGATATACTATCACCAACAAATAAATGGGGGGATACGGTGATGAGTGATAAAAAGGAGCGTCAAAATAAGAACGCCTATGCTGAACTCATTAAGGAAAGCAATCTCACCTATAATGACTATGCCTCAATTGATGACGGAAACCGCTATGAGCTCGTTGGTGGTCAATTGGAATTGATGAGCCCGGCACCATCTGTTACCCATCAGATGATTAGCTTTGAAATGCAAAAAGATATTACTAAAAGCTGTGAATCAGACTATGTAATTTTATATGCTCCGATTGATGTCATATTGGCTAATGATGAAGTAAGACAGCCGGATCTTATCCTTATCCGCCGGGATCGAATGGATATTATAAGTAATCGCGGTATAGTAGGATCTCCAGACCTTGTTGTCGAAATTCTTTCCCCGTCAACATTAAAACGGGATAAAATTGATAAGTTAAATACTTATGCCAATTTCGGCATTCCTGAATATTGGATAGTAGAACCTAAGACAGGCATTTTAGAACAATATTCCCTGCATGATAAACAGTACAGTCTTATCAATGTTTTCCAAGAAGACGAGCATGTAACCTCCCCCGACATCCCGTGTATATCTTTCACGATGGCTGAAATAATGAAACGTATTCCTGACTTGGATTAAAGTCCCGGCAGAGCGTGTAGTTAATGCCGCCATTTACATAAATGATGATTGTTCTGTTCTACCCGCGCATCCTTCCGAGATTCAATCCTATACGCTGGTTGAATAATAGAAAATCATGGAGGATTCTCATGGCACTGGAATACAATAATTCAATTCCGCTTCACATCCAACTGAAAGAGAGAATTAAACAAAAAATACTGGACGGAAACCATCCAATGTATGGGAATGGAATCGGAGCAAACCTTGTTAAAGCAGAAGGTGTTCAATTACCCGTGCATCTGGAGAAAATGACCAGCCTGAAACCGTCCATATTAAGCGGGTCCGCTATGCCGACCATATACCAATTAGTATACAATACATAAGTGAAGCAATGTTTAATTGAATTCAATTCTCTGTAAAATAGGTATTTAGTCATGTCTTTGTCACTCCCCATCTAATTCCTGGAAGAATCGGCGAAAAAGAAATACCATAATCTATGCGCTTATTCTCGCATAAACTAAGAAATATTTTACTTACTTTTTGGATGACAAAAAAGCCGCCAGCTCTACCTAACCAGCAGCTTTTATACATTAATTCCATTCGACAAAATTCGGGAAGTGACAGGCACCCTCAAAGGAGAGTCAGTCGTACGTCCTGTCTCCCCCGCCCGGTTGGGCTGCCTAATCAGATGTTTCTAAAGGGGGCACGGGATGTGTCGCCAAACAAATTCATGAGCCCGCGTTCATAACCGTTTCCGACAATCAATAGGAACAGTATCTGTTTTCCGCTTGACGATATAGCTTTGACACATCCATAGCCCAAATCGACTGCAACAATTTCCATTTGATAATCTTTCGGTTGTTGCATGTGTACAAAATAGCTTTCTGTGGTATAATGTTTATAGAATCTTCATAAACTAAAAAAAGACCGCCGGTAACCCGACGGTCAACAATAGACCGAACCCCGTCAAAGGGGGCGGCTCTTAGAGAATGATAAACCTCCCGGTTCGAGCTACCAACTCTGGGGAGGTTTATTTATGCCTCTCGGACATAATAAATGCCACGAGCATTCCAAACGCAAACAATAACGTGAGCACTTGAAACGTGGACATACGGGCGCCACCTCCTTCCCCGCTGTGACATGACCAATGGCCAATCCAACGAGCAACTAAGGTGAGCCGCCTCCCCATGAGAAGTCAGTCTATTGTTCTCTCTATTTTAGCATATTTTCCTGCCTATTTCTTTTCCTCTTCACTGTATATCTTACTTTGTTCTAAATCCTGATAATTTCTGCGGTTAACAATTACCTTCAGATGTGGAATGTGGATAACATAGCTACTCACCTCTTAGAAGTTGATAAACTGGATTATATTTCCAACTTAACAAGCTAAGCGGGATTATGTTAAAAAATTCACTGGAAGGAATTTCTGGTACATTCTACTATATAAATGGATTTTAATAATTACAAATAGCGGTCGACTACTTGCTCTAAAAAAGATAGAAATTCTTTTGCGTCATACCGTTCTCTTTCTATACAAAAGATATCGCCTGTTGTATAATCCAATGCCCCAATTAATTTAACACCATGGTGCTTTCCGTATGTTGGTATCTTTTTTTGCTGCCCTTTGGGAAACCAGGTCTTAGCAATCGCTTGATAATCTCGAATCATGGATTCATCCTGGAACAAAATTCGATCAATCTCGCCATCGTTCATTTTTTTAGCCGTCGCAAATTCTTCCCTGAATGCTTCTTGTTTTTCAGGATCGGCTTTTGCTAACGTGTATGTTGGTCTTGTATAACTGAGTCCTAAGCGAGGCAGCAGCGCACGCACGCCTCGGTCTGTGAATGTGACATCGTATTCCTGCTTGATTCAGACATGAATTAAAAAAGAGGTCCAGTTCATTTCAGCTGGAAAGTCAAAATCAACCGGCTTTGTATTCACAATTGTTTTGTAAACTTCTTGTTCCTGCTCTTCTGTAAGAAGACAAGGACGACCCGGAGATTCACTTGGAACCAATCCTGCCAAACCATTAGATTTATATGTGTTTACGTAATTGTATATTGTTTTCTCGCTACAACCTATTAAATCGGCAATCTCGCTTACTGGCTGTCCTTTTATATACTGTAAAATGGCTTGATACCGTTTAAATAAACGAAGATCTTTTGTTTGTCCCATCGCTCTTTTAACAGCTTGAATTTCAGGGATCAGATTGTCATATGCATAAATATTTTTCACTTTGTCCGCCTCCATAGGTAACATTCTATTACCTATACTAATTAGGCAAAAGTCCCTGAAACCCTTTTTTCCATTTATATAGATCGACAGTACACGGTTTGTTCCGTTCTTAAATCAACTGCGGGACAAACTAACCGAATTACAGCTGGCGGTTGAGGAATTTACGGTTGTCTTTGACAAGGGAAGCAGTACAAAAAAGAACTTTGCCGAACTAGATGCCTCCGAAATTCCTTATGTAGCATCGTTATCACCGGCACATCATGAGGAATTGGTCAAGATCCCTTTCTCGGACTATACACCAGTTGATGTCGGCGGGAAGGAACATGGATTCAGAATTGGAATTTTTATATCATCCCTGGCGGAAAAATGCTATTAGCATATACACGCCAGGGCGCTTGTTATCCCTTATATGCCAAGGGTTCAAGCTGTTGTTTAAAAGTTGGTGTAGGGAACTCACGCTAGGACCAGATAGTGTACAATGGATAGAATCTGGCGGTACGTATCGGGAAAACACGCTTTCTGGACTGACTGCTATTCCTGAAAATACATCCCCAACTTTAATTTCCTATTATTTGAGGATGCCGTTACTGAAACATGGCGTATCTTATAAAAACAGATTTAAAGCATGCTAACAATTTCCATGGTCATCCAGAATAGATACAACCTTCTCACTGATTTTTCGATAATAGCAATAAGTTTCATGATCGACTGAATCTATAATCGACTTGAAATTTCTTATCTGATAACTCATAGTCGGCATCGTTTCTGACATTTCTAAGTCCGCTGTATCACTCCCATGATTTGGTATGAATTTGATAGCATTGATCGGGGACGAATTATCTACCACAAGCGTTCCCCTTTCCCCATGAATCTCCCCGGCATTATATGATGTGGAGATTTTTGAACACATGATAGTTCCAATGAAATCGGTATAATCAAGCAACAATGTCCCACTTCCATCCACTCCCGAGCTAAGTGGCACACAATGATAGTGCGATGCTTCAGGTTCACCGAACAACGCTACCATCAGGCTGAGTGGATAGACCCCCAGGTCTTGCAACGCACCTCCATCCATCTGTTTGGAGAAAACGTTTGGGATGTCACCTTCCAGAAAACGATCATACTTGGAAGAATAGCGTACCCGATGAAAATAGGCGCTTCGTACACTCCCAACCAAATTCAGAGCATCTTTTAATTTTAGGAAATTAGGTGTATGAAGATTTTTTATGGCTTCAAACAGATAGACACCTTGACGATCAGCTTCTTCATAAGCTGCCTTGAAATTAGAAATTCCGGTAAAAATCGGCTTTTCACAAATGACGTGCTTTTGCCGCTTCAAACATGTCATCACCTGTTCAAAATGGATAGCATTTGGTGATGCGATATAAACACCATTTATTCGCTCATCGGTTAGCATGATATCCAGGTCGGTGTAGCTCATAGGTACGTTAAAAGAGTTCGCTAAAGCGTCTGCCTTCTGTTGGTCTCTGGAATACACGGCATTCACTTGCACACCTTCAACATGTTCTGTAGCCTCAATAAAGGTTCGGGTAATTTGACTCGTCCCAATGGTACACAGATTCAACATAGCTTTAACCTTTCATGGTCCGGCGGATAGTCTCCGCAGCTTGTGCATAATTCTCAGCTTTTGTAATCGCACTGCCAACAATGATGATATTCGGGTTGCCGGATGCTGCCTGTCCAACAGTATTTTTATCAATCCCTCCAGCTACAGCAACTTCATATGGAAAACCATCTACTAGTTTGAACATTTCCGTATTAAACACGCCCTTTTTCTGACGGTCTTTACCGACATGCAAGCTAACAAGATCCACGTTTAACGCCGAAATCTCCTCCAGCTTCTCCCTATTCTGTACTTCCAGTAAGTCGACCATCACGCGTCCCTCATATTCACTCGCAACTTCCATCGTATCCTGAATCGTCAGGACCGAGGAAAACGCCATCACCGTAGTAATATCTGCACCGGCATTAAAAGCCTGACGCGCTTCATGCCCTCCGGCGTCACATGTTTTCATGTCCGCCATAATCTGATGGGAAGGAAACCTCTTGCGGATTTCTTTTACAATCGCCATGCCATACTCTTTTATAACGCCGGTCCCCACTTCAATAATATCAATAGATTCGTGTGTTTGATTTAAAACCTCTATACATTTATCCCATGTTAATCGGTCAAGTGCCAATTGCAGTTTCACGCACCGATACCTCCCTTTTTAACGTTCAATTCGTTCAATTTCACCCAGTTTCATCTGAACATCTTCCAGATAAGGCAACCCCTCATTATCACCGACTACGCCTATAACCATCGAACCAATCGTATTAGCAAAGTTTAATGACCTCTCCAGTGACCATCCGTTCAAGTAACCATATAAATACCCGGCATCAAAACCATCACCGGCCCCGACCGTGTCCACAACATTCGTCGGCAGCACAGCCTCGGCGTCAACCAATTGATTATTGTGGTAGCCGACAGCGCCATTCTCTCCCTGCTTCAGCACGATATGTTCGATATCATATGGTGCACACGCTTCAATAATTTTTTCCTGGTCACTTTCGCCGAAGATCACTTCCATTTCTTCGACACCTGCCAGCAGTATATCCACATCAGGCAGGAAGGATATAGAGACTTCACTTATTTCCTCTTTCGACCATAATTTTAGCCGGATATTCGGATCAAAACTGACTGTCAGACCATATTGCTTTGCCAGCTCAATGGCTTTCCGCGTCAACTCAAGGTTTTGTTCGGCAACGCCCGGAAAAATACCGGTGATGTGAAGGATTTTCGCCTGTTTAAAATATTCCTCCGACAACTCGTCCGGTTTCATCGTGGCAGTCGGCGATTTCTCACGATAATAGAAAGTCCGGACACTTCCATCTTCCATGATTTCCTTAAAATTCAGTGATGTAGGATGACCCTTCTCAAAGTCAACCTGTGATGTATCAATCCCTTCACCTCTTGCAAAATTGCGGATATATTTACCAAATTCATCGTCGCCCAGACGGCTGATCCAGCCAGCTTCAAGCCCTAAACGTGCACAGCCAATGGCAACATTCAATTCAGCCCCACCAATGTTCTTGGTGAATGACGGTACAAATTTCATTGGGCCTGTCTTTGAGGGATTGAAAGCAATCATCGCATCGCCAATCGTTATAACATCATTCATGTCTATACCTCCTGCTTTTGGGCCTGTATTCAATTCCTTTTCTCAACGGCACCATCTTCCTTCCCGATAATGACTCGGTCAGCCATTCCGATAAACAGCCCCGTGTCAACAACTCCGGTCAATTTCTTAAATTGCTGATGTACTTTCAGTGGGGCTTCCAAGGTGCGAATATGGCAGTCCACAATATAGTTCCCGTTGTCGGAAATAAAAGAGGCGCCATCCTTGTACCGTAATATCGGATCATAGCCTTGTTGTTCAATCGCCATAGCCGTCTTCTCCCAGCCAAACGGGAGCACTTCAACAGGTAAATCGGCATCATGAATCCGGCTAACACATTTGGAATCATCAATTAAGATAATCAGCTCTTTGGCTGAAGCAGCCACAATTTTCTCCCTGACCAAGGAGCCACCACCACCCTTTAACAAATGAAAATTTTCATCCACCTGATTGGCACCATCGATCGCTACATCAATCACTGTATCCCTGGCCAATTCGGTTAGGGGAACACCAAAGTCCAATGCCCATTTTTCAGTCCGTTTCGATGTCGGAACACCTTCAATGTGCAATCCAGATTGAACCAAATTACCCAACTCTTCCAAAAAGTAATACATGGTGGATCCCGATCCAAGGCCGATTGTCATACCATTATTGATATATTTCAGGGAGGCTTTAGCCGCCGTTGCTTTTGTTTTATTCACTACCATTTCACATACACCTCATTTTTTAGAATAAGTCAGGATTAATCAACTTTGGAAAATACATAGCAACTTCCGGGAAGAAAGCCACAACTCCCAAAACAACCAATATAATAGTCATATAAGGTATTACAGCCCTGAATGATCGTTCTATCGGTAATTTACCGATTTTGGCTGCTAGGAGCAGACATAATCCATATGGCGGTGTCACCAAACCTATGGCCAGTGTCATGACAACAATTAATCCCAAATGTACCGGATCAAAGCCAAATTGAAGCGCGGTCGGCAAAATCACTGGCACAAACAAGATCATCGCTGGAATCGCATCCATAAATGTTCCAATAAACAGGAAGAACAGAATAGTGATAATGATAAAAATCCATTTCGCATCAATGTTATCAGTAAAGAATTCCTGTGCCTTCATACCAAGCTGATAATACCCCATCAATTCACCAAGCGCGCCTGCAGCAGCAAGAGCAAATAAAGACAGCGAGCTTAAAGACAATGTATCAAATAAAATCTTCGGTAAATGGGACAGCTTTAGGGTTTTATAAAAAAACATGCTAATTAAAAGGGTATAAACTGCCGCTACTGCAGCTGCTTCTGTCGCTGTAAAGAAGCCAACCACAATCCCACCGATGATGATAATTGGAGTCAACAATGCCGGCAATGATTCAAACATTAATTTAAAAAAAGTACTTGCTTTCACACGTTCACGCCGTTCGAAATTTCTTTTTCTTGCGATTATATATACAAAAATCATCATCGCAAGTGATACCAGGATACCAGGCACAATACCCGCCAGAAATAGCGCACCAACTGATGCATTCGTTATACCCGCAAAAATAATCATAGGAATACTTGGCGGAATAACAACTCCAACGGTTGACGATGCAGCTGTTACCCCAACCGCTGTTTCTGTATCATAGCCATTCCTTTTCATACTTGGGATTAAAATCTTACCTACACCGGCTGTATCAGCCTGGGAAGCACCTGAAACACCAGCAAACATCATGGAAACCAAAACATTTGCCTGAGCAAGTCCCCCACGAATTGACCCAACTATAGCCAAAGCAAACTCGATTAATTTTTCCGATATCTTACCTTGATTCATCAAGTTAGCCACTAAAATAAACAAGGGCACCGCCAACAGTACAAATGAATTTAATTCATTCATCATACGCATTGGCACACTCATCTCCGGAATATATTCAATACTGACAATCCCCAAAAATGCAACAATGCCAATGACAAAGGCAATTGGTACACCGATTAGGAGCAAAACCAAGAAAGTACCTATAAGTAAATAACCCATCATTCTTGTGCCTCCCCTTTTCTGAAGCGTTCGAAGTGCTTAAGCATGTGTGATAAGGAATAGATGATCATGGTTATGGCCATGATTGGAATAGAAATCCATACATAACCCATTTTCATATCAGGCAAAGCAGTCCAATTGTAGTCCCAAAACTTTTGCACTACTTTTATCCCGAAATACAAAATAGTAATATTGAATAAAACTAGAATAATATCATTCAACATATTCAGGAAAAACTTTTTTTTGCCCCCCAGTTTTTTCTGTAATATATCGAAATTGAAGTGATCACGACGGTTGACCATTACTGCTGCACCCATAAATACAGCCCAAACAAACGAATAATTGGCAACTTCTTCGGTCCAGATGACGGAAATGGATAGATGTCGAGTAACGATTTGTAATAGAACCGTTAAAAAGAATATGACCAGAAAAGTTACTCCGAAGACAATCTGTGTCCTTTCGATGTATTTCACAAGTTTATTCACGTTACTCCTCCTTAACCAATTTGAAAGGACACAAGCCTCCACGCTATGCCGTGCCCTTCCAATATTACTTCTTATTTAGCATTTCTGATTTTTTCAAGTAAATCTTCCACGCCTATTTCTTTAGCTGCTTTGTCTTGGATTGGTTTAGCGATATCGACGAACGGCTGACGGTCAATCTGATTAATTTTAGCCCCATCTTCTTTCGCTATTCCTTTATATTCCTCTTCTTGCTTATGCAATGACTTCCACTCAGCTTCTACAGAGGTTTCAGCAGCACTCATAATAATATCCTGCTGTTCTTCGGTATATTTATCGAATTTATTGCCATTGATCAATAAAAAACGTGTTGTATAGTCATGAGCTGTTTCAGTAATATATTTACCGTTTTCAGTTTGGTGATGATCCTGCTGCACAAAATAAGGATAAGCATTTTCAGCAGAGTCAACAACGTCTTGCTGCAGTGCCTGATAAAGCTCTCCCCATGCAACGGATGTTGGAACAGTGCCTACTTCTTCCCAAAAATCCGAGACCACTCCGGATGTTTGCGTACGAATCGTCATACCTTGCAAATCATCAATGTTTTTAATTGGCTTTTTACCATAGTAGTGGCGTACCCCAGCTGTCCAGTAGCCCAAAAGTTTAAAATCATTGTTGGACTCTTCGTTGATAATGTTAGCCATTTTGTCACCAACTTCACCTGTAACCACATTTTCCCAATGATCATAGCTATCAAATAGATAAGGGAAAGCGAATAGATCCACCTGATCAATACCAGTCGATGTCATAAAACCTGGTGATACGAGTACAACATCGGCAGCACCTGTTTTTAGTTTTTCAACAAGTTCCGATTCCTCTGTACCTATGGTTCCTGCATGAACTTCGACCTCTATTTTACCATTTGATTCAGCTTCAGCCTTTTCTTTAAAAGCCAGCAAACCTTTTTGGTACGGATTTTCTGGGTCTGTCTGGTTATGTGCTGCTATAATTTTAATTGAATCCTCACCACTTGAACCCTCGGAATCACTACCTTCATCGCCACATGCAACTAGTATTCCAGCCATCAAAAAAACGGCTAGTGATAAAAGCAACTTTCTCATCATAAGACACTTCCTTTTAAATGAATTTTATTAACATTTATCTTAACTGATCAGCAAATGCTTTTGCCTTCTTTGTTAACGCCTTAAAGTCCTCTTCTGAATTCAATTGTCGCGGATCGGCAAGGTTACCACCTACTCCAACCGATATACTTCCTGCTTCCAAATACTCCTTCATATTGTCCAACGTTATTCCGCCAGTGACCATGAGCGGAATTTGTGGCAGCGGCCCATGCACACTTTTTATATAAGAGGGACCAACTGTATTGGCCGGAAATACCTTCACCATATCAGCACCATGTTCATATGCTGTCAAAATTTCCGTCGGGGTTAATGCACCTGGTATCGCCAATTTTCCATAACGCTTAGTCATTTTGATTGTGTCTACATTCAGCGTTGGTGACACAACAAATTCAGCACCTGCAGAAATCACCTCCTTAGCTGTTTCAGGATCAAGAACCGTCCCGCCTCCGATAAAAACATCATCTCCGAATACGTTCATGACTTTTTCAATGATTCCGGCGACCCCCTTTGTTTCGGCGGTTAGTTCAACCGAACGAATCCCCCCTTCTTTCAAAGCACGGACAAGTGGGATAATCGTTTCAATATTGGAATGGCGGATGACTGCGACAATCGGGTTGCGGTAGATAGTATCAATTGACGACATAATTGTTTTCACTCCTATTCCAAATTAGCGTGTTTTTTATTAAATATATCTCCAGCGCTTTGCGCATAATGTTCAATCAAAAAAACAACAATGCCATCCAGTAGCACATGTACCGATTGATCAAATTGACTTCCCAACGGCTGAATTGTATTGCGGTGACCTTTTGTCTTCTTAGTGACAGCCGGAACTTTTACCACAAAATCGCATGATTGTCCAATTGGCGAATCCATATTTGTTGTGATCGACCCAACAGATGAATGAGCCTCCTTTGCCTTGTTCACGTAATAAACAAGTGTTTGCGTTCCCCCAGAGCCGGAAATAACAATAAGTAAATCATCTTCTTTTATACTTGGTGTAATTGTTTCCCCGACAACATATACCGTATATCCTATATGCATAAGACGCATCGCAAACATTTTCCCAGCAAGTCCAGAGCGCCCATTCCCGGCTATGAAAACACGTCTTGATTGGGCTATTTGTCGAGCCAATAGTTCGAGTTCATCATTATCAACTTTTTCAAGAACTTCTGTAACTTCATTCGTGATGCTTTTAATTGTCTGTTTCATTGTATTTACCTCCTGTTTAACATGAAGAGCGTCTCAATAAGGTTGGTGTAAATCGATGTGTATCCCGCCTGTTTTCATGGCCCCCTTTTATTCTGTTTAGTAGCAATTCTGCAGCCTTCCATCCCATTTCGCTGGTAGGCTGTGCAATCGTCGTTATTTCTGGATAATAGATAGAGGCAAAGGATACATCGTCAATCCCTATAACCGCAAGATCTTCAGGAATTGTTAGCTTATGTTGCTTAACAAATCTGAGAATCTCAATCAATACCAGGTCATTCCCCGCTAAAATAGCTTCCGGCGGCTCATTTAAGCGCATCATTTTATCCAGTTCACCCGTAACGTTTTCAACTTCAACACTTTTTATATAGTCTTCGCAGACCTCTAAACTATTCTTGGATAAGGCATCTCGAAAACCACTAATTCTTTCGATTCTTGGCGAGACATTATTATCTGTAGAATTCGTGATAATACCCACCTTTGAAAACCCATGTGATATAAACTCCTCAACTGCCAACGCAGCCGCTTTTTTATTATCCAGCATTATTGAACTAGCATTCACCTCTGGCACTTCGCGATCAACGAAAACTAAGGGGTAATCTTCCATAGTTAGCTCAAGATATAAATTGATGTTAGTACTAGTTGGAAAAACAATGATCCCTTCCATTTGCTTGGCACGTAGCATATCGATGTATTCCTTTTCCTTATCTGGATCATCCTCAGCATTGCAGACTATAATGTGATAATCAGATGCATTACAGTAGTCCTCAATCGATTTGACAATCTGCGTAGAAAATTCATGAGAAATATTGGCGACAATAACGCCAATCGTTGTTGACTTTTTCTGCTTAAGTGATCGTGCCACAAAGTTGGGCTGATAATCTAATTCCTGTATGGCAGCAGCGATACGCTCTCGCGTTTTTTTTCCCATATACTCATAGCGTTGATTCAAATATTGGGAAACGGTACTTTTTGAAACTTCTGCTTTTTCTGCTACATCAGATATTGTGATTGTTCTTAATTTTGAATTCATCACATTGTACCTTTCATATTCACTTTAACTAAATCGGTTTAGTAAATCGGTTTAGTAATAGTTTATAATAAATGTAAGCGCTTTTCAATAGCTGTATAAAAATTTATTTAGTGAAATTTCTCTATTTAATTTAAGAGGGTGACAACTTCGCCTCCCTTGGACATCACTTCACGCAATTTCAGACGGTATATGATAACTGATTTTGGTTGAATGTAACCTGGCTTATATACAGGGACCCTCTTCATGATCTCAGCCTTGTTTTTGAGCCATTCTTAGAAAACAACAAAGAATTGTCCCTCGTAAGATATACATGCGCGCGCCTGTTTTCTACCTGATCACTCAAATTAATTCAGAGTATGTAAAAAGCAAGGTTCAAAACTTCCTGAAAATAATGAAGCAAGCAAAATTGCTGCTACTAATAATGATGAGGGAAGCAAAGAGAGGCAATCTTCACGAAATCCATTAACTACTACTCCTCCGCACCCTCCATAAAAGGATAAACCTGCAATATTCTTATATGTCTCGGAATCCTTAATTGGGAAGCAATTTCCCCTTGTTAATACATCGCGAATGGGTAACGATATTTATAATATCCAAGACGACAAGATCTTTTTTTCGAAAATAGATATGGCATACCAGGCATCTAATAAAGAGCCATTGCAGCAGAAAACCTGTACTGCAGCAGTACAGGTTTTCACTAACAAAGAATCATACGCTGTAATCATATGCTGTTATTATTGAAGTAATTTGTTTATTTTTTGCTCCGCTTCCTGTAGAACATCTTCAACACTTTCTCCTTGTAATAACTTCTCAAAGGATTGAGCTACCATTTCAGATACCTCTACTTCTTCAAGGGAAGGACCAGCAGTGGCTTCTGACGGCTTCGTGTTATTCAGTGCATCGTATGCTTCCTTTAATTGTGCGTCTTCACTATATGCCTCTTTCAGTGGAGAAATCTTAGCCGCTTCCGGGGTAACAGGCACGTATCCTGTCTTGGTTGCCCACTCTGATTGTACCTCTGCACTAACCAGATACTTAATGAATTCCCATCCTGCTTTTTGTTCCTCCTCCGAAGCTTGGTTTGACAGCCAAAGCTGCGATCCTCCCTGGTTAACACCCGACCATTCTTTTCCATCAGGGACGGGCATTGGTGCCGTGTCAAATTCAAAATCGAGCGTTTCAAGCCAAATACCTGTCACGGCAGAGGAATCGGGATACATCGCAAGCTCTCCAGCTGAAAAAGCCATCTGGGTATTGGACCAAGTGCGTCCATAATTCCCGAAATTCCCGGCTTTATTCATCTCCGCTATCCAGTTGTAAATATTTTGACCAACATCTGAGTTAAGAAACGTTTTTGTAGGCTGTTTCCCTAGACGGCCATTATCATGGTTAAAAACCAGCTCGTTTTGAACAGCGAATAAATTATAAATGAAAGATGTGTTGATTGGTATAGAGAATCCGTAAACATCTGGCTCCTCTCCAGAACCCACTGTAAGCTTTTCAGCTGCTTTCTGAATCTCACTGAATGTTTGTGGCGGATTGTCGGGGTCTAGTCCAGCGTCTTTAAACATGGAAGTATTATAAAATAATAATGGAACAAACACATTAAATGGCATACCGCTTAATGTCCCATCAAGAGAATGGTTTGACACCACTGCCTCGTTTAATTGATTCATACTAAAAGAATTATCCTCTTCAATCATTTCTTCCACGGGTGTAATGTATCCGCTCTGGCTATAATAAGCTAAATCTCCTCCCATAAATACTGTCGGAGCGGAGTCTGTAGAACCTACAGTACGCATTTGCTGCTGTACATTATCCTGAAACGAAGGTTTTACTTGAACAGAATCAGATTGCCCATTGAATTTTTCAATAATCCCCTCAAGTGTCAATGCATTATCGCCATCCAGATTATGCCAAAACTTAATAACAGTTTTACCATCCTCCGTCGTTGTTGCTTCCTGCGAATTGCCGGTACACGCCGATAACAGTAATACCAACATCACGAGAGCAAAAAGAAGCTTTTTCAATTTCATCACCCTTCCATAATTTTTTAGAAATCACCTTTCGCTTCACACCAGCTCATCGTAAATATACAGATCAAATACCTCCTTCCTTCTAACCTTTGACGGATCCGGACAGCAAACCTTCACGTATATATTTCAACCCAAAGAATAAGATGAGCAATGTTGGCAAGAGAGCTATAATGGATCCTGCCATTACAATCGGCCAGTTTGTAGAAGCTTGCGAACTCACTAACATTTTAAGGCCGATTTGAATAGGACGGACATTATCGTTACTTGTCATAATTAATGGCCATAAATAACTGTTCCATGTTGATATGAATGCAAAAATGCTTAGTGCACCAAGAATTGTTTTGGAAAGAGGCAGTGCAAAAGATAAATAGTATCGAAAGTAAGAACACCCATCCATTTGAGCGGCGTCCCACAGTTCTTTAGGCATTGTTAAAAAATGTTGTCTTAGGAGAAAAACACCGAATGGCGTGACGAGCGTTGGAACAATCAAAGCTTGAAATGTATCGAGCCAGCCCAGATTTAGAATAGTTACATGGTTGGGTACTATTGTAGATTCGAATGGAATGAGCATTGTACTCAGCAGCAGAATAAATAACACTTTTCTGCCTTTAAACGGGATAAAAACAAATGCAAACGCAGCCAAGCTGCAAAGAAAAATTTGACCTATCATCACGCTGACGGCAATCAAAAAACTATTAAACAGAAATCGAACAAGTGGTATTCGTGTGGAAGCTTCCTGATATCCTTGAAAGGTTGGTTCCGAGGGCAATAAGGCTGCATTATTTACATCACCGGCTGACATAAAACTGACAGATAGTGCATATAAAATCGGTGCAAACATGAAAAACGCGCTGATGACAAGTAGAATGTATAAAATTATTTTTTTCATCATTGGTAATGCACCCTCCTTTCCCCTACTTTAAATTGAATCAGCGTAACAACTAATGTAATAATAAATAAAACGATAGCTTGTGCACTGGCAAACCCATAATTGCCATACATAAAAGCCTCTCTGTAGATTGAATAGACAATAAGATTAGTAGCTTCAGAGGGACCACCTTCAGTTAGAATATCCACCTGTCCAAAAGATTGGAACGCATTAATGAAGTTAATGATTGTGACAAAAAATAGCACTGGCGATAGTAAGGGTATTGTGATCTTGAACAAACGATTCCAATATCCCGCTCCGTCAACTAAAGCGCTTTCATATAAGTCCTCCGAAATATTTTGCAGTCCTCCTAAAAAGAGAATGAAATTTAAACTTAGACCCATCCAGACAGTAGCTAATGCAACAGAAAACAGTGCCCAATCAGGAGAGGTCAGCCATTCAATTCTTGGTACACCAATAAAACCTAAGACATTATTAATCGTTCCTAACGTCGGATGAAAGAAAAAAAGCAATATTGCTGAGCTTGCAGCCCCCGAAATGCCTAGCTGAGACGAAAATATCATTTGAAAAATTTTATTGCCTTTTAACTTTTCGTTTGCAATAACCGCTAAAAATAACGAAAGAATAATGGTAAGCGGGACAGTATAAAGCACAAACAAGAATGAAACTTTTAAACTGTTAAGAAATGATGGGGAACTTAATAACGATAGATAATGCTCCAATCCAACAAAACCCGCAACGATTCCACCATCTAATACATTCGAAAAACTAAACTGAACAGTTTTTAAAATGGGGTAAAAAAGGAAAACGCCTAGTATTAAAAAGGTGGGAAACAAATAGAGCATCCCCAATCCAAAAAGCTTCATTTCCCTCATCAAGCCCTTCTTCTTAATAATCTGCAACGGATTCACCTCATTTCGCTCGATTTTTCCAATAGCTGTATCTTTGAATTACATCACGTCTTTGAATACCGTTCTTTCTTCTTCCAGTTTCTTTAAAGCTTCTTCCCTGGAAATTGTTTTTTTAGGGGTTAAGTAGCTTATAATCACACCAGCCAATAAAGAGACTATAAGTGAAGGTATGACAGGATTGCCCCAAAATTCAGATAACTCATTGTTTAACATAACACTAATAGAGGTTCCTGACCCTCCTATTAGGGCCGCTATCCCGCCTTGCCATGTGGCTCGAGGCCAATATTTACCTAATAATGCTGCTACAAGCAACCCTGTCATAATGGTAGAACTCATATTTGTTATATAATCAATAATGTTAGCGGAACCTATAATAAAGGCCAAAGCTAACCCGATTGTTCCAATGAGAGCGATAAGGAGGAAACGCTCAATCAAAAATCCTCTCCCGTTTCTACTTTACGAGTGACCCAGAATCCAATCAGAATCATAAGGAACAAGAAAACCAAGAAAAACAGTAAATACACAAGTTGGTTTTCGATCATTTTATTTTCCCCCTGATAAGATGTCTCATTTTAATTTCATAACATTTACAAGCTTACCAAGCCCTTCAACTGCCACTGCCACCTGATCGCCATCTTTCAGCCAGACTTGACTCGATTCTTCATACCCCAAAATAACGCCTTCAGGAGTGCCGGTTAAAATGACATCACCCGGTTTAAGTGTCATATAATGTGACATATAACTGATAATTTCATCACAGAAAAAAATCATGTCCTTCGTATTGGACTGCTGCCTAACTTCTCCATTAACGGTACAGCTAACATCTAAAGCATTCGGATTTTCGACTTCATCGGCAGTTACCAGGTAAGGTCCCAGAGGGCAAAATCCATCCAGGCTTTTCCCAAGAAGCCACTGATTGGACCTGAATTGCAAGTCTCTTGCAGAGAGATCATTGGCACTGCAATAGCCAAACACGTAATCAAGCGCATTTTCTTTTGAAACTTCCTTTGCTTCCTTTCCCATAACAATACCTAATTCAACTTCGTAGTCTACTTGTCTGGAATCACTTGGTAGATTAACATTATCTTTATGACCAGCTAATGCATTATTGTATTTATTAAATAGGATTGGTTGTTCTGGAATTGCTGCGTTCGACTCTTTAGCATGCTTTTGATAATTTAGCCCCACACAGACTATTTTTTCCGGATTATCAACGCATGGACCTATATCAAGTTGTTCTTCATCCATAAATGGAAATGTTCCTTCCCTAATCGCTAACTCTACTAATGTCAGCTGATCAGGGTTACGAATGACAGCCTTTACATCTGAAACGCCTGGCAACATTTCCGTTATATCTATAACGCCTTTTTCTGTCTTAACTCCTAAATGATTGCCTTCATCTGTACGGAATGTTAACAATTTCATATCATAAAACCCCTTTTCACAAATTAAAATTCGGTACCGTCAAGAAGTTTGTGTAAATTAATAGAGTATCCCCGGAATTGGGGTTTGTTTTCTGACACCTTTCCCTGGGTACCCAGGGAAAGGTGTCAGAAAATTTAGCCATTTAATCATCCATCT
>NZ_BMNQ01000067.1 GCF_014646635.1 Lentibacillus kapialis
GGAGAGATGTATCCGGCATATTATAAAGGCATACATGGACAGGAATACAAAAAATACAAATTATCGGATTTTCTCTAACGAAGATAGAAAAAAGGACTGGGCCGCACTTTGCCCGGTTTTTCTAATAGTATAACTCGTTTCCATCTAAACCAGCTGGATTCGCCTCTCGGTTCATAATCGGTTATTGTTAGCATATCCTGCAGCAATGGATGCATAAAATGTACAAGAAATCAATCTTCACCAGGAGGAGAATGTATGCGTTATGCCCGTTATGCTGCCATAATATTTGTCTGTCTTCTAATAAGCAGTCTTTTTTACCCGGCTGCCAGACAAGCAAAACCTAAAGTATCAGCTAGTAATGCCATATTAATTGAACAATCATCAGGCAGGGTACTCTTTGAAAGGCAAGCACATGAACAACAGCCAATAGCAAGTATCACAAAAATTATGACGGCCATCATTGCCATTGAATCGGGAAAGTTGAATGATTCTGTAACGGTCAGCAATCGTGCCGTTCATGCAACCGGCTCCTCCATTTATTTGGAAAAAGGGGAAAAAATAAAACTGAAAGATCTGGTTTATGGATTAATGCTTCGTTCGGGTAATGATGCAGCTGTAGCCATTAGTGAGCATGTCGGTGGAAGTATGGAAGGGTTCGTTCATTTGATGAACCAGAAAGCACAGTGGCTAGGCATGACGAACACTTCCTTTGATAATCCGCATGGGCTTGATTCCGACAATCATTATTCCACAGCATACGATATGGCGGTTTTAATGCGTTATGCGATGGACAACGACATCTTTAAGGAAGTCACCAAAACCGTGCGATATAAATCAGAGAACAGGGCCTACTCCTGGAAAAATAAACATAAACTGGTGACCGGTATGTATGAATATACAAACGGAGGAAAGACCGGATTTACGAGAACCGCAGGAAGAACCCTGGTCAGTTCAGCTTTAAAAGGTGATATGGAACTGATTGCAGTTACATTAAATGGCCCCGATGATTGGCGTGATCATATAGGGATGTTTAATTGGGGTTTTGATAATTATAATATGACCACAATCGACGAAAAAGGGGAAAGCATTTATCAATTAAAAGCGTCCGGCGAGCGGGTTACCGGCTATCTTCATCGGGATATAACACTGCCGCTGCAAAAATATGAACAAAAAGAAATCAGAAGCAAATCATTTATCTTACAGGATAATCCCGCTGCAGCAAAAGATGTAATTGGAAAAACGATTTATTTTGTTGATGCTGTGCCGGTTAAAGAAGTCTCTATATATTCAGAACGACGTGAATCGGCTTTTCTGACCGATATTATATCAGTATATCAATCGATAACCGGGTTTGATCCTGATGGTTAATATTATATGGGCTTTAATGGCGGTTGCCGGAATAGTTTACGCCATGGTTAATGGAACAGTGGAGGAAGTTAATAAAGCTTTATTTGAAAGTGCGGAAGAAGCCGTCACCCTATCCATCGGTTTGATCAGTATACTGGTATTTTGGCTGGGAATTATGAAAGTTGCCGAGGAAGCCGGAATCTTACAGTTTCTTGCCCGGATATTCAGACCGATTATTGCGAGAATCTTTCCCGAAATACCAAAGGATCATCCGGCTATGGGGTATATATTATCGAATATTACCGCCAATATTTTTGGTTTGGGCAACGCAGCAACACCGATGGGAATTAAAGCCATGGAACAAATGAAGGAATTGAGCGGAGGGAACACTGCTTCAAGATCCATGATAACCTTTCTTGCTTTAAATACGTCCAGTCTGACTTTAATACCAACTACAGTCATTTCTATCCGAATGCAGTATGATTCTGGATCACCGACCGAAATTGTCGGTACGACCATTTTAGCGACACTCATTTCATCGATCAGTGCTCTGATTATCGATCGCATCTTTTATTACAGAAGCGTTGGGAGAGGATAAATATTGGGTGTTATTACCTTAATCAGCACCTGGCTGATACCATGCTTCCTTCTGATTGTGCTCGTTGTTGCTACGTGGAAGCGTGTGCCAACCTACGAGAAATTTGTCGAAGGGGGAAAAGATGGTGTCAAAATGGCATTTTCTTTACTCCCTTTTTTAGTTGGGATGATCGTTGCCATCTCAATACTTCGAAGTTCGGGGGCACTGGATGCATTCATTCAACTGATTTCACCGGCATTAATATCCCTCGGCGTACCACCGGAAATCATACCGCTGGCAATGGTAAGACCTATTTCCGGAACTGCGGCACTGGGAATGACAACTGAACTGATTGGAACATATGGGCCGGATTCATTTATAGGTAAGCTGGCATCAACCATGCAGGGCAGTACAGATACAACCTTGTACATATTAACAGTTTACTTCGGTGCAGTTGGTATCCGGAAAATGCATTACGCACTAAAAGTTGGACTGTTAGCAGATCTTGTTGGTATAATTGCTTCGGTTATAATCGTTACATTAATATTTGGATAAACTGTTAGAGTAGCGTTAACATATAAGTTAACGCTATTATTATGGTGAGATAAAAAGAAAATGGTGATATGATGACAAACGCATTGGAACGACTGCAGAAAGTGATCGCACAAAGCGGGGTAACATCCCGCAGAAAAGCCGAAAAACTGATTGTTGACGGGAAAGTGAAAGTCAATAATAAAAACGTCACGGAATTAGGGACAAAAGTGAGCCCTCAGGATAAAATTGAAGTGAACGGTATTCAATTGGAAAAGGAAGAGCCTGTTTATTATATGCTATACAAACCAAGAGGCGTTATATCCAGCATCAAGGATGATAAAGGCCGAAAGGTTGTGACAGATTATCTCGGGGAGGTAGAAGAACGAATTTATCCTATAGGCCGGCTGGACTATGATACTTCCGGTATTTTGTTATTAACCAACGACGGTGATTTTGCAAATCTCCTGATGCATCCCAAGTATGGCGTTGATAAAGTGTACGTTGCAAAAATAAACGGAATTCCGGAGAAGCGTGAGCTCAATAAACTGCGCAAAGGCGTCCGCTCAGATAACGAACTATTAAAAGTTGTCAGATATAAAATTCTTGAAACGGACAGACAAAAAAATAATATGATCGTTCAAATGACTCTTCATGAGGGGAAAAACCGACATATAAGGCGGATGATGGATATCCTGGGTTATCCAGTTTCGAAATTGAAACGGGAACAGTACGGTTTGTTGACACTTAAAGGATTACAACCAGGTGATTGCCGGAGACTCACACCTCATGAAGTGAAAAAAATGAAGCTTGCAGCGAGTAATTAAATTGTTGATTAATAGACAAATTTATTAAACTGTTTACGTGATATAATCGTGTAAGGAGTGGTCAACCATGAATAAAAATCAATCAACACCAAATAAAAAACAGAAAAAAAAGAACCGCCTGATTTTTAGAACCGTTGTATTGGCTGCTTTGCTTGTCGCTGTTGTCTATGCTTTAGTATCCAACTTATCCAACGATGAAACGAGTGTTAAGGCCGGGGTTGAAGCACCCGATTTTAAACTTGAACAGATTAACGAAAATAATGAACGTGAGACAGTTCAATTGAGCAAACTGGAAAACAAGGGAGTCATGCTGAATTTTTGGGGCACTTGGTGTGGGCCTTGTGAAGACGAGATGCCTTATATGGAATCCCTTTACCCCGAATACAAAAAAAAGGGGATCGAAATCGTTGCTGTTAATCTTGATACAACTAAATTTGTGGTACATAAATTCATAAACAAATATGATTTGACTTTTCCCGTACCGTATGATGCCAATAAAGAAGTCATGAACGCATATAACGTCGGGCCGCTTCCAAGCACATTTTTCATTAACCCTGACGGGGAAATTGAAGAAGTTGTTGAAGGCGGTTTGACGCTGGACAAGATAGAGGGCTACCTGCAGCAGATACAACCGGAACAATAAAGGAATGCGTTAATTGTGAGGGATATGTAATGAATGAAATAAAATGTGAGTGCGGTCATGTTAATCCGGAGGGTACAGTGCTCTGTGAGGCATGCGGTAAGCCGGTTGAAGAAAACCAGCATATCGATGGGAATGACAAACGCAAATTGCTCAATATGCGATATGATGGAAGCGCACGCAGATCACAGACATACAATAAATCGATTGTTGATAAAACATGGAATTTCTTTTCCTCAGTAAAAGTCGGGGTCTGGCTGATCGTTCTGGCACTGATTGCTTCAGGTATAGGAACGATTTTCCCACAGGAACAGTACATACCTGAAGCGGCCACATCCCGTGATCCATCCATTTATTATGAGGCACAGTATGGAATTTTGGGGCAGATTTACTACCAATTGGGTTTTCATAATTTGTACAGTTCATGGTGGTATATGCTGCTGATTGCATTAATCGGGATTTCACTTGTTATATGCAGTATTGACCGATTCGTGCCATTGTACAAAGCTTTAAAAAGACAACGGCCAAGACGCCATACGCAATTTTTGAAACGCCAGCGCCTATTCAGTGAAACAGACGATGTTACGGATGACGAAAAGGAAAAAATGGTATCCCGACTGAAAAAAAGTCGATATAAAGTTTATGAGGAAAAAGGTCATATAATGGCAGAAAAGGGACGGTTCTCTCGTTGGGGCCCTTATGTTAACCATATCGGACTGATAATTGTCTTGATTGCTGCACTATTACGAATGACGCCGTTTATGTATATGGATGAATATGTTTGGGTCCGGGAAGGCGAGCAAACGGTTATCCCCGGTACAGACGGTGAATATCACATCAAGAATAAGAAATTTATCCTGGAAACTTATGACGAAGATGATAAACGGTTTAAAGAGGCGATTACACAGGAAGGAATGGTTGAAAAAAACTTTCAGACAAATGCTGTCATTTATAAAGAAACCGGGGAAAAAATCGCAGGTGCTGAGCCCGAGCTCAAAAAAGTGAAAGAAGAAAAGATTCAGATGAATCATCCCCTTAAATTTGATGGTTATACCATTTATCAATCCGGTTATCAGCAAAATGAATTCAACAGTATGACATTTAAAATCCATAAAACAAATGATCCCGATGAGGCATCATTAGGATCGTTCGAGATCAACCTGAGCAATCCGAAAGATACGTATAAACTGAATAATGGTTTCAGTGTAACTGTCAGTCAATATTACCCGGATTATGAAATGGAGGAGGGCGAACCAAGATCCAAAACAAATTATCCCAGAAATCCGGCTTTCGTTTTCAGCGTGAATCCGCCAGATAATGAAGAATCGGAAATGAGTTTTGTCGGCATTGGAAAAAACGTCGATGCCACCGGTGAAAATGATTATAAGTTGGGGATCGAAAATTTTGAAATGCGTTACGCCAGTGGTTTATCGGTTAAACGTGACTATACGATCCCATTGTTCATCATCGGTGCAGCCATTTTTATGATCGGTGTTATCCAAGGTATGTACTGGCATCACCGCCGCATCTGGCTGCACCCGAAAAATGGGGGCATGTTACTGGCAGGCCATACGAATAAAAATTGGTTTGGCTTAAAAAGGGATATTGAACACATTATTGAAGATACCAATGTTAAGATGGTTAAAGATCAGCAGGAAATCGAGTAGCTGATCCCTATAGCGTTAAAGGAGGATATCATATGGATTCATTGCTTGGTATAAGCAGTACAATGCTGTATACAGCATTTATCCTTTATTTGATTGCGACGTTCTTTTTTGGAGCGACAGTCAAGGAAAATAAGAAGAAAACCAAAAAAGGCCTCAGTGGAAAAATAGGCATTACCTTGACCATAATTGGCTTTCTGGCACAAATTGTCTACTTTATAACAAGGTGGATGGCGAGTGGACACGCACCGGTCAGTAACCTTTTCGAATTCATGACATTTTTCGGAATGGGGCTTGTGTTTGCGTTTATTATTATTTATTTTATCTACAAATTAAACATATTAGGGTTATTCGCCCTGCCAATTGCCATAATAGTAATCGCTTATGCCAGTATTTTCCCAACGGAGATAGCACCGCTTGTACCGTCACTGCAAAGTCACTGGTTGTATATCCATGTAACGACCGTCTCATTGGGTGAGGCGATCTTATCGATTAGTTTTGTAGCAGGACTCATTTATTTGATTAGGCAAGTCGATCAAACTGTCCGGAGCAAACGAACAACATGGCTGGAAATTGTCCTGTTTGCACTGCTTATTTTTGTCGGCTTCAGCATTATATCAACCGTATTCAATCTGTCAGGCTACAGCGCTGAATTTGAATATTCATTCAACGGACAAACAACCACGACTGACTATCATTTGCCGCCGATTGCCGGTCCAAACCAGGGTGAGTTGCTGACGGGTGACAGGATGGAACCATTGTTTGATGTACCGGGCTGGATGCAGGGAGTTGATGCGGCAAGAAAATTCAATACGCTCATCTGGTCGGTCCTAACCGGGATTGTAATATACGGATTGATTCGGTTAATCCTCCGTAAGCGAATAGGAGCGGCTATCCAGCCAGTTTTGAAGAAAGCCAGTCCAGACATGCTTGATGAAATATCATACCGTGCAGTTGCCATCGGTTTTCCAGTATTCACACTGGGCGGTTTAATATTTGCTTCAATATGGGCACAGGCTGCCTGGGACCGCTTTTGGGGATGGGACCCGAAAGAGGTATGGGCCCTGGTAACCTGGTTCTTCTATGCGGCTTTTTTACATTTGCGGCTTTCAAGAGGCTGGCATGGCGAACGATCAGCTTGGCTTGCAGTGGGAGGGTTTGCAATCATTATGTTTAATCTGATTGCTGTCAACCTTATCCTTGCGGGATTGCACTCCTATGCATAACCGTTAAACGTATCACACTATACCATACAAAACCTTGGTAAAGGGGGAGTATTTATGAGTGCACAGCCACAGATCCTGGTCGTAGATGATGAGGATCGCATTCGGCGTCTGGTAAGAATGTATTTAGAGAAAGATGATTTCATTGTAGAAGAAGCGGAGAACGGTAAAGAAGCACTGAAAATGGCGCTGAATAATGACTTTGACGTCATACTTCTGGACATTATGATGCCGGAGATGGACGGAATCGAAATGACCAAAGCCTTGCGCGAGGAAAAAGACACACCGATCATCATGCTTACGGCAAAGGGTGAGGAGTCCAACCGGGTCCAGGGATTTGAAGTCGGGAGCGATGACTATATTGTTAAACCCTTCAGCCCGAGAGAAGTGGTGCTCCGTGTAAAAGCAGTATTAAGGCGCGTTGCATCCGGCAATTATAATGAAACAGAGAAACCGACCAGAAATCTGCTTGTTTTTCCTCATTTGACGATCGACTATGATGCCCATCGTGTTACAACTGACGGCATCGAAGTCAGCCTGACACCGAAGGAATATGAATTACTATGCTTTCTGGCTGAAGCACCGGACAAAGTTTTTAGCCGGGAAGTATTACTGAAAGAAGTATGGGAATATGAATTCTTCGGAGACTTGCGTACCGTTGATACACACGTAAAACGGCTGCGCGAAAAATTAAATTATGTATCCAAACAAGCCGGAGATATGATTGTAACAGTCTGGGGTGTCGGATATAAATTTGAGGCAGATGATGCATAATGTTTTGGCGTAGTGTTGTGGGGAAACTAGCGATAACCATATTATTGCTAGTTTCTTTTGTATTATTTATTTTAACGATATTATTATTAGAATTCTTTGAGAATTTCCATGTCAACGAAGCTGAAAAAGAAATGATGCAGACAGCGACAAAAGTATCCAAGATGATTGAACAATCAGAAGACCAGACACTGGCACTGAAAAATGCGGAATTGATAAAAGATTCGACAAGTCGTATTGCTGTTTTTTATGATAATGGAACAATTCGGACAGCGGACAGTACAAACAGTGATTTAAATGAACTCGATTCCAGCTGGCTGCGTAGTGAAGAAAATTTAATGGATGTTTTCAAAAATGGAAAAGATGTCCAGAAGGAAACAACCATTCCAAACAGTGATGTTGAAGCGATGATTGTCGGCACACCAATCAACCAGAACGGAGCTGTTTTCATTTACCAGTCGCTCGATATTGTTAATCAGACTAAAGCTGAAACGACTAAAATCATTTTCCTGGCAGCAGGAATTGCCATTATTTTAACAACAATTTTTGCGTTTTTTCTGTCGACACGAATTACATCACCCCTGATAAAAATGCGTGAAGCAGCACTCGATTTGACAAGAGGCGAATTCAATACGAAAGTACCCATTCTTACCCACGACGAAATCGGGGAATTGGCAATGGCCTTCAACAGAATGGGCAGGCAACTGAAATTCCATATCAATGCATTGAGACAAGAAAAAGAACAATTTTCAAGTATTGTCAGTTCCATGGCCGATGGGGTCATAACCTTGAATCGAAACGGAGATATGCTGATAACCAATCCGCCAGCAGATCAGTTCATCGAAAAGCTTCATTACGAAAATGGCAGTGAACCAAATAAACAACACACGAAATCTCCTGAACCATTGAGCGCTATTCTGCAAAGTGTTATTCAGGATGAAAAAGAAATGATCCGGGAAATCAGTTCACAAGGTCGAACATGGGTAATGATCATGACACCTTTGTATGATCAGTCTTATGTGCGCGGTGCCGTAGCTGTCGTACGTGATATGACAGAAGAAAGACGTTTGGATAAAATGCGGCAGGACTTTATTGCCAATGTTTCCCACGAACTGCGGACACCTATTTCAATGCTTCAGGGCTACAGTGAAGCTATAGTCGATGATGTTGCTGAGTCCAGTGAGGAGAAAAATGAACTGGCTCAGATTATTCATGAAGAATCACTCCGCATGGGAAGGCTTGTTAATGAACTTTTGGATCTTGCCCGGATGGAATCAGGTCAGATCATGTTGAACAAAGAAAAGGTTGATGCAGGCAAGTTTCTGGAACGTATTCTGAAGAAATTCAAAGGACCGTCTGAAGAAAATAATGTCAAACTTATTTCACAAAACCATCTAAACATATCAGAAGTATCAATAGATGCTGATCGAATGGAACAAGTATTCACTAACCTTATTGATAATGCAATCAGGCATACAGAAGAAGAAGGCTCTGTCAAAGTAACGGCTGAAAACACAGATACTGAATGGCAAATATTGATAGAAGATACCGGAAGCGGAATCCCGGAAGAAGATATACCTTTTGTGTTTGAGCGCTTTTACAAAGCGGACAAATCACGGGTGAGAAGTGACAAGAAAAAAGGTACCGGACTAGGTCTTGCGATAGCTAAAAATATCGTTGAAACCCATGGGGGCACGATCAATGTTAAGAGCATGATAAATGAAGGTACAACATTTGAAATCAAAATTCCTTTATAATAGCTGTCAGTCTTTCTTAAAGGAAAAGTTCACTCAGGAGGAATTGAAATGAGCAAATGGTTTTTACGGATTGTATCGATATTAATGACTCTGGCCGTCATAACCGGCTGCGGTGCCGGGGGAGAAGAACAATCCGAATCAAATAATAATCATACACAGACGTCAACAAATGAAAATGCCGATGGTGAACTCGGCGAAGATGAAATCAGGATTACGATTAGCAAAGATAACGGTTCCGAATATATTGCGGAAAAAGAGATAGAGATCAAAGAGGATGCTATTTTAATGGATGTTATGCAGAAAAATTTTTATGTAAAAACGAAAGATAATGGACAATTCATCACCTCCATCGAACGTGTTTCAGCAGACGAAGATGAACAAAAAGCGTGGATGTTTGAAGTGAACGGCGAGATGGCAAATGTGGGGGCTGCCGAATATGAATTATCCCCAGGAGATAAAGTAATATTTGATTTACAGGCGTGGGAATAACTTGATGAACACTTACAAGTTGACTTTATTAGCACTGCTTGCTTCACTTGCGGTAGTGGGAAGAAGTGTGTTTGCATTTCTTCCCAACATACAGCCGGTCACATCACTGATTATCATTTGCGGGCTGTTACTTGGCCCGGCGGCAGCCATTTTACTCGCTTTATTAACAACATTTTTATCAAACATGGTGTTGGGGATGGGGATCTGGACTGTATGGCAGGTTGTTTCTTGGGCCCTGATTGGGATTATTAGTGGCTGTATGGGAAGATATTCGCAGAGAATTCCTGTATATATAATCGCTATATTTTCAGTTTTTAGTGGATTCTTATACGGATTTATCATATCTTTAACCACATATTCGATTACCGGGGCATTTTGGCCTTATTATCTGGCCGGTTTGCCATTCGATATGTATCATGCTATTGGCAATGCTGTATTCATTATTTTACTGTATCCGATTATCAGCCATTTATTTGCGAAATATGCCAATAATCGGTTTTATTTGCAAAATACCAGTTAAATCACACTTATTTTTGCTATCTGTCGTCATATTTTAAAGGGTCCCCGTGGAAGGGATTTTCAGCAACGTTAATAGAATCTGTCGGGCACCCTTCATATGCGTCAAGCACATCATCTTCCAAATCTTCGGGCACCTTAGCAGTTCCTTGATTCTCATCCAGAATAACATAAGCCAGTGCCTCATCGTTATAATCGTATATATCAGGCGCGGTGGCACCACATGCGCCACAGGCAATACACGTTTCCTGGTCCACGATCGTATACTTTGGCATCTAATCTCTCCTTGCTGTAATAAACCTCATTATACATTATATTGTAAAAAAGCAAGTTATACATTTCAACAGCCTTACAACGTGTTATCATTAATGTGAATACATGCCAATCACCAATAGGGGGTGCTACTTTCTATGCTGTTTGATTATATTGTCTTGTCATGCTGCTCTAAATTTAAAGACGAGCGGAGCGTTACTGCAGTCTATTATTTACTGAAAGGAAAACGTTCAATCCAGACGATGCAGGATTCACATCTTTATCGATTGAATCGTTTTTACGGAATATATCCACTACTGCAAAAAAAAGACTTTGACGAACACATACATACACTTGTTGATGATAAGTTACTCACACTAAACAATGCCAATGGTGCCATAACAACTGTTCGTGGGGAAAACTTACTCCGTGAGCAAAAAAAATTCGTCCCCGTAAAGTATTTTAATGGGATGGAATACTATCGGAAAGCTCCTGTTTTTCTTGAACGACTGCTTCTGCTTATTCAAACAATAACAAATAGCAACAAAAGTAATTTTCAATTCATTCCTGTTGTCGACAAGCCCATCGTAACAAATTGGGTAAGAAAACAATATCGTCAAATGCATGGAAACCTTACCGTTTATTTGAACCAACTTTATGAAGAACTCTTCCAATTGCTGAACTGGTTTTCAAATACAGAGGCAAGTATTTTTGTTGACAGTCTTACAGGCTATAACCATTATGGAATGAGCAATTTTCAGATTGCTGATCACTACGGATTGAAAAAGCTCGATGCCTCACTAATTAGAAACGCTATCATTCACCGCATGCTTACAATAATCAGTATGTATGATGACAAATACCCTCTATTAACGCAGTTTTTGCAAGATCTTCCACAAGAGATGGAAATCACAAGTTCGGCAGGCAAGACAAAAGAACTTTTGGACAAACAATATTCGGCAGAAGATATTGCAGTAATACGTCATTTGAAACTTAATACCATCTATGACCACATGGTTGAAATAGCACTGTACGACAATCACTTCCCGATTGATTCATATGTAACAGCGGAGCAACAGGCAGAAATACGGGCTGCTGTTAAAAATATATCGTCTTTTAAACTCAAATCCATTAAACAGGAAGTAAACGAAACAATAAGTTACTTTCAAATAAGACTCGTACTGGCAATGAGAAAATAATAGAACAAGGTGATTCATTTGATAAAAGAAAAACTGCGTGAACAATTAAGAAACCAATTTCAGATTTCTTCATTCCGACCGGGTCAGGAAGAGATTATAAATGATATAATGAATCGGCACGATGTACTTGGCATCCTGCCGACTGGTTCAGGAAAATCGCTCTGTTACCAGCTGCCTGCGACTCTGTTTAAAGGTACTACAATTGTTGTCTCACCCCTCATTTCTTTAATGGAAGACCAGGTTAAACAGTTAAAGGCTGCAGGATTCAAGGCCGTTGGAGCATTAAACAGCTTTATAGACCCCAATGAGAAGAAACGTGTTTTACATCAGCTGAGTCAGTACAAAATTATTTATCTATCACCGGAGACTTTGCAGCATGCCGATATTATACATCGCCTTAAACAAATAGCAGTCGATCTGTTCGTCATCGATGAGGCACATTGCATTTCACAGTGGGGACATGAATTCAGACCTGATTATTTGCGGCTTGAACATGTTATAAAGCAATTGAACAACCCAACTGTCATGGCGTTAAGTGCAACTGCGACCAAAGAGGTGCAGAACGATATCCTCTCATCATTAACCAGAACTGACATGGTACGCCATATTTATCCAATGGACCGCGAAAATATTGCACTAACAGTAAAAAAAGTGAAAGATGACAAACAAAAACAAGAAATAATTATAAACATCTTAGAGCGCTATCGTGTACCGACATTAATCTATTTTTCCAGCAAACGGAAAACGGAGGAGGTGGCCGCAGTTCTATCCGAAAAACTTTCCTCGCACCGCATTGCCTATTACCATGGAGGAATGGAGCAAATAGACAGAATTGCCATACAACAGCAGTTCATGAATGATCAGCTTGATGTAATTTGTTGCACAAGCGCCTTTGGTATGGGGATTGATAAACAGGATATCCGACTCGTCCTGCATTATCACTTTCCATTGCAAATAGAATCCTATCTGCAGGAGATTGGAAGAGCTGGACGGGATGGCAAATCAAGTGTCAGCTTGTTGCTATATACACAAGGGGATGAGGCGATTCCCAAATCAATTCTCGATAATGAACTGCCTCCCATGGAAGATGTGAATAAGGTATGCAGAAGACTATATCAATTATATTTGCGAAATCAACAGCTTTTGACGACAGATGAAGTACTTGAAACGTTGGAATTAAGTGACATTCAATGGCGCTTTTTGTACTATCAGATGGAAAAGCATGGTATGATTAAAGAAAACCGCATTATATTTCAACAAGAGGAATGGGAGCAATCCATCACTAAAATCAAGAAATTCATGGCTGAAAGATTAGCTTTTAAAAAAAGAAAACTGGGTGAGATCATCGATTGGATACATGAGGATCGCTGCTTGCGCGAGCGTCTTTACAAAGGATTTCAAAACGGTTATAATACCCCGCTGCATGCGTGCTGCAGTAATTGCGGATTTTCCTTTAGAAACTGGAACCCGGAGCAAACACAAACGAATCAGACCATTTCTTCTTGGGAGACCAGGCTAAAGGAGCTATTTTTTATGGGAGACCACAGCAGTGAAACAAAATGACATCGTTAAACAATTGACAGATAAAGAACTAACAAAGCAACTGATTTTTTCTCAATCATTATTACTGATTCTGAGTATATTCCTAAGCTTTCTTTTATTTGATAGTATGAATGATTGGCTTCGTTATTTCAGCTTTAAAATTGATGACCTTATTTATTATGGTATACTGCCCGGATTTAGTATCATCATAATCGATTTGCTGCTTATGTATATTTTACCGAAAAAATATTATGATGATGACGGCATCAATGATAGAATTTTTAAAAACCGATCCCTTAAAGGAATTGTAGGAATTGCATTAATGGTCGCTATCACAGAAGAGCTGTTGTTTCGCGGTGTTATTCAAACGATGTTTGGTTATCTGGCTGCCAGTATTCTATTTGCACTTGTACATATTCGTTATCTTAAAAAACCTGTTTTATTGATTTCTGTATTATTTGTAAGTTTTTATATCGGATATATGTTTTTTCTTACAAAAAATTTACTTGTTACCATTATAGCTCATTTTACAGTTGACTTTGTGCTGGGGGTTATCATTCGCTTTCGGAAATGAGGTGCAAGATATTATGAATGAATCGAGAAATTACAATAATGATCATGGGGCAGAACTGCAGAAAATTTTGGATGAAGTGGAAAACGCCGGTCAAGTGGAAACTGAAGAGAAAAAACCTGTGATCGAACCGAAAACAGGAACAAAGCGTGATGTTGATATTCTGAATTTACCTCCAAGAAAAGAAGTTCACGGCAACCACAATAAACGCACAAAATTAAAAATCAGCGGAGCATCGTTGCGGTTAATATTCGTTATTTTAATTTTAATACTTGGTGTGTCGTTTTACTTATGGGGCGGAGAACTTATCGATGTTATCAACCGCATGTAAAAAGGGAAATGCTATACATTTCCAGTATTTAACGAGGTATACATAACATCAGTCAGGAACTTGACCAAGCGCTACAAAATAATCAGAAACTATAGAGTGCCCAATTTTTGCGCTTTCAATACAGTCTGTTCATCTGTATAATAATGGTTCAGATATAATACCCGAAAGTATTATAGACCATATCAAGTGACAAATAATAATTATAATGTTCAACAATTGATGCAAATGCATATAGTAATAGTAAAGCAACAGCCACCTGTTATAACCGGACATTTTGGTGCAATGCCGAGCAGGCTTTAAAATGTAAATGTAAGCACGAAGGGGGATGCTTTATGCGAATTGAGCGGGTATCCAACAACCAATTCACCATATTTCTGACGTTTGACGACTTAATAGACCGCGGTTTTACCAAAGAGGATTTATGGTATGATGCAGCCAATGTACGCCATTTGTTCAGTGATATGATGTATGAAGCAAGTACTGAATTAGGTTTTGAGCTTGAAGGTGAATTGCTGGTTCAGGTCCATTTAATGCAAGCGCAAGGCATGCATGTATTTGTTACCCAAAAAGGGAGCAATTCGGATTGGGATGAAGACTTTGTGGAAATGAAAGTCACATTGGACGAGAGCAAAGAGTTAATTTTCGCTTTTGATGATTTTGAGGATATCATCCAGGCGGCAAATTATTTGGCGGCCTCAGACATAAATGGTGGTCAAATTTATCATATGGATAATCGTTATTATGTGTTATTCAAGGAGAATGAGTTACCTCAGGGCCATAGGGAGAATGTAATAGCGATAATGTCGGAATTTTCATTTCCGAGTATTATCACGTCTTATAGGCTGAAAGAGTATGGAAAAGTAATCATGAATACTTCGGCGGTCAAGCAAATCATCGATACATTTTATAGCTGAAGACACTTTTCGTATGACCAACTTAAGGCGCCTTTTTGTTTTCATAGGAAATTAATTTAGTTTATTGCATATTTAGCAGGAAGGTGTATACTAAGCTCTGGATACAGCTATAATTAAAATATTTTTGGAAATGTCTAGGAGGTAAGTTCATGGTAGCCGATAACGCAGCAGATTCTGCCAAAGATCAAAAAGAAAGTATGGATGTGTTAGCCTCAACACGAACTGTTGTTAAAAACGCACTGGAGAAATTGGGTTACCCTGATGAAGTATTTGAACTGATGAAGGATCCGATGCGTATGATGACGGTGAGAATTCCCGTTCGCATGGATGATGATTCCATTAAAATCTTTACCGGATACCGTGCCCAGCACAATGATTCTGTCGGTCCGACAAAAGGCGGTGTCAGATTTCATCCGAATGTAACCGAAAAAGAAGTGAAGGCATTGTCTATTTGGATGAGCTTAAAAGCCGGAATTGTTGACTTGCCGTATGGTGGCGGTAAAGGAGGTATCATTTGTGATCCGCGCGAGATGTCATTCCGTGAATTGGAAGGGCTCAGCCGAGGTTATGTGCGGGCCATTAGTCAAATTGTAGGGCCGAATAAGGATATTCCGGCACCTGATGTGTTCACAAACTCCCAGATTATGGCATGGATGATGGATGAATACAGCCGTATTGACGAATTTAACAATCCGGGTTTTATTACTGGGAAACCAATTGTTCTCGGAGGCTCACATGGCAGAGAATCTGCAACTGCCAAAGGTGTAACGATTTGCATAAATGAAGCTGCCAAGAAAAAAGGTATTGATGTTAACGGGGCCAGAGTAGTTGTTCAAGGGTTTGGCAATGCTGGTAGCTTTCTGGCGAAGTTCCTGTATGATGCAGGCGCCAAAATAGTCGGTATTTCGGATGCTTATGGCGCCCTTAGCGATCCCGATGGACTTGATATAGATTATTTGCTGGATAGAAGAGATAGTTTTGGAACTGTCACCAAACTTTTTGAAAATACAATATCCAATAAGGAATTACTGGAACTTGACTGTGATATACTTGTGCCTGCTGCAGTTCAAAATCAAATTACGGAGGAGAATGCTGATAATATAAAGGCAAGCATTGTTGTCGAGGCTGCCAACGGCCCTACAACTTTGGAAGGGACCAGGATTCTCTCAGAACGTGGCATATTGCTTGTGCCCGATGTACTTGCATCATCCGGCGGTGTAACCGTATCATACTTTGAATGGGTACAGAATAACCAGGGTTACTACTGGACAGCAGAGGAAATCGATAAAAAACTTCATGAAATTATGATTAAATCCTTCAACAACATTTACAATACATCGGAAACAAGACGTGTCGATATGCGTTTAGCAGCATATATGGTTGGTGTCCGTAAAATGGCTGAGGCGGCGAGATTCCGCGGCTGGGTGTGACACAATTGCATTAGCATTCTGTAAAACAAAATAGGTGACGGGAAAACTCTTATCTTGTATAGTTGGATAGGAGTTTTTTGCGGATAACTGTAAACAGCTAATTTTTTTTAGCAAACAGTTTCTTAAACATCATTATAAGGAAGTGCGTACCATGCAAAATGAGAACACAATTATTGTTGGCGGTGGACCATGTGGTATGTCTTGTGCGATTAATCTTCAAGAACATGGGATCAATCCATTAATCATCGAAAAAGAAAATGTGGTCAATACTATTTATCAGTTCCCGACCCATCAAACATTTTTCAGTTCAAGTGATAAATTGGAAATTGGAGAAGTGGCTTTTATAACGGAAAAACAAAAGCCTGTCCGCAACCAGGCTTTGTCTTATTATCGGGAAGTCGCAAACCGAAAAAAATTAAGAATCAATTCATTCGAAAAAGTCTCCAGTCTTAACTCTTTCGGTCAGAACAGCTTTACACTTGAAACGGAAAGTAAGAATGGGAAAAAGAAAATTTACACAGCAGAAAATGTCATCATCGCAACAGGCTATTATGATCAACCACGTATGATGAATGTTCCAGGCGAAAATCTGTCAAAGGTTATGCATTATTTTAAAGAAGCACATCCTTTTTTCAATAAAAATGTCGTTGTTATCGGAGGGAAAAACTCCGCAGTCGACACTACGCTGGAACTTCATAAAGCAGGAGCAAATATTACCGTGCTATATCGCGGGGAACAATATTCAAAAAGTGTTAAACCATGGATTTTACCTGAGTTTGATTCTCTTGTGCGTAAAGGAATTGTCCAAATGGAGTTTAACACCCATATTAAAGAAATTACCGACGATAAAGTTATCTACACAACAGGAAGTGAAACAAAAGAACTTGAAAATGATTATGTGTTTGCTATGACCGGTTATAAACCTGATTTTCAGCTATTGAAGCAGATAGGGGTTCAGGTTGATGAGAACACCGGCCGACCGTTTTTTGATCAGAAAACAATGGAAACGAATGTATCTGGGGTTTACGTAGCCGGGGTTATTGCAGCAGGTTACAACAATAATGAAATTTTTATTGAAAATGGTCGCCATCATGGGGCGGGGATTGCTGAAGCAATTATAGAGCAAAATCAAAAGCGTGCCCAATCAGTTATGTGTGAATAGGATAAATTTATACCAGTTCAGAGGAGTAACAGATAATCCATGCTGTTACTCTTTTCAAAAGGATAGGTATAAAATTAAGCGATATTATTTTGGGTCAACACCAAAATCTATGGTTGAAATGAATGAGTGAATATAGTAGTGAAACTAGCTAGCGGAGGAAAAACACGGAGACTCCTGTGGGAATGCGCAGTGTGAAGACCCCGCAGAAAAAGCGACC
>NZ_BMNQ01000068.1 GCF_014646635.1 Lentibacillus kapialis
GACAGAAAACCACATGCACAGGTCTGGCAGCAACAGCGGAGAGGACACACCTGTTCCCATGCCGAACACAGAAGTTAAGCTCTCCAGCGCCGATGGTAGTTGGGGTTTAACCCCTGCAAGAGTAGGGCGCCGCCAGGCATTTCCATTATTCCACAGTAGCTCAGCGGTAGAGCAATCGGCTGTTAACCGATCGGTCGTAGGTTCGAATCCTACCTGTGGAGCCATGGAGAGCTGTCCGAGTGGTCGAAGGAGCACGATTGGAAATCGTGTAGGCCGTTATCGCGGTCTCGAGGGTTCGAATCCCTCGCTCTCCGCCACTTATTAAAATGGCCCGTTGGTCAAGTGGTTAAGACACCGCCCTTTCACGGCGGTAACACGGGTTCGAATCCCGTACGGGTCACCAAACTTATCTAAATTCAAGGGATTACAATTTGATTTCGATCTAAACATTTGGAGGATTAGCTCAGCCGGGAGAGCACCTGCCTTACAAGCAGGGGGTCGCAGGTTCGAGCCCTGCATCCTCCACCATATCGCGGGGTGGAGCAGTCTGGTAGCTCGTCGGGCTCATAACCCGAAGGTCGCAAGTTCGAATCTTGCCCCCGCAACCAAAATAATGGTCCGGTAGTTCAGCTGGTTAGAATGCCTGCCTGTCACGCAGGAGGTCGCGGGTTCGAGTCCCGTCCGGACCGCCATTTTATCTAAATCAATATACATATGTCGGCTCGGTAGCTCAGTCGGTAGAGCAACGGACTGAAAATCCGTGTGTCGGCGGTTCGATTCCGTCCCGAGCCACCATTTTTTGATTCAGCTTTATACGGAGGGGTAGCGAAGTGGCTAAACGCGGCGGACTGTAAATCCGCTCCCTCAGGGTTCGGGAGTTCGAATCTCTCCCCCTCCACCATTTATTTTATAGGGGTATAGTTTAATGGCAAAACGAAGGTCTCCAAAACCTTTGATGTGGGTTCGATTCCTACTACCCCTGCCATAATTTTATTATGGCGGTCGTGGCGAAGTGGTTAACGCACCGGATTGTGGCTCCGGCATTCGTGGGTTCGATCCCCACCGGTCGCCCCATATCATTATTCAAATGTTATTGGGCTATAGCCAAGCGGTAAGGCATCGGGTTTTGATCCCGTGATTCGCTGGTTCGAATCCAGCTAGCCCAGCCATTACATGCGGAAGTAGTTCAGTGGTAGAACACCACCTTGCCAAGGTGGGGGTCGCGGGTTCGAATCCCGTCTTCCGCTCTTTAGTATTTTATTTGGCGGTATAGCCAAGTGGTAAGGCAGAGGTCTGCAAAACCTTTATCACCGGTTCGAATCCGGTTACCGCCTCCATGATACGACTATGCCTGAGTGGTGGAATTGGCAGACACGCAGCACTCAAAATGCTGTGCCTACGGGCGTGTGGGTTCGAGTCCCACCTCAGGTATCAGCAGAATACAAATCATAATAAATGTTATAGATGAGACAGGATAATGAAATTCCTGTTTTTTTTTATAACGTCAGAAAGTATAAATGATGGATGACCTTATAAGAAAAGCTTCGGCATTCGCTATAAAACGAGGGGAATGCCGAGTTTTTCTAATAACGTCAGAAACTATAAAATTTGAGCATATCACAATATCCAATACTGTCTATCCAATACTATGGAGCTTCAGCGCACTCCAATGTTAGGCGGTCTAGGTGGACCGGATCCGCATGATAACTTTTAAGTGTTGTTACCGGGGTAAGGTTGCCATGAGGGGGTGGGATTGACAGGATGTCCTATTCGAAGAGGCATTTGAATGAGCAGTTCAATAAAGATCCTGCTTCTTGTTATCTTCTTCTTGCTCTAGTTTTGTTTGATTGGCGGAAGGGAGAACTTGTTCTGTCTGAAAAATCCAGCTTCGGCGGTTCCTCATTCCGCTATTTCCTCTTTTTAGCCTAATTTTGCCCTGCTTTTACCCGAGTAACAGAATGAGGATTCATGACACCACTAAATAAGGTGATTTATGTCCATTTAGCGGAACGAGGATTCGTCAGGTATGGATAACTCAATTTAGACAGACCCTCTCTTCCGTTATTTGGTATTTTGAAACGTGGGCCTGGCCAGTTACGGTAGATGACCGTTCGAACGTGGTTCTGAAATTCAAAATATGTTTCCGGCAAATTTTTTGGCCGTGAACATTGTGGGGAGATGTATCCGGAGTATTGTAAAGGCATACATGGACAGGGATATAAATTATCGGATTTTCTCTAACAATATTAGAAAGAAAAAGGACCGGGCCGCACTTTGCCCGGTTTTTCTAACTGAAATGAAGTGCTTATTTGGTGCAAAAACAATCGGTCAAATGATCCTTGAAAACACGTTGTTCTCGTGAATGTTGTTGTTATTTAGACCGCATCCCACGCAGTATCACGTTCCGCAGGGGGTTGAGGGGGCTCCTTGTACCAGGTCTCTCAGAGAAAAAAACTGGCCCAAACGACCATCTTTGTTTATAGTCGTTTAGCCAGTCCTTTTTTGCTATTTTAGATCTTACAAATAATCTCTTCTTAGTTCCATTGCGGATCGCGGCGAAATATAAGCTGGTGCGACATCATAAACTGTCTTGGCACCGAATTGTTTTTCCTGATTCATTCGATAAGCAGCCCTTGCATACGCGACTAGTACGCTGGAAGTGAATTCAGGATTGCTGTCCAATTTAAGTGAAAACTCATAAAGCTGGTTGTTATCTTCGCCAGTGTTTCCACTCTGAATGACGAATCCGCCATGTGGTGCTTTGGAATGGTCGCGTGCTAATTCTTCTTCTGAAATAAAATTCACTTCTGTATCATAGTCAGCAAAATAGTTCGGCATTGTTTTAATTTCATTTTCGATTGCCGCCTTGTTCGCACCTTCTTCAGGAACAATATAGCAAACACGGCGGTGTTTCTCGGAGGTCGTTAACTCCGGATTGATGCCACTGCGCACTTTTTCAATCGCATCTTCGGATGGAATGGTGTATTGTACGCCATTCTTTACACCTTCAACTCTCCTTACAGCATCAGAGTGTCCCTGACTGAGTCCTTTACCCCAAAAAGAATAATTCCCGCCATTCGGTAAAATCGCTTCAGCCATTACACGATTGAGGGAGAATAAGCCTGGATCCCAGCCAGTTGAGATTATAGCGGTTGTGTGATGCTTAGCCGCAACGTCATTGACCGATTGATAAAACTCCGGAATTTTTGCATGGGTATCATAACTGTCAACGGTATTGAACATACTTGCAAAGTGTGGGGTCTGCTCAGGTAAGTCTGTTGCCGATCCACCACAGAGCAGCATGACGTCTATTGTATCCTGATAATCACTCGCATTATCAATATGTACAGTTTTTACACCGGGTTCACCAAGATTCAGTGCTTTGGGATCTCTTCTGGTGAAAACAGCAACTAATTCCAGATCCTCAGTTGCTTTAATCGCTTTTACTGCACCTTTTCCAAGGTTTCCATAACCGACGATTCCAAGTTGAATTTTATTGCTCATATACATTTCTCCTTTATTTGGTTTAACGTCTTAAATCATTCAAGATGTCCCTTATTATAAATGAATCGGATGTCTATTGAAAACAATTCAATTATTATTGTGTTTGTGAAAATATAATATTCCACACTATGGTGAACCTTGATCATTTAGTCACTCCCGCTTTATCAAAATTTTGCCAAAGGTGCACTGAAGAAAGATAGAAGTTTTTAATACGTTCATCACACAATTCATTCTCAAGAATATTAGACTTCGAAGAGAACTTCTGGCTTGTTTTTGTTAAAATATATAAGGTGGATACCTTTTGAATAGTAGCAATCTTTATTTTATAAAGAGAGCTTTTAAAATTATCGAAGGAGGAGAGACATGTCTGCAAACCAAACTACTCTAAGTCAAAGTGTCTTGGAAAGACGGGAAGCATTGGAAGCACGTTTTCCAGTCTGGCCACGTAATACGGTTGCTGGTCACTTTGCAAAAGCATGTGATCAATTTACTGACAGACCATTTCTTTACATCAATGATGAAGAATATACATATGGCGAAGTCTGGAACAAAGCGGTTCAGTATGCAAAAGCTTTTATAAGGCTTGGAGTTAAACGCAGAGATCACATTGCTGTTTTAATGGATAACGATGCGGCTTACCCGTCATTAATGATAGCTTCATCTATAATCGGAGCAGTTTTTATTCCGATTAATGCAATGCTTGCCAAAGATGAACTCGAATATATCATATCCCAGTTGGATGCAAAATATTTGATTTTACAACCCAAAATAAAAAACAAAGAGCATGGAAAAGCAATTTCCGAATTATTGAATAACAACGATTTTCAGGTTCACAGTCAATTAGAGCAGGTTATTGTTCTCTCAAATGGAGAAGAGGGACTAAGTGATTCCCGTTTTATGACATGGGGGGCATTTCTAAAAGAATCGAAGGCTGTTTCCAAAAAATCCATGAACAAAAGATGGCGTGAATCGTGTTATCCGGATGAAGTTGCCATTATTATGTACACATCCGGATCCACTGGCAGTCCGAAAGGTGTAATGCTTACTGATGATATGCTTCTCCGCTGTGGGTACGGCACATGTATAAGCAGAGCGATTGAGGACGGACGCATCACATTTGCACCACTCCCATTCTATCATTGCTTTGCTATTATCGAAGCGATTTTTGCCATGTCGTTTGTCGGCGGTGCACTTATCTCGGCATTTGGGGCGTCCCCTTTACTGTCACTGCAATTAATGGAGAAATATAAAGTGAACGATTATCTTTGTGTACCTTCTTCCTTAACATCTCTATTGAATCACCCGCGTGTTTCCGAGTTTGATTTATCTCATCTATTTGCCATGTGGTGTGGCGCGGCACCGGCTCCTGTAACGGTATGGGAAAGGGCGATAGATGTGCTGGGTCTGACCGAGACGATTACCGGATACGGCCAAACAGAAGTCGCATCATCAGGTGTGACAACGGAGATCGGTGATCCCCTGGAACGTATTTCAACAAGAGCGGGTCGTCCTAAACTAGGCGGCGTCAGTGGGCTTCGGGAATTTCATGGAAGTGCTGTTGAATATAAGACAATTGATGTTGATACAGGCAACACGTTGCCGGGTGGCTCCGTGGGCGAGTTGGCTGTAAGAGGCGTCACGGTTACCCATGGCTATTACAATAAACCGGAAGAAACAGCAGAGGTCATTGATAAAGATGGTTGGCTGCGAACAGGTGATGTGGGGAAAATTGATGATAATGGCTATATTCAGCTTTTTGGGAGACGTAAAGAAATGTATAAAGTATCCGGAGAACTGGTTTCGCCGCGTGAAGCAGAAGTCGTCATATCCCAACATCCGGCAGTCAATCAAGTTAATATTATCGGTGTGCCTGACAAGCTGACAACTGAGACTGGCGCTGCTTTCATTGAATTGAAGGAAAAGGAGACATGCACTCGGCGCGAGATTATTGACTGGTGTTCACCCCGAATCGCCCGGTTTAAAATCCCTCGTCATATCTGGTTTATTGAAGCTTCAGAGTGGCCAATGACGAGTACAGGCAAAATCCAGAAATTTCGTTTGCAGGAAAGGGCAGAAGCAAGACTTGGTAAAATTGATGGAACATTGGGATAGAGGAGGACTAACATGACACATAAATGGCATCGGACGGACTTTCGTGTGCCTTATAAGGATACAGACCGAATGGGGGTTGTGCATCATGGCAACTATATCACATGGTTTGAAAACGCTCGGACAGAATGCATGCGGTATTACGATCTTACATACAGGGAAGTGGAGCAATCAGGATTTTTGTTGCCGGTACTTGATGTAAATGTTACCTATAAAAAATCAGCGTTTTATGATGACTGTGTCGCTGTTTTTGCGCGAGTTGCCAGTTATTCACCGGTACGGCTTAAATTTGCCTACGAAGCTCGGAAAATTACCGAAAAAGATTTTATGTATACGACAGAGAGTAAAACCAAAGCAGTAGAGCCTTTTGGGCAGTTGCTCGCTGAAGGAACCACGATGCATATGTGGGTTAATCAGGAATGGAAACCGGCTCGTATAGATAAGGCTGCTCCTGAAATCTATGCTGTAATCCAAAATACAATATAAGATAACTCCCTGCTGTAAAATACCTTATAAGAGGTTGTTCAAAAAGTCCGGTAAAAATGACACTTAGAATTTCTTCGTTGGCTTGTTTCTCCGCTCCTTGGAAAAGAAAAACACTTTTCCTGCGTGCGAAGCGGCTTCAGGGTAGCATTACTTGTGCTCATGTATCTAAAGGCATACATTCCGCTGCTCGAAACTGCGCCGCCCTCGAACTTCTTGGTCCTTTTTATCCTCCTTTTTGAACACGCACTATAAGATATTTTACAGCGGGTTCTTCATCTGCAGTTAAGAAAGTTTAGATCCTTTCTTACTGTATAAGTGCAACTAAGGCTTTTGCCTTCCGTGATAAGTGTGATGCTATTGGCGGATTTTTTGGTTTTTCTGATTCAGTGTTTAAGAGCGATTTCGGCGATGTCTTTCTTTACCACCCTTCATGGCGTTTAGTTCCTCTTTGTTTTTGTTTTTCTTTTTTTTACCTTTATCAGTACTCAATTTAAAATCCTCCTTCACCTATAGAGTGAACTAAATTTTATAAAACATGTACAAGGTGACGTTTATGCCTGAAAATTAAAGATAAGTGATATGTCAGTAGTTTGCGGCTCCACCACATGGTTATCGTAAGCGTGTCACAATTCTCAATTGGGTGAAGGTGAGGGTTTAAAACGGGATACTTGTTTATTCCTGTTTGGTACGTGAAAATAAATAATAGGATTAAATTTTTGTTAAAAGGAGGAATCACATTGACTGATAATTTTTATGAAAAGCGTCAAGCGGATCATTTGAAACAACTGAAGGAACTTGCACCGGACCAGACAAAAGCTTTTGGGGAGTTTAATAATGCTGTTTTCAAAGACGGTGTTTTAACCAAGAAAGATAAGCAAATTATTGCCGTCACTGTGGCACATGTCACTCAATGCCCGTATTGTATTGATACCCATACAAAAAAAGCCAAAAAGGAAGGTGCTTCCCTCGAAGAATTGGTTGAAGCTGTCATGGTAACATCTGCTGTGGAAGCAGGCGGAGCTGTCACGCACAGTACCAATATGCATAATGCGCTGGCAAATGACGCAGATGACACGCTGTATGAACGTTCAAACCTTAAAAGCCTCAATCAGCTGAGTAAGAATGCTAAAGATGCATTCCAGGGCTATTCCGGATTCAATGAGGCAGCAATGAAAGATGGAAAGTTAAGCAAGAAGTTCAAGGAAATAATCGCAGTAGCTATCGGCCACGCAACACTTTGCCCGTACTGTATTGATGTCCATACGAAAAATGCAGATAAACAGGGAGTGAGGGACGAAGAGTTATCCGAAGCGGTATTGGTTACTTCAGCATTACTGGCCGGCGGTTCGTATGCACATATGGCCAATATGATCGCCAGTTATGGTGAATCTTAAGATCACAGAAAGGGTGGAAAACATTGAAAAAGGTTCTTGTAGTGGGAGCGAATGGCCAAATTGGAAAGCGCCTTGTTACACTTATTCAGAAAAGTAGTCATTTGGAAGCTAAGGCCATGATTCGTAACAGGGAACAAGCCACTTTTTTTAAAAATCTTGGTGTACAAACGGTCGTCGCAGATTTAGAGGAAGGTGTCGATACATTTGTGAAAGCCGTTGCAGATGTTGATGCGATTGTGTTCACGGCAGGATCCGGGGGACATACAGGTAAGGATAAAACGATAATGGTTGACTTGGATGGAGCCGTCAAAACAATGGAGGCGGCGAAATCTGCCAACATTAGACGATTTGTTTTAATCAGTTCATTTGATACAACACGCGAGTCCATTTTGGATGCTAACTCATCATTTGCGCCATATGTAGCTGTGAAACATTATGCAGATGAATGGCTGAAAGGTACAGATTTGGACTATACGATTATTCATCCCGGGGTGTTGACGAATGATGAAGGAACCGGGCAAGTTAACGTAGGCTCCAAGGTTGAAAGAGGCGAAGTTCCAAGAGAAGATATCGCACGTGTCATCCTTGCCAGCCTCGAGAACGATAAAACCATCGGAAAGGAATTTCAGGTGGTTGGCGGAACAAAATCTGTAAAGGATGCGGTGGATTCGGTTTAAAAAAGAACGAACAAAGGCTGTCCCTCTGCCCTATCCGGGGAAAGGGACAGCCTTTTTAGTTCATATTGAATTAAAATTCTTCATAAACCGCCGGGTCTTGATCGTTCATACGACCATCCAGACGTGTAAGCTTGTCCAATGCCTTCATAGTGCTGTCGTCCAGTTTAAAATCGAAAATAAACATATTTTCCAGCTGCCGCTTCGGTGACGCGGATTTTGGAATGGCTACTGCGCCATGTTGATAATGCCAGCGCAAAATGATTTGTGAAGGGGTCCTATTGTATTCATGGGCGATTTCATGAATCGTCGCATTGTCGAACACCTCATTTGCCCGTGCTAAAGGGCTCCAAGATTCAGTTACCACACCATGTTCCTCGTGCCATTTGCGTTGTTCCTCCTGGTTAAAGAAAGGATGCAATTCGATTTGGTTGATGCTCGGTAATACGCCTGTTTCCTTTTCGAGCCGCTCCAAATGCTCCGGCAGGAAATTGCAAACGCCGATAGACCGGATCAGTCCCCATTTTTTTGCATCTATTAAAGCCTGCCACGCTTCAACATAATGATTCTGTATAGGATTTGGCCAGTGAATCAAATACAGATCATAATAATCCAAGTTTACCCGGTAAAGAGATTCCTGAATAGCCTTCACAGCATTTTCATAGGTGTGGTAGCGGCCGGGGAGTTTCGATGCAATGCGCAATTTATCGCGTGGTACTGATGTGCGCTTCAACGCTTCACCGACTGTTCCCTCATTTTCATAATTATAAGCTGAGTCGATCAGGCGATAACCATGATCGATGGCACTTGCAATAGCTCCTGCACCTTCATTTCCCCAAAGTTTATATGTGCCAAAGCCAATGGCCGGTATGCCCAGACCATCATTCAGTTTGATTTCGGGTATCTGGTTCATCATACATGCTCCTCCTTCTATATTTAATCGTTTCACTATTTGAATTTTATCATATGGCCATTCATTTTGTTACCGAAGCGCGCAGGCGGGTTCCTTTAGAAGCGGAATATGGGCGCGGGTCACAAAATATCGCCCCGAGAACGCGAAATATCAACTTGAGCTACGGGGCATCGTTTTCCGCTTAAAATACTTCGCCTGAAATACTTACGATGGTTACGTTAATTTTCTTCTTTACAATAAGAAAATGATAACAACGCTTCTCCTAAATCCGTTAAAATCCTAAACCAGTAATAGACGGATGAATATGATATACTGAATATTCCGTAGCTGTACATAGGAAGGACAGATTACATGATCAATATATTTCGCTGGTCGATTTATTTTATTGGAGTCATGATTTTCAGTATGGGGATTACAATCACGGTTAATATGCAGCATTTGGGGATTCATCCGTGGGACGTGTTAAATGTCGCATTGTTTGATTTAATTGGGTTATCCATCGGTGTTTGGGCTATCATTATTTCATTTGTGTTGATTATCATTTCGTGGATTCTCGATAAATCTTATATTAAAATTGGCACATTTTTGAATGCCCTGCTGGTCGGAATTTTTGTTGATTTTTATATGTGGCTTGATTTTCTTCCTAAGGCGTCCGGTAACTGGATAGATATTGTCGTTATCGTAGCAGGTATTGTTGTAATGGGGTTGGGGGGTGGCATTTACAATTCGGCGGGTGTAGGATCAGGTCCGCGTGATGGATTCATGTTGTCAATCTCTGATAAAACAGGAGCGTCAATCGGCAGGGTGCGTATTATCACAGAAAGTGCTGTGCTGTTGCTGGGGCTGGCTTTGAGCGGTCCGGTTTTCATTTTCACTTTTGTTTTTACATTCATTCAGAGTCCGATTTTCGAACGAACTTATGTGCAGATGCAACGCGTTGTTAAACGCGTATCCTTAACGAGAGGTCAATATTCGAATTCGAGTTATCTTGGATAAGATAGAACAGAAAGTAAAAAACCTGATTCACGCCTGATTAAGATCTTGTCCGACGTTACACATATTCTGTCTCATAGTTTCATAAGCATGTTGAACACGATTTAAGTATGTTATAGTAGTAGAAACAGGGGGGATCATAATGAAACAAAATCAGTTTGATATTTACAGAGCAAACGGAAAGCCACTGCATATTTATCCGCAGAGAATCGCTTTATACCATCAAGCGAAAATAATTGAAGCGGTCAGTGACAATCATGACATGTATTATCTCTTTTTCTATCGTCAGGATTTCCTCACTGCTGCCAAGGCGAAAAAGTTGCGGCGGCATTCATTCATCGAATCCGCCTTTAAACAGGGGATTGTTTTCAATGCACCTCACCCGTTTGTCGAAGAACTGTTTTCCACAAATAACCACTACCGCATTATCCGCTTCGCCCCACTGCTGAAAAAACTGGACAAGCATTACACCCCGCAGGAAAAAGCATATATTTTAACTTTCTTTGAATCTTTCATCTCGAAAAAGCGACTGTTCAATGAAATAAAATCCGTCTTTTATATTTATCGGAGAAAAGGACAAAACGTGATGGCCTATCAGATTGTCAGAGTCTTCATGGACTTTGCACCAAAACATGACTTTGTCAGACAGTTACGGTCCGATCTGAATTTTAAACGGTATGCCGCTATGTATCATAACCAATCCGAAGAGATACTGAAGCAAGATGTAATCTTTGCTGAGAAAGTTTTTTATTCCAAAATAACTAACGATACTTACTTTCAGCAGCTCATAAATCTTTTGCATGAACAATCCAGATGGATGGATCTGACTGCTTTATACTGCGCCAAGTTGATCAGGGATCCTTCAGAAAAATACTATGACCCACTCACAAATCTTCTGACTCGGTATCTGGAGAATCCGCAGATCATGCACATATTGGAAGATTTGCACTGCACGTTAACTCAGTATACTCCGCTGAAACAGGATTTGTTAAAACAATATATTAAGTTGAATAAACTTGAACATGTATTGAACATGTTTGACGATCCTGAACTTGAGTTGAATACCGCGCAAACCGCTTCTATAAGAGAAATGCTTGAGCAACTTGATCCGGGTTCACAATCATTATCATCAGAGCAACTTCAGTCATTATTTAAAATAACCATCGATTGTCATCCGAACAAAGCTGAAGAGTTGATTCATGAATATACATCCGCCTTATTAAAAGAACAAGAGCCACTATATATAAGAGAACTGCTGCAACCTTTTGCCGACAGACGTGAAGTTCATTTGATTTATCAGAAGGTCAACAGGCTGATAACATTCAATGATGATTTGGATCAGATGCAGATGCTTGGTGAGCTATATTATGAATTCAGCCGGACTGAACAAGCAATCGAGTGTTTTAGCTGGGAAATGGAATTAAAACCTGACGATCCGACGCCACTTAAATGGCTGGCTAAAATTTATCAAGAACTTGGGATGGAGCAGGAATCAAAGGCCTATAGACAATTGCTTTCTAACCTGCAGAAGCGTGCATAAAAGCAGTTAAGAATATAGAGATAAAATGGATACGCGTTTTTGATACCCTGTTTTATCACATTATTTGTAAAAATGCTTGTAACATGATAATTTTTTATGAGAAGATATGTGTGAAATAATGTGGCTTTTTATATGGTCTGCTTTAATCGGCTTTCTAAGCAGCATATGAAACAGACCTGAAAAACTGGAGGTAAATGACGTGAAAATTATAGTTGCTGGAGGAGATGGCTTCTGCGGATGGCCGACTGCTCTTTATTTATCAAAACAAGGACATGATGTAGCCATCATCGATAATATGGTAAGAAGAAAAATGGATAAAGAATTACACTCAAACTCCATTACACCGATTGCTTCTCTTGAAGAGCGTGTCGTAAAATGGAAAGAGCTGACCGGAAAAGAAATCCGTACGTATGATGGGGATATGACACACTATGATTTTCTGCGTGAAGTTTTAAAACAAGAGATGCCGGATGCATTTGTGCATTTCGCTGAACAGCGCTCGGCACCATATTCGATGATTGACCGTGAACACGCTGTATATACCCAGACAAATAATGTTGCCGGCACATTGAATCTTCTTTACGGTATTAAAGAATTCGTGCCGGACTGCCATTTGATTAAACTGGGGACAATGGGGGAATATGGTACGCCGAATATCCCGATCGAAGAAGGGTATATTGAGATTGAGCATAAGGGAAGAAAAGACGTGCTTCCATATCCAAAACAGCCGGGTTCTTTTTACCATCTCTCCAAAGTGCATGACAGCCATAATATTACCTTTGCATGCAAAATCTGGGGAATCAGGGCAACCGACTTAAACCAAGGGGTTGTTTACGGGTTGGATACGGACGAAACGGAAATGGATCCGGTGCTGACAAATCGTCTGGACTATGACGGTGTTTTTGGGACAGCACTGAACCGATTTATTATTCAGTCCACCATCGGCCACGATTTGACTGTATATGGAAAAGGCGGACAGACACGCGGGTTCCTGAACATCCGGGATACTGTGCGCTGCATAGAAATTGCTGCGGAAAACCCTGCTGATAAAGGAGAATTCCGTGTATTCAACCAGTTCACTGAGGAATTTTCTGTTGGGGAATTGGCTGACAAAGTGAAAAAGGTAGCAGAGGAAGAAGGTTACGAAACCACTATTGCCAACCTTGACAATCCAAGGGTAGAGCAGGAAGAACACTTCTTTCAGGCAGAGAACACCAAGCTTAGAGACCTTGGGCTTGAGCCGCACTTGCTTGATGATGATGTGATCCGTGAAATTTTTAACACCGTCATCAATCATAAAAATCGCGTCATCAAGGAAAATGTGATGCCGCAAGTCTCTTGGAAATAATCATCCTGAATAGTGATTCAGACAAATAGTTGAGGAAGTGTCAAGATTGAAAATTGCCATCATTACAGAAACGTTCGTACCTTCCACAGATGGAGTGGTGACAAGGTTAAAGGAATGCATCCGATATTTTAAACGAGAGGGTCATGATGTGCGTGTAATTGCACCGGACCTTGGTGTGTATGAATTTGAGGGTGTGAAGATAGAGGGAGTTCCTGCAAGGACGCTCCCGCTTTACCGTTCCAAAAAATTCTCCTTGCCAACCCGAAAAGTAAGATATATGCTCGAAGAATATGACCCTGACGTTGTTCATGTGGTGAACCCTGCACTGGTAGGAATGTCGGGCGTTCGATACGCCAAAAAACTTAAGATTCCGATGATTGCTTCGTTTCATACACAAGTTCCAAAATATGCGGATTATTATAACCTGCCGATGTTCAAGGGATTCCTGTGGTGGTACTTCCGAAAACTTCATAATCAGGCAGAGCTGAACCTGTGTACATCCGAAGCAGTAAAAGACGAGCTGGAGGAACAGAACTTTCATAATGTTCATGTTTGGAACCGCGGAGTAGATACGGAATTGTTCCACCCTAATAAATATGACAAAGACATACGTGAAAAACTTACGGATGGCCAGACGGACAAAAAGCTTCTGTTATTTGTCGGAAGACTCGCGCCGGAAAAGGAGATAGAAAAAATCAAATCCGTATTGGACGCATCCAATGAATTTGCGCTGGCAATTGTAGGGGACGGTCCGCATCGCCAGCCGCTCGAAAGACATTTTTCCGGAACTAACACGAAATTCACCGGGTTTATGCATGGTGAAGAGCTTGCCAAAGCATATGCTTCTTCAGACGTGTTTGTGTTCCCTTCAACATCTGAAACACTCGGGCTTGTAATTACTGAGGCAATGGCGTCAGGGCTGCCGCTGGTTGCTGCCAAAAGCGGTCCGACCTGTGAGCAGATAGAAGATAATCGAACGGGTCTGCTTTATGATAAGGATACAAAAGATGACTTCACCAAAACAGTTTTGCGCTTTGCGGATGAAACATTGCGAAAGCGGTTGGCAAAAGATGCGCGCAATGACATCGCAGAAATGAGCTGGGATAGCCAGTCGAAACAGGTTCTCGACTATTATAAGCAAATTGTCAGTATAGCAGGAAAGGATTTAAAGCATAATAACATCAATCCATCTGATGTAAGAACCGGAAATAAGTAATTTTTGATTGCGAACAAGACTGGGAATACAAGAGGAGTTCCATGGCACAGCAAAAACAAAAACGTGGTCCCCTGCAATTTCTGCAGTTTGGCGTTATCGGTTTTGCCAATGCAGGGATTGATATCGGGACGCTAAACCTGTTATTAATTTTTTTCCATACAGACGACAGAATGCTTCTTCTATTGTATAACACGATCGCATATTCGTTGGCTGTTGCCAATAGCTATTTTTGGAATGCAAGCATTACATTCAAACGATCAGCGAAGGGAAATAATCGCCAGCGCATCCTGTTTATCATACAAGGGCTTGTCAGTCTTGGCGTAAGCAATCTTGTTTTCCTGGGTACGAATGAATTATTGGATTATACAGCCGTTCCAAACTGGCTACGCTACAATATTGCAAAGGGATTGGCAATGTTTTTGTCATTCCTTGCCAGCTTTTTCATGGTAAAATACTTTGTGTTTAAGGATTTCGGTAATCGATTTATCAAGGAAGAAAACTGAGCCAGCTTACAGGGCTCAGTTTTTTATAAGGTCAGAAATTATAAATAATGGATGATCTTATAAGAAAAACGTCGGTATCCGCTATAAGACGAAGTGGATACCGACGTTTTTCTAATGTATAGAATGCATTGGAATAAGAATCCTAATTAATGACGTTTTTATGTCAGGAGGACCTTGTTATGGGATTTATGGAGCGTGTAAAGAAGGGAAATACGTCTTCAGGCTTGGCTGCCATTGGTAATATCTTTATTGCCGGAATAAAAGGTGTTGCAGCATTTTTTAGCGGTAACAGCTCTATGTTCGCAACATCTATGCATTCGTTGGCAGATGCAGTTAATCAGGGGTTTGTTTTCATTGGAAGTGTACTTGCTGAAACACCGCCATCCGAACGATTTCCGACAGGATTTGGAAGAGTTATCAATATATTTTGTATGGTGGCCGTGGTTGTTATAACAATTTTGGCATATGAAACATTTAAGGAAGGCTGGCATGTGTTCCGGAATCCTTCAGAGTCAGGTAATATCTGGCTGAACGTTGGTGTGCTGGCTGTATCGTTTTTGGTTGATGGTTTAATTTTGGTTAAGGCCATGAAGGAAATAAAAAAGGAAACGAAATCAGATCAAGACGGGCTGTTAATAACGACAGCTTTTAAAAGGGCACAAAAAGCAACACCTGCTACGCGTCTTGTCTTTTATGAGGATTTAGTCGCTACTTCAAGTGCTGTATTTGCTATGTTTGGAGTCATATTGGCACAGGCCTTTGGTATTTTGAGAGCTGATGGGATTTTTACAATACTGATCAGTGTATTGATGCTGCTCGTTGCCTTTCGGGTGGGGTATGATAATATGATTGGCCTCATTGGAGTTTCGGCCCCGGCGGAAGTGGAAAAAAAGTTGTCTGAGAAACTGCTTAAAGACAATCAGGTCGTTGATATTTATAAACTGAGGGTTATTCAGGAGGGCCGGACGTACCATGTGGAAGGCACTGTGGAACTGACAAAAGGGTTATCACTGTCTGAAGCTGATGATGTCAAATTCCGTTTGACTGAAGAATTGCTGACTTTATCGGAAGTGGCAGATGTTGTATTAGGCATCATTGAAGATAATGAGAAACAGAGTTGGCAGGCTAAAGGAAACACTAACTCCCTTTCAAATGACTGACGTACTCATATGGTGAAAGGAAACAATTCATCAAGCAAAATAAAGGAGGATGGGCAAAGCCGATTCTCTTTTATTAAAGGTCAGGAAGTATAGACTATGGATGACCTTATAAGAAAAACTTCGGCACTCACAAGACGAATGCCGAGTTTTTCTAATGTCCCCTTGATATGGCCCATTCGATATCCTTCTGATTAAGTTCAGGCTGAGATGTATCCCGATCCACATCGTAATTTATCATAACATTTTGCAGAAAGTACCAGCCAAAGATTAAAACAGCCAATGTAATAACAACAACGAGCAGAACAGCTTTTTTCCCCATTGAAATGCCTCCTTATTATCCCTGTTGTGAGATTAGCAAAATCCAGATTAGCTGTCGACAGCACCGGATGTATCATAGTCGGACAAATCAATTTCCAGCCCTTTTCCTAGTGCCAGATTTGCCAGTTGAATTCCGATATACGGCCCGGTTGTGAGCCCTGATGAACCAAGCCCATTTGCAACAAGCAGCCCGTCAAAGCCTGGAAGTGAGCCAATGACAGGTAAGTATCCGGGTGTATGCGGACGAAAACCAACACGCGCTTCCAGGATTGTGCTGTCAGTAAGACCTGGGGCTACTTCCAGTGCTTTGGTTATGATTTCATTGAGTCCGCCAGCAGTAATACGTCCATCAAAGCCGGTATCATCTTCATGTGTTGCTCCAACAATAACCCGGTCATCGAGTGTCAACATAAATTGATCGTTGGGCGGCATGACAACAGGCCAATTTGATGTGTTCATCCCGGGCGTTTGCAAATGCAATATTTGCGCTTTTTGTGATGTGCTTTTAAAATTAATATTTAAAGGTGCAAGTAATTCATCAATCCATGCGCCGCATGCAGCTATAATCTGGTCAGCTTCGATCGTCTGATTATTCACGGAAGCACCTGTTATTCGAGACCCATTATAAATCAGCTGGGCATTGCCGCTCAGTATGGTTGCTCCATGTTTTTCGGCACCCCGGACTAACGCATTCCGCAGTGCACGACCGTTAACCCGAGCGGCACCGCTGACATGGACGGAAGCAAAACGTTCAGCAAGATGCGGGAATGCTTCTTTTGTTTGTTGTGCATCAAGTAAGGTTACCTCGCCGATTTCCGGTGCTTCTTCACGGCGTTTCAGGGCACGTTCTTTCATATCTTTGAGTTTTTTCTCATCGGTATGAATACTGATGGCACCGGTTCGGGCGTATCCTGTGTTAGATTCACCATCAGTTATAAGTTCCTGGATTAAACTGTGGTAAATACGTGCACCGCCTTTGGCGAGTTTATACCATGCTTTATTTCTGCGTTGCGAAAGCCAAGGACATATGATACCAGCAGCGGCGTCGGTGGCCTGTCCTGTGTCATGCCGGTCAATAATCATAACCTCTGCACCGGATTTGGCCAGTTTGTATGCGGTAGTGGCGCCCAATATACCTGCGCCAATTACAATGATTTTTTTCATCTAAAAATCCTTTCTGACATTCTTCATCAACTATAAGAAAAAAATTGTATAATTGAAAGTGAGACATGATTGATATATTAAAAAACGGAGATGAATTTTATGCAAAAGTCGTTTATGTTGGAGGATTCGGTGTGCAAGATACGTAAGACGCCGGTATCAGACAATCCATCATTCAATGGTATAATGAAAGAAACTGAATCGTGTTTTCGCTTACGTGCACAACAATATACAGCCCGTGTGTTATACTTTCAAGTACCGATTTAAAGTTAGGGGTGTCTTTTTGGCTAAAAGAAAAGTTTTGAAAATGGGATGGTTCGGCTGGTGGAACTGCTAAACTAAAGTAGACCATTTCCGCTAAATAAAAATGAACACTTTCTGGCAGAGGGGTAGCAGCGAATGGAGGGCTGCCCCTCGGGGCAGCCCTCCATTCGCTTTCGAAATTTTCACCCCCCTATCTTCAAAATTTTTCTTCACATTCCTATATAATGTTATGGTTAGCCCCCAAAAAGGGTAAAAAAGCGTCCAAAATATACCACGACTACGTTATAATAAAGGTAACTATACAATTCTTCACAGGGCGGTGCTACATATGTTTAAACACGGTAAAAAGGAACA
>NZ_BMNQ01000069.1 GCF_014646635.1 Lentibacillus kapialis
AAGCGAATCGCTATTGACTTATCGAGGAGTCACGCTACAGCATTAGTGCTAGAGCCGGACGTGGCAATATTCGACGAAGTATCAATAGGGCTAAAAATTATATACTTTCTGATCTTTTTAGAAAAAAAGAGCCTTGTTGGCTCTTTCAATATCTATGCTTTTTTTACACGGTGGCTGCTCACAAATTGCAGCTGATTTTCATAGGATTCCTGAAACTTTTGGATATCTCCGGCGCCCATGAACAGCAACACATTGTCCTGATGTTCCATTAACACCCCAGTATTGGATAAATCCAATATGGAACTTCCCTCGATTAGTTCCTGCAAGTCATATATGGTTAACTTACCGCTTTCTTCCCTGGCAGATCCAAATATATCACACAAATATATATGATCAGCGAGATTTAAGCTATCGGCAAATTCCTGCAGAAATGTCCGAGTGCGTGTGAATGTATGCGGCTGGAATATCACCGTAATTGGTTTATCCTGATATTTTTTTCTTGCTGACTCAATGGTTGCTGCTATCTCTCTTGGATGATGGGCATAGTCATCAACCAGCACTTGTCTTCCTAGTTTCTTTTCAGTAAACCGTCGTTTCACACCTTCAAAAGTGCTCAGAGCCTTCATATTATCCGCCTTAATATCCTCATAATGACAAATTGCTATAACAGACAAGGCATTAAGAACATTATGGTCGCCATACATTGGAATATCAAATGTATCATAATAAGTATTCCGTACAAATACATCAAATTCAGTGCCATGCTCTGTTTCTCTTACGTTCTGAGCCTGAAAGTCATTTGTACTGGAAAATCCGTAATATACAACGGGCACTTTTGCCTGAATCTGCTGCAATTGTTCATCATCACCACAGGCAATAATACCCTTTTTTACCCGTTCAGCCATTGACTGGAAAGCATCAAAGACATCATCGATACTTGTAAAATAATCCGGATGATCAAAGTCAACATTCGTCATGATGGCATAATCGGGTTCATAACTCAAAAAGTGACGACGATATTCACAAGCCTCAAAAACGAAGTATTTGCTGTCTACATGCCCTTTACCCGTACCGTCTCCAATCAAATAGGAAATGGGGTAGGATTGATCAAGTACATGTGCCAGCAAACCAGTAGTAGATGTCTTTCCATGTGCACCGGTTACCGCTATACTAGTAAACTGCTTCAGCCATTCTCCCAAAAATTCGTGATACCGATAAAACGTCAACCCTTGATCAAGAGCCGCTTTTATTTCCGGATGATCATCAGGAAATGCGTTCCCCGCAATAACGGTAAAACCTTTTTTGATATTTGTATCTGAAAAAGGGAAAATGGGAATATTTTTATCTTCTAATGACTTTTGTGTAAAAAAACGTTTTTCAATATCAGACCCCTGTACGTTCTCACCGGAGTCATGAAGGATATGAGCCAGTGCGCTCATCCCGGTTCCCTTAATACCAATAAAATGGTAAGTTGCCATAAAAAAGAACCTCCAAGTTTATATCTGAACTTTATATTTTTTCATTATCAAATTCACCATTATTTTGCCATTATAGCAGATTATAACGGCGTGTAAAATGTAAAATACTTCGGGACGCTTCACCACATTATATACATTCGTTGTGACTGATGTTCTTGTCGCAAACCGCCTCAAATATTTCCTTCAATACCGGTGCTTTTGAATACCAATCTTATATTATTAAATAAGGGATTAACCATGCAAATCTTCTAATTTTCCGTTTGTACAGCAGATACGAGCACTTCCCTCGGCTTACTGCCATTTTGCTGGGCGATGATACCTTTTGCTTCCATCGCATCCATCAACCGTGCCGCGCGATTATAACCAACTTTGAAATGACGCTGTAGTAGAGAAGTGCTTGCACTATTATGTTCGATTACGAACTGGATCGCATCATTTAAAAGATCATCCGTTTGATCATCATTCGATGCTTCTGCAAGCAGATGCTCCTGTTCAAATTCATAAACGGGATCAGCGATTGACCGCGCATAGTCGGTAACGCGTTCAATCTCATCATCAGATACAAACGCACCTTGCAGACGGACACTTTTTCCGGAACCATTTCCTGTAAACAACATATCCCCTTTTCCTAAAAGCTTTTCAGCCCCGCCTGTATCTAATATCGTTTTAGAATCAACTTGTGAGGACACACTGAAAGCAATCCTGGTTGGGATATTAGCTTTAATCAATCCAGTAATGACGTCAACAGACGGCCGCTGTGTGGCAAGCAGCAGGTGGATACCACATGCACGCGCTTTTTGGGCAATACGGCTGATTGAATCCTCAACATCCTGCGGTGCAACCATCATCAAGTCAGCCAGCTCATCAATAACAATGACGATGAAAGGCATCTTATCGTCTGTGCGTCCTTCTTTAACCATCTTTTGATTGAACCGTTCAATATCTCTCACACCTTCGCGGACGAATGAGTCATAGCGTTCTTCCATTTCCCTTACAGCCCATTTCAGTGCAGCAGTCGCCGCTTTGACATCAGTAATCACTGGTGAGATGAGGTTCGGAATACCATTAAATGGTGCCAACTCCACCATTTTAGGGTCAATCAGCATGAATTTGACCTCTTCGTAATTAGCTTTATACAATAGACTGATTAATATCGTATTAATGCAAACACTTTTGCCGGAGCCTGTCGCCCCTGCAATTAAACCGTGTGGCATTTTCTGGATATTTGTCACCACTGGGTCCCCCTCGATATTCAGACCCAGACCAATTGTTAAGGGTGATGCGCTTTTTTGAAAGCTGTCCTTCTCAAAAATTTCCTGCAGTGTCACTGTTTGAGCTTCCTGATTCGGAATTTCGATACCTACTGTGTTTTTTCCTGGAATAGGTGCTTCAATCCGAATATCTTTAGCAGCCATATTTAATTTAAGATCATCACTTAGATTCCGGATTTTGCTCACTTTCACTCCAAGTTCAGGCTGTACTTCAAACCGTGTGACAGAGGGCCCCTGAGTTGTGTTAACCACCTTTGCACGTACATTAAAATATTTGAGCGTTTTTTCCAGAAGCTGTTGCTGATTTTTCATCCATAGATGATCCTGCTTCGTTTTTTGTACTGGATCATCTAACAAATGATAAGGCACACTTTTGTTTCGGTCGGACTCCTGTCCGGGAGCCGGCTTTTGCGCCGGCTTCCGGTTCTCATGAAGATTCCGTTTATCATTAGCTGACATCAGCACGTTAAACGGAGGTGTTTTCGACTCATTATTGTGATGACGTTGCTTGCGTTCACGTCTGCTTCGTTGTTCACGCTGAACAGGTTTTTTCATATTATTCGTATTGGATTTGTTGGTTTCATCAAAATTCTGCTTTATTTCAACCGCATCTTCGGTGTCATTTGTGCCGGATCTTTCATCAGCTTTTGACTGCTTCACCCCATTTTGTTCAAACTGATTTAGTGTCTCCTTTTGGCAATCCTTGTTCTGCGTTTGTTGATAGACAGAATCCGATGCATCATTTACACTTTGCTTTGTTGGCTGAGACGACGTATCCTCTGAGTCATCGCTATAGTATTTTTCTTCCTGAAACATCTCATTCAGGTCGCGATCATTTTCATGCTGTCTGTTTCGGTTTGCCGGAGTCCGGGTATGATCAGAGTCTTGTTTTTGCCGGAAAACCCGGTCCATTTCGCGCTCCTCTTCCTTTAATTGTTGAAAAACCGAATTCACATCCGTCTCAATATCCCGATTGCGCTGAAATGTCGGTACATCCTCTAAACCCTCTTTTGTATATCGGTCATGAAAACCATAAATCGGTGATGGCACTTCAGTTGGCATAAATGGTTCATTTGATTCTTTTTTATAAGTTTTTTCGTTTTCCTCTGTTTCATAATCATATGATTCATATTCAGGTTCAGATTGCTCTTTGTCATTTGAATGCTGCTTACCATGTAAATGTTGTCTGTCACGTGGTCTTTTCCGTTGAAATGCCGGTACATCAGATTGATCATTCCGTTTTGGTTGATCCGGGATGACAGGAAAACGAAAACGCCGCTCTGCTGGATATTGATACGTCATTCTCGTGTGAATATCCTGTCTGTTATGAACAGGTTTTTCCGGCAGTGAATCATTGCTTTCTTCTTTCTCCTCAAAGAAAAAATTGCTAATTTTCTTTTTCCATCGATCCCACATATGTATTCACTCATTTCTTCATAATTACCATTACTATTATTTTAGCAGTTTTATGGCGAAAATGTAATGCGCCATTTGACCTGTTCGTACACTTTGATCGCAGAAGCAGCTTATGTGATTACTGTTTTCCCGACAGGCAACACAAGCAATCAACTTAAAGAGGTTGTTCAAAAAGTCCGGTAAAAATGACACTTCGAATTTCTTCGTTGGCTTGTTTCTCCGGTCCTTGGAAAAGAAAAACACTTTTCCTGCGTGCGAAGCGGATTCAGGGTAGCATTACTTGTGCTCATGTATCTAAAAGCATACCCTTCCGCTGCTCGAAACTGCGCCGCCTCGAACTTCTTGGTCCTTTTTATCCTCCTTTTTGAACACGCACTTAAACCATTAAAAAACAACCTTTGTCTATGGACTCAGGTTGTTTTTGTTCTAAACATCAAACGTTTCACCTGCCGTGTACGAACTATCGAGTACATAAATGCCTTTTTCTTCAGGCGCATTTTCAAGACCAAGTTCTTTCTGCGAACATATCATACCATTCGATGACACTCCACGTAATTCTGTCGGTTTTATTTTTAATCCGCTTGGCATGACTGCTCCAACTTTCGCAACCACCACATTTTGGCCCGTGTCAACATTAGGCGCACCGCAGACAATCTGTAGCCGCTCGTCACCTATGTCAACCTGACAGACACTTAATTTATCAGCATTTGTATGAGATGATTTTTCCCTGACATAACCGACAACAAACTTTGGACTTAAATCGAAATCTAGCGGATCACCCAGGTTGTTCTGGCTGAAGGCCTTTTTCATTTGCTCCAACATAGTTCCCGTCATACTTATTTTTCCGTTTTCAGTTAAATCAAAATAGGCAGATGCTTTAAAAATATTGAAGCCGGTAATCGTGCCATGTTTGTTTGTTATCCTTGTAATATCACCAAAGTTTTCATAAGAGAGGTTATGACGATCGCCACCTTCTAATGGGACAATGAGGACATCACCTATACCTTTTTGATTATAAAATACTTCCATGACATTCAGTCCTTTCCATTTTTCTTTTCCGGACGATTTTTTGCGAGAATAAAGACCGGTTCAAGGGTTTTATCTTCATAAATGAAGGACAGTGATGTAATCGGAATACGCCCTTCAGCAAAAAACTTCATAGTCATTTGCGCCAGGATATCATAGCCTGCTTTATTTTGAATATCGGCAAAAATCAGGACATCCTGATGAGGCACCGCCACCGCAAGTTCACCTTTAGCGTTTACAAGCATCTCTTCCAGGAATGCTTCATTCAGAATCCGGCTCGCATCGTAGCCATCCTGTGTCGCGACAAAATAAAAATCATTGCCGGCTACCGTATCTTTTTTATATTCATTTTCCAGCGATCGAACGTTAAAAGTGGCTATTTCATCAATACGATCCCGGGTCCAGCCTTCTTCTTCAAGCATTGATTCATCGATTAACTGATAGGACTTGCCTAAGTCCAAAGCATAATACACACGCGTCTCTGCCGTGTGTTCTTTATGAATCAGTTTCTTGCCGCCCTTTGTTTCGGTTGTAAATGATGTGGACCGAATAACTGGAAAAATACTTTTTTCCATTCCTGAGAGGTGATGGTCTTCATGCATAATCCGCATTGCTTCCTGTACATGGTCCTTAAGGTCGTCGATTGCTTCTTCACCGCGCTCATTGTATTTTGAGACGACATTCGGCAACGTAATGGTCATCCCTTGCTTCGTATCTTTCCATTCGATTCGAAGCGTATCTTTATCCCGATTATAGGATGTCTTGTAATCATCGCTTGATAATCTTTCCTGCAGTATATTTTTCATGTTTAAACTGGTCATTTTCATTGTTTGAGTCTCCCTTTCTATCAGTCAAGGCCGTCTATGAATGCCATAATTTCTTCCTTAGTTTTCCGGTCTTTACTGACAAATCTGCCGGCCTCTTTTCCATTTGTGAATGCGATGAAACTTGGAATACCAAACACATCATATTCCTGACAAACATCGATGAACTGATCACGGTCTACTTCGACAAACGTAAAGTTACGATAGGCTTCTTCTATTTCCGGAAGCACCGGTTCGATAACGCGGCAGTCCGGACACCAGTCAGCAGAAAATACTGCGACCACGTTTTCATTTTGTATTAAGTCATTCAATTGTTTTTCAGTCTCAATTATTTTCATCACAAATCGACCTCCATTGCTAATGACTATCATATACTCGATTAAGTATTGGTTCAATCAAAATGATGTTTTGACAAGGGGATCGACTTTATTCAGACTTTTTCGTTTGCGTTGTTTTTCAAAACGGGTAATATGGAATTAGAATACAAAGATAGGAGGCGTTTTTAATGGAACTGACGGTTTATCTCGCAGGACAGATTCATGATGATTGGCGTGAAAACCTGAAATCAAAAGCTAAAGAGAAAGATCTTCCGCTCACGTTTGTGGGACCACAAACAAACCACGACCGCTCGGATAACGTGGGGGAAGACATCCTTGGCAAGCAGCCCGGAAATGTGTATAAAGACGATGCTGCCTCAAGCATTAACAATTTACGTACAGAGGCGCTCATGCAAAAATCGGATGTTGTCGTTGCACTGTTCGGTGAAAAATATAAACAATGGAACACGACGATGGATGCCAGTGCTGCCATTGCTACGAACAAGCCGACAATCCTCGTACGACCCGAATCACTGATTCATCCGTTGAAAGAGCTTTCCAACAAAGCTAACGTAACAGTCGAAACCGTTGACCAGGCACTTGATGTGCTCAGCTATATTTATGAATAACAGAAAGAAGTGCTACAGTAGCATATATCAGAGCGGCGGCTTTAAAACCGCTGCTCTAGTTTTGCTTCCAATATTCCCACTGCCCGTACAACAGCTTGACGACATGGATAAACATTTCCTTTCGAGAAACCTGGTTGTTGGTAAGAATGCCTATAGCACCTTCTTTCTTCCGGATATGCTTTTTATGCGCATAGTCATCCATAACATCTCCAAGTTCAATACCCTTTTGCAATTCAGCGCCGATCTTTTCCGGCAGCAAAACTCTCGCTCCACTGCCGGTAAAAATAATGTCATCCCTTGTAACAAGAGCTCCCCAGTTACATAAATACAGCTTATCATCAACATTCATGACTCCGCCTTCCAAACCGATACCGATATCTGATGAACTTGCTGTCAGGCTCCCGGTTGCTCTATGAATGGCGCCTTCTTTCGTTTCACTATCAGAAAATGGCTGGTTACTCACCTGGGAAGGCACATTCATTGAAATGACCTCATCACAAGCAAATATACTCTTTACAGCACCAATTTTAGATGGATTTTTTGATCCTATCGAAATTTTCATAGGAAACCATCATTCCGATTTAATTGAATCAACTGTCGTCTGGTTGGTTGATTTGACCAGTTTTATCAGTAATGCTTTTGCAGCTTGATAGTCTTCAACGTGAATGATTGATGACGACGTATGGATATAACGCGAACAAATGCCTACAACAGCAGATGGTACACCGTCATTGGATAAGTGGACACTGCCGGCGTCTGTCCCGCCCTGTGACACAAAAAACTGATATGGGATATTGTTGGTTTCCGCAGTATCCAGAATAAATTCACGCATACCGTGATGTGTAATCATTGTTTTGTCAAAAATACGCAATAAGGCTCCCTTACCCAATTGACCAAACTCTTGTTCATTGCCCGACATGTCGTTGGCCGGTGAGGCATCAAGTGCATAGAAGACATCAGGCTGAATCATATTGGATGCCACTTTGGCACCCCTGAGCCCTACTTCTTCCTGGACAGTTGCCCCTGAGTAAAGCTGATTTGGCATTGTTTCATTCTGCAGTTCTTTCAATAATTCGATCGAAAGACCACAACCATAACGATTATCCCATGCTTTGGCAAGAATCTTTTTCTCATTGGCCATTGGGGTGAACGGACAAACCGGAACAATCGCCTGTCCTGGTTTAATGCCGATTTTTTCAGCATCTTCTCTATCATCGGCACCAATATCAATCAGCATGTCTTTGGTATCCATCGGCTTTTTACGCTGTTCCTGTGATAAATTATGCGGCGGCGTTGACCCAATCACACCGATGACCGGGCCACTATTGGTCATAACCTGTACACGCTGTGCCAACAGAACCTGGCTCCACCAGCCACCCAACGTTTGGAAACGGATCATGCCATTTTGAGTGATTTGAGTGACCATAAAACCAACTTCATCCATATGACCAGCAACCATCACACGCGGTCCATCTCCATTTTTAACACCAAAAACGCCGCCCAGATTATCTTGGATTATATCATCAGAATACTTCTCTAGTTCACCGCGCATGAACTTCCGTATCGCATGTTCGTTGCCCGGAGCTCCTTGCAGTTCCGTCAAATTTTTAAATAAATCCATCGTTTCTTTATTCATATGTATTCCCTCCATATCAAATATGTACTCATTTAAGTATAACGGAAATAATATGGAGCTTTCCACCAAACAACTGTGTTATGGTTTTTATTTTGGGTTGTTTCCGTTATAATGAAAACTATAGAAGTATGTGTTCAAAAAGATGGATTAAAAAGACAAATTCCACTCTTTATGCACCTTTTTGAACATCAGGATAGAAAGTGTTCAATAATTATTTCAGAGGTGACCAAATATGAAAGCTAGAAATGCAGTTATTGCCGCAGGAGCAGGTATTGCGGCAGGATTTGTAGTCAAACAACAGCTCGATCGTTATCAGAAAATCACACCTGAGAAAGCATTAAAGAAAGCAAAAGAAACATTCAAAAAACAAGGCCCGATCAGTGGTTCCTGGATTTACATGAAACCAGAAGAAGTGGAAAAAAACGGCCTGTTTTACAATGCATATCGTGGTGGTGTTACACGAAGCATTGATGGCGAGAACAAGCAATACGAATTTCACATCGATGTTGACACAGGTGCCGTGATCGATTCAGTCGAAACAGCATAGAGCCAATATCAGTAAAAAGCCATCTATTGCAGATGGCTTTTATTCATATTCGTACCTTTTCCGTTCAACTTCATCGATCCGGCCACCGGACTCATCAAATTTAATCGCGCGATAATAGGCATCATGATAAAACGTATACCAGGCTCGGTGCTGATACCCGTAATTCATCCATTTTTCCTTCTCGTGGACAGAGGTGACCGGATAGTCGTCATAAGCCAGTGCCCATAACTTATTTTGGTGGGCGTGTGTTGGCATGATATCCGCCATATGAATCCATGTATTATCACCGTCTTGAAACAACAAGATAGAATGTCCGTCACTATGGCCCCCGGTGTGGACCATCTTTAGTCCATCTGTTATGGTAATCTCATCTTCAAATGTTTCCACCTGTTCCTGAATAGGCTTCCAGTTCACTTCCCAATATGTATTTGCTGAGCGAATGTTGGGATTACGCATTTCATTCCACTCCACTTGAGATACGTAAATCAGCGCATTTTTAAAAACAGATTCATACGTGCTGTCTGCCGATTTTGTCAATCCACAGGCATGGTCAAAGTGCAAGTGTGTCATCAGGATAACATCAATATCATCCGTTGTGATTCCCAGTTCAGATAACGACTTATCTATTGACGATTCTTCTTTTACACCAAAGTTTCGGATCTGTTTATCAGTCAATTTCCCATTTCCCATTCCGGATTCAATTAAATAGTTTTTCCCGTCAATTTGCAATAAAATCGGATCCGTCCGTAATTCAATCTGGTTTTTGTCATTATATGGATACTTCTTTCCCCATAAAGGTTTCGGAACAACTCCAAACATGGCACCACCATCAAGAAAATTCACACCGCCGTTCAACCATGTCAGTTTCGCTCGTCCAATCTGCAATGTTTCCATTATATATCCTCCTTCGCCTATATATTTAGTTTAGCGCATGTTGATAGTCATGTAAACGCTCGCACACATCCATGATTCATACCTTCTGACGTTATAAAAGAGAACCCCGTGCAACAGGATTCTAAGAAAATTGCGCCCGGCAGCGGTAAATTTGCTGACCTTTGGCTGAAAATTTTTCTTCATATTCGGTCATGATATTTTCAGAATCCTCTGCACCGTGAAGATCCAGCTTCACTTCTGTGAGTTCGAGACCGAATTGGGATAAACTGACTAGTGAATACTCAAACAACCCCTGATTATCAGTTTTGAGCACGATTTCCCCTTCAGGCTGTAAAATGTGCTGATACTGACTGAGAAATGTGTGGAACGTGAGGCGTCTTTTGGCATGACGTTTCTTTGGCCAAGGATCCGAAAAATTTAAGTAGATAAGTGAAATTTCATTTTCAGCAAATAATTCGTTCAAATCAGCAGCATCCTCATGTAGAAGCAAGACATTATCCCGTTTCGCATCCTTCACTTTACTGCCAGCCATTACAATAATGCTTTTGGCAAGTTCAATCCCAATGAAATTAATATCCGGGTGTTGCCCAGCCATTCCTGTAATAAACTGACCTTTTCCCGTTCCGATTTCAACATAAATCGGCTTGTTATTCCCAAACATATTTCTCCATTTTCCTCTTTTCGATTTTGCATCCGGAACAATCAAGTGTGTATTATCTTTTAGAAAATCATCTGCCCATGGTTTATGGCGTTGTCGCATAATTGCTTTTAATTCTCCTTTCAAGATTTCGCGTTCAATAATAGGCACAAAGACTGGAGGTTTGCATCACCGCGATTAGCATAAAAACTTACGTTGTGTATCTTTTTATCGGATTTTTGACTTTCTTTTATAAGCATAGAATTGATGACATTGGTCAAAACTGTTAATTGAGGTGATTTTAATGACATTGACGACGCACAATCAATTGCAATTACTACATGATATCTTAACAGAACAGACGGAGGATTGTTGCGGAGAGATTTCCGAGTACCAACAAATCAAACGCCTTGTTCAGGCCATGATGGCCAACAACAGCATTTCAGATGATCAATTACTGCAGTTGCTGCCTGAAATTTACAATTACGGACGTCAAGGCGAAATTGCCCACAATGACGAAGAACATATCTTGTCAAACCAATCAAATATCGAAGCATGGGTAAATGCTATTCAGCAAACTAACGCAGAATAGCATTTTGAACATATTGGTTTAAATTGTGCAAATCAGCTATTCGGTTTTGGACTTTGTCCGGTTCATTCCGTTCATGGTGCCATGATAAATAGTCAAGAGCGTCTATCATCAGATACCAGTACATCCGTTCAAATAAGTAGTTATCCTTTGCAGCACCGTACTGATTGAGCCATCTATCCCATTCTTCCGCAGGTACATACCATTTCAGGATAAAACCAAAATCCATTGCCGGGTCAGCAATCATGGCATTATCCCAATCAACCAGATAAAGCTGACCCTTTGTGGTTATTATTATATTGTTATGATTCAAATCGCAATGGCACACACCTTGCTGTTGATTATGCGTAGCCGGCAGCAAATAATCCAGGTGGTCCATTGTATTCTGTACCTCAGTGAACGCATTCAGAAGACCATTTGCTTCAAGCTGAGCCGTGATGTCCGCAAAACGTCTCCCCGGTGTGACAGGTTTTTTGCCCAGTCGCATCAGCATATGAAGAAGTTCAGACGATCCGTGTATTTTACGAAGCAAATCGGTCACCCGGTGATGCTGCATTTCTTCTGCTTTCAATTCACGACCATCAAGCCATTCTTGAGCAGTTACGACATCACCATTTTCCATTCGTTTTGTAAATACGAGTTTAGGAACGATCCCCTCTGCGGACAAGACTGCCAAAAACGGCGAAGAATTCCGCTTCAAAAACAGGCGCCTGTCATCTTTACTGGCAATATACGCATCACCAGTCAATCCACCTGCAGGGGTGATATCCCATTCTTTCCCTACTGCTTGTTTAAGCCAATTCACTGTAAATACCTCAAATCGTGATAAAATTCGTACCAAAAAGCTGCATTTAGAAAAACCCCTTGTCTCATAGCGGGTGCCGACGTTTTGCTTATAAGGTCATCCATAGTTTAGTTTATACGTTGTCACGTTATATAAATAGACATGAGAATAGATTATCGGATATTCACGATGTTTTCAACCGAAACTTTTATTCCCGTCCTTTGTAATGGATTCCATGAAGTAACTTACGGGTTTTAAATTGTCTATGCTGCCAAATTATATATAGCCGTAACATGGTATTTAGGATTTTTTTCAGGATGAATCCGGTAGATAACAACCTGTTTCACATTAAAACGATACTGTCCTGTGTAATGCTCTTTTAGATCAGAAAAATTTTCATTACCTCCTGAACACTTTTTGGCCAACGTTATATGCGGATTATAGGCTCTTTTTTCAGGCTGAAACCCAACCCGTAATGCGATATCTTCAACATATTCCTGTAAGCGGACTAATTCGCGTTTTCTTTCAACGTCCGCCCATAAAACGCGTGGCTTTTTCGGGTTGCCGAATGTGCCAAGCTTTCCGGTCTCCAACGAAAAAGCGGGTATGTTTTCAATGTCGTGCATAATCTGTGTTAACGCCTCCAGTTTAGTTTCATCGACAGCCCCAAGAAATGTCAGTGTGATATGCAAATCTTCCGGATGAGGCCATTGTTTGTAACATAACTTATTTTTTAATTTCTGCTGCCACGCTGCATAAAGTTGTTTATGGGAATCCGGCAATGGAATCGCGATAAAATAATGCGGAAAATTCATATGTATCCCTCATTTTTGTATTTATTCCACCGTATACTTTATTAAAAGTTGTCTGATTTCACACTAAATTGAAATCTTCACTTTTATTCGAACCTAAATAGCGTTAAAATTGGGTTAAAGTCAGAGATAGTTGCACCAAACATAATGATTTTCCTCAGGGAGTGATTTTTTGAATCATGCAACATCACGCATGCTGACAAGAGTGAAAGCTGTCTACCTTTACATAAGAGAAAAAGGGACAGTCACAACCAAGGAAATTGCCGATGAATTTGGAACAACTGACCGTACTGTACAACGCGATTTAAACATTCTAACACATAATGGGTTGGTAAAAAGCCCTGTACGGGGCAAATGGAAAATTACAGCCAAACCTGTCAACATCTCCTGAAATACTGGGAATGGCAGCTGACACCTATATGTCAGCTCTTTTTTTGGTTTAAATTCTCAACTTCAAACTCGTTCAATTCACGGCAGTCCCCTACCTCAAGGCCATCATCAAGTTGCAAATCCCCCATCTGAATACGCCTCAAATATTCGACTTTTTTCCCGACTGACTCAAACATCCGTTTAACCTGATGAAATTTCCCTTCTGTTATCGTTACATGAACAAGCGACATAGGACCGGAACGTAGGATATTTAATAATGCCGGTTTGGCGGTATACCCATTATCCAGTGGCACACCGTTCCGGAATATCTCAATATCTCTACCACTAACGTTTCCCCTGATTTCAGCAAAATATGTTTTCTCAACTGCCTTTTTTGGCGATGTCAGATGATGGCCCAGTTTTCCATCATTCGTAATTAGCAGTAAGCCTTCTGTATCTTTATCAAGCCGCCCGACAGGAAATGGATTAAACAATTGATAAGAAGTCGGCAATAAATCAATCACCGTCTTATCACGGTTGTCAGCTGTTGCTGAAACGTACCCTGATGGCTTATTAAGCATGACATAAATATATTCCTGATAATGTACCATCGCGTTATTCACTTTTATCGTATCTTTCTCAGGATTAACTTGGGAGCTGCTGTCTTTTACGAATTGGTCATTAACAATTACTCTCTTTTTCTTAATCAAGGCTTTAACATCTTTTCTACTCCCGAATCCTTTATTAGCCAGCAATTTATCCAGACGCATTAATATCCTCCATTACTTCCGAAATAGTCGGTCCAAAACTCTTACGCGGTCGCCTAATACACGTTCGAGCAACGTTGATTCATAACTGAACCATAGATAGACACCGCCACCCAGGCCGACACCGATAATCAGCATAAGAACGGCTGCACCGCGCGACGTCTCATAATCCAGAAATGTTGCAAATATGGCTTTTGCTATTAAAATGACGAGTATCATCAATAGGGAGAAAATACATATAAGCAGGAAGCGTTTAAACGTTTGTCTGAACGAAAAACCAATGGATGCTTGAATTCGCCATAAGTTCAGTGCAACAGCTGTTCCGGCCGCCAGCGCAGTGCCAAAAATAATTCCTTTGGGGCCAAATGTATAAATTAATTGAATATTAAATAACACCTTAATTAGCACACCGGCAGATAAACTGATGACAGCAAACCGTTGTTGTTCAATACCCTGCAAAATGGAAGCAGATACTGTGAACAGCGCAAAAAATAATCCAACCGGCGCATACCAGCCAAGCAGTGTTCCGGTGGTTTCAAGTTTTTCCATGCCGCCAAAAAGTGCTCCATATGCTTCATCGGAAAGTGTAGACAAACCTACGGCCGCTGGTACAACTAGAACCAGGACGATCTGTAGCGCTTGATTAATCTGTTGATATAGCATTGAGCGATTTTGATGCGTATATGTTTTCGTCATGGCCGGTATGATAGCCAGTGACATTCCCGTTGCAATGGTTACCGGAATAATTACTAATTTATGTCCATTAAAATTAATCGCAGCATACGCAGTATCAAATAATTCTTTTTGATTAATCGCCGTCATCGCTCGTTCAAGCGTAAACTGATCCACAAGTTGATACAGCGGAACGGCAATACCAACCAAGACAAACGGGCCGGCGTAGCGGAATAATTCGGAAAATAATTCTTTTGTCGGTATATCATGCGTATGTGTTTGCTGCTGCAGTTGTTTGTAAATGTTTCGTTTTCGTTTACGCCAATAAACAAGCAATACCAGCAATGACGCAAAGGCCCCTAAAAAAGCAGCAAATGTAGCAAATCCGACCGCTGTGACAATTGATCCTCCAACAACCTTTATCACGATAAAAGCACTGAGCAGTATAAAACCGATTCGTATGATTTGTTCGACCACCTGTGAAACGGCAGTAGGACCCATTGACTGATATCCCTGAAAAAAACCCCGGATAATGCTCATAGACGGTATAATCAACAATGCAAAACTCACCATGCGGATAACCATTGTGACATCAGTTGGTGCAATTTCACCTTTTTCCTCGTTAGTTATCATATAACCGGCCAACAGGTCAGCACTGAAAAATAACGCTAAAAAAGCAAGGAATCCTGTAATAGCCATAAGCATGATTCCCGCTTTAAACATTCGCATTCCGGTTTCATAATCATTTAGCGCATTATACTTGGAAACAAACTTCGAAACCGCCAATGGTACGCCAATTGTAGAAATACTGATTAAAATACTATACGGCGTATAAGCCAGGGAAAATAGCGTTACCCCTGTTTCGCCAACCAATCCATTAAACGGGATCACATAAATCATCCCAAGAAATTTTGATAAAAATGTGGCACCCGTAAGCAGCATGGTGCCTCTGACAATATTCGACATTATTTCACCCGCGTTTACATTAAACTTAAATTCCATTTTACCACAGATCACAACCAAGCACCTCACATTTTATAATGAGAATGAACATCTTTTATTTTTGAGTTATGTCAAAGCGTGGTATGCTACGAACGAAAGGAATGAAGAGACATGTCGTATGATGTCGTTATAATTGGTGGTGGACCATCTGGTCTGATGGCAGCCATCGCCGCTGCTGAAAATGGTGCCAATACAATACTTCTGGAAAAAGGCAGAAAACTGGGAACGAAACTTGCCATCTCCGGCGGTGGACGATGCAATGTGACCAATCGCCTCCCTGAAGAAGAAGTAATTAAACATATCCCTGGAAATGGGAAATTTTTATACAGTCCCTTCTCCGTTTTTAATAACTACGATATAATTGATTTTTTTGAAGGCATGGGTGTCGGTTTAAAAGAAGAAGACCATGGACGCATGTTTCCAGTAACTAATTCCGCCAAAACAGTGGTGAATGCCTTAATCAATAAACTAGCCGAGCTCGGCGTGGAAGTCCGGATGAAGACCCCTGTAAAAACGGTTCACTATGATGACAATGTACATACCATTATCTTGGAAGATGATTCAAAAGTCATTACGAATTCGCTTGTCATTGCAGTTGGAGGCAAAGCAGTTCCCCATACCGGGTCTACCGGCGATGGCTATAGCTGGGCTAAAAAAGCCGGCCATACCATCACGGAATTATACCCGACTGAAGTTGCGCTTACGTCGGGTGAAACCTTTATTCATAATAAAAGTTTACAGGGATTATCGTTACGGAATGTTTCACTGTCGGTTTTAAACAAAAAGAACAAGCCCATCATCACACATCAAATGGACATGATTTTTACGCATTTTGGCATCTCAGGACCGGTGGTTTTACGTTGCTCACAGTTCGCTGTAAAAGAATTGCTGAAAGGACGCGAAGAAATTCCTATGCTACTTGATGTGCTCCCGAATGAGTATGAAGACAGTCTAGTGCAGTCCATTTTAAAGTCAATGGAGAAAAACCCCAGAAAATCCATCAAAAATATTATTAAAGGCATTGTACCTGAAAGACTTCTGGAATACATGCTAACAGCACACAAATTGGACGTGGAACAAAACGCAGCTACTGTTTCAAAGGAATCCATCCGCCTATTTGTTCATAACCTAAAGCACTTTCAATTTACCATTAATGGCTCGCTCCCCCTAAAAAAAGCTTTCGTCACCGGTGGGGGTATCTCCATTAAAGAAATCGTCCCGAAAACGATGCAATCAAAACGCATGCACGGACTGTATTTTTGTGGAGAAATATTGGATATTCATGGATATACCGGCGGTTATAATATAACCTCAGCTCTGGTTACCGGAAGGCTTGCAGGGATGAATGCTGCCCGTGAAGCCGTTCTTGAAACTGGTATTTGATACCTCACATGTTTTCTCTGTCTTTGCAGTAAGCTAAAAATGTCCGAATTAAGGCAGAAAGGAGATTGAGGTTCATGCAAAACAACAGCATGTGGTTGCCGCTGATTGCTTCCGTTGGTGTTGGTGCAGCAACTTACTACAGTATGACAAAAAACAACCGCAACTTGGGGCAGACAATGCAACAAATGGTTCCATTTGTTTCCCAAATGAGTGGAGGAAATCAAATGAACCAGGGACCAAATCAAATGAGTTAAAATCATAAAGAGGCGCACTTTACAAAGGTGCGCTTCTGCTCTTTTACAGAAACCCCCGGAATGGTATTTTCTCCCTCAGGGGCGATGTTTTCTTTCTCAGGGTGATATTTTCTCTCTCGGGCGACATTTATACCTTAGCTGGAAAGATCCCCCTTTAGGGCTAGCTAAACCTTAGCGTATTATTACATGAGGAATTTTAGCGACAATGAGATGTGTATTCAAAATAACAGCTCTTAATAAAACATATAAAAAGGCTATTCCACAAATGGGAATAGCCTTTTTATATTCATGCCTGGCGGCGTCCTACTCTTGCAGGGGTTAAACCCCAACTACCATCGGCGCTGGAGAGCTTAACTTCTGTGTTCGGCATGGGAACAGGTGTGTCCTCTCCGCTGTTGCTGCCAGACCTGTG
>NZ_BMNQ01000070.1 GCF_014646635.1 Lentibacillus kapialis
AAAGCTATCTTTCGATATACTTTGAGACATGGTAGGGTTTCTCCTCTCTTTTTTTCTGTCCAATTTTGAGGATACCCTACCTCTTTTTTTGTCTCAAAGAATCTACACAAACTATTTTACGTCATCGATTGGGATTATAACCTGAAATCTATGTTTGCAGGAAAGGATTATACACAGGCCAAGTCCTCGTTTATTTTTACAGAAGAAGTTGTCAATAAGATTGATAACAGTGAGAATTTGGAAGTAATAGGACTCTCCCATTCGTTGGCACATAATAATAATACAACTGCATATTTGACATATGACACCTTTGATAAAATCTATAGTGTAAATGGTGCTCAAACAAATTATTATCAATTATTTTATGCGGATAAAGAATTTAGAAAGGCTGTAAGAGAAAGATTCAATATCCCGATTTCAAATCCTGCTTTAATTTACGACATTAGTCCTAAACAGATTGAAGAATTCGCAAAAAACTTCTACAAAGACAAATCCCAAAACATCCACCAAATCATTTCTGAAGATGACCCGCTTTATGCGGTGAGTGGTGTACGCGGGTTTTTCACGCTTGGGGATGTGGAAATGGTAGACACGAATACAGATTATCCAGGCCTCCGTTCCATCATGGAGGGTATTCCGGATGATGCTGTGAAAGATCTACAGGAGCTTGCTATCCAATATACGACTGCCTCCAATCGTGGTGGAACGGATGCTGCAATACAGGAAATATTAGGTGTGGACATGGAGCTGGTCAATCAAATTGATGGGGTTTGGAGTGCGGCAGGGGTATACACTACAAATCAGTCTGAAATTGATGAGATGATCGGGGACGTAAATGATAAACTACCCCGACTCCAATCACAAATCAGAACGGTCACGACAAATGCTGATGTGATTTTCCAGCGGTTTGTTGATGCCGGATATATTAGTGTTGATCAGAAGCAGCTGATTGTCACCGAACTAACGACTATTCAATCGGAATTGGACGGGGTGCAGGAATCCATTTCAAGATTGGTGGACATTCGCGATATGCACAATTTGTCTTCACAGTTTGGTGGGGATCTCGGTACATACTTGAACATCAAGAATCGCGTTGAGGAAATCCAGGAAAGTCTTGATAAACTAAACACTGAGGAATTTCGTACCCTTTTGCAGACAATTGGCAGCGGTCATGATATCACAGGTATATTGGAATCGATGAATAAAGGGAATAAATCCTACTTGGGTACAGATATGGTTCTCACGGCAACCAAAGGAAAAGAGGAAATCCAGGTCAATATATCAGCCACTCTGCGCATGTATGAAGAAGGAAGGGGGTTATTGGAAGATAAAGCGACAGAGATTAAACGGCTGGAGGCTGCCATTGACCGGGAAATCATGCAATGCTACAAGGCGGAACAAAAAAAGGTTATGACTAAAATCTATGAAATAGAATCAAGCCCCGACACGTATACCCACCTTCTCAGAAAACATGTCTATTTTGCCAGATTGGATAAGTCGATCACAGGCATCAACGTTCATGAAGAATTTTTTCCGTTCAATCAGTCTAATATTGATGACAAGATTAGCCTTTTAAATGAAAGTGTGGAAAAAGGCCATACTTATCTCGAAAACTATCGATCGGCCATTGAGAATTTGTTTGACGAGGAAGAAAATATTGCAGCCTTATTTGATGTGGCGATGGAGGGTTCTTAAATTGCAAGGAAATGATCATTCTATTACGGTAACTGAACAGCTGTTGGATAGTGAGGATTTTTCCGGTAAGAAAGGAATTCTTAAACGACATACTGAGAAGATTAATGAATGTGATATGGATTTTTTCAAGCGCGTTGATTCCATTATTGTTAACGAGGATCAAAAAGGGAAAATCATTGATTCGATGCTGGACGAAACGAAAAAATTAAAGCGTCAAAATCTGGATTTAATAGAGGATGTGAACCAGCAAATCAATAAAACAGTAGCAAAATTGAATGAGCAAGCAGAGGAGATGAAGACACAGCGGATGACCATCAGATACCGGGATAATATTTAATGATCATTCAAAGCAGCTCTGTTTAAGAGTGCCGACAAATTCAATAAAAAGCATTCCTGTATATAAAAGCAACACCAAAAAAACTCGAGCAAGAACGATAAGTGAATTATATGAACAAAGATATAGGGTTAAAAACCACTGATTCATTACTTGTATTAAGTGGTTTTTTTCTGATGTCTGCCTGTTCTGGGAAGAATGTACTAAATGGTTGTGTTATTCTTCTGCCTTTACTAATGTATAACCATTAATAAACTTTTTATTAGAGGTTGTTCAAAAAGTCCGGTAAAAATGATACTTCGAATTTCTTCGTTGGCTTGTTTCTCCGCTCCTTGGAAAAGAACACCACTTTTCCTACGTGCGATGCAGATTCATGGAAGCATTACTTATGCTCATGTATCTAAAGGTATACATTCCGCTGCTCGAAACTGCGCCGTCTCGAACTTCTTGGTCCTTTTTATCCTCCTTTTTGACACGCACTTTTAGGTGATTTTTTCTTAAATAGCGATTGAAGATTTCATAAGAACTTTCTATATTCAACGGATTTGGAGTGAACGCGGATGAAACGTCCTGTTATTCTCATTTTGACAAAAGAAATCGGACTTTATAACACGTTTCGCGATAACATTAGAGACATTTTTGGGAGTTATATTCAGTTGCGCAGCAATCACTTTCCACCGGTTGATCTTGGGGGTCTGGATTTGATTTTATCATCGGGGACGGACAATCTCCACGAGGATATTGTGGAGACGTCTGAGGTAACGGCGCCTCTTTTAATTGCGAATCGATCCATTGATTTTAACAGGCTGGAGATGCTGTTTGAATTGTCTGAGGGGACGCGTTGTCTACTGGTCAGCAATGCCATGGATGTCGCCTATGAATCGATTGCGATGCTGGAACGGTTGGGATTCGATTATTTGCGCTTCACTCCTTACTCTCCTGATATGATAGAACTGCCGGACATGAATGACATTGATGTAGCGATTACGCATGGTTTGGTCGATTTAGTTCCGGAAAATATGGACCGTGTGATTGATTTAGGCAATCGGAGTTTGGATTTAAGCACATTGTTCGAAATAGCAAAAGTCCTTGGCCAAACGCTCCATCAAGCTAATCACATGACCATGGATTATGTGCGGAATTTTGTCCGGATTGGACGTGAACTCGTCACGGCTTCGCAAAATGAACACGATATGAATACTTATTTGGAGGCTATATTGGATGCAGTGCAGGAAGGGGTTATTTTTGTTAACCAGGAAGGAGAAATCACGCTTTTCAACCAGGAGGCCAGCGCAATCTTAGGGATCGATGCTCAAGCGGCATTGGGTGAATCCTGGACCGAAGTGGTGAGTGCTTTCCCGATTAAACAGGCCATACAAGCAGAGGAATCCGTACCCCGGCAAACGTTCAAGGTGCAGGGGCTGCATTTAGTCACGAAGATGAATCCGCTCCGATTGAACGGGACATTTTCCGGTATCATTGTAACGTTCCAGGATGTTACCCATGTGCAGCAGCTGGAGCAGGAAATTCGCAGGAAAAAGACAGAAGCCGGCCTGACGACGAAGTATACGTTTGCTGATAACGCCGGAGATAGCAACCTGATGGCTCAGACAAGGCAAACAGCAAAAAAATTGGCCCGTAGCGCGTATACAGTATTTATTAAGGGGGAAAGCGGAACCGGAAAAGAAATTTTTGCGCAAGCCATTCATGAGCATTCGTTCAGGTGTCGCGGCCCTTTTGTGGCTGTGAACTTTGCAGGGATCACGCAATCCCTTGCTGAGAGTGAACTGTTCGGCTATGCAGAAGGTGCCTTTACAGGTGCCATACGAGGTGGTAAACCCGGGTTGTTTGAGTTGGCGCAAAACGGAACTATTTTTCTGGATGAGATTGGCGATGCCCCGTTGAATATTCAGGCTGCGATTCTGCGGGTGCTGCAGGAAAAAGAGGTGATGCGTGTGGGTGGAAACACGATTGTACCCACAAATGTACGCGTCATTGCTGCTACGAACAAAAATCTGGAGCATATGATCACAGAGGGAACATTTCGTGAGGATTTGTTTTACCGTTTGAACCAATTGCCACTGGAAATTCCACCGTTACGGGACCGGACAGAAGATATTTCGGCGTTAATCGATTATTTTTTAGAACAAAAACGCATACAGATGACGTTTCCTCCTGACGTGATTGAAACACTGTCGGCCTATCATTGGCCAGGCAATGTCAGGGAGTTAGAAGGTCTCATTACATATCTTTCAGTCATTGTCGATGGACCCGGCCCAACGCTGGATGACCTCCCTGGCTATATTAAGGAAGAAAACGTCAGCAGTGCGGAATTGAACAGGATTGTAAACTTATTGGAAAACACCGGCGATAAACCCGTGTTCAAAGAGATTTTACAATGCTTGGTGCTGAACCAAAACACGGATAGAGGCATTGGGCGTCATACACTCAAATCTATGATGACAACCCCCATTTCAGAAGGTCAGTTGCGTACAAAGCTTGACACCTTGAAGCGCTGCGCCTGCATTCAGATTGGGATAAAAAAACAAGGCACCAAAATTACCCGGCAAGGTAGACACATTTTGGAACGACTGTAATATTTAGGGCGTTATTTAGGGTGGTCAATAACCTAAATAACGCCCTAAATATGATGATTTATTTTACATACACCTTGATAATGGACATGGAAACATGGCATAATTTTTGCATGTCATTTTACAAGAAAATTGATGTGGACATTTTAAGTTAAATTTTCTCAATATAACTAATGTTCATTAATTGGAGGTTATTAACAACATGATTACCATGATCAAAAACGGCGAGGTCTATGCACCTGAGCCACTGGGGAAAACGTCGATTTTACTCGTCGATCAAAAAATCGCCAAGATAGGAGAAATCAATGAGCAAGCTGTCTTAAATATGGGGGTCGATTGTGACGTTATCGATGCAGAAGGGGCCATTGTTGTTCCGGGTTTTATTGATCCGCATGTTCACTTGACGGGCGGTGGAGGAGAAGGCGGTTTTGCAACGCGCACACCGGAAATTCAGCTTAGCGACATGATCAAATCGGGCATTACGACCGTTGTTGGTCTTTTAGGTACGGACGGTACGACCCGGCATGTGACGTCTCTGTTAGCCAAAGCCAGGGGGCTGGAAGAGGAAGGGATGACCACCTATATCTACACCGGAAATTATGGGGTCCCGACGCCGACGATTACAGCACATGTGAAAGATGACGTCATTCTGATCGATAAGGTTATCGGCACTGGTGAAATAGCACTATCTGATTCGAGGTCCGGTCAGCCTTCATTGCATGAATTAGCCAAGTTAGTCGGTGATACCCGCGTCGGTGGGATGTTAAGTGGGAAGGCGGGGATCACTCATTTTCACACCGGTCCCGGGAAAGAATACTTATCCCTTCTGCATCAGTTGTTAGCCGATTACGAGATTCCCGCTTCCCAGCTTTATGTAACGCACATTAGTCGCAGCCGGGGATTGTTTGAAGATGCCATGGCACTCGCCCACAAAGGAGCGTACGTTGACATTACTGCGGCCGGCGACACCGGCGAATGGATCACATACTACAAAGAAAACGGCGGTGACATGTCGCAATTGACCCTATCATCGGATGGAAATGGCAGTTTACCTCAATTTGATAAATACGGCAATTTGGCCGGATTTGGTGTTGCAAGTACGCGAACGTTGTATCAGCAGGTAGCTGAAGCTGTGAAGGAACAGGGATTGCCATTGGAGGACGTTTTGCGGCTCGTGACAACCAATACAGCAACGGCATTAAAGCTTTCGAAAAAAGGCAGAATTCAGGAAGCAACTGATGCAGATGTTCTCATTCTGGATAAAGAAGCACTATCGATTCAGCATGTGTTTGCTAAAGGGCGTCACATGATGAATGATCAGCAACTGCTCGTAAAAGGCACATTTGAAAGTTAAGCAGCCACATTTTTCAAAAACGGGAGGAAAAACGATGAAAAGACAGCCGAACTTATTTGAAGCATTTTCACCGATTGTTGTCATGCTGTTTTTGTTAGCCATTGGTTACGGCGTATATGGCTTTGAACCTGAACCTTTACTGATTTTGGCTTCTGTTTATGCCGGAATAATTGCCCTTCGCCTGGGATTAACATGGGACGACATGATGGAAGGGATCCAGGAAAAAATTAAACAAGCCATGCCGGCCATCCTAATTCTGATATCTATCGGAATTCTGATCGGAACCTGGATGATTTCCGGGACCATTCCTATGATGATCTATTATGGATTGAAAATGATCGAACCTTCCTTTATCGTGCTGATTGCCTTTGTTGTATCGGCGATTATATCCATTGTGACGGGGACCTCGTGGGGATCAGCAGGAACGGTCGGCGTTGCGTTAATGGGGATTGCAACTGGACTTGGTGCCAGCTTACCAGCGACGGCAGGAGCTATCGTAGCGGGTGCCTACTTTGGGGATAAACTGTCACCACTTTCGGATACGACCAACCTTGCGCCCGTTGCAGCCGGCAGCGAGTTGTACGAACATATCCGGCACATGCTTTGGACGACTATTCCCGCAGCTATTGTAAGCATTATCGTTTATTTATTTGTCGGCTTTAATTTGTCCGGCGATAACATCTCCACACCTGAGACGATGAATGTGATGTTACAGACACTCACTGAAATGTTCGATTGGGGTATTTTACTGCTGCTTCCCCCGGCCATTATTTTGTATAGCTCGATTCGCAAAAAGCCGACATTGCCAACCATTATTCTGTCCTCAATAGTGGCTGCTGTATTGGCCAAATTTATCCAAGGCTTTAGCTTGGTTGATATTTTTGCCTCTGCTGTTTCCGGATTTGATGTATCCATGGTCAACCGTGCAGGCTTTGATACCGGCAGTGTTGCTGGCGAAGTGACCAGGCTTGTGAATCAAGGTGGCATGCAGTCCATGACAGGTGTGGTTCTAATTGCTTTTAGTGCCTTTGTTTTTGCAGGCATTATAACGAAATCCGGTTCTCTGGAGATTATCATTCAAAATCTTATGAAAATCGTCAAGCGAACAGGCGACTTCATACTGGCAACCGTGCTCTCCTGTATCACGATGGCACTTGTTACTGGGAATTCTTATCTTTCTATCATTGTACCCGGGGAAATTTATAAAGATTCTTATAGGAAAAACAATTTACATGCCAAAAATCTCTCCCGAACCTTGGAGGACTCCGGTACGGTTGTTGTACCCATCATTCCGTGGTCCTCTGCAGGTGTATTCATGGCAGGTACACTCGGAGTTCCGACTTTAAGCTATGCTCCATGGGCTATTCTATGTTATATAGGTTTTATTTTTGCAATCATCCTGGGCTACACCGGCCTCGGTATAACTAAAATTACTGAAACCAGTAGTGGTAGTGGAAACACTTCAGAAGATGAGAGTGTTATGTGACGGAGGTTTGGTGGGTGCCTGTGGTTTGGTGGGTGCCTGTCACTTCCCGGTTTTTGTCATGTTATGTCGAAAAAAGATTACTGGTTTGGTGGTGGCGGTGTACAGGGGGATATACGCATTGTCCTACCTAAAATCAGGACGGGACAATGCGTATATTCTTTTCTTATCCTCTGCGAAGCCATTCTCTTGCTGCTTCCAGTTCTTCCAGTGGATATTGGTGTATTTCTACACCCGGTATCATTTTTTCAATATTTTCGTTAAGGCCCACAAACGTTTCATCTGCGACAATAGCGCTTTTCTTTATGCTCTTCAGGTGGGTAACAATTTTCCAGCCTTTCAACATTGCCTTTGGCGTGTTGCCATCAATGTTTTTGAAAATAAACAAAATGTTGAGAGGTTCCTCTTGAAGCTTTTTGGCCTTTAAAGCCCCCTCGAATTTTTGTAAGTCATCCTGTGTCGCTGTCCCCTCCGTTGTCACCTCCAAAATTTCACCCTTTTTTCCACCTTTTATGTCAAGCATCAACTCATCCTTTCATGTTCATCTTTTTATATAGTATTTCACCCTGAATGCGAAATGAAACATCGAAAGTGGGTGCCTGTCGTGATGAAGTATTGGCTGGATCAGCGGTTCCCGGTTTCATAAGTTTAGTGCCTGTTCCAAAGCATATCCCAATTGATATATTTTTGCCTCGTTGAACTCTTTTCCAATTAACTGCGCACCTATTGGCATGCCATCAGTGGAAAAGCCACATGGCATTGTCAAACTCGGAAAGCCATTAAGGTCAGTTGGAGAGGTGAGTTTAGTGATTGTCCAGCGAATATGGTTATTATCATTCATTTCCCCATTAAGATAACGACCGTTAATTTTTGGTGGCATAATTGACATTGTTGGCGTCAGGATAGCATCTACATTTTCTAAAGCTTGATTAAATATTACTTTAGATAGTTTGCGAACCCTTATGGCGCGGGCGTAATCATGTCCTTTATCTTCCAAGGCTGTGTATAAACGTTCTTTTAACTCATCATCCCAAGCATTGGGAAAGTTATTAAGATTCTCTTCATGCACAGCAAATGCATCATTTCTTAGAATGACTTTATGAGCTTTTGTGATAGTTTCCATATCAGGTAATTCAACAGACTTTACGTTTACACCTAATTCCCTATATTTGTCTATTGTGCTGTCCATAACCTTTTCAATCTCTTTGTCTAAGCCCTCAAAATAAAACTGTTTTGGAACCCCTATCGAAAAGTCATTTACATCTTCACCTATAAATCTAGAGAAGTCTTCTTGCTCCCGCGGAACGGCATCCAAATCTTGATTATCATATCCTGACAGCACATTTAATAAGTAAGCATTGTCTTTAATTCTTCGTGTCATAGGTCCAACGTGATCAAGATGCCAGGATAGCGGGTATACTCCCTGTTTACTGATGGTTCCATAAGTTGGTTTCATACCGACGATGCCACAAAATGCGGAAGGAATTCGAACTGATCCTCCTGTGTCTGTTCCAAGTGCTCCGTAACACAATCCGGCTGAAACTGCTGCTCCAGAGCCGCTGCTTGAACCACCAGTCATTTTATCAGTATTATAGGGATTTCTTGCGGGGCCGAAATAGGATCTGTCTCCTGTCGGTCCGTAGGCAAATTGGTGGGTATTCAACTTGCCGATAATGATGGCGCCAGCTTCTTCTAATTTTTTGACAACGGTAGAATTTTTTTCTGGTATATAATCTTTATAAATGTCTGACCCCATGGTCGTTTTAATCCCTTTTGTTTCAATAATATCTTTCAATCCAATCGGCACTCCGTGAAGAGGCCCTCTAATTGTTCCCGCTGCTAGCTCTTCATCCATTTTTTTAGCTGTTTCCAGGGCATTTGTATTCACAGTTATAAATGAATTAAGCTTTTTATCAACTGTTTCAATTTTTTCAAATAATTCCTTTACTACATTTAAGACAGATACATGTCTATTCTTTATATCCTCTGCCATTTCCAGTAAATTTTTTGTGTGGTTGTGTTCTTTATTATCCACTTAGTTATCCCTCCGTTCGATTCAATAGTCGTTAATATAATTCACAATGATGTCGCCAATTTCGATTGAGGCGGTTGCTGCAGGAGAGGGAGCATTTAGTACATGGATGGCATGCTTGTTCTTAATGATTGCAAAATCATCCAATAAATCACCATTACTATCAAGCGCTTGGGCGCGTACACCCGATTCTGCCGGAACTAGATCATCCGTTTTAATATCTGGGATAAAACGTTGCACATCTCTTACAAAACTGCTTTTATTGTAAGAACGATATATTTCCTTAGCACCTTCGTACATATTTTTACCGGCTATTTTCCAAAAACCAGAGAATGTCAGCGTTTCCAAAGTATCCTTCCATAGAAAATTACCTTTTTTGTAACCCTCTCTTTTAAAACTTAATACAGCGTTCGGACCTACCAGTACTCTACCGTCTATTAATCGTGTGAAATGTACGCCTAAAAAGCGACTGAATATCGACAAACGATGTATTTCTTTGTTATCAGAATCATGATGAATGATATACTTTTTGATAACAGTCACCTCTCTATATGAAACATTCCTCTTTTATCAAAATTCGATACCATTTGTTTATTTCCTGCTTTTTCGGTTGTGCCTGTCTGTCGTTCCCGAGTTTAACGGCATAGGATTTAGCATTGCATGATGTTGAATTTCGTCCGACAAATGATATTGATGTAGAAATTATAGCTGCCCAAAACATGGATGTATTTTTAGAAGGATTACGAGAAGCGAATATCCAAACTGTTGGTGGTGTAATGGAAGTTCCACCAATCGAGGATTTAACTTCTAAAGACAATTTATTGAAACTGGGAGATCAAGGTTTTACTAATATTAGTGTTTTTGTCCCTTCACTTGAAGTACTTGCATGTTGTAAAATTTTTTCAAAGAGACAAAAAGATTTGAATGATTTAATAGATACTGATTTATTGTTAACATGTAATAAGAAAGAGTTAACCAAGTTGATTGATGAATACAACAAACCGCATACACTTAACATAAATGACCCAGACATAAATATACATCAATTAGATAACATTTTTCTCGAAAAGGGTATATAATAAAGTGTAGGTATAAATGATAATGAGGGAGGTGACCATCATGATGAAAAACACAGAGTTTTTAAACTTTGAAGATTATTATAAAAGGTTGGAAAAACAAACCGAGTATCTATCTCATGGTGGAACAGATTACCGCCTTAAAACGGCGGAATTATCACTCCTGATTGCCAATAAAGTGAAACATGTTTCTCCTTTTCTGTATCCTGAACAGACAAAAAATCTTGTTTTACAATTTATGTCAAATATTGATGATGAACGACTGTACGATGTAACAAAAATGCTTTACGTAAATGCAAAAGAATTAGAAAAAAACGTAACAAAGTCTGGTGTTTTAAAAGCATCAGTGGATGAAAGAATGAAAAATAAAAAACCGATCAGATTGGTGAAAACGAAACGTTAACAAGTGTCAGGGTTTTTCTAAAACTGGTCGGCCTTCTATTCCCCCCCCTGAATTTAATGCGCCGACCCCCCCTTGAGAAAAATGTGACTATTGCATGTATGGATTATACCACTAAGAGCCACTTGCTTGAACTGACATACGAACCTTTGTGTCCTGAAACTTTTCGTTGTTTTTGGCATATCGGATTGGATAAAATAACTTCTCTTATCATACTTCAAAATCTTCTATGAAACGATTGATGTCAAAGTTCTTCATCTTTTGTTTACAGCAAAATTTGTATTTTTTGCCGCTGCCACAAGTGCATTCACTATACGGGTCAGCTGGTTCGAGCTTGTTTTTTACTGCTTTTTTCAAATCGGTCAGATCTTCATCTATTTCAATTCCAACAATATACGTTAAATCATAGAAGTCACAGACTGCGGTCATCTTTTCAATTTTACTTTCCGAATTGGTTTTAATAATGACAGGACGCTCTTTTGTACCTAATTGGGCCATAGAGATTTCCCCTTTCTATTTAATTTATCTCATTTTATGATACATCAATATTCAGATTTTTGGTAGACTAATTGTGACATTAGTGAAAATTTAAACGGAAAAACATCTCGTAAATCGGAGGGGCTTTTGATAGATTTGAAAGATAGAAAGGAGAAGTGGATATAATGGAAAAGCTAAGCTATAAGGCATTTATGAATGATGTGCGGCAGCGACTGGCTTATTGTTCAGAAGAGGAACTCCGACATCTGATAATGGAATGGGCAGCTGCAGAACTTCCGGATAAGCGGCTGGATTTTTTGAACAAATTGAAACCGGACAGTCAGGAGGCAATGCCTGAAACAGATGCCGATGCGCTGATGGATGACATTGAAGTTTTTGCCCGTAATGTGGAAGATGGTGCCTATGTTGACGGGTACGGATGGGATGACAATTATATGGAGGAGCGCGATTTTGGTGATGAAAGCTGGGCCTGGGAAATGGATGACTTTTTTGTTGAGGCCAGACATCTGCTAAAAGAAAGCCATCATGAGGCTGCAGAAAAAGCGTACAGGAAATTGTTTGCCGTATTGGAAATGGGAGAGGAGCCAGGGCATCTTCCGGGAGATGTGTTCATTGAAAATATGCTGGAAATTGATCTTCAAGAACATGTCGCGCTTTTTCTCAGGTCGGTTTACATAAATGCCAAATCGGGGGAAAGAGTTAATCTGTTATATGAAGCCATGAAGGAATTCAGCTATTTAACCTCACCAAACGTTAAACTGACAGACATAAACGATTCATTGGATGCTTCGTTACCGGATTTTCATGATTTTTTGACAGGCTGGATTGAATTTTTAAAAGAAAAGCCTATTCCCCATGTCAATGCGTTACTCCGGGAAGCTGTTTTTCTTAAGGGAGGCATCCCGGCCATAGCGGAATTTGCGCGAGGTTACGCGAACAAGTTTCCGGAAGCATATATGGATTGGATTGCAGCTTTGGAAAAGGAAGGTGATCGTGAATCAATCTTGCAAGTTGTTACAGAGGGATTGGACAACATTCCGGGTACCTTTACAGTCAGGGCGAACATTGCCGAAAAGATGACAGAAATTGGCAATGTTCGCCGCGATAACAGGATGGCATTAAAAGGTCTTAGGGAAAGTTTTCATTCCAATCCTTCCATGAACTATTTGTTGGATTTGTATATGTTGGCTGAAGAAGAAAATTGCTTGGATGACGTCAGGGATGAAGCGGAAAAAAGAATGAACGACTTAAGGAACGCGGGAAGTGCGACACGTGGATTCACAGACAGGCGGCATGCAGCAATCGATGAAGGGGATTACATTCATGCGCTTATCTTAGGGGGCAGATATGAGACAGTATTTGAAATGTGTCAGGGAAAAGGCGCCCTGGGATGGAGCTTCAGTGATCACCCTAAACCGGTTATGCTCACCTTTTTGATGGATGTATTATCCAAGGGTGACGACTATTCACATGTTCGTAACGATCAGTGGCGATATGCCATATCCCGGATGTCTTTTGGCACACCAGATATCGATATGGCTAAATATCATCACATCATCAATCGGGTTAAAGACAATGTCCGTTTGACAGACGAACAGGAAGAATTCTACTTGACATGGTGCCAAAATGAAACGGGGCGCAGGATTGATGCCATCGTAAGCAATAAGTACCGAGGAAGTTATGATAAAGCGGCAAAAGTGCTTGTTGCGATGGCTGAAACACTGGCTGATCGGGGAAGTGAACAGGATGGCCACGCTTTTGTTGAGACACATCGCAGCAAATATTCAAGATATTCGGCTTTCAGAAGAGAAATAGCTAAAGCACTGCAAAATTCCGGGTTGTAGTGTGGGTGGCATGCTGGAATGTTATATGTTTTCGGGTGCCTGTCACTTCCCGGTTTTTGTCATATTATGTCGAAAAAAGACTACTGGTTTGGTGGTGGCGGTGGACAAGGGGATATACTTATTGTCCCGCCTAAACTCAGGACGGGACAATAAGTATGTTCTTTTCTTACGCTTTGCGAAGCCATTCTCTTGCTGCTTCCAGTTCTTCCAGTGGATACTGGTGTATTTCCACACCCGGTATCATTTTTTCAATATATTTTCGTTCCAACGCTTGACGCACAAACAGCAAGCCGTTTTGGCCTACAAATATGTTCATAACTTGCCCAACCAGGCTATAGCCGGAAAGCTTCATGTGTCTCCGCAACGTATTTCCCAAATGCATCAGAGAGCGCTTAAGCAAATCAAACAATCTCTTGAAAAGAATCCGGATTATAATAATAACACCTGAAGCAACTATTCAACAGCTGCAGCCCAAAATCCAAAAATCACTGTATTGTCGAGAGGACGACCTGATGGCCTTCATTCGGGCCCGGATGCCAGAGCATATGACCGTTAAATCACTTAATCAACCTATGCTGTCAAAGAAGCCGCACGGGAAACCATTTGTGCGGACATGTGATGGAAATTAGTACGGAAGAATCTATTTGAGGATGCCCTGAAGGCTCAAAAAAACGGGTGCGCGATTGTGTGGCATATATGGGCCTTTCCAGCCATTTTTCAGCATACGAAAAGGCCCATATGAAATTATCGAGCCTTTTCGCTTATTGAATGATAATTATGGTTTAATCGTATAGTCTTGATCATCTTGTTTTTGTCCTATAATAACGAAAGAAATCTGCAGCGTATCCGCGATTTTCTGTAGCGTTGTTGCGTTGGCGACATTTTTCCTGCTTCTATTCGCGCAATGGTGGACTTAGCGACACTTATTTCGTCAGCGAGATCCTGTTGGCTCATTTGACAATCATGACGTCCTTTAATCATTTGAGCGCGTAAGGTAGCTCGTTGTTCCAAGTGCTTCATTTCATCTTTTCCTATAGTTTTGGTCAACCATCTTCTAAAATTATCCTGCATTTTCATCACTCCTTCCAATACGGATAAAACGATGGATCTACGAGACAAAAATTTCTATATGCCTTTTCGGCTTTTTCAATATCGCTGGTTATAATGTCACCATTATATTGTTTATTAAAGTAGTGCAACAATACAACGCGGTGATAATTATGAATCGTATAGAGAACACGATGATTGCCGGTTATACCAAACTGACGCCCCCAGCGATATAATGGCTCTATTGTGTTGTTTCGAAAAATTTCTTTGACAACAGGAGGTGTTGCATCATGATAAGCAATATTAAGGTATTCGGGATAAGGATATTTGCTGAGCAGTAATTTGTCTTCATAATACTGTTCTGCAAGTTTAAGCCATATACCGCCACGTCCTATCCTGGCTTCTTGCTCATATTGCCTAATTATTCTGGATTCAAAATCAGCTACAGTTCCATCTTTTTCTGCCAGTACGATTTGATATCCATCCATAGTATAGCTCGTTCATATATGGTGAATGATGTAATTAACAATACAACCAGGTCGAAAGCTTTTTGGTGGATCTTCGATGAAGATACCCTGAATAAGAAACTGGTTTGTGACAGTATAGAAGTACCATTTACTGTGCCGGAAGCACGTATACAAAAATTTTAAATTATACCTACTGTCATGTGTATTGTTAATTTATTTCTGAGGTGGTTTTCCAATGGAAGCAATGATTAAAAGGTGTGCAGGCCTAGATGTACATCAGGAAACTGTCGTCGCTTGTGTATTATATGGCCCTTTAGAGAAAAAGCCGAAAAAATCCATTGAGTCGTTTTCAACTGCGACAGATGGCTTACTTGAATTAAACGATTGGCTGTCGTCTTTTCAAGTAACGGATGTGGTGATGGAAAGTACAGGTGTTTATTGGAAACCAGTGTGGAATATACTGGAGAGTCAGTTTCAACTGGTGCTTGCAAATGCAAAGCACGTAAAAAATGTTCCCGGACGAAAAACGGATGTAAAAGATGCTGAATGGCTTGCCAAGCTACTGCGAAGTGGCCTAATTGAAGGTAATTTTGTGCCACCGGAAGATATTCGCAATTTACGCGATCTAACCCGGTATCGGAAAAAACTTATTAACCAACGTACTGCTGAGCAAAACCGTATTCACAAAATCCTTCAGGACGCAAATATCAAGCTTACGTCCGTTCTTTCCCAAATATTTGGTGCATCCGGACGTCGTATTCTGGAAGCTATTATAGATGGTGAAAAAATTGAGGTGAAGGATCTTCAACAAATGGTACATTGGAGAACCAAGGCAAGCATTTCAGATATTGCAAAG
>NZ_BMNQ01000071.1 GCF_014646635.1 Lentibacillus kapialis
GGAGAGATGTATCCGGCATATTATAAAGGCATACATGGACAGGAATACAAAAAATACAAATTATCGGATTTTCTCTAACGAAGATAGAAAAAAGGACTGGGCCGCACTTTGCCCGGTTTTTCTAATGTATGTATTGAGGCGTGAGACGAGAAACATGTTCCCGAGAGCGCAAACATGGGAGCGAAAATCAAGACATGTTCCAGACAAAAGTTTTGACGCGATTGTAAGGTTTCGATAACCTTGAATAGGAGGTAACATTCATATATATCGGTCAATAATAATGCCCCCAAAAAGGTAACCGCATGTAAATGTCCGATTCCGTTAACGAACATTCAGCAAGACTGCTTATCCCGCTGAATGACGTTTCACTTATACTTGGGAGGAACTTGAAAATGAAGCCAATTGAAATTGAAAAGGTACAACAACTATTGGAAACGTTTATCAACAGAGATGTCTATGTTCATTTGGAAACGACAAATGGCGCCTATGCAAGCCATTTTAATGATAAAGCATATAATGTCGGTGCCTACATACGCAATGCGAAGGTGGGTGTTTTACAAGCAAAAATTATCGGGAGCGGCAACAGTTATCGTGTCGGTCTTAAAACCGGAATAGGATGGGTTTATGCTGAGGGCCTGACAGACTGGACTCTTCATAACGAACAACAGTTGCTTCTGGCCGGGCATGACCGTGAAGGAAGACTGATGGTCGCCCTTCATATCAGCGAAACCCCACTTGGAAAGTGATAATCGCTTGAACACATTGCCTTTATATGGATACAGAATTTAAAAAGTCAAAGTCTATAACGATATAACTAAATTTTTCAGCAAAGGGTCAGGTGAAAAAGATGGAAAAACATGTTGTTGTGATATATCCGCACCCGGATGACGAGTCATTCGGTGCTGCCGGAACGATTGCGGAATATCGTGAGCAGGGGGTGCCTGTCACGTATTTATGCGGCACGTTAGGTGAAATGGGCAGAAATATGGGGTCGCCTGCTTTTGCTAACCGTGAAACACTGCCGGAGATCCGCAAAAAGGAATTGGTTAATGCGTGTGCAAAATTGGATATTGACCTCCGCATGCTCGGTTATCGTGATAAAACGCTGGAATTTGAAGATAGACGCGCGATTGCTGAGCATTTAAAAGGGTTTCTTGATGAGATTCGGCCTAGTCTGGTTATTACACATTATCCCAATTACGCTGTGCATCCTGATCATAATGCAATGGGAGCAGCCGCCATCGAAGCGGTAAGACTGATGAATCCGCAAGATCGTCCGGTTGTCTGGGCTCAGGCGATCAGTAATAATCGTATCGAAGAACTGGGCAAACCGGATGTGAGCAATGATGTTACACCACTTTTCGATCAAAAGATGGAAGCCATTCTTAGTCATGAATCACAAGCCAACGGTATAATGACACAATTTCAGGAAAATTTCGCAACAAATGATGTGAAGGAAGCGGCTAAAAAACAATTAGGAAAAGAACAGTTTTACTTTTGGGATTTTCGTGAATAATTTAGTAAGAGAGGAGAATTATCATGAACAAACGATTATATCGATCAAATTCAGAGCGTATGATAAAAGGGATTTGCGGAGGACTTGCAGAGTACTTCCGTATTGACCCGACTATTATCCGTTTACTGTTTGTGGCACTGGCATTTGCGGGAGGGGCATCCATCTACGCGTATATCATCGGTGTTTTCGTCATTCCAAATGAGCGGGAGGTGCATTAATGCTGCTTCGCTGGATTATATCGGTTTTTCTGAACGCTGTTGCACTTATTGTCGTAGCACAGCTGTTTAGTTCTTTCCAGCTTGATGGATTTGGCACTGCGCTTCTGGCCAGTGTTATTCTTGGGATTTTAAATACGATTGTCAAACCGGTGTTGGTTGTTTTAACATTGCCGATAACATTGCTGACACTCGGGTTGTTCTTGTTCATTATCAATGCTATTACGCTTATGATTACCCAGGCAATAATGGATAATTCATTCGTTATTGATGGATTCGGGACCGCGGTCATTGCAGCCGTGATCATATCCATTTTGAATTTATTGCTGAACAAACTCGTTAAGGACACGGTCACATAATCGCAGGTGAGTTTCCTGCGATTTTTTCATCGCTTATAAGGAATGACAATACTCAGGTGATGTTAAAATATGCTACAATGTAAACCAGCAGTTAAGGATTTAATGGAGGTTTCAGTTCATGTCGACAGTCCGTACGAAAGATTTGCTGGAAAATTTCAACCTGACCCTTGTAGCCGGGGGGGATGGTGTGCACCGGGAGATTATTACAAGTGATGTGCATCGTCCCGGTATTGAAATGACTGGCTATTTTCATTATTATCCGAAAGAACGGGTCCAATTAATCGGCAAAACAGAGATGGCTTATTTTCTTGATTTATCTGATGAAAGTAAACAAGACCGCATGGAACAGATGTGTACAGATATTACACCTGTTATTGTCATTTCACGTGGAATGGATATCCCTGAGGTCATGCTGGAGACGGCAGATAAAGCAGGCGTACCGATTTTGCATTCACCACGAAAAACAACACGTGTTATCAGTAGATTGACCAATTATCTGGAGGCAAAGTTTGCGCCATTTACTGCCATTCACGGTGTGCTGGTCGATATCTATGGTGTTGGCGTGCTCATAACAGGACAAAGCGGTGTGGGTAAAAGTGAATCGGCTCTCGAACTGGTAAAACGCGGTCATCGTCTGGTTGCTGATGACAGTGTAGAAATTCGACAGGAGGACTATGATGAGCTAATCGGGAATTCACCGCCGTTAATTGAGCATCTGTTGGAAATCCGAGGGCTGGGTATCATTAATGTTATGACTCTTTTCGGTGCTGGTGCCATCAGGAGTTATAAAAAAATCTCATTGATTATCAATTTAGAATTATGGGATGAAAATAAACAGTACGATCGCCTCGGGCTTGATGAAGAAAAAATGAAAATCATGGACGTCAGCATCCCGAAAGCAACCATTCCGGTTCGGCCCGGCCGAAATCTGGCAGTTATCATTGAAGTTGCTGCCATGAACTTCCGCCTGAAGCGAATGGGAGTAAATGCTGCCGAGGAATTTTCCGAACGGCTGACAGAGATGATTGATGAAGAAAATGATACAGAGTAAGGGTGATGAAAATGACGTGTAATGCACCAGCGATAGATCCTGTTTTTTTGAACATGGGCCCTTTGACTATTTACTGGTATGGGTTGATTATCGCTTTTGGAGCTTTTTTGGGATTGTATCTGGCAACTAAGGAATCTGACCGGCTGGGACTGCAAAAGGATTTGATGGTTGATTTAGTTGTGTTCGCCATTCCGGTTGCGATCATTTTTGCACGTATTTACTATGTATTCTTTGAATGGGAGCGTTATACAGGCGGACCTTGGTGGGATGTTTTCGCTATCTGGGAAGGCGGTATCGCCATTCATGGGGCACTGATTGGATCGGTATTGACAGCTGTTGTATTTGCCCGGGTAAGACATGTTCCATTTTGGCAGCTGGCAGATATTGCGGCACCAAGCTTGATTCTGGGACAGGCGATTGGCCGCTGGGGCAATTTTATGAATCAGGAAGCACATGGCGGACCGATTTCAGAAGAAACATTTAACAGTTTTCATACATATTTGCCGGATTTCATTATGAATCAGATGTGTATTGATGGGATCATGTATCACCCGACATTTTTATATGAATCCCTTTGGAATATATTGGTGTTTATATTCTTATTAATTTTGCGCCGCAGGAATCCATTGCGTGGTGAAGTGTTCATGAGCTATTTGATCGCTTACTCAGCCGGTCGTTTCTTTATTGAAGGTATGCGGACGGACAGTTTATATGTGCCTGGAACCGAAATTCGAATGGCTCAGCTTATATCGGTTATCATTATCTTGGCCGTTATCGCTCTGTTCTGGTACCGTCGTAAAGCCGGTAAAACCAAAAAGCATTATGATGGTAAAATAGTCAAAAAGAAATAAAGAGAACTGGATGACGGTTTTGGTCTCGCCACTAGTATGCATGTGACCGGCAACTGTCATCCTCTTGCCGATATCTGCCGCATTTGTCAATAAGCGGTCTGAAAAACTAAACAGGAAGGAACCAGCACATGACCATTCACACCATACTTTTTGACCTTGATGGGACGTTAATTGACACAAATGAATTGATCATCGAATCGTTCACACATACATTTAATGCTTACGGGAAAAAACTTTCCCGTGCAGAAGCAATTGACTTTATCGGACCGCCGTTGAAAGATTCATTCAGGCAGTTTGCTCCTGATCAAGTGGAGGCGATGGTTGAAACATACCGAAAGCATAACATGGAGCACCATGACAGCTTTGTGAAGACATTTCCCAATGTTTCTGAAACGCTGGCAGAACTAAAAAAAATCATGTTCAGCTTGGGATTGTCACAACAAAAATGCGAAGGACAGTCGATATGGGTCTGCGAGTTACCAAACTTAACTATTATTTTGATACGATTATTACGCTTGATGATGTCAGCCATGCCAAACCGCATCCTGAGCCAGTTATCAAAGCTATGAACGCCATGAGTGCAAATGCTCAGTCAACACTGATGGTCGGTGATAATTCACATGATATTGAAGCGGGGAAACATGCAGGCGTTAAAACAGCGGGAGTTGCATGGTCACTTAAAGGACGCGATAAGTTATTGGCGTACCGGCCGTCATACATGCTTGAGGACATGCAGGACCTGCTGGAAATCACGGGAGTGTAAGCTATGCGAAAAACTAACCGATATTCCGTCGATCATACCAATTCCTTATGGCAGATTTATAACACCGTACCATTCTGGAAGGTCATGAAAAATTTTGTCGTTATTCAGATGGGGCGATACACACCTTTTTTAAGTGTGAAGAATTGGCTTTACCGGACGTTTTTGCGGATGGAAGTGGGAAAAAAAACAGCATTTGCTTTGATGGTCATGCCTGATACCATGTTTCCGGAAAAAATAACGGTCGGGTCAAACAGCATCGTAGGTTATAATACAACCATTCTTGCACACGAGTATTTAATCAAAGAATACCGAATCGGGCAAGTTATGATTGGCAATGATGTCATGATAGGAGCCAATTCAACAATTCTACCCGGTATAACAATCGGTGATGGAGCGATTATTTCATCAGCGACGCTCGTTAATCGGGACGTGCCTCCAGGAGCACTTGTCGGTGGTAACCCAATGCAGGTGATTTATACGAAAGAAGAAATGGAGAAGAGACGAAAAGAGTAAGCAGTCGGGTCAATAGACTCAGATGTGGTGATATTCAAATCTAAAGACATGATCTTGGCACTGCAGACGATGATACTTGAAATGTGATAGTCACCTTTTTGTTAGCGGTGGCTATTTTTTAACATCAGACAGTATAAATTATGGCTGACCTTATAAGAGAAACTTCGTCACACCTTATAAGACGAAGCGAATGGCGAGTTTTTCTAACAGCAGCACCGGATTAGCGCTATCTTTACATGTTTCCATTCAAGTCAATTTGGTTGCTAATGTCCATTTGTTTCAATACAAGCGTTTTTCATATAGAATAGCAGTAAAGCCAGGCAATGGAGGAGACCTATGGAATACGAAAACTTAACGTTGCACACTGACAAATATCAAATTAATATGATGTATGCACATTGGAAAAATAACTCGCACAATAGACAAGCTGTTTTCGACGCTTATATCCGAAAGAATCCTTTCCGGAATGGCTATACGGTATTTGCTGGACTTGATCGGATTGTGCACTACATCAATAATCTGAAATTCACAGAAGAAGACATCGATTATTTGAGGCAACAGGAAGAGAATTATGAAGAGGAATTTCTGGATGAACTGCGGCGTTTTGCGTTTACCGGTAACATTTATGCGATGCGGGAAGGTGAGATCGCGTTTCCGAACGAGCCGTTTATCCGAGTGGAAGCACGTATTTTTGAAGCGCAAATGATTGAAACGGCTATTCTGAATGTCATGAACTATCAGAGTCTGATTGCTACCAAAGCAAGTCGGATCAAACAGGTTGCCGGCAATGATACGCTGATTGAATTTGGAACACGCCGGGCACAGGAAGCTGACGCAGCAATTTGGGGAGCACGTGCCGCCTACATAGCCGGTTTTCATGGAACATCCAATATGCGTGCCGGTAAACTGTTTAATATTCCAGCGAAAGGCACCCATGCTCATTCCTGGATTCAAGATCACGACAGTGAAGAAGAAGCATTTGCGAATTTTGCTGAAGCTCTTCCTGACCAGTCGGTATTGCTTGTCGATACATATGATACGTTGAGATCAGGAATTCCAAACGCCATTAAAACGGGTGAAATGCTCGAAACCCAAGGAAAAAAACTGAAGGCCATCCGTCTTGACAGCGGCGACTTGGCCCGCCTGTCCATCGAAGGAAGGAAGATGCTTGATGAAGCCGGCATGGATCATGTTGAGATCATGGCATCCAATGATCTTGATGAAGAGGTCATCATGCATCTGAAAATGCAAGGAGCTAAAATTGATTCATGGGGTGTTGGGACCAAGTTGATAACCGGCGCCAGAAAGCCGGCGCTCGGCGGTGTATACAAATTGGTCGCGAGAGAAGATGAGAACAAGCTTATTCCGGTTATCAAACTGTCTGAAGATCTGGCTAAAGTGACAACGCCAGGTCCCAAAAAAGTTTATCGGATCATCAATCGCAGAACGAATAAATCGGAAGGTGACTATATCGCACTTTCATATGAAACAGTGAATGATAAGCCACTTAAGATGTTTGATCCATTTTTTCCGCAAAAGTTCAAATATGTGCATGACTATGAAGCAATCGATCTTTTGAAACCAATTTTCATTAATGGGAAACAGGTATATGATTTGCCGCCATTGGAGGAAATTCACCGCTATCATGAAGAGCAGCTATCTTATATATGGCCTGAAACATTGAGACTGCTTAATCCGCAAACTTACTATGTTGATTTGAGTTATGAATTGTGGAAGATGAAGCAGGATATGATGGAGAAACATTCGATGGAATGAAATATGGACATCATGTGTGCCGGAAGAAGTCTGGGATCATGCAACAGACAGACATCATGTTTTGCGGAAAGTGCATGAAATTCGTTATTAAATGTGCTTCAATAGCGGAACGACAGGGTGCTGCGTTAGGATTTTAGTGTGGTGAACAGCATTAAAGGAGGAAATAATATGGGGGTTCCCAAAGGGGTCGTTCCCGCTATCCGACAAATGAAGGATTTTGAAAAAGCTTTGGAATCTGAACAGAATACCATCATTTTTTTAGAAACACGGCTCGCCCAGTTAAAAAGTTTGGTTAAATACTCAAAACGGTCTGAGAAGCAAGTTCTGCTGCACTTTGATTTGATCCAGGGATTGAAAGCTGATGAGTACGGTATGGAGTTTTTAATTCGTGAAATCAAGCCTGATGGCATTATATCTACAAGGGGAAATATTATTAAACTTGCCAAGAAGCACAAGTTATTAGCCATTCAACGTATGTTTTTGCTTGATAGTATGGCCCTCGATCATAATTTAGCATTAATTGACCGTTTTAAACCTGACTGTATTGAATTATTGCCGGGGCTTATTCCTGATATTATTGAGCAGATAAATGTCGAGACCGGAATACCTGTTGTAGCAGGGGGGCTGATCAGGAATCAAAAAGAAGTTTCTTCGGCACTGGATGCCGGAGCAGTTGCTGTATCAACCTCAAATCGCGAACTATGGGATTATTAAAAAAAAGGTCTATATTATTGACAGCGTTTACACTTTTTTGTACAATGAATACAACAAGTTAAAAAGTGATGGAGATACGGAGGTCCACTCTACAATAGTACTTTAGTTAAAGTACGTCTATTGTAGTGTGGACTTTTTTAACGTCGTAGCCGTTTCTGTTACGGGCTTGTTATCGTAGTTAAAGGAGTGTTAAGATGCCCGAATTTTTAGCGGAGTTAATTGGTACGATGGTTCTGATTATTTTAGGCGGAGGTGTTGTTGGCGGCGTTGTTCTAAAGAAGTCAAAGGCAGAAGGGACAGGCTGGGTATTGATTACGATTGGCTGGGGTCTTGGTGTTACAATGGGTGTATATGCAGTTGGTCAATTTACTGGTGCACATATTAACCCGGCCGTAACACTTGGATTTGCTGCCGCCGGGGAATTTCCCTGGACAAAAGTACCGATGTATATCAGTGCTCAATTGATCGGTGCGTTTATTGGGGCAGTCATCGTGTTCTTTAATTATTTGCCGCACTGGAAAGAGACCGAAGATAAAATAGCCAAGAGGGATGTATTTTCCACAACCCCGGCGATCCGCAGTCCATTTTCCAATCTGGTTAGTGAAATGATTGGTACGTTTGTCCTTGTATTTGGACTTATGTTTATTGGTGCAAATGAGTTTACTGAAGGGTTAAACCCATTGATTGTTGGTTTACTGATTGTTGCGATCGGGATGTCATTAGGAGGTACGACCGGCTATGCGATTAATCCGGCCCGTGACCTTGGGCCGAGGATTGCTCATGCACTACTTCCAATCCCGGAAAAAGGAGGCTCTGATTGGAGTTATGCTTGGATTCCGGTTGCTGGTCCGGCTTTAGGGGGGATTTATGGCGCGGTATTCTATAATGCGATGTTCTTAGGTGAGTTTTCCGTACTTTTCTGGGTATTAAGTGGCGTAGTTGCCATCATTTTTATTGGAGCTGCCAACTCCGAGTTAAGGAAAGTGAACACAGTGGCAGAGAAAGTAGAGAATGAAATTGTGTAGGACAATAAATTAAGGGGGAGAATATTATGAGTGAAACTTTTATTTTATCATTAGATCAGGGGACAACGAGTTCACGCGCGATTCTGTTTAACCACAATGGCGAGATCGTGGAAACAGCGCAAAAAGAATTTCAGCAATTTTTTCAACAACCGGGATGGGTTGAGCATGATGCAAATGAAATCTGGACTTCTATGCTTGCCTGTATTTCAGAGGTTCTGCGCAAGGCAGATGCCGATCCTTCGCAAATTTCCGGGATAGGCATCACCAATCAGCGGGAAACGACAGTTGTTTGGGATAAAAAGACGGGTAAACCGATATACAAAGCGATTGTTTGGCAATCACGGCAGACGGATGGCATTTGCAAAGATTTAAAAGATCAGGGGTATGAAGATACTTTCCGCGCAAAAACGGGATTATTGCTAGACCCTTATTTTTCGGGTACAAAGGTGAAATGGATTTTTGACAATGTTGAGGGTGCCCGGGAGAAGGCCAATAATGGCGAATTATTATTCGGGACAATGGATACATGGATTGTTTACAAACTTTCAGGTGGAAAAGCACATATAACGGATTATTCGAATGCATCCAGAACATTGATGTTTAATATTTATGATTTGCAATGGGATGATGAGCTTCTGGACATACTCGAAGTACCAAAAAATATGCTGCCAGAGGTCAAGGAGTCTTCTGAAATATATGCCAATACGGTTGATTACCATTTCTTTGGCCATGAAGTTCCAATTGCCGGAATTGCCGGTGACCAGCAGGCGGCGTTATTCGGTCAGGCTTGCTTTGAAAAAGGTATGGCGAAAAACACATATGGAACCGGTAACTTCATGCTGATGAATACGGGAGAAGAAGGTGTTAAGTCTGATCATGGCTTGCTTACAACATTGGCATGGGGAATAAATGGAAAAGTGGAATACGCCTTAGAGGGCAGTATATTTGTATCCGGATCCGCGATACAATGGCTTCGTGACGGTCTTAATATCATCGATGATTCACCACAAAGTGAAGATTATGCAACACGCGTAGATTCAACGGATGGTGTTTATATGGTGCCGGCATTTGTCGGTCTCGGAACACCATATTGGGACAGTGACGTTCGTGGCGCCTTTTTCGGCATCACACGCGGAACGACACGCAGTCATCTGATTAGGGCAACTCTTGAGTCTCTTGCCTATCAGTCAAAAGATGTTCTTGACGCCATGATAGAGGATTCCGAAATTAATTTAAAAGGTCTGCGAGTTGATGGTGGCGCCGTTAAGAATGACTTCTTAATGCAATTTCAAAGTGATATTATTGGCGTACCGGTTGAACGCCCGGTCGTTCAGGAAACAACGGCGCTCGGAGCCGCCTATCTGGCAGGGCTTGCTGTCGGCTACTGGAAAGATAAGAATGAAATTGCTGAGCAGTGGAAGAAAGAACACACATTTAACAGCAACATGGCAGATGAAAAACGTGATGAACTCTATGCCGGTTGGAAAAAAGCGGTAGAAGCAGCAAGAACGTTTAAATAATAAACTGTTCGGGGAGGTCAATATTACAAGGGTAAAATTGATCTCCTTTCTTTTATAGCGTCAGAAAGTATACATTATGGATGACCTTATAAGTGCGTGTTTAAAAAGGAGGATAAAAAGGATCAAGAAGTTCGAGACGGCGCAGTTTCGAGCAGCGGAATGTATGCCTTTAGATACATGAGCACAAGTAATGCTGCCCTGAATCCGCTTCGCACGCAGTAAAAGTGTTTTTCTTTTCCAAGGAGCGGAGAAACAAGCCAACGAATTTTTACCGGACTTTTTGAACAACCTCTATAAGAAACTTCGGCACGTACTATTAGACAAGATGAATGTCGAGTTTTTCTAATTCCGCCCTAACGACAGCTCATTAAAGTCCATTCAAAAAGTTACAGGAGGGTAAAAAAGTGAAAAAGATCATCAATGATCCAAATGAAGTTGTTCAAGAAATGACGAAAGGAATGGCTGTTGCACACTCCGAACAGCTACATCAGTTACCCGGAACAACCGTTATTGCGAGAAACGACGCCCCGAATGAAAATAAAGTTGGGATTGTCAGCGGTGGCGGAAGCGGACATGAACCTGCCCATGCTGGTTATGTGGGCAAGGGCATGCTGGATGCTGCAGTTGCTGGTGAAGTTTTTACATCCCCTACGCCTGATCAAATACTGGAGGCCATTAAAGCTGTTGATGGCGGTGCAGGTGTGTTTCTAATCGTTAAAAATTATACAGGCGATGTGCTGAACTTTGAAATGGCAGCAGAACTTGCTGAAGCAGAAGATATTAGAGTAGAAAAAGTGGTTGTGAATGATGATGTTGCCGTCGATGACGTATCGTCACGAAGAGGCATTGCAGGTACCATTTTGGTTCATAAAATTGCAGGAGCAAAAGCTGAACAGGGCGGTTCATTAGAAGATGTCAAATCCACTGCTGAAAAAGTTATCGAAAATGTCAGATCGATGGGCATGGCGCTGAAACCATGTACAGTACCTGCTGCCGGCGTCCCAAGTTTTGAATTAGCTGAAAATGAAATGGAGATTGGTATTGGCATTCACGGCGAATCAGGAATCGAGCGAAAAGACATCAGTACTGCTGATGACATAGCAAAGGAACTAACTGATAAAATCCTTGGTGACTTTGATTTTTCCGGCAGTGATACAGCGGTTATGGTTAATGGACTGGGATCCACACCTGATATGGAACTATATATTGTGAGTAACAAGGTACAAGCGATATTAACGGACAACGGAATTTATGTTGACAAAACATTTGTCGGTGAATACATGACATCCTTGGAAATGGCAGGATGTTCGGTAACTTTATTAAAACTGGATGATGAATTAAAACAACTGCTTAACGAACCATCAAATGCAATGGCTTTTCAGGGATAGGAAAGGAGCTTGGACATGGAACTAACCGTACAGGATGTTGCGGCATGGATTGAGACATCAAATGAAAAAATACAAGCGAATAAAGAGTATCTTACAACCTTGGACCAGGCGATTGGGGATGGCGATCATGGTATCAATATGGCCCGGGGATTTCAGGAAGCGACTAAAAAAATAGCTGAGCAAACGTATACCAGCAGTGCGGCTGTTTTGCAAGATACCGCCATGACGCTCATGTCCAAGGTGGGCGGCGCGTCCGGCCCGCTGTTTGGAACAGCATTTCTGAAATTGTCCACAGCATTAAAAGGGAGTGAGCCCGTTGATTATAAAACATTTGCGGGCGGGCTGGAAGAAGCCGTGAATGGTATCAAACAACGAGGCAAAGCAACTGAAGGCGAAAAAACACTCCTGGATGTGTGGTCACAACTGGCGGCCTATTTTAATCGTGAAACAGGCTTCGATGGTGAAAAAATGGCTGAAGAAGCAAAAAGCGCTATGGAGCAGACAAAAGAAATGACGGCAACAAAAGGAAGGGCATCTTACTTTAAGGAACGATCAATCGGACATATTGATCCGGGCTCCGCATCTTCATCTTATATTTTCGAGGCCTTGGCTGATGTTATTAAAGGGGGAAAGTAACGTGTCCTATGTTGGTATCGTACTTATATCTCACAGTCCGAAAGTCGTTGACGGAATAAACGATATGATTCGGCAAGTCATCAAAGATGTTCCGATTGAAATGGCCGGCGGAACGGATGAAAATGATATTGGCACAAGTATTGAAAAAATCCGGCAGGCCATTGAACGTGCCGATAAAGGTCAAGGTGTAATGGTGTTTTATGATATTGGCAGTGCCAAAATGAATGCAGAGATGGCCATTGAAATGATGGAACTGGATAGTATCAAAGTTATGGAAGCACCATTGCTGGAAGGAGCGTATGTAGCGGCTGTTGAATCTGGCATGGAAAAAAATATGGATAATGTTGTTGCGGCTGTTTCGAAAGCATTCGATTAAATCATTATGCAATTTGGTATCAGTATGGTAGTATGAAAATAAGTTAATAAATTGCCGGAGAAATGGAGAAACCGCAAAGAACTGATGATGCCTTTTCATTGGTCTATTTTGCGGTTTCTTTTTTTCGGGAATATATGCAATAGCAATTTTAATGTTATTGAAAAAATCGAGGTTAAGGAGTGAAATGAACATGTCAGTATTTTCAAGTCATCAGCGGAATGCGATTTTCCAGCAAATCGAACAGAAACAGCTTGATGTGCTCGTTATCGGCGGCGGCATTACCGGGGCGGGAATAGGATTTGATGCTGCGGCCCGCGGAATGGATACCGCTGTTGTAGAAATGCAGGACTTTGCTGCCGGAACATCAAGCCGTTCCACCAAGCTGGTTCACGGTGGTTTACGTTATTTGAAACAATTTGAAGTGAGAATGGTGGCAGAGGTTGGCAGGGAAAGAGCAGTTGTCTATGAAAACGGTCCGCATGTAACAACCCCCGAGTGGATGATGTTGCCATTTTATAAAGGAGGCACATTTGGCCCATTTACAACGAACGTGGGTCTGCGTGTTTATGATTTATTGGCCGGTGTCAAAAAGTCTGAACGTAGAAAAATGCTAAGCCCTGAAGAAACATTGAAGAAGGAGCCACTTGTCCAACGTGAAAATTTACGAGGCGCCGGCTATTATGTTGAATACAAAACAGATGATGCCCGGCTGACAATTGAAGTCATGAAGAAAGCAGTTGAAAATGGGGCTCATGCAATCAATTATGCGAAGGTGATCGATCTTCTTTATAATGCCGACAAAGTAGTCGGAGCTGTTGTAGAAGATCAAATAACCGGGCAAAAGCGTCATGTTTATGCGAAAAAAATCGTTAATGCCGGTGGTCCATGGGTTGACGACATTCGTGAAATCGACGGTTCCAAACAAGGGAAAACACTTCATCTGACAAAAGGGGTTCACTTAATTTTCCCGAAAAGACGATTCCCGCTGCAGCAGGCGATTTATTTTGATGCACCGGACGGCCGAATGATTTTTGCCATTCCACGAAATAAGAAAACCTATGTTGGGACAACTGATACAGGTTACAGCGGAGAGATTGCCCATCCGCAAATGACTGAAGATGATCGCGACTATTTATTGAATGCGATTAATTATATTTTCCCATCGCTTGAGATGACCAAAGATGATGTGGATTCAAGTTATGCAGGCTTGCGGCCGTTGATTGCCGAGGAGGGAGAAGATGATCCTGATGAAATATCCCGGAAAGATGAAATGTTTGTTTCAGATTCCGGTCTTATCTCGATGGCCGGAGGAAAGCTGACGGGATACCGCAAAATGGCCGAGGAAACAGTAGACGCTGTTGTAAAGCAGCTGAAAGAAGAACAAGGCATTTTGTATTCAGAATCGGATACGGAGCATATGCCGATATCGGGTGGTGAAGTAGGCGGATCAAAAGGATTTCAGGAGTTTAAGGAACAGAAATTGGCTGAAGCGGCTGGTTTAGGGATTGCCGAGGAAACGGCTATTTTCCTTATTCAGAAATATGGCGCAAACGTCCAGCATATTTTCGAGTTATTTCAAGGTGAAAAAGCACGTGCAAATGAGGCAGAGATTGAACCTATTGTATTTGCTGAACTGAAGTATGCACTTGATCAAGAAATGGTTTATAAGCCGGTCGATTTTTTTGTGAGGCGGACCGGGGCATTGTTTTTCGATATAGACTTTGTCACAGCTCATAAAGATAACGTGATTCACTATATGGCAGAGACACTGCAATGGAGCGATGAGCAAAAACGGCAATATAACGATGAACTTGAGCAATTGCTGTATGAAGCGGTACATCCGGTTAAGTAATCGGGCGCAAGGGCCACAGTATGATGGTCCCTTGCGTTTTTTTTATAACGTCATAAAGTATAGATGATGGAAGACCTTATAAGAAAAACTCGGCACCCGCTATAAGACAAGGGAGAATGCCGCGTTTTTCTAAAAAGATAAAAACCATAAAATTTGAGTATGTCACAATACCCAAGACGGTGGTATTTTAGCATACCCAACTGTTGGACAGTCCAGGTGGTCCGAATCTATACAGCTTGGCGGATCCTCCCTTCCGTTATTTCACCTTTTCCCCTGGTTTTGCCCTGTTTTTACCCGAATAGGGGTTGGGAGGATCCGGAAAATCTAGCTCCGGCGGATCCTCATTCCGTTATTTCGCCTTTTTGCCCCCGTTTTGCCGCGTTTTTACCCGAATAGCGGAATGAGGATTCATTGCAACGCTAAAAAGGGTGATTTATGTCCATTTAGCGGAATGAGGATCCGTTAGGAAGGGATAACCCAGCTTCGGCGGATTCTCCTTTCCGTTGTTTCCTGGATTCCCGGAAAAAACACGATTTTATAACGAGAAATGCTGGTATAACAGGATTTTCAAAATTATTAACTCGTTATATATGCATTTATGTAACGAGAGGAGAATGTTGCTTTGTCGGTAATTGTAGACTGTCTCGTTATACATTCCGGGAACGCAGGTTATTTGCTTCCTGGAAACATAAGCCCGGTCGGATGTTCCCAAGACAAGATTCAGTTGTGAAACGTGTTGGGAGAGGTGGTATCCCACACATGGACAGGAATACAAATTATCGGATATTCTCTAGTTTGGCTAAACAGAAAAGGACCGGGCCGCTTTTTGCCCGGTTTTTCTTAAAAGATAAGAAAGTATAAAATTTGAGAATATCACAATACCCAATACTGTGTGTTTTTGCGCACCCCGCTGTTGGGCAGTCCAGGTAGTCCGAATCCGCATGATAACTTTTAACTTACAAATGCGT
>NZ_BMNQ01000072.1 GCF_014646635.1 Lentibacillus kapialis
TTGGCATGATTTGGATTGGTACCTTAATTATACCAAAAGCCAGTGTTCATGCGGGTTTTTTTACGTTTTTTTATCCATTTTCATGGCGCTTTTTTATTGATTTATCAGGGTGCGAAACTCGAGTATTTATGGAACTTTATTAGAAAACCGGGCAAGAAGTAGCCCGGTTTTTCTAATATGAATCCCATTCCTGACGTTTGTCTCCCTCTTTTAGGTTGATATCATTAAATGACTGAAAGTAACCGTCATGCTACCCAAAGGCATGATAAAAATGTTCTGTCATGTTTCCCCTGCCTTGTACATATATTTCCGATAGGACAACCTAAATCGAAAGAAATAAAGGATGGTTAAGTTGAGCATTTTTGAATTAATAACAATCTTTGAAATGGAACGTGATCGGCCACCGGAATCAATGAATGCGCTCTTGGATTTTTATCAGCAAAAATACATCACAGGCGACATTAATATAAGGGATTACCGCAAGATCTATCATTATTTACACCGTCAAGGAGCCATTTCCGCCCACGAATTTGCATGACAAAGGAAGCTGAAGAATTATACTTCAGCTTCCCGTTTTTTTTGCTGGCGGGTCAGATAAATAATACCTACTACAAACGTTACAAAAATAGCCGCAATCGGAACAATCACTATCCAATTCAGACCAGCGTCATTCTGAACCACATACACTTCAGCAGTTTCGCGCGGCAAACCAACCCGGTATTTTCCGTTCTCATTTTCTCTTACCAGATTGTCTCCGAGCAATCCTTTCAACTGTTTGCCGGAAGCAACGCTATTCAGTAACACGTCTTGTGATTCCGTGTCATTATTAATGGCAATAAAAACTGTTTCATCTTCGTATGATCGTTTGAATACGCTCATCGCGCCGCTTGAATCCACCTGTTCATAATCACCATGCTGCAGTGCCGGGAATTCTGAACGGAGTGACCCGATTCGGTCTGTGAACTTCTGTAATTCGTCATCCGAACTGTTCCACTTAATCATCTGCTGGTTCTCAGGAAAACTGTTTCCGCCCATTGGAATTTCTGAGCCCTGGTAAACTAACGGTGCGCCCGGGGCAGTATAAAGGTAGGTTAATGCCAATTTCCATGCCGTTACATTATTCCGCCCATTCTTCTGAAATTTTTGGGTGAAACGTGCTGTATATTTAGTGTCAAGATAGCTTAACCCATCCTGTTCACCGGTGGATTGCCATGTATCATAAATACTAGTCAGTGGTGTGCCGGCTTTGGCAAACACTTTTGTCATCGGTTCATTCAATGCATGATTTTCCACTGCCTGCAAAGCTGTATCCTCAGTAAGGCTGCCATTATAGGATTCTTCATCCATAATATTGCCCAACAAATAGAATTCAGGATTGTTGCTGCGGATATGGGCTGTCAGCTCATCCAGAAATGCTTGATTGGCTTTATCGGCACCATGAAATCGATACCCATCGATATTGGTCTCTTCAATCCAATAATCCGCTACTTTTGTTAAAAAGTCCTGCACCTCAGGGTTGGACTGGTTTAATTTAGCTGTATGTTCCTGCCAGCGGAAAGACTTCTTGTCACTACTCTTTCTGATCCAATCACGTTTATCCGGATTATTCGTCATTGAATGGTTTTCGGAAACATAATTGGTTACAAATTCAAGCACAATCTTTATATCATTCGCGTGTGCTTCTTTCACTAATTCTTGTAAATCAGCCATCGTTCCGAACTGATCTTCCACTTGATAAAAATCCTCAATCCAATAACCATGGTAGCCACCAGCTGAATTTTCCATAATTGGAGACAGGACCAGTGTCGTATAGCCCATTTCCTTTAAATGGCCAAGTTTATCGGTAATCCCCTGTAAATCACCACCATGATACGCAACCGGATCCTCAAGATTAATCTGATCATCCAGAGTATTGTCGCCGTTATTAAAGCGGTCGACCAAAATCTGATAGAAAATTTCACTTTTGAATGATTCTTGATCTGCCGCTGCAACAGTGCCGGAGAAGCCAAACAACAACGGAATTACAAATAATGTTAAACACAGGCGCTTCATAAATGCACTCCTTCATATGTATGATAAAGTTCATGAAACTCATTTAGAGGGGCCCACTGAATGTTAATCGAACGAATAGGGTTTCACAACCAACTGCCCCTTACTTCGCTTTCCAGGTTTCCTTGAGATAATTGAATGGGGGTTCTTGAACGTAAAGATGAGTAAACGCTCTTTTCCTATTATTAACGGTTTATTTGAATAGTCAATGCCAGTTGATATATTGTTAAAAATCATTCATAATTAGTAATGTAAATTTCTGCATCTCCCCATTCAACGTGACACCCGGATTAAATGTTGATGCCTTTTAGCCTGTGTATTGGTTTATCTCTGTATATGCCGGTATTCCACTGCTTTCTTGACAATTCATTTTTCCTTGATTAACAAATATATAAAATACGGCGTACTGATAATGGCTACAACGATCCCAACAGGTATTTCCAATGGTGTCAATAAATTTTTTCCAATTGTATCAGACACCATTAAAAGCAAGCCTCCCATCAAAGCTGAAATGGGAATGGTATATTGATGCAATGGTCCAATAATTCTTCGGACAATATGTGGTACAACAAGTCCCAAAAAAGCGATGGCACCACCTGCAGCAACGCTTGCACCAGCCAAGGCAACAGCTATGGTCAGAAGAATACGTCGATCGCCTTCCACTTTTGTTCCGAGCCCTCCTGCAATGTCATCACCCAAATTGAGCACATTTAACGTATTCGATTTTTGAAGGGCATATGGAATAAGTATCAGTATCCACGGCAACAATGCTAGCACAAACGTCCAGTTAGCGCTCCATATATCACCGGACAACCATACCGTCACTTGACGAAAATCCTGCGGGTTCATTTTCAGCTGAAGAATAACCAATGCCGCGGAAAACCCCGCATTAACACCGATCCCGACAAGTACCAGCCTGATTGGACTAACACCTTTTTTCCATGCCAGTACATAGATCATTAGTGCTGCCAATAAAGCCCCCATCAGAGCGAATAATGGCATGACGAGAACGGAAAAAACATCGCCTATTGAATCCTGCAGAAAAAATATAAATAAAACAACTGCAAATCCCGCTCCCGTATTAATGCCCAAAATACCCGGTTCAGCCAAGTCATTCTGCGTAATACTTTGCAATATAGCACCCGATACTGCAAGACCTGTGCCTATTAAGAGGGCTAAAATAATTCGTGGCAAGCGAAATTCAAATAATACCAACTCCTGCCGATCTGTTCCGCTCCCCAGCAACGTCCGAATGACATCCAGCGGTGTTATATTAATAACACCTGTTCTCAAAGCCATAAAAAACATAACGATAATTAACAGAATCAATAACATCATTACACCAGTAAACCTTCCCGTTTTGTTATTCATCCGGGTCATTTATTATCACCCCCACTTCTTCCCCTGGCAAGATACAGGAAGAAAGGAACGCCGATAAGTGATGTTATCGCACCGACAGGCGTTTCATATGGTGCATTGACCAACCGTGAAACAACATCTGATAAAACGAGCAGTAGAGCACCGAACAATGCTGAAACAGGAATAATCCACCGGTAGTCTGTCCCCATTATAAAACGTGTCACATGTGGAATGATAAGCCCTATAAAACCGATGGCACCCGCAACAGAAACAGCCGCGCCCGTCAATAACAGAACGGTTAGAATTCCCATTATTTTGATCACTTTATTGTTTTGGCCAAGTCCTACTGCCACATCTTCTCCAAGATTAAGTACTGTCATCGATTTGGCAATCATTAGAGCAATTATGAAACCGATTATACCGGAGATGAGCAGAACCTGATTGGACGTCCAATCTGTTCCTGCTAATCCGCCTGCCATCCAGAATCCCAGTTGCTTTTCCAGCTGGAAGTGAAGTGCCATCACTGATGAAAGCGAACTTAATAATGTACCGATTGCCACCCCGGCTAATGTTAATTTAACCGGCGTCAAACCACCGCGGGAAAAAGAACCAATCGTAAAAATCATTGCAACGGCGACCCCAGCACCTGCAAATGAAGCAATGGTCATCCCGAAGTTTGATACAGCGGGATAAAAAACCATCACTAACACAAGTGCAAATGCCGCCCCATGTGTGACACCCATAATTGAAGGGGATGCCAAAGGATTTCGAGTCAGACCTTGCATCACTGCACCTGACACTGCTAAAAAAGCACCAGTCATTGCTGCTGCAAAAACTCTCGGCATCCGTAGCTCTTGAATCACCTGGTGAGATGAAAGGTTATCATTAAAGTGAAAGACTGCATTCCAGACAGTCAATAAATGAATATCTGCCACTCCAACGGACACTGAAAGTCCGGCAGAAAAGATCAGCGCAATGCATGTCAGCATCACTATCATGAATTTAAGAAACTTTGATTGCTGAATAATGGATAACATGATTTACTCCTACACTATAATGTGTTATATCACCAACTATAATCATCCTGCTAATTGACACAATAATTGAAAATGATTATCATTGTCGCTAGTGAATATTATAACATAGAGGAGACTTACCTATGCGACAACTGAACAGATCCCGTGTTTTAATACTAGGTTCTTTATTGCTGTTAACGTTATTGATCACCGCCTGTAGCGGCAGTGACGGGGATTCAGATTCCAGTAATCAGGATAACCAGCGTACATCTGACGTGACATTGAATAGTGCAAAGGGGGAGGTAACCATCCCTGGAAAAACTGAGCGCATCATCGCCCCTTTTCACGAAGATTCATTACTTGCATTAGGTGTTACGCCAGTAGCTAAATGGGCAATCGGTCAAACAGTGCAAGGCTATTTGGAAGACCAACTAAAAGAGGTTCCAAAACTTGAATGGAATATGCCTCAGGAACAGGTTCTGAAGCATGAACCGGATTTACTCATTTTAGAAAATGGCATGGACAGTTATGAAGGGGCCTATGAAGATTATCAAAAGATTGCCCCAACATATGTCATGACTGAAGAAACAACGAATAACTGGCGCAAGCAAATCGATACTTTCGGTAAAATACTTGGCAAGGAATCAAAAGCTGACAAAGTCCTGAATCAATATGATGATAAAGTTGCCAATGCAAAAGAAACATTAAACCACGCGATTGGCGAAGAAACAGTCGCAGCCATTTGGGCCAAAGGAGACCAATTCTTTTTATTTGAACAAAATCGCCACAGCGCAGAAGTACTTTATTCCGAACTTGGCATCAACCAGCCTGAATTAGTCAAAGAGCTTGGTAAAGCTCAATCGCAATGGAATCCTATTTCCATGGAAAAACTATCCCAATTAAAGGCTGATCATGTGTTTATTTTGGCCAAAGAAGACGAACCTGGACTGCAGACCCTAAAGAACAGTTCTGTTTGGCAACGTACACCCGCAGTCGAAAACGGCAATGTATATACGATAAATGAACCAAGTAACTGGACAAATAGAGGATTCTTTGCATCTAAAAAAACAATTGATGACGTGCTTGAAACATTGGCCGAGTAACCCTCTATTAAATGTCACAAATTTAAGATGTCATGGATTTTCCCTGAAACCATGACATCTTTTGTTTTCGTGTACCACGGTAATTTGATTTTGGGAACAAACCATTTTAAAAGGACCTTCCCCTGTGGAAAAGTCCTTGCTGCTTGTCAAACCTATGGCAAAAACCCGAGTCCAAGCCGGCCGAAACCTAAAATCAGCGTCAGCAATACCGCGATGACAAGCTGAATCCACCAGCTTTTTGTCGGTTCTTCGCGGCCGGATTTCATACTAATCATTTCCATTGCAAAAATCGCCCAGATTCCCGCAAGTCCTTTAAAAATGGCTTCACCCATCTGCGGGCCATTGAAATACGTTGCCAACAATGTGCCACCGGAATAAAGAATCAATAAATAATCCAGACGCAGAATCATTTGAAAGATTTTAGCACCTTTTGCTTTGCCTGATTTATTAAGGGCGACAACAACAATAAAGAGAATAAATGCCAAAACCCACGAAGTTACGTGTAAATGTGTATTCATATTAAATGTTCCTCCTTAAAACCCTTACTTACATACCACCTATCTTAACATGTCCTGTCGTTAAAATCATTTAAAAATTATTGAGCAGTCCCCGGAAGTAAATTAACACTAAAACTGTTATACTTGAGAGGAATGGTATTTTAAATTCGGAGGGATAATATGTCGAACATCAGCCAAGAAATTATTGATCAAACACAGGAATATGGCGCCAAAAACTATCATCCTCTTCCTGTTGTCATAAACAAGGCGGAGGGTGTATGGGTTGAGGATCCTGAAGGCAACCGATACATGGATATGCTCAGCTCATACTCTGCATTAAACCAGGGTCACCGACACCCGAAGATCATCGACGCCTTGAAAGACCAGGCCGATGCTGTCACCCTCACTTCACGTGCTTTTCATAATGACCAGCTCGGTCCATGGTATGAAAAAATCTGTAAACTGACCAATAAAGAAATGACACTCCCGATGAATACCGGAGCGGAGGCTGTTGAAACAGCGATAAAAGCTGCGCGCCGATGGGCTTATGATGTCAAAGGCGTTGCAGAAAACAAGGCTGAAATTATTGTTGCTGAGGGCAATTTCCACGGTCGTACTATGGCGGCTGTTTCCCTGTCATCAGAGGCAGAATACCAGCGCGGATTTGGACCGCTTCTTCCGGGAATTAAAATAATCCCTTACGGTAATGTGAACGCACTGAAAGAAGCCATTAATGAAAACACAGCTGCCTTCCTATTCGAGCCTATCCAGGGCGAAGCGGGCATCAATATCCCGCCGGAAGGGTTTTTGAAAGAAGCATATGATATTTGCGCTGAAAATAGTGTACTATATATGGCTGATGAAATCCAATCCGGCCTTGCACGTACAGGCAAAATGTTTGCCTGCGACTGGGAGAACGTTACACCCGATGTTCTGATTTTGGGTAAAGCACTGGGCGGCGGCGTATTTCCGATTTCAGCTGTAGTTGCCAACCATGATATTCTCGGTGTATTCAATCCGGGATCACATGGATCGACATTCGGCGGCAATCCGCTGGCATGTGCTGTTTCTCTTGCATCACTGGAGGTGCTCGAGGAAGAAAAACTAGCTGACCGGTCACACGAACTTGGCAATTACATGATGGGCGAATTGAAGAAAATGAACAATCCGAAAATAAAGGAAGTGCGTGGCAAAGGTCTATTTATCGGTGTTGAACTGACTGAAGCGGCACGCCCGTATTGCGAAGCGTTGAAAGAAAAAGGACTTCTCTGCAAAGAAACACATGAAAATGTTATCCGTTTTGCCCCACCACTCATCATTGAAAAAGAAGATCTTAAGTGGGCAGTCGGCCACATCAAAAACGTATTGGATGCATAAGTGAAGCCAGGCTGCTCCATCAAGGGGGAGCCTGTTTTTAATATTTACTTATTTAATCTTCTGGTGATGTTCTTGCCCTCGGGATGATATTCCCGCGCTCGGGGCGATATAGCCTTGCTCGCGGCTCCTATGCCCATGCCTCCACGCTCGCGCCTATATCAGCCAAATAGCACGCCAAGCAAGCTATTCATTCTCACGCAGTGTCTGTTTCTGCTTATAGGTAAGACTCCGCCAGATCCACTCAAGCGGGCCGTATCGGTACCGTTTGAGCCACCATCTGCTCGCAAAAATCTGAATCACATAAAACAACACAACGACCCCCATTGCCTGGACTGGTCTGATCATCCCGTACAAACCAAAACCAACGCCATAAAACAGCACAAAGCAGAATAACGATTGGAATATGTAATTGCTTAATGACATTCGTCCGATATAACTGAATGGCTTCAAGATTTTTTTACCAAGCGTACGTTGACCGGCCAATGCTATCGAAAATAAATAAAACAACGCTGAGGCAGTACCGCCAATATTATCCTGCACGTATGAAAACCAAACGGGATTCCCATATAAATGTGGCCCCATCTTCAGGATGGCAAACGCGATGAAGCTGATCAACCAGCCGGCTAAAATCTTCCGCCTGTGCTTACGGGGATAATGCAACCAGCGCTTCCTGGCCAGGTACATGCCCAACAGAAACAATGGCAAAAGCGTTGTTCCCAGCAACAAATATGAAAAAACGCTATTGGAATACACCCAGTCATTCAAGTTTTGCTCCAAAATGGCAGACAGGTCATCACTTGAATACATTTTTTTGGCACGGTTAATTTCGGAAATGTTGGCACCACCCAAGAGTGTCCTTATACGATATAACATAAATGTATACAATAGGACGCTGATACCCAGCATAAATGAGCTCCACAGCAATAGCGTTTTGTCATGCCTGAAAATAAACGCCATGAATAGCAATCCGATGATACCATACGACAACAAAATATCCCCATGCCAAATTAAGAATGCATGAATCATTCCAAATAGGATTAATATGGTCAGTCGCCTGTATAAAAATGGCATCACAGCAATCTTTTTAACCTTCAGACGTTCCTTAAATATTTGCAGGCTAAACCCAAACAGAATGGAGAATAGGGTATAAAAACTTGCCTGAAATAAGATGTCAATCAGCACTTGAGTCATTTGATCCGCTGCCAGCGGCCATGCATCTTGTTCCCCGCCATATAAAAAATAAGGTGCTGAGAATGCACCAATATTGACCACAAAAATTCCTAATATCGCAAACCCTCTGGCTGCATCAATCCACATCATACGTTCAGATTTTTGCAATGGTTCAGCAACCTTCATGATTTTTCAACCTTTCCACTAAACGAGCCATTTGCATACTATTCTACACCTGCAATAATAATTCCTTCCAAGTTCCACAATCCGCATTTGCACATAGACTATATCGAAAGGAGAATTTTCCGATGCCGGCAAAAGTTGGGGCTGTCAAAATAAATAATATCAGCGACTCAGGTACCTTTAACATTGGAGATGTGCTTTCCATGTCTCCGGAAAGTTCCGCAAAGACCTTTGCCGGCGGGGGATCGTTTAATACCGGAGACGGAACCTATATCAGACTCGGACGCTCAACGACCTATGTAACAGATCCTGATCAGGCTGACCAGAACATTACGTGACAATGGAGTGTTTACCATGAATTTCACCATTCATCAAACGATATCGATTCATTTTATTAAAATCAATGCGATATCGAATTCTTCTGTGTTTCAAATCGGGAGCACCGGAAGTGTTAGTGCTCAATCGGATATTCATAACACCGGTCGATACACCGAACCTGCTGAACCGGCCGAACCAGTCGGTGAACCATTTATCATCAGATTGGAGCAGCCCGATTAAGCACATATCCTACAGCTGCGCATAGACTATTTGCAGGCCTTTGCCCAGTTAAGGAGGACATTTTATGGACAGCTGGAGCCATTATCTTTATAACCTTAATCAGTTTATCCATGAACAAGACCAGAAAATCCACTCACTGGAAAAGAGGTTACAGCACCTTGAAAACAACACGAATGGGCACCAAAACCCACCGGTTGAAAAAATCGAATATAATTTCGATCAGCTGAAAATAGAAAACCTGAATGGAACACTTCATATCGGCTTATCACCGGAAGATTTAAACGGCATTGATGATTTTTCTGTACCTGATACCGGTAAATCACCGTTCCGACGACAGCTGGCAGCCGATTTAAACAACTATTTAAAGGAAAATGGCGAGCAACTTATAGTTGATATTGCTGCAGAGAAGCATGTTGCAAGAGATAACATTGATCCGCATATACTTATTGAAGACATGGCAAAGCAGCTGCCTGAACGCATTACATTTTATGAAAATGAAGCCAGACAAAACCATCAGGAATTGAGTGAAAGCCAGCTTAAAGACCATATAAGCGAACAAATTAAACAGGAAATTCATCAATCCTTGAGTAAATACATGGAAGGGAATGAACCGTAAAATGAAAATGGAAGTCCATAATTGGGACCTGAACGTTGAAAATGTTGCGATTACTACCATATCAGCATCTTCCGTGTTTTTGATCGGTGACAATGACGAATTCGTCCTCTCGTCATTTTTCGATACACCTCCCGAAGTGGCTGCCCTTGGTTCAATTGTCCCGTTGGCCCGTTAAGGCGATCCTAATGAAGGAAAAGCGAATGGCTTCTGCGGACTATGTCAGTTTGAATGGCTTAACATTCAGCAGCATTTTCAATATCGGTGATACCGGACATGTCCGGTCAACATCGCGTGGAATTGCTTTGCAAAAAGAAGGTGCGAGGTTTAAATCTGACACTAACATTGATTTCAATGATTATTCCCTGTTTAATCGCAATATGATATTACCGGAAACCATCACACCTGTTCAAAAAGAAACCATTCATCATTCAGACACCATACGCGTCCAAACATTAGATATTATCGGCATCAGTGAGGCAGCTTTATTCCAGATTGGAAATCTAGAGCAAGCTTACTGCGAATCACGAATCAAACACTTCCGAAGATATTCCAGAAGTTAATTGCACACACATGCTTACCCATTTCATAAACTATCACAACAACACTTTACACGTAAATGGAGCAGGTGTTTTTATGCCATCAATCGTAGGACCGATTAAGATCAATAGTGTCGATGGGGGTGTCATGAATTTTGGTGACTCATTCTATCTGGCACCCAAAAGCACATCGAAAACGAGTTCAGGTTCCGGATCTTTCAACACCGGCGACTTCATCAATACTAACAACGGTATAAGTTCAACGAACCCACTTGATCCGGATGTCAACGATCAGAATGTTTCCGGAAATGCCTAAGTCTGCACAAAAGCAATTGTGCAGACTTTTTGCTGTATACCGCTGAAATTGTAGTCATTCTCTGTACTGCCAATCTTGCAATCCGTCTGCAGGCAGAAACACAAAACTATTCATATTGCGAATGATCAAGAAATAATAATTGCAGCACATAGAACAGCAGGAAGGCACCGAAGAATAATGACCCCCACCCTACCGTTTGTTGCTCAACAAGAAGATAATTATTGCAAAGTTGACTGTCAGCACCAATATAAATCCAAGCCATGATAGCAAACATAATAATAAAAAATGTAAAGACGAGTTTTTGACCAACAGTACCTATTTTTGCCCAACTATCCCTTAAGGCGACACCAGCTAAAAATGGCAGACTGATAAACTTAAATATTTCAATCGTCTGAATGGCGAGAGCCTCATCCATTAAACGCGGAATCATCCAAAAACTCCAGATTATCATGAATAATAGAATACCGGGAATTCCGTTTGTATTCCACTTTCTGAAAAAATTCGGGAATTGCAGTTGAAAAAACCGCCCCATTAAAAAACCCGATATAAGCAAAAGTGTCATCTGCATATGCATATGGATAATCATAATTGATTCCATTACGTCAGCGACCGGTGGAAGCGCAAGGAAGATAAACAGCAATAATCCGTAAAACGCCTGTTTCATGGCTGTGAACCCTCCTCCGCAAGCAGACTGTTCACTTCATCGGCCGCTTCATCAATTTGTGTAAAATCCATCATTTTCAGCAGCTGTCCTGACTTTCCAATTAAATAAAAGGCACTGTTGTGCGTGAAATCACCATCGTCATTAGGAATGACGATAACACCCAGCTTTTCCAAGAGCGTATTGAGCGAATCTGTATCGTTGATTCTGGCCATTCGCCACGTTTCGCCATCACTACCAAAATAGGACCTGTATTTTGCCAATACATCCGGATCATCACGTTCAGGATCAAAACTGATGCTCAAGAAAACAATATCCTCTCCAATATGTTCTTCGGGAATCTGTTCATAAACTTGTGCCATATTCATCTCAAGCTGCGGACATACTGTCGTACAGTTCGTATACATAAACGTAACAAATACGTATTTTCCATCAGCAAATTCATTAAATGAATAAGTTCTTCCCTTACTGTCCTCAAGTGTGACGTTTAGGAACTTGGGCTGGCTCTGGTTCACGTCATAAGTGCGCGCACTTTCTGCGGTGAAAGCACGAAAGCCGTCCGTTCCGGTATAAAACAGTCCGAAACCAAACAGCAATACAACGATTACAGCTAAGGTATTCCGTTTATTGTTGATCATGATGATCACTTCCCTTGAAAATCCTGATAAAGTGAAATGCCATTCTGTGAGGTGTTTAGCGATTTTCCCCACAGAATGTCAGTTGAACCGAATCGATCTTATGAGCATTAGCCACCGTTATTAAGACGTGACACTGACCATTGAACGAAACGTCACTTTGTCTTAACGTTACCATGTTTTAATAGGTGGTGACCCCGGTGGTGCGTTGACCACAAAGTCTACAATCGGAACCACATAAGCCATGGCAACGACCATCAGCAGTAATAGAATCCAAAGGCTCCAGCGTTCCGTCCATAATGGCGTTTTTTCGGCATCATCTTCCACTTCGCCAACCGGGAATTCTGTTTCACCTTTTGGAGCAAAAAACATCATGTTGAATACAGCGTAAACTTGAATGATAACACCCAACAACAGCAATGTTGCGCCAAACGCCATCACATATTCATACGGTATCCAGCCGAGAGCGACTTCGTGATCACCATATGTCGTATACGATGTTCGTCTCGGATCACCCAGCAGACCTACCATATGTTGTGAGCCCGACATGAGTATCATTCCGACTGTCCAGACGATTGTCTGAATAATACCCAACCGATTCATTTGCGGTGTCAACTTCCGCTTCGATATATATGGCACAAGCCAGTAACAAATCCCGAAGAACGTCAAGACAGCCGTTACACCAACTGTTATATGAAAATGCCCGACAACCCATAACGTATTATGAATAACCTGGTTCATTTGGTTACTTGTGTTAATCAGCCCGCCTGCACCACCAGGAATGAAGGCAATCATAGCAATCATTGGTGCCAGGAAGCGGACATCGCCCCATGGTAGTTTAGTGAACCAGCCAAGCAGACCTCTTCCCCCTCTTTTACGACCTGCCCTTTCAAAGACTGCAAACATTGCAAATGCAGTCATAAGAGATGGAAATGCGATCGAAACACTCATAAATACATGCAGAAATTTAACCGTTTCTGAGATGCCCGGATCAATTATTTGATGGTGGAATCCTCCCGGAATATTTAAGATGACCAGCAGGATGACAACAACCCTTGCCAATTTGTCACTGAAAATCCGTCCGCCGATTATTTTTGGTACGGCAACATACCATGCTGATGTTGCGATAATATACCATACGTTAACCAATGTGTGGCCAAAACTCCAGAATAATGTTCGACTAACCATGACATTAATCGTTTCCTTCCATCCCAATGACCACGGAATAAGAGTCAGCACTTCAATCGTTACACCCAGACTTCCGAAAAACCAGAGGATGAACACTCCCATTGTAAAGAAAGCAAAAAGCGGTGTGACCTCCCCTTTATGATTTTTGCGCCAGTGATTATAATTCATGAATACCCCAAAGGCACATGACCAGATACCAAGAACAACGAAAACCAAACCGATATAAAATACAGGTGATGCCGCCAATGGCGGATAAAATGTGTACAAGACAGACGCTTCATTCATCAGGATTGTCATAACGACCAGTCCGACACCGAACAATATCAGGCCAAATCCTATCCAGGCCATTTTTCTTACCTTAGGAAGCAATCCTCCCATTGAATGCGAAAATCCTGCATATAAATAACCGATCGAAAATGCAGCTGTAAAAATCAAAATCAACAAAATACCGTGTGCGGTCAGAACCTGATAATAGTTCAGCCATGCCGGCAGCTGTAGCAGACCTCCTCTTTCAAGGCCCTGCACTAATCCTAAAAACCCGCCGATAAGCAATGTTATAAATGCTACTGATAAATATGCTTTGGAGATTTTAGCATCTTTTTCATTGACCCCAAGTGCTTTGTTCGGTTCACCGCGAATCACTTCATTTAGCGCTTTTGCCATGTGATCACTCCCTTACTTCACTATAATTTCCGTCGACATCATCTGATGCCCGGTACCGCAATACTCATTGCACAGCACAAGATAGTTGCCCGGTTCATCAAACGTGTGGGTAATTTTCTGAATATGTCCAGGCATAACCATGGCATTAATGTTTGTACCGGGAACTTGAAAACCATGTGTCACATCTTTGGACGTCATTAAGAATGTAACTTCGGCGCCTGCCGGGACCTCTATATTGCTGGGATTAAAACCGAATGATTGCAGTGTCATGACAACTTCATATTCATTTTCGCCCGTTTCATATACGCCAGGTTCATCAAATGGTGCCGTTTGATCAACCTTTTGCGGATCAATTGTTTCCTTATGGCTCGGCGGCCCCATTCCCAGCGCAAAGGCCTGATATCCGACTATAACCATAAATAAAACTAACACACCTGCACTTAAACCAAGCCAAATCTCTTCAAGACGATGCATAATACTCCCTCCTTAGACTCGATCCATATAAAGCCAAAAAATACCAGCCCACATGACGACGATAATAGCAGCCACAATCAGCAGTGATGTGAACGTTCCTTTCAAGGACTTGTCATTTTCTTTATTTTTGGAAGCGATTTTCCCGGCCTTTTCCATGTTAATCTCCTCCTTGGTTGATTGATTACACTTACATCATATTCAGTCAAAGAGCTTTTCAAAGTGAATTAAATCACACGATAATGTGATTTTGACAACAGGTTTAATAAACTAGCAAACTTTCATCCGTAAAAAAAGCCAAACCCTTGATGTACCAAGGGTTTGGCAAGTATAAGATCAATCTGTATTCTGTAACAAATATGTCATACATTCATAATTTAACTTGGCTTAAGAAAAACCGGGCAAAGTGCGGCCCGGTCTTTTTTCTATCTTCGTTAGAGAAAATCCGATAATTTATATTCCTGTCCATGTACGCCATTATAATACGTTGGATACATTTCCCCTCCACACATTTCA
>NZ_BMNQ01000073.1 GCF_014646635.1 Lentibacillus kapialis
GGCCTTCTCGCACGAGTTGGTGGCCTTCTCGCACGAGTTGGTGGCCTTCTCGCACGAGTTGGTGGCCTTCTCGCACGAGTTGGTGGCCTTCTCGCACGAGTTGGTGGCCTTCTCGCACGAGTTGGTTTTGCACCTTCGTATACTCGGTGCAAAACCAACTCAACTTTAAAGGCGCTGCATAGAAAAGGAGGCATCACATGATTGCCATTATCGATTACGGTGCAGGCAACATCAAAAGTTTACAGTTTGCGTTGACAAAAGTCGGCCTTGATTCCCAGTTAACAACCGTCCCGGACATCATAAAGCAAAGTAATGGGGTTATTCTTCCAGGAGTCGGGGCGTTTCGCGATGCTATCAATACTCTGAACGATTTAGAGCTCACCGACGCACTCAAAGAAGTGGCCGCCAATGGCAAGCCACTTCTCGGCATTTGCCTCGGGATGCAGCTCCTATATGAAAAGAGTTATGAAGATGGTAAATGGAATGGCCTCGGATTGCTTCATGGCAAATCCGGGCGGATAGACGCCTCAGTCAAAGTGCCGCATATGGGTTGGAATACATTGGCACATCACAACAGGAGCTCGTTGCTTGGTAGAATACCGGAAAATTCATATGTTTATTTTGTTCATTCTTATGCTGTCAAGTCGTATAATTCGGAGCATCTCGTCAGCAGTACGGACTATGGCGGAACCATACCTGCAATTGTACAGAAGGATAATCTGATCGGCATGCAATTTCACCCTGAAAAAAGCGGTGCCGTCGGGTTACAGCTATTACAAAACTTTGGAGCGATGCTATCATGATTCTTTTTCCTGCAATCGACATCAGAAACGGTAAATGTGTGCGCCTGACTCAAGGTGACTATAATAAAGAAAAAGTTTACCACGACTCCCCTGCCGATCAAGCCCGGGAATGGGAGGAAAGCCAAGCTAAATTTCTGCATATAGTGGATTTGGATGGCGCTAAAGACGGGGTATCAGCCAATACTGAAGCAGTCCGGAAAATCGTAGACACCACCAACATTCCTGTTCAGGTCGGTGGCGGGATTCGTTCGATGGATACTATCCGTACATACTTGTCGGCTGGAGTGGATCGGGTCATCATAGGTACAGCCGCTATTCATGACCAAGCATTCCTCAAGGAGGCGGTTAGTGCATTCGGCGACAAGATTGCCGTATCAATTGACGCCCGAAGTGGACTAGTTGCAACTGACGGTTGGACAGAAACAAGTGACGTGAGTGCAAGAGAACTGATCAAAAAACTCGAAACAATTGGAATTTCAACTATCATTTATACCGATATTTTAAAAGACGGCATGTTGAAGGGGCCCAATTTTGAGGAATTGGAAGCTATTAACAGGCTTACCACCATCAACGTTATTGCTTCAGGCGGGGTATCATCCAAAGCGGATGTCACTCAACTGAAAGACTTGAACCTTTATGGTGCCATAATCGGTAAAGCACTTTATGATGGTACACTTTCGTTTCAATCAATACGGGAGGAAATATAAATGTTGGCAAAACGAATCATTCCATGTATGGATGTTGACAAAGGGAGGGTTGTAAAAGGCCATAAGTTCCAGAACATTCGTGACGTGGCCAATCCGGTTGAACTGGCTAAACAATACAATGAGGCTGGAGCTGATGAGTTGGTATTGTTTGACATTACCGCAACGCATGAAGAACGATCGATATTTTTGGATATCGTCGAACAGGTGGCCGCAGAAATCGCAATCCCATTCACAGTCGGTGGTGGCATCCGGAGCATCGAAGACATTCAACAGACACTCAGAGCCGGTGCAGATAAAGTTTCCATCAACAGTGGCGCTGTAGAAAAACCGTTGTTCATTAACAAAGCAGCTCTTAAATTCGGCAGTCAATGCATTGTGCTATCGATTGATGCCAAACAGACCGAGTCGCAAACATGGACTATTTTTACCAAGGGTGGCAGGGAAAACACCGGCATCGATGCGATTGAATGGGCAAAACGGGGGGCACACCTCGGAGCCGGTGAGATCGTGGTAAATGCAATCGATACAGACGGGGACAAAAACGGCTATAACCTTGAACTGACACAAGCGGTTGCCGAACATGTCAACGTCCCCGTTGTGGCAAGCGGCGGCGCCGGATCAGACAAACACATTGCCGAAGTACTGACAAAGACAAACGCTGATGCGGCGCTGGCAGCTTCTATCTTTCACTATAACACTGTACAGATCCCTGAATTGAAAAACTATTTGGACCAAAATGGCATTATTGTCAGGAGGTAATTTTATGGACGACGAACAGTTGAACGGACTCACATTTGATCAATATGGCCTGATTCCCGCGATCATTCAAGACGCAGAAACTGCTGACGTTTTAACGCTGGCATATATGGACAAAGAATCGCTCAATAAGACACTCGAAACCGGCGAAACATGGTTCTACAGCCGGAAGCGGCAAGAACTCTGGCATAAAGGGGAGACCTCAGGCAACCGACAGCTTGTCAAGTCAATCCGCTATGATTGTGATGCCGATTCTCTGCTTGTGGCGATTGAACCGCTCGGACCGGCCTGCCATACCGGGGAAAGATCATGCTTTTACAATACGCTCCAGGAAAGTGCCACACCTGCACAAATAGGGTTGAGCGAACTGGCAAGTCTCATCAAAAATCGGCGTAATGAAGCAATCGAAGGCTCTTATACCTCTTATTTATTCGAAGAAGGCATTGATAAGATTTTGAAAAAAATAGGTGAAGAATCAAGCGAAGTCATTATTGGTGCCAAGAATAGCAGTCATGATGAAATGACCTGGGAAATCGCGGATTTGGCCTACCACACGCTTGTCCTGATGGAATTGATGGGAGTTTCCGTCTCCAATATTAAACAGGAGCTGGCCAAACGTCATAGCATAAAGGAGAAAAGCGCCAATGAATAAATTCTGGAGCAAAGCCGTCAAACGGACAGAACCTTATGTGCCGGGAGAACAACTGAAGGATCCGAATATCATCAAGCTGAACACCAATGAAAACCCATATGGGCCGTCACCACAAGTCTCCAGGTCAATTCAAACCGAAATGACGCAAAGCTTGCACTTATACCCAGCACCAGATGCAGATGAACTCCGCGATCAAATAGGCAGTTATTATAAACTGGACAGGGATTACATCTTTACAGGAAACGGATCAGATGAAGTCCTAGCATTTTCGTTTATGGCTTTTTTTGAAGAGTACACCAAAATCCGCTTCCCTGCTATTACGTATAGTTTTTATCCAGTGTACGCCAAGCTTTTTGATATTCCGTACGAAGAAGTTCCCTTAAAGCGTGATTTCACACTGGCACCGGAGGATTTTTTCGGAGCTGACGGTGGTGTTATCATTGCCAATCCCAACGCACCAACAGGGTTATATTTGGGCGTGGAAACAATCGAAGAAATTGTCCGGAACAATCCGGAACGTGTTGTGATCATTGATGAAGCTTATATCGATTTTGCACCCGCTTCTGCCGTTTCTTTAGTAAAACGATACCCAAATCTGCTTATTGTCAGAACCATGTCAAAATCACGATCACTCGCTGGTTTGCGGGTTGGCTTTGCGATTGGTGATCCAGGGTTGACCGAAGGATTGAACAGAATTAAAGATTCAGTTAATTCCTATACGATTGATCGCCTTGCCATTGTCGGGGCGACAGCAGCTATCAAGGATGAAGAATACTTTCAGAAAACACGACAAAAAATCATCGACACAAGAGAATGGATAATTTCCGAATTGAAAAAACGCGGATTCCATGTTCTCCCTTCAAAGGCGAATTTTATTTTTGTTTCTCACTATAAAACTTCAGCTGCATCACTTTATCAGCGTTTAAAGGATTCAGGGTTCCTTGTGCGTCATTTCCAAAGACCGGAAATTGATCATTACCTACGAATTACCGTGGGATCTGATGAACAGATGACATCCTTTTTAGACACATTGGATAGCATACTGCCTTCTGCTAGTTCCACTGTCCGAGACTGAATAAGTGTCTGAGCACAATAAAAAACCAGGTTCTAAATGAACCTGGTTTTTTATCGTTTTATAAATTAATCGTTACATCCGCTTTTTCGCGAAGCTGGTCAACAATTTTTTGAGTTGCTTTAGCTTCTTTTTGTCGTTTAACCTGACTTTTCAAATCTGATTTCATATCGTCATAAGAAGGGATGTCTCCCTCGCCGCCTTTACCGTCTTTGCTGTTTTTATTCATTTGTTCCTGTTGAGATTTAAATTGATCATAGGCTTTCTTCAACTCTTTTTCCGTTGGTTCAATGTCACCTGATTCCTCAGCAATCAGCTTATCCATTTTCACCCGCTGTTTCACCTGTGACATGATTTCTTTCTCTTTCATGCCTTGTTCTTTTAATGCAGATAAAAACTTATCTTTTGATTTGAGCTGATTTTGTTGAGCCAATTCCTTCAAGGTGTTATCAACTTCTTTTTGAGAAGCTTTGAAATCACGATTATTCACTTCCTGTATAAGCAGTTCGGTGCCAACCATACTTTCCGCCGTCTGTTTTTTCAACTTATCCTGATCGAGTTTCTGGCCGCTCATCTGTGATTGCATCGCCATTTGTTGAAATTGTCCTTTATAAGTACTCTCAAATTCTTTTTTGGTTATTTCATTCCCGTTTACTTTTGCTACAACATCGGGAACACCTTTCAAGTTGGGCTTAGGCATTTCCTGCTGCTTGGATGCCTGTCCGTCCTGTTTCTCCTCCGCATTATCCTTATCCTTCTTGCTATCTCCAGAGTCGCCGTCATCGCCGCCGCATGCAGCAAGTACAACAGCCAAGCTCAGCGTTATCATTATCATTATAAGCTTCTTCATAAATGGTTTTCCCTCATTTCCTCATCATTGTTCTTTCATTCAAACATATGTTATGGGGATATCGCAAGTATTATTATTATGGTTATATGGCGTTACCCCCGAAAACATGGGGATGAAACCGCTTATTAACATTTCGTTTACAACTTTTCCGGATTTTTACTTAATTTTGCCGTACAAAAAAGAGATTGGCACGATCACCCAACCTCTCTTTTTCTGCTCTATTTCAGACTTTTTGAAATCTCGTTGACCATTTCCTGTACAGATACCAGGCCACCGCCGGAAAGATACCAATAATCCGGATTCAAGTAAACGATGTTATCATTTTTGTAAGCCTTCGTTTTTTTAGTGAGGTCATTTTCAACAAGTTGTTTGGCCGAGGTTTCACTTCCGACGACGGCACCGCGATCAATGACATAAAGCCTTTCAGGGTTCTGCTCAACAACATATTCAAACGAAACATTCATACCATGTGTGGATGCTTCAATGTCCTTATCAACTGCCGGAATCCCAAATACATCATGGATGAGGCCGAACCTGGAACTCGGGCCATAAGCACTGATTTTATCATCATTGGCCAGAATGATTAATGCATTGTTACCACTTGATGATGCTTTTTCCTTTAAATCAGCGATCGATTGTTCGATCTTCTGAAGCTCTTGATCAATTTCATCCTGCTTATCGAAAATGGTTCCGATTTTTGAAAGGTTTTCTTTAAATGATGCCATGTATCGAGTTGTATCAACACCAAGGTAGATGGTTGGTGCGATTTCTTTAAGCTGGTCATATAAGGAAGACTGACGTCCGGATATTATAATAAGATCAGGATCCATCTGGGCTAGTTTATCAAAATCCGGTTCCTTTAAACTGCCGACATTTTCGTAGTCGTCACTTTCATATTTTTCTAAATAGGACGGTATGCTTCCCTTTGGCACACCTACCGGCTCAATTCCAAGTTTACCCAATGTATCAAGTGTACCGTAATCAAAGACAACTACATCCTCAGGGTTTTTAGGGACTTCGGTTTCACCAAGTTCATGTGAGATAGTTACCTTTTCCTGTTCCTTCTGCTTTTCGGCATCATCACCGCCGGATGAATCCCCCTTACTGTCACCAGACCCTTCCCCGCAGGCCGCTGTAAAAATGGCTATTATACCCAATATACATATCAAGACTATTTTTCGCATTTATATCACCCTCCAAAGTTTATGCAAAGTAAACGCAAATTCGTTGGTTATTGACATGTTTAATATCAATGTCCATGTCATAAATTTCTCTAAGTACACATTTGTCAATCACATCACAGGTCGGTCCCTGTTTAACGACCTCACCATCCTTCAATGCAACGATTTGGTCGGAATAGCATGATGCGAAGTTTATATCGTGAATGACAATCAATATCGTTTTACCCAGGTCATCGACAAGCCGCCTCAGTGTCTTCATAATTTGAACGGAATGCCGCATATCAAGGTTGTTTAACGGCTCATCAAGCAAAATATATTCGGTATCCTGGGCAATCACCATGGCAATATGTGCCCGCTGCCGCTGACCGCCACTTAGTTCATCCAGGTATTTATCCTGCATGTCTCGAAGCTCCATATAATCGATGGCTTCATCAACTTTTGCCCAATCTTCCTTATTTAACCGTCCCTGTGAGTATGGGAATCGTCCAAACGAAACGAGCTCGCGGATGGTTAAACGCAGATTTACATTATTGCTTTGTTTCAGTATGGAGATTTTTTTAGCCATGTCATTATTTTTTTGCTTTGTAATATCTTTGCCGTCAATTGATATATCGCCATCATCCTTGGCAATCAGTCGGCTTATCATCGAAATGAGTGTACTTTTACCAGCACCATTCGGTCCGATAAATGACGTAATCGTCCCTTTCTCCACAGAAACCGAAACATCATTGATAACATTTTTATGATTGTATGACTTAAGAACACGCTTCAAATCTACCATGACTTATTCTCCTTTAATAAAAGATAAATAAAGTAAATCCCGCCGACAAAATTGATGATCACACTGATGGTTGTCTGAAATGCAAAGAGCTCTTCAACCACAAACTGTCCACCCATAAGTGCGATAATACTGATCAGGACTGATCCCATTATCAGATAAAAATGACGGTATGTTTTCAAAAATTCATAAGCGACGTTAACGACGAGCAGCCCAAGAAACGTTATCGGACCGACGAGCGCTGTAGCTATCGAAATCAGAATCGCCACAATGACCAGTAACCGTTTCACCACATAATCATAGGGAACCCCAAGGTTGATTGCCTGGTCTTTCCCTAATGCGAGTACATCGAGATACTTGTAAAACTGGATAAAGTACAGCGTTACCACTATCATTAAGCCAAGTGATAAATAGACAAGGTTTTTGTTGACGTTATTGATACTGGCAAACATACGATCCTGGGCGACCATGAATTCATTTGGGTCGATTAGCACTTGCATAAAATCAGTAAAACTGCCGAAAAAGGTTCCCAGAATCATGCCAATCAAAAGCAGAAAATAAATGTTGTTGTTTTCCCCTTTAAAAAGAAACCGGTAAAGCAACAACGAGAATAACACCATGATCCCGACTGACAGAAAATAATTAATATTGCTGCTCATCATAACCAATGACTGGGAACCAAACGCAAATATAATGAATGTCTGCAAGAGCAAATAAAGTGAATCCAAACCCAAAATATTCGGTGTCAGTATCCGGTTATTCGTAATGGTCATAAAGACCGTTGTGGCAAACCCGATAGCCGATCCGGTTAATACCATAGCGGTGACGCCGGTAATCCGCCGCGGCAGAATATAGCCGATGTTTCCGGACAGATCATAAAAAATGTAGATGAGGGCGATGACTGCTGCGATAACTGCCAGGATAATTGTCTTTTTCTTATAGCCCATATTTCTTTCTCCTCAGCAGCAGATAAATGAATATTCCGCTTCCAATGACACCGACCGTCAGGCTGATGGGAATCTCATACGGATAAATGACAATCCGTCCGATAATATCGCATGCCAATACAAAACTTGCCCCCAGAAGTGCTGTATGCAACAGACTTTTCTTTAAGTGATCACCCTGATAAATAGTGACGATATTTGGAATAATCAGCCCGAGAAACGGAATGATGCCGGCCGTTAACACAACTGATGCTGTCACCAGCGCGACGATAATCAGCCCGATATTGACAACCTGCCTATAATTCAGCCCTAGGTTCCTGGCAAAGTCTTCGCCCATTCCCGCAATGGTAAATTTATTTGCAAACATATACGCGATAACCAGAATCGGAATACTGACATACATCAGCTCATAACTTCCGCTCATGACCATCGAGAAGTCTCCTTGCATCCAGGAAGACATGTTCTGAATCATGTCATTCCTGTAAGCAAGGAATGTTGCAACGGAACTGATGATATTCCCAAACATCAGTCCGACCAGTGGTATAAACACAGCGTCCTTGAACTTGATTTTTTCAAGAATCTTCATGAAAACAAAGGTACCCAGGAGTGCAAAAAGAAAAGAAATAAACATCTTTTGCAGTGGGCTGGCAGAGGTAAATACCATCAGCGCCACCAAGATACCCAGTCTGGCTGAATCCAATGTACCCGAGGTGGTAGGTGATACGAATTTATTTTTGCTTAACTGCTGCATAATAAGTCCGCATATGCTCATGCTTGCACCGGCAATCAAGATACTGGCGAGTCTCGGCAGGCGGCTGATCGCCAACAATTCCAGCTGCTTATTTGATAAACTGAAAATCTCCCATGGCGTCACATCTGAAACGCCTATGAAAATGGAAGTAAATGATAAAAGAACCGTTGCCAGAGCCAGATGCCATATCTTCATAGAAAACCCTCGAATACACTTTATAATGATTATCAACTTTTAATAAGTCTAATCTAATTAATAATGAGATTCATTATCAATTAGAACGCACAACTTATTATATCAGATTTTGTGACAACTGCAACAGTGTTCACAAAAAGTTTTTTAAAAAAAGAAACCTTTGAAAGGATCGCCCATTCAAAGGTTTCTGGTATGATACGTTAATTAATCTTCCTCTACAATTTCACAGCCTTCATCCGTACAATAGGTAGTTTTAGATTTTTTAGGATTTAATGATTTTAATACAGGTTCCTCATTTTCTTCTTCCCACACTTTTTCCAGTACTTCATTAAAAGCTTCCTGCGGCTGGGCGCCGGATACGGCATATTTGTCATTAAAGACAAAGAACGGGACACCCTGCACACCCAATTGTCTGGCCTGTTCTTCATCGGCGCGGACATGGATAGCATAATCATCCACTTTCAACAATGCTGTCACCTCGTTCTCATCCAGTCCAACGTCACCGGCCAGCTTAATTAATGTTGCATGATCGCTGATTAACTCGGAATCCGTAAAATATGCTTTCAGAAGCCGTTCGGTCATTTCTTTTCCTTTGCCTTTTTCGTCAGCATATTTTGCCACACGATGTGCATCAAATGTGTTTGTATGCTGCATTGTATCGAAGTTATATGTCAATCCGGCTTCCGCAGCCTGTTCTCTCAGACTTTCATTCATGCTTTTTGCCTGCTCCAAAGACATTCCTTTTTTTGAGGACAGGTATTCATGCATATTCTGTCCGGGGTTCACTTCAGCCTCCGGGTCCAGTTCATAGCTTTTATAGCCGATTTCGACATCATCACGATGTGAAAATTGTTCCAAGGCAAATTCCATTCTGCGTTTGCCTATATAACAAAACGGGCACACAAAATCTGACCACACTTCTATTTTCATCATAACACCTCGTTTCTGTCTTTTTATTGTAGCACAGCACAAAGTTTTATTGTAAACGTTGTGCTTGATTGTCTCATAGGGATGACCTTAATAGAAATGATATTCTGACATCGAATCCGGCGTTGGTCTAATGTGTTTGCCTGTCATCTTCAATATAGCGGCCATAATCCGGTTTGGCCGTTTGATCAAACGTTTGAACAAGCTTTTGCAATCCTTCCGTAAGATCTTCACCTTGCATAGCCGTCCCATGCCCGGGAACAACCATGTCGGGATTCAGGGCTTCCAACTTCTCTACCGATTCTTTCGCTGACTCCCAGTCCGTCGTTAAATAACGCGGTGGTCCGTTCACTTCATCGTTTTGCATCAGTACATTGTAAAACGAATCCTGTCGAACTGTTATAAATGCATCACCCGAAAGAAGCAGTGCATCGCCTTCTCGGTAAAAAGACACGTGTCCCGGCGTATGGCCCGGTGTATGAATCCATTCCCAGTCTTTCAGTCCGGGAATGCTATGGTCATCCGGAAGTGGTTTGACCGCATCACCCAAGTTAATCGGTTCATTGGGGTACATTCCGGATATTTTAGCCAACATACCGCCTTCAACACCCGAATCCGGTTCAGGGTAACGCTTATCGCCAGTTAAATACGGTATCTCCAGCTTGTGAGCATAAACCGGAACATCCCATTTTTTTACAAGTTCGACCAAGCCGCCAACATGATCGAAATGCCCATGCGTTAACATAATGGCAGACGGTTTACTCCCCTCACCAAAGCGTTCTTCCACAACAGATACGATTTCATCTGCGGCCCCCGGTAAACCGGCGTCAACCAACACCCAATCCCCTCTATCCGGATAACCGACAAACGCAATATTTACGATTTGATCGGTGTAATAATAGACATCATTGATCACTTCACGTCCTGAACGGCTTGTAATGGATGTCATTGGAATAAACTTATTATCTCGGGGTTCATGCATTTCGTCGTCCATATTAAAAAACCTCCTTTTTGCATTAGTATCTGGAGGTTTTCGAATTATAATCATTTTATTATAAAGGACTATCAAATCAGGCCCCGGATTGGAGAACGTTTAAGCTGCTAACCTTTTCAGGCAAGCAGCTTCCGTCATTAATCCTCCAGCAATGATTTGCCCATGATGGAGACACGCTTTGTATTTTTTAGCTCATCAAGTGTTCTGGCGCCAACTCCAAACATCGTCATTTTCAGTTCCAGCTCAATCTGATCCATTGTTTCGATGACGGCTTTATCTGACTCAGTTGCCGCCTCCAGCAGCTTTCTGGCAAAACCTATCACATCTGCTCCAATTGTCAGTGCTTTTGCGGCATCCACCCCGGTTTTCATGCCCCCACTTGAAACAACCGGCGCGTCTCTCAACTCACTTCTTACTGATACAATACAGTCTTTTGTTGGAATACCCCAGTTGTTAAATGCTTCCGCCGCAGCTTTTTTAAGGGGATCTTCCGAGCGGAGTTTTTCCACTTGACTCCAGGAAGTCCCACCGGCTCCGGCGACATCAATATAGGAAATGCCGGCATCGTATAATTTCTTTGCAATGGTTCCGTCAATGCCAAAGCCGACTTCTTTTGCACCGACTGGGACGCTGACATTCGTGCATACTTTTTCAATCTTAGGCAGCAGATTTTCAAAATTCAAATCGCCACCATCCTGGACCGCCTCCTGAAGAGGATTGAAGTGCAGAACAATCGAATCAGCCCCGGTCAGATCAACAATACGCTGACATTCTTCCGCGCCATAGCCATAATTCAGCTGCACCGCCCCTATGTTGGCAATCAAGGGAACACTCGGCGCATATTTCCGAATTAAAAATGACTCCTGATGTGCGTCACTTTCCAATAAGGCCCTTGTTGAACCAAGAGCAACCACCCATCCTTTTTCTTCCGCCGCCTTAGCAAGATTTTGATTGATTTTCGCCGCAAGCTCTGATCCCCCCGTCATTGAACTGACAAGGAACGGAGCGTTCAACGGCTTGTCGAGAAAGCGGGTACCCATCTCGATATCGTCAAAATTTATTTCCGGTAATGCATTATGGATAAAAGAAATCCCTTCAAGTCCTGTAGATTTGTTCACACCTTCTACGTTATCGGTTAAACAAAGACGGATGTGCTCCGTTTTCCGCTGATTAATTCCTTCTTCCATCACCATTCATCCTAACTTAATTGTCATTATCTTTATCATACCAGTAATCAATCGGGAATAAAACAAAATGATAACAGCCTGTTGGAACAATTGTTGCTTAACTGGTATACTAATTCTCAATATCCGATCCAGGAGGCCGACATATGAAAAAGAAAGCAAGACGTTTTGCCGAAAAAGCTCATGCAGGTCAAACACGCAAAAGTTCTGATGACCCTTATATTACGCACCCTATCCGCGTCGCTGAACACTTAGAAAAAGCCGGCTGCAGCGACGAACTGGTTTGTGCCGGCTATTTACATGACGTCGTGGAAGATACCCCCTATGAAATAGAAGACATTGAAGAAGTATTCGGCATACAAGTTGCCAGGTTGGTCTCAGCCCATACCGAAGATAAATCGAAAACATGGAAAGAACGCAAACAGCACACAATTGACACGGTTAAATTCGCCTCAATCGACGTGAAGCTACTGATCCTTGCTGATAAATTCGATAATCTGCTATCGATGGAACAAGAGTATAAGCTCCAAGGTGATGCGCTGTGGGAAAACTTCAACGCAGGTTTTGAAGACCAAAAATGGTATAACGAATCCATTGCAGGGAATATGAGCGCCGGATTGGCTGCGGATGAGATGCCGGCCTTCTTTCGGGAGTTTGATGAGGCCGTGAAGCGGGTGTTTGGCTGACATTTCTGTCTGGTCCAATACAATATTGACAGATCTCTAGTTGAGAAAAACCGGACACAGCGTTATCCGCATCCGGTTTGATAACTTAGCGTTTATTCATTTGGCTTGGTTCAGGACCATTACGATGGTTGCGGTCCAGCTCAGCCATTTTATCCATCTCATCTGAACGTAACTCAAAGTCGAATACATCAAAATTCTCTTCAATCCGTGACGGTGTAACAGATTTTGGGATGACAATCAAGTTGGATTGCAGGTGCCAACGAAGGACGACTTGTGCGATTGTTTTACCGTGCTTCTCAGCCATTTCCTTCACAACATCATTACTTAAAACATCACCGCCACTCATTAGCGGGCTCCATGCTTCCAGGTAAATATTATGCTTCCTACAGAATGCTTTCAACTCTTTTTGCTGCAGATACGGATGGCATTCCACCTGATTGACAGCTGGTACAACGTCACATTCATCCAGCAGGCGCTGCAGATGCTCAATGTTAAAGTTGCAGACACCGATTGCTTTGACACGCCCATCTTTATATAATTTTTCCATTGCTTTGTAAGTATCGACATAATCATCGAACTCCGGCGTCGGCCAATGGATCAGGTACATATCAACATAATCCAGACCTAATCTCTCAAGACTTTTATCAAATGCTGTTAATGTGTTTTCATAACCCTGGTCCGAATTCCATAATTTGGTTGTGATAAACAAATCTTCCCGGGAAATATCACTCTGTTCAAGAGCCCTTCCAACGCCATTTTCATTTTCGTATACTTTCGCCGTATCAATTGAGCGGTAGCCAACTTCAAGCGCCTTGGCTACAGCCGGTGTTGCCTCTTCATCCGGCACCTGCCAGACACCAAAGCCAAGCTGCGGCATTTCAAGACCATTATTTAATGTAACGTATTGCATATAACAGCATCCTTTCTTGCTATGATGGATTTTCAGTTTATCATATTGCCCCAGACGAGAAAAATTATTGATACACGTTCCGTTTCTCCCCGGCAAATGAATAATTTCTTTCATAACGCGTCAATTCACCACCAGCAAGCCAATACGTTCCCGGGAAAATTTTATCCAGAAAATAGCGATCATGGGAAACAGCTACAATCGTTCCAGCAAATTGTTCCAAAGCATCTACCAGCACTTCCTTGGATTCGATATCCAAATGATTCGTCGGTTCATCCAACAGCAACAGATCGTTCGACGTCAGCAGCAGCTGTGCCTTGTATAACGTTTCTCTTCCATCATATCCACGCTCATTTCCATACAATCTCCTTTCTATAATATTGACAGAAAGGAAAAATTTAAAGCTTTTATTAGAATTTAAGCCTACATGTGTTGTTGAAGCAATCAATGTTCAGTATTCCCATCAGAACCACCAGCTTTCTTCAAAGTCTGATTGCTGGCAGAGTATTCGTAACTAAACCACGCTTAGAAAAACTCGGCAAAGTGCGGCCCGGTCTTTTTTCTATCTTCGTTAGAGAAAATCCGATAATTTATATGCCTGTCCATGTACGCCATTATAATACGCTGGATACATTTCCCCTCCACACATTTCACAGTTGAATT
>NZ_BMNQ01000074.1 GCF_014646635.1 Lentibacillus kapialis
GCTTCTACGCTACCAGTTGCCCGATACCGCATGATTCCGGACTAACCGAATGAATAGGAAATTTTCGGTGTGAGTACGTTTCAACTCACTAGAAATGACGAGCTTTCAGCTCGCGCAGTCGTCTGCATAGCGGACGATATATCAATGTTTTAAGTTCGATTGTTTCATTGCATTGTATCTGCCAGCATACGATTTATATGTCTTTCGTGTTTCAAAGTTTTCCCATTGATGGCTGACCCACCAGTCCAGTTCATTTAAAACGATATTAGACAATAAGGGAGATAAAATGCCTCCTTATGCAAAGTGATCCGTTATGCAAAGTAACCTTCATAAAGCCTATAAGTACAAGGTTTTTATTCCATTTACTTTGCATAATGTCAGAGTTTCTTTAATTCAGAAAATCAAGAAATCAGTGCTCATTGCCTTTATTTAAGTCAGGATAGTTCTGTCCTTTCAGATCTATGCCTGGAAAAACAACGTACATAATAAATGAGAATTACTAAGTTATAGCATTTCCTGCTTCATCACATAGATCATTCAGTATTCTTTTGCACGAAGCATTTGAGACTTACGCGCTTTTTTTACACTTCGGATATTATGCGAAGAAAATTATATATGATCATTGAAATATAAGGATTTTAATCGATTACTTTGCATAATTACTTTCTTTGCATAAGGCGGCTTATGCGAAGCTTTGCATAAGCCGCCTTGTGGTGTGCCTTTCACCGGGAAGCCTTCTCCAATAATTTCAGCCTTTAGAAGCCGTGAGATAATGGAGAGCAATGCCTTATCCCGTATGCCAAGTGACCACATTTGTTTTAATAGTTTGGCATGATCAACATTGTCAAAAAATCCCTTTATTATCACTTGCTGGCGATAATTAAGGTTATCACCAGTTTGTGATTACCCCCAGTAGTACTTGGTCTCCCACGGTACTTTCAAAGCCAATAACCGTAAAATTAACTTAAACGGTTGAAGCAGTCAGATTCCAACTGGGGATAATCATTTGTGGAGTTACTTTACCATTCCTTTAAGCCTTCTCAGGATGTCAGGGTCTTTCCATGACGAAACCGTTTCTTCAGGAGCGTCCTTAAAAATTAATTTTCCTGCTTCTTCCACTGCTATGGACATTGCTTCTGAGCCAGTGTCAAGATAGGCCTCTGTAGTCTGAATGGATTCATGCCCCAGAAACCTCTGGATGACCGGAAGACTGGCTCCATTCAAAAGCATGTGTGTTGCCTTCGACCTCCGGAGAATGTGCGGTGATACCTTTTTACTTTCAAGTGTTTTTTGTTTTTCTAATGCGGTTTCTGCATACTTTTTCAGTATGTAATCAATACCAGAATCTGATATCCTGTTCCCACATCGATTTTTAAACATGGCGCCATTTTCAAGGTTAAATTTCTGAATGTACTCTTTGATCAGCTTTACGGTGTGTTTGGTCAGATATATCCTGCGGTATTTGGAGCCTTTTCCGAATATCACGACTGAGTTTTCTTTTCCGAATGAAAAGTCCTCCATATTCATCCGGACAGTTTCATCCACCCTCGCTGCGGTATCATACATGACATGGATAAGGATATAGTGTTTAAAGCCTGCCTTAGTGGATATATCTATGGATTCAAGCAAAGCTTGATATTCTTCAATAGTAAGGAAATGCTTTTTGGGCTTAGTTGCGTTTTTGTTTTTGATTTTCTTTGCATCAATATATGCATTGGCATAAAGTGGATTAACTTCCGATGCAAAAGCAAGGAATGCCACCAGCGCTGCCCTTCGAAGGTTCCTTGTTGCCACGGAAACCCTTCTCTCGATTTCAATGTATGATAGAAATGATTTCATGTTCTCTTTACTAAAATGCGTTACATCAATGTCTTCGATACCGATACTGCGAGTTTCCTTTAGCCAGACGACATACTGCTCTATGGCTGAGTAGTAAGCACGAAGTGTCTCCGATGACATCCCGGCTTCACCCTTAACATAAGAGACCACATAGTGTTCAAGCATTCCGGGGAAAGTCTTATTCATCAAGATCATCCACCTTTTCATCAAAAATGGATGATACAAATGAGGTGTAATCTTCCATTTTTTCTAGAGTGTTCTGGAATAGTTCGCTGGTTAACCACAAATACTCTTGTGTGCCATAAATGGACTGGTGTCCCATGAATACTGAGAGCGACATGAGGTGAACATTAATATCATCCGGCATCTGTGACAGTTTTTGAAGAGAATGGACTGCAAATGTCACCCTTATATCATGCATCCTCGGACCAAAACTCTTCCCCTTATGTTCTATGCCCGCACCATTCAGGAAACGCCTGAAATAGGTATATGCCCTTTTGATAGATACGCGTCCATCATTATGAACGGAACCGGTATCAAAAAAATAAACATCCGATGTTTTACAGCTTTTGGTTTTTTTCAGATACATGTTACAGGCTTGAGCTAGCGAATTGGAAATGGTCACTATGCGATTGTTGTCATTTTTAGCATGGTTAATATGGATAACTCGCTGTTCATGTGTGTTTTTATCTAATCCCATTATACCATACAACAGGAGGCTTTTTCCTATTTTATCCCCGATTTTTACCGCTTTTTCTGGACTTTCATGGCAAAACTGCGCTCACATTTTACGTTCTCAAACCTTATCGTGATTTTTACGGAAACTCGAATTAAATTCCTTTTACAATTTATGTCCATAAGAAACAGGGAAAAATTCATTCTATTATACTGTAAAACAGCACATTATCCCAGTCCTAAGTTTCTCCTCTTTAAGCTTTAGATTGTCATTACCCGAATAATAATAAACGTCAGTAAGAATACAAAAATAAAAATAATAGCTCGTTTCATAAATTACATCCCCTAGCAATGCAAATTTGTAATAAATCTGTTTATATTTGTACTATACTTTATAAAAAGTGACAAAAACACTGTCTTTCGTCATGATTTATATCTACCTCTTGTGACTTTGGTCATGCTTGTTCAATGCGCATGCGCAATTATGTAAATTTTTCGGCACTAAGGGGCAGAATCACTGTCCCTCAGTGTTAGTCATACGTTGTTTGTGCCGGAAGAAACAAGAGAGAATTGTCCTGATTCAAAAATTTCATGTAACATATCATTAACCGTCTTTATATCTAGGTTGTTTAGTTTATCTTCAAAGTTATCATAATGTTTTTCTCCAAATAGTGCCTCTCTTCCATAAAAAAACATTCTGTCTAAAGTATTCTCCAATTCAAATACAAATGCGCTTCTAAGCCCTTTCTTTGCACTGATAAACAAATCGTTAGGGATACCATTTTTAGTTATGCTTTTAATAGTTTGGTTGATTAAGTTTAGCACTTCGTTCTCGTTATTAGGATTGGTGGCAGTAACCAATCCTAATAACCCTCCCCCTTGAAAAATTATAGGGTAAGAATATAAGGAATAAACATATCCTCCTTTTTCACGCAGTGCTTGATTTAAAATGGCCATTCTGCTGCCAGACAATGAGTAATTTATAATTTCCAAAGGAAGTAATTTGTCAAATTCAAAACGTGAAAACCCATTGTAAAGATGGCAAATATATGATTTATTTGCTTTATTATTTTTTTCACGAAAATCCCCATAATTGAAATTTGGTTTTACTTCATTTATATTAGTTTCATTGGTTTCTTTAGTTGATATAATAAATTTATCTGATTGAGTGCTTTTAATTTTACTTTTAAGGTCATTTTTAAGAGTTTGAATTCTTTCAGGTTCAAAATTACCTGAAATTGAAATGACAATATTAGAGGGATCATAATGTCTACGATGATATGAATAAACATGGTCTAAGTTTATATTACTTAGTGATTCGTAGCTTCCTAAAATATCATAAGAAACAGGGTGGTTTCTTGTTGCTATAAAAAGAGCTCTATCTTTAACTTTCTGCATTATATTATCCTCGTAATGCAAAATTTCTTCATTTATAATCTTTTTCTCAATAAATAAATCTTCTTCTGTAAAAGAGGGATTGAAAACATAATCAGATAATAAAGAAAAAGCTTCATGAAAATCTTCTTTTAGTACCTTTGCATAATAACAAGTGAATTCTCTCCCTGTGAACGCGTTATACTTTCCACCTATTTTCTCAAAGTAATTATCCAACTGTACTTTATTGGTACCTCTAAGTATTACATGTTCTAATAGATGCGAAATGCCATTTTCATCTATTTCCTCATTTACAACTCCCACTTTCACCATAAAAGAAAAACTTACAATATCTTTTGTAGATACAGGGTCAAGTACAAATTCAGGTTCACTTTGTGTAGTAGTTAGCACAACTAATCCTCCTTTTTAAAATTTTTCGTCCTAATTTGTAAGATTTTTAAAACAAACATTAGGGTCTTTATTGCCACCTTTAGTCAAAAATTCATCATAATTACCTCTAAAAATAATTTCTCCTTCGTGCAAAAGAAAAATATTCCCATTAATTTGTTCAAGGTCATGAAGGTTATGCGTTGATAATACAACTATTCTATGAGATAGGTTTTTAATTTGATTTAAAATAGAGATTTTAGAATTGGGGTCTACCCCTGAAGTTGGCTCATCAAAAATATAAACTTTTCGATCGATTTTGCAAAAACTTGAAATCATAAGCCACCTTCTCTCCCCAGGAGACATTTTGCCTAATTCCATGTCCCATACGCGCTGTGATTTTTTTATTTCATTTTCGTCTGAATCAGGATTTAGTAAAGTTTCATACGTGAGAGATTGACCTTTAAATTGAAAATCGCTTTTCAATATTAGACGAGCGACATCCCTCCCCTTCAAAGTAGGCAATAGCCCCATCCCTTGCACTTGATATAAAATATTATCTGATTTTTTAATCCCTGTTATTTCGCTAGGTCGAGGTATAACACCAGCAATTAAGTCAAATAAAGTTGTTTTTCCAGCCCCGTTCAAACCTAAAATTACATTGATATTCCCTGATTCTAAAGTGATTGAAACATCTTTTAAAGCTGCTTCGCTTGCTTTAGAATACGTGTGATGTAAATTTTTAATTTCAATGTCCATTAAGTATTCTCCTTACGATCTTGTTTTTATCGTAGCAATTTTTATCCTGGGCAAAAAATAAACTCCAATAACAATATACAAAGCTAAAAGTAAAAATATGGACACAATCGGAAATTCAACATTTAAATTATAATTAAATAGCTGATTTAATAAAATTTTAGATAATTGCTGCGTTAACTCTACTGGGTTTAATAATAATAAATACGACAAGAAACTTTCAGAATTAAAGAAAATCGTGGTCAAAAATAATAAGGGAAATATAATAAGGGTTACTAATGATGATATAGTCTCTTGTTTTATAGGTAATGACGGGACCCAGGATAAATATAAACTCAAAGGCAGTGTTATTATTATCAAGGTTAAGCATGAAACGAGAGTAAGTTCTGCTAAGGAACCCCCAAATGCTATTACCACAACTGAACAAAATATTATTAATGACACAAAAGTAAAGATAAATTGTGATATTACATTACCGATAAAAATAGGTATGATTGAATTACTTATAAATTTAAATTGTTTTAAAAACCCTTGTTCTCGTAATTCTATTTGATTAACAGCCACACCGTTAATAACACTCATAGAAATTATGTACCCCCACCACATCGCAATCACTGACAAAAGTTCGTGACTTGAAGGAGATTCATCTAGCCATTTACTGTTACTAATAAACATTAATATTATGGGTAGTATTAATGTTATGATTGTACCAATCTTATTGCGAAAGGCAATTTTACTAAATAATTTTGTATATTCTAATAGCATATTCATTCTATCAACTTCTCCTTAAGATTATTTTATACTTGAATTTATCTTATACGTTTTAAGGAAAAGGCAAAAACTTCCCTTTATTAGGGGTGAACTCTCTTTCTAATAAAGTAATATTCTTTGTATTTATAATTTCAGTTTTCATGTGTGGAAAACCATCATTAGTTAAAAATTTCGCTATCTTTATAGGTGTATGTTTAATTCTCGACGGAATGTAAGCCATTTTTATATCTATCATTAATTCATTACCAATTTTTCTGATAAATCTTGTTAATTCTTCAACATTAACTGGTTTGTATTTTTTATAGTCCTCTAACTGGGAAGATTCGAATAAATAAGAATACTCTTTTAACAGATTGTCCTTATTAAAATACTTCATAAAGTATTTTAAATAATATTGAGGATCCCCCTCTTCCAAAGGCGTATTAAAAGAATAATTTTTTTCTACGTCATTATGTTCATATTTGTTTTTTTGATTTCCAAAAAACTGGAACATTTCATTTAAAGTGCTCAAAAAAGCGTCTTCTGCTTCCCAATCTGCTGCTAAACCTATTCCGATGTTTTTTTTCCCTACACCTATACTTAGAATTACAAAAACGTTGGATGATAAAGAAATATTGAAAGAATAAATATTATCAACATAATTAGTTACTTTATTAATTGCTTTTATCGTACTTTTTTTATCGAAAGTGGAGATATTTACTTTTTCTCCTTCTTTAGCTGTAAGCCAATTAAAAATAATACTTTGTCTTTCTATAAACTCTAAAAAACCTGATTCTATAGAATAGAAAGAATTAGTATGAGAACCAACACCACATGTATCGTTAAACTCTGGATTTTTTCCTTTGAAAAGATGGCTGCCATATGTTAATAAAATTCTTTCCAAGGGCATTTTTTCAACATAATCATTCGTAATATCATATGCTAAAATGCTATTTTTAGAAAAACTGACACTGTTTAAATATAGGCTAGTTCGTTCTAAATGTTCCCCGAATGCTGCTTTTAATGCTTTTTTTATGGAAGGGGATACCGCTGCTCCATTAATGCCCGTTTTCCCAGACGATGATATAATAACATTTGTATAATCGTCATTTTGAAATATAGAACGAACGACTTGTAGTTGATTGATTAAAAAAGGAACGCCTCGTTTCACCTTATACATTAAAAATTAACCTCCGTTCAAATCTATATTGAAGCTTTTTATTTTAAAGACTAAACAAAAATGCAATCGGGTTGATTAGATAAATTATCCTGGGATAATTTAATTGTATTTTTATTGATATCGTTACGTAGATTCAAATATCTTTTTATTGGGACATGATTGTATAAACTTTTGCTGAAGACTTTTACACAAATTAATCTCGAATCAAATTCTTGCTTTAAATAAATAAGATGCAGATCTTTCACCCAGTTTGGACAGGCATCAATTAATCCTTGCAAACTGACATTTTTGTTTTTAGTCATTTTAGTTATTTGCCTTACTTTAAATTCGGGATAGTTAGACAGTTTCTCAATTGCTTGTCTGTGTTCAAAATAGTTGTCATTACCTTCTTGATTAATCATTTTATTTACAATATCAAGTGACTCATTTTGGTAAAATAATAAAAAACACTCCTTCAATGATTTTTTTTGCGCGTAAATAAAGTTTGAATGAAATCCTAATCCAGCAGAAATGATAGTGCCTTCCATTTGAATTATAGTTAAGACGTTGTAATATGGCGAAAAATAATTATTAAAAAATTGAGCTATTTGGTAACCAGATCGTATGATAAACTGCCAATATTGATTGTTTTGCAACGGATTGTCAGCAATTTTATAGCCAAGATTACCATACCAAAATAAAAATAAAGAATTCTTTTCTAATAACTCGCTTAATGCATTCTGTATTGCGACTTTAGAATCAAAATGAGCTGCAGATCCAGTTGTATCAATGGGAAAATCATGTCTTAAGCTATATGTTGTGAAATGATAAGGAAGAACGGAGGGTTCTTCTTTTAATAAATCAAAAGTGTTAACAAGTTCATTTTTTTGTTTTAATCCTCCCATCATTATAGCTCGACGTTCTACCATTTCCGAGTATGATTTCATTACAGAAGCAAATTTATTATCTCCAATTGCATTAGCAGAATCTGGATTGGAAAATCCTTCTTTGATAACTGAACCAATTCTGGAAAATGAAACAAAAAAATTATCTTGATTAAATATATTTGAAGGAATATTAAATGTTTTACCTCGTTCAGAGTGAATCATTGGATAATTCTCCTTTAATTCCAAACCACTGTGCTATTACGAGAGGAGCGTCTCTTACATTGAGACCAACCATCTTAGTTAATAAGTTGTCGTTATATCCCGACCATAAGCATTGCCCCCAATTGGTTATTTCATCTTCATTTAAAGCATCTATAAAAGATTGGGATATTAAACCTGCCTCAATTAAGCCATGTCGATAACCTCGCAGTCTATATTTTGTAATAGATTTTTTTATATCCATGGAATATACCATAGCAAGATTAGAAAGAGGGTCTCCATGGGGGTGAATTGCCTTTTTAACTTTCGTCAATTCTTCGGATTCCCACGCTTTTAGTTGGATAAGAGCATTCCTATCGCCATCATAAAGATAAGAACCGCTTTCTTTTATGTCTGTTATTGCAGATGAAGAAAACACTAATAATATGGGTAATATTGGATACAGCCCCCCAGCAGAAGGATAATTCTTAGAGCCATTTTCAGATCTCCCAAAAGATTTGTTAAATATTCTAGTTATAGAATTAATAGAGACGGGTTCATCTTTAACAAAGTTTCGATGGCTACCGCTGTTTTCTTTTCTAACTGCCTCAGACAAATATAATATTTTTGGACTGTTACTCGGGATTGTGTCGCGATTTTCAACTTTTTTAGCCCAATCTAACATATTCATTGTAAAAGGGTTCGTTTTAATTTCAGACCCTAATAAGAAATTAGTTGATTGATGAAACCTTAGTACTTCCTTTAAAATATTTTGAGATAAAGCTTCTTCTTGAAAAAAATCACTTAGTAACCGTTCATTAACAAATTTATTCATAACAATCACACAGCTCCCAATGAAATACATAATCCTTCATAGTATCCATATTCTTCAAATCTAACATTGTGGATTGTTGATATTCCTCTGGGAAAACCACCTCAGAGTGTTTTAATTCTACAAACTTGGATAACCAATTTATTATTTTTGAGAAAATGGTGATCATCTGGTTATAATTTACAGGATAATATAAATCAAACGATTCTATTTCTGAATAAATAGAATCAATTATGTTTTGATATGTATAATTACCCGTTGTTTTAATCCGTAATTGAGCCTCTATATTTTCAATGTGACAAATGTGACATGGGTTCTGCCAATCTCCGCAATAGATAGTATCCATGTAAAAAGCATCTCCGTACACATACGTCATTAATAATTTTCCTGTAGTATTTAATTTAAAGATATCACGTATTTTTTTTGCATACCTTTTGTTATAAGGATTCAAGAAAATAACAAATAAGTCATTCTCTTTAAATTTGGTTTCCGTAATTTCTTTCTCGTTTATTAAAGATACGTTGGTAGTATTTCCTCCCTTATTTTTAAAATCGTTAAAAAGATTATTCATTGCCTTATCATTGCTATATAAAAATATATTTTGTATATTAAAATTAATAATATGATCTTCTACATCTTCTATAATGCCGTATTCTTCTAAGAAATTTATCAATTCAAAAGTATCATTTTCAAAAATTTTAAAGATATCATTTGCTTTCACTTGAGTTACTAGTCCTTTTTCCCATTCTTTAATTAAAGATATTAATCTATTCTCTTTTATCCTAACTACACCAGAAGCATTTTGAAGAATAAGCTCATTAGGTTTTTCATGGAAAATAAATTTATTTACTTTGAATTCTTTAGTACCTTCCATTAGCCACCCTTCCAATCCTATTTTTTCGGACCCTCTATTCAGTGAGGGCCCGACTACTTTTAACTATTAAAATTATTTTTTTCATGCGGAACCATATTAGTAGAACCGCCTCCTCCTCCACCGCTGGAGGAACTGCTACAAGCACTGCCCCCATCAAAGAAAACTTCTTCCGATTTATCAGAAATCAAAGCACCTACACCAAATTTTTCTCCAGATTTATCCTTTGGCGGGATAACATCTTCATACTTAACTGCTACTTTAGCATGTTTTACGTCTTCGTTATCCATGTAATATTCCACCTCCTTTTAAAACAGTAGATTATAGATTAATTTTCATATTAACGTGAATTAATCTATATTTTTTAAATTATCATTTTTTTCACTTTTTGTAAATATACTAAAATTAAATAGCTAAATAGTCCTAATAAACATCTGAACGTGGACATTTAATCATTTAGAGTTTTTGTTTCAGAGCGGCGTTTGGTCCTAAATCGTCAGCAATAGGTAAGCGTTTGAAGGTTATCTCCAGCTTTTTCTTCAGGTAAAAGGGCACACAATTGGTGGCCTCAACCCCACAGAAACCGGCGTACATCCCCACACCAGGCTCTTCAGAAATGGTTTCACAGCCGTATGAGTATTGCGGACAGAATGAGCCACTAGTGCGGAGTTTTGAGCCACCATTTGCGGAAAATAGAGCCAGTGAATGCGAAGAAGAGAGCCACTAATTATTATGAGAGAAAAATAGGCAGCCATCGAAACAGTTTTACTCTATTCCAATGGCTGCTGATTTTATCTAAACTGTTTATCTTCTAATTGCTGATCAATAATCTCAATTGCCCAACGAACCAGTTCATCATGATCCAAATCCTCTTCCTCAGACCATATGCATGTGGGTAATAGCCTATCTTCAATTTTAAACATTACCTCATCAGGTAAATACATGCGAAAAAAGTAGTAAGCTATACGGTTTTCAACTTCTATTGGGATCATTTAGATGCCCCCAAACCATGACGTTCTCTCATAGAGACTTCACCATCAACTAGAATTTTATAGGAATCATGTACAATACGATCAAGAATCGCATCTGCCACCTGTGCTTGCCCCAACTTCGAATGCCAACCTTCCGGTGAGAATTGGGAACAGAATATAGTAGATGCTCTCTTTAATCTCGACTGAATAATTTCCAAGACGTGAAGGGCATTTTCCTCTGTAAGCTCAGTTAATAACCATTCATCAAGTATTAATAAATCAATCTTTTTGTATTTTTGAATGATCTTTCGAAAGCTGCCATCGGCTTCATACTTTGCGACAGCTAATTCATCAAGTAACTCTGGTAATCTAATATACTTTACTTTGTAAAATTGGCGACACGCGTGAACACCAAAGGCATTAGATATCCATGTTTTTCCGTTCCCTGAAGCCCCCATTAAAATAATGTTATGGTGATTTTGAATATAGTTACCCGTTGCTAACTCTAATATTAAATTCTTGTCCAGGTTGCGATCAGGATGATATTCTATATCTTCAATAGCTGCCGTAGGCTCATCAAAGGTCGCCTGTTTGATTAATCGTGCTAGTCTGTTTGATTTCCGGCGATCATACTCATAATCTACTAAAAGATTAAAACGATCATCGAAGTCCATGTCATTATAATTTTTGTTCTGATTTTGTTGCTCATATAATTCTGCCATTGCACCCATTTTCATTTCGGTTAATTTACGTAATGTTTCCTGGTTTATCATTTTTTGTCCCCTCCAAAGTATTCAGCACCACGAGTAAATCCATGATCATTGGTATTATTTTCTTGATTATCGATATTTGATTTTTGCTTACGCTTCTTGCTTCTATCTAATACTCCCTTTAAAACAGAAATTGTGGGATTTGTTGATATTTCAAGTAATGTATGTGTTGCTTTCTCGAGTTCTTTCTTTGTGTGTTTTGTTGATAAATTTCTTAGTGTGCTAAGAATATTTAATGCTTTCTTTTCTGCATTCATTTCCAAGATGTAAGAAACAAACTGCACCATAGAAGGCCCGATTGTTTCTGCCCATTTACGATTATTTTCAGGGTTATGTTCCAGGTATAATCTGTGATTATCAGGCATGTGATCCGTGTTTGTTGAAAACTGACCAACTTCCCCGTTTAATCGTTTATGCGATGCAATTCGTGTTTCTTTAAAGTAAACTTCAATTAGATCCGTAGTTAGTCGAACATCGACTTGTTCACGGACGTAATCATATGGAACGGAATAATGCATTCGTTCAACTTGGATGTGGTAGTTCAGTTGAACTTTTGCTGTTTTCCATTCCGAAAGTTTGTAACGTGTTTGAGGAAGCTGTTGAAGGCGGGATTTCTCTTCTTCCTCAAACACCTTTTTACGTGAACCCGGGCGTTTTTGAAAATCACTTGTATTGATTTCTTCTAGCTTTTCTAAGATTCGCTGATTTAAATCCTCTATGTGAAAACATTGATAGTTTCTCAACGAAGCGATAATCTGACGTGAAATATAGCCAACTGCTCCTTCAACACTCGGCTTATCTTTAGGCTTCCGGACACGGCTTGGGACAATGACTGTACGATAATAATCCGCCAGTTCACGATAGGCTTCATTGAGAAGGGGTTCACTTCGCAGTACTTTTGTAACCCCTGTTTTTAGGTTATCTGGTACCAAGGTTTCAGGAACTCCACCAAAGTATTCAAATGCATGAATATGAGCGATAAGCCAATTAGGTGATTTCATATCTAAGAATGCTTCCACGTAACTTAATTGACTGTAAGGCAAGGTCGCAATAAAAATATATGCCGGAATCGCTTCCCCAGTAGAACGATCCATAATATGCAATGTCGAACCAGCCCAATCCACTTCCATAATTTCACCTGGTTTTCTCCGAATTGGCATCGTTAATTTATATTTCTTCGCATACTTTCCATACTTCTCACAAAAGGTTCTGTAAGCATAAGGAATTTTCCCGCCCTCACGTGCTTCTGTTGCGTACTCATGATGCAATAAGGCTAAGGTTACATTCTTTTTCTGTAACTCCTTATGCACCCCCTCCCAGTCAACTGGGAAATAACCTATAAATGCTACTCTAAGAATGTACAGAAATGATTGTTTAAAAATGTACAGTTTGGATGATTAACTGCATAATATTCCTGAGGTGATATTGTGCACATCCAAGTGAGTGTAAATACAGATATAGAG
>NZ_BMNQ01000075.1 GCF_014646635.1 Lentibacillus kapialis
TGAAATGTGTGGAGGGGAAATGTATCCAGCGTATTATAATGGCGTACATGGACAGGCATATAAATTATCGGATTTTCTCTAACGAAGATAGAAAAAAGACCGGGCCGCACTTTGCCCGGTTTTTCTTATGTTTTATACCCCTTGCGACAGAAGAAACATAAATTATAAAATTCACTTCTGATTTTAATTTATTTTGTATTTTGAGTACTCCTTCGCTATACTCGGTGTGAATATTGCGAATTAAGAGGAAGTGATTAGATATGTATAGAATCGGTGTCATAGGTCCGAATTCATCAGTAAAACGCATTTTGGAATTAGCTAAAATATATAACAAATATATGGAATTTATACCTTATCCTTATAAGGAATTTAAAGATACAGAGGATATAGTTTTGAACTATAATCATTATGTTGATTTGTGGGTTTTCTCAGGACAAATCCCATATATGTTGGCAAAGAATGCTTTAGGGAATAAAGAAAATCTGGTATACATACAACATTCGGAATCTGGGATTTATCAATGTCTTTTACATATGGCATATTACCAAGGGAAGTTTTTGGAACGTGTAAGTATAGATGAAATAGCAAAGTCTCATTTAGATCAAGCGTTGAAACAATTGGATTTCACGCCTAATGAAGTTTTTATTAAAACGTTTGATACAAAGACTGAGCCACAAGAATTAATAAATTTTCATCTAGACCATTGGGAAAAAGGCGAAACAGAAGGAGCGTTAACGTGTTTTGAAGCTATTTACAGTGGCTTAAAAGAAGCTGGAGTGCCGGCTTATCGGATAACGTTAACCGATATGGAGATTAATCATACTCTAATGATTCTTGCTGAAAAAGTTAAAACATTTTACTTCAAGGATACACAAATCGGTGTTGAGATTATTGAAATCGAACAGTTTGATACGATTGAGGAAAAAACTAAGGATTCTTATAATTTGCAATACCTGGAAATAAAAATTAAGGAATCCCTTCTTAGACTCTGTGAAAAACTGGATGGTTCTTTGCTGGAGAAAGGAAACGGCAGATATGTCATCTTCAGTTCACGTGGTACGATTGAACGCGAAATGAAAGAACTTAAAATAACTGCAGATCAGTTGTCTATTGAATGTGATACAGCGGTTTCGGTAGGAATTGGCTTTGGAAAGACAGTCTATTCAGCAGAAGTCAATGCTCGGCGTGCTATTCAACAATCGAAAGAAAAGAAGGAACGTGGTATAATCATTGTTCAAGAAGACGGTATAATTAGGGAATCAGCGGGTGATGAAAAGGAGTTATACTATTCCTTTCGAATAGATGATAAAAAACTTTTGAGTAAATTAAAGCAAGCTAACATTAGTCTAAAAAGCCTTAATAAAATAGACGCTTTAATCAGAAAGATGGGATGGAATGACTTTACAATAAAGGATATTGCAACCCACTTAAATTGGGATAAACGTAATACTCAACGTTTAATAGGAAGTTTATGTTCGGTTGGTTTGGCGGAGTATATCGGTGAAGAATCTTCATCTACTCGTGGAAGACCAGCTAAAATCTATCAATTGATCCAGATTGAATCTTAAACAATGGTGCTGTAAAGCTATTTTCAATACCCTGTATTACTTTTTTGTAGTACGGGGTATTTTTTTTACAACGTCAGAAAGTATAAATTATGGATGACCTTATAAGAAAAGCTTCGGCATTCGCTATAAGGCGAGGCGAATGCCGAAGCTTTTCTAACAGAAAATCGCTCTTCATTAATTTAAATTTTAAAAAACATTGAAATTTAAAAAATATGCTTATATAATTAATAAAGGGTAATTACCTTTTAAAAACCCTAAATAATTAAAAAGGGAGTTGTCTGTATGGACCATTTAGGGGTATTGTCATTAATTCCTCCCATCATTGCAATTGTTCTGGCGCTTTGGACTAGAAATGTGATTATTTCATTATTTTTAGGTTTGTTTTCGGGGATTATGATTTTGTCGCAATTTAATCCATTAAACGCAATAAAAAGTGCGATTGGCGATTATTTTTTTGCACAGGTTGCCGACAGTTATAATGCTGGTATTTTAGTACTATTAGTATTTATCGGAGGGTTCGTCGCACTTTTAGAAAAGTCAGGAGGAGCTGCTGCTTTTGCATCTAAGATAGTAAAAGTAATCAGGACGAGACTTCAGACTCAGCTTGCTGCATGGTTTGGAGGGATTGCTATTTTTTTCTCTGAACTTGGCACACCTTTAATAATTGGACCAGTATTCGAGTCGCTGTTTGACAAAGCTAAAATATCAAGGGAAAAATTAGCCTGGATAATTGACTCTGTAGCTTCTCCAGTCTCCGTTATGATTCCCTTTATCGGTTGGGGAGTTTATATAATAGGTCTAATTAATACTGAATATGAACGATTAAATATCACAGAATCAGGGTGGAGTACTTTTATACATGCTATTCCTTATTATATTTACCCAATGCTTGCTGTGCTTATTGTTCCATTAATCGTGATAACAAAGCTGGACTTTGGGCCGATGGCTAAAGCAGAAAGACGTATAAGGGAAACGGGGCAAGTCTATTGGCCTGAATCGGAACCATTGCGCAAATCAGAAACTATAAAGGATATTAAAAAAACAAGTAGTAAACCTATTCTAGTATGGTTTCCGATTCTTACGCTGTTAGTAACGCTAGTTGGTTTGCTGATTCCACTTGGATTCCCATTTGAGAAAATAGATGGCAACGACTTTAGAGTGGCTTTAACTACGGCTTATCTGTTTGCAGGACTTTCTTTAATTGTTCTTATGACTGTGCACAAAGTAAAAAAAATTACCGAATCATTTGAGATTTATATTTCTGGCATGAAAAGAATGATGGATATTCTAATCATTTTGGTACTTGCATGGTCACTGGGGGCGGTCTTGGATAAGATGGGAACAGCAACTTATATTGTTCAATTAGTAAATGGAAACATACCCTTGTTCCTAATTCCAGCTATTACTTTTCTCGTTGGGGCCTGTATGTCGTTTGCTAATGGATCATCTTGGGGTACATTTGCAATTATGTTGCCTCTGGCCATTCCTTTAGCATACCATCTGGATATATCTATGTATGCATGTATCGGTGCTGTCATATCAGGTGGAATATTTGGTGATCATTGCTCGCCAATCTCAGATACAACAATTTTAGCTTCCACCGGAGCGGGTACTGATCATAAAGATCATAATATTACGCAGCTTCCCATTGCACTGTTTAATGGGGGTATAGCAGTCGTAACATTCACCGTCGGAGGATTAACTGGTTACGCAACATCAATGTTTCTAGCTGTGATATTAATGGTTGTTGGTGTTCTTTTCTTATCTAAATTCTACAATCGAAAAATTTCTTCTATTTGATAGCATTTAATCATACAGGGAGGTTATTAGTTATGAAACTCTGGGGTGGCCGTTTTCGAAAGGAAGAGAATAAACTAATGGAGAGTTTTAACAGTTCTCTTGCTATAGATAAAAGATTGATCTACGAAGATATTATTGGAAGTCTTTCACATGTGAAAATGCTTGTCAAGACTGAAATTCTTACGGAAACAGAAGGAAATAAAATTATTGAAGGATTAAATTCAATTTTAGCTGATATCGAAAATGAAGAACTTTTTGTAAGTGGGGACTATGAAGATGTTCATAGTTTTGTAGAGGTTAATTTAATTAAGAGAATTGGTGAAATAGGAAAAAAACTTCATACCGCAAGAAGTAGGAATGATCAAATTGCAGTTGATATGCGACTGTATGCGAAAAAAAAATCCGCTGAAGCAATTGAAGCAATTGAATTACTTCAGAGTAGTTTAAAAAGAAAAGCAGATGAAAATGCGGTTATGATGCCTGGGTATACACATTTACAACGAGCACAAGTTGTTACGTTTAAACATCATTTGATGGCCTATTTTCAAATGCTTGACAGGGATAGAAAACGAATTGAGAATGCTCAAGATCTTATGAATGAAAGTCCACTTGGCTGCGGTGCTTTAGCGGGCACAACCCACAACATTAATCGAGATATCACTGCCAATGAACTAAACTTTGATAAACCTACCGATAATTTGTTAGATGGAGTAAGCGATAGGGATTACTTATTGGAATTAATGTCACACTTTTCAATAATCATGATGCATCTTAGTAGGCTGAGTGAAGAACTCATTTTGTGGAGTAGCCAAGAGTTTAATTTTATTGAAATAGATGACGCATACTCTACCGGAAGCAGTATAATGCCGCAAAAGAGAAACCCGGATTCTGCAGAATTAATTAGGGGAAAAACCGGTCGGGTATATGGTGATTTATTTTCATTATTAACGACGATGAAAGGTTTACCTCTTGCTTACAATAAAGATATGCAAGAGGATAAAGAGTCCTTTTTTGACTCTATAGATACAACACTGTCATGTCTTGAAGTTATGGCGCCAATTATAGACACTTTGAAAGTGAATAAAGAAATAATGGAAAAATCAGTGAAAAACGGGTTTCTAAATGCGACTGATTTGGCAGATTATCTTGTTAAAAAAGGAGTATATTTTAGAGATGCACACAGCATAGTGGGTTCAATAGTCATTTTTTGTGAAGACAACGAAAAAAGTATAGAAGAATTATCGCTGAAAGAATTAAAGTCTTTTAGCTCGGAGATCAAAGAAGATATTTATGAATATATCGATTACCACAAAAGCATGAACAAGAGCATTAAAAAAACATTATTAAAGTAGAGTACCATCACTATTAAAAATTTGAAGGAGGAAATAAAATGAGGGAAGTAAAAGTTCAGGGAGAGAGATGGTTCCCTTCAACAACTCCATTTTCCGAGGAAATGAAAGATTTATGGGGAGATTGGTATTGTGATTCAGAGATTGGCAAGTTAAGAGATGTAATTATGCGAAAACCTGGGGAAGAAATTAAATTCATCACAGAGAATAATTTCGGGGATTTTCGTTGGAAAGCGCCGATGAATTTTAAAAAAGCGCAGCAACAGCATAATGAATTAACCGACATATACCGTAGTCATGGTGTGAATGTCCATTATGTAGAACAGCAACGTGAAGATCGTCCGAATGCGTTATTTATGAGGGACCAAGTTTTTATGACACCTGAGGGCGCAATCGTTTGTCGCAATGGAATTTCTGCTCGCCGTGGAGAAGAGCGGTATACGGCAGAGGCATTGGCAAAAATTGGCGTTCCAATTGTAAGAACAATTAATGGAGACGGCTGGTTTGACGGTGCATGTGGCATGTGGATTGATCGCAATACAGTTATTTTGGGGACGGGTGCTCGTGCGAATCACGAAGGCGTTGCGCAAGTGGAATATGAACTCAGGAATATGGGAGTAACAGATATCATACACTTCCAAATTCCGTACGGACACGCACATCTTGATGGACTCATTAATATTGCTGATAAAAAAACTGCCGTATTGTTTCCATGGCAAGTACCTTATGACGTCGTAAAACAATTACTTGACCTCGACTTTAACATTGTTGAAATCACAAATTTAGAGGAACTTAAATGGGGCTCATGCATTAACTTTGTTGCTTTGGAGCCCGGAAAAATTGTTATGCCCAGCGGCAATCCAGATACAAAGGGAAAAATAGAGGATGCAGGTGTTAAAGTAATAGAAGCAGATATGGATGAAATCCTAAAAGGCTGGGGCGCTATTCACTGTATGACTGCATTTTTAAATCGAGATCCAATTGGTGGTACAGGTTCTTGAGGTGAATCCGGTATTATGTGAATTTGTCTTTAGTATCTATGATACGTCGGGAAAGAGAAAGACACGTGACGATGACACGAAAAGTAAACACTTTATACTCAAAAAATTAAAACAAGTAACTGCGTTTGCACTCGTTTTTTTATGTTCTAACGTCAGAAAGTATAAATTATGGATGACCTTATAAGAAAAGCTTCGGCATTCGCTATAAGGCGAGGCGAATGCCGAAGTTTTTCTAATGTGAAAAGTCAGTTTACCACATACAGTTGAGATAAACTGACTTTTTTATAACCTGTTTACAGAAGCTACTTTTATCTTGCCTAAACGGACAGTAAGATACTCGCTTCAATATGTGGACGTACGTATCCCCATGAAAAGACTGAGATAATACCTTGAGTTATGATTCAAGCATGCTTTCTGCTTTATAACCGAGCACATTAATCGGGTCTTTTGGCGATGAGTACGGGGGAGCATAGCCCAGTTCCAGCTCAGGAAGGTCAAAAACGGTCATGTTTGCCTTCATAGCTGTTGCCATGATTGCCAGCCGTTTATCAATGCCTTCCCTGCCAACGGCTTGAGCCCCGTACATACGCCCGTTTTCAGCATCAAATAAAACTTTCAGGCTGATTTTTTCTGCCCCGGGATAATATCCGGCATGTGATAATGTTTGATGATCCACTTCTTTATAGTTGATGCCTAAATGATTTAATTCAGCTTTATTAAGTCCTGTGGCACCAGCACTCAAATCAAACACCTTGAAAATAGCTGTACCTTGAATACCTGCATATGGAGCATTTCCTCCCTGAAGGTGATTAACGAGAATAAAAGCCTGGCGGTGTGCCGGACCTGCGAGTGCGACATGTCTTGGTGCTCCGGTCAGTAAATCATTTGTCTGGACCGCATCACCCAGCGCATAAATATCAGGGTCGCTCGTTTGCATATAGTCATTCACCTTAATAGCACCTGTTTCGCCGATCGCCAGTCCACTGTCTTCAGCCACTTTTGTGTTCGGCTTAATTCCAACGGCCATAATGGTCATGTCAGCCTGGACACTTTCCCCGTCCGTTAAGTTGAGTGTGGCGCCGTTGTTGGAAAATGATTTGAGTCCATTTTCAAGCAGAAGATGAACATTTTTTGCTTTCAGATGCTCTTCGATCATGCTGGCCTGATCTTCATCAACCAGTTTCATAACCTGCTTATTTCGGTCAATGATTGTACAGTCAATGCCACGTGCATGCAGATTCTCCACCATTTCCAGGCCGATAAAGCCGGCACCGACAATAGCGCAGGTCTGAGGCTTCTTTGTTTTAATGTAATGTTCGATTGCGTCCATATCCGGAATGTCATGCAGGGTAAATGTTCGTTTGTCATTCATCCCTTCAAATTCAGGTTTTTTGGCGGAAGCACCAGGCGAAAGAATAAGTTTATCATAGAATGTCTGATGTTCCCCGCTGGAATCCTGATAGGTAATTTTTTGGTTTTCCGGATCAATCGATGTGACTTCTGTATTGGTTTGCAAGTTTATGCCAAATTTGTCTGCGATTTTATCGCTGCTGACAAGCAAGTGATCTCGATTCTCCACAACACCGCCGATATAATACGGCATACCACATGTTGAAAAGGCAACATGTTCACCTTTATCAAACAATGTGATATCCGATTTTTTATCATTACGGCGGATTTGAGCTGCCACATTAGCTCCGCCGGCCACGCCTCCGACAATAATGATTTTATTTGCCATATGTAATGCCCTCCTTTTATAATAAAATTCCCCTTTTTTGGAAAGGAATAACCTGGATTCGCTAAAGTTCACAATTAAGAAGATAATAACATGCTTTGATTTTTGCAGCTAGTAGACAGAAGGAAGCCTGCATTGCAGACTTCCGGCGGTTAAATGATCCCTAATGAATTTAAAAAAACGATTACGATAGTGATAGGCACGAGCCAGCGCATGATCTGAAACCAAAGCTGGTATGTATCGGATGAATGGCTGTTGCCATATGAAAATTCGTGTTTCATCAACGTACGATCCATCCTGATCCCGATGAATAATGCCATCAGCAGACATCCGCCTGGAAGCATAATGTTACTGACAAGAAAGTCACTGGCGTCAAAAACGGTCTTTCCAAAAATTTTAAAATTCGCCAGTGAACTGGAAGATAATGCAGCGGGAATTCCCGCAATGAAAACGATCAGCCCGGAAAACCAGGCGACCTTGGTCCGTGAATAGTTCTTCCCGGCAGTGACAGCAGATGTCATAATCTCCAGCATGCTGAAAGCTGATGTGAAAATGGCGAATAGAAACAGTAATAAGAACAAGGTCAGGAACACTTCCCCGAATGGCATTTGTGCGAAAGCTGCCGGCAGCACCATGAACAGCAGTCCAGGCCCCGCTGTCGGTTCGAGTCCGAATGAAAAGACAACAGGGAAAATGGCCAGTCCTGCTAAAAGCGAAACAAAAATGTTCATGATTGAAACGGAAGCCGCTGAGAGGGGCAGACTCACCTCTTTTGTTAGATAAGAACTATAGGTTATCATCACTGAAAAACCGACTGCCAAGGCAAAGAAGGACTGACCAAGGGCATACAGGATACCTTCTGCTGTCAATTTGGAAAAGTCCGGCTGCAGAAAGAATTTCAGACCTTCAGCTGCACCTTCAAACGTAACAGACCGGATCACCAGAATAATAAAAAAGATAAATAATAATGGCATCATCACTTTACTTGCTTTTTCAATCCCTTCTTTTATACCAAAGGACACAATGATGACGGCCAGAATTAAAAATAAAGCATGTCCGGAAATGGCGATAAGCGGATTGCCGGTAATCGTGCCAAATAACTGTTCATAATTGGTATTGTCGGAAATAACAGAGCCAAACAGTGACATAATACTATAAATGAGTACCCAGCCGCCGACAACACTGTAGAAGGACAACAGGATAAATGAGCCGGCGACCCCCCAATAGCCGATGAGTGGCCAACCACTTCGGGGGGCGAGCTTTTTGAAGGCACTGACGGCTTCTTTTTGGGCTCCCCGGCCGATGATAAATTCAGTGATCAACAAAGGAAGCCCGATGATTAATGTAAATGCAATGAAAAGCAGGAAAAAGGCGCCGCCTCCGTTCATTCCGGTCATATAAGGGAACTTCCATATGGCACCGAGGCCGATTGCCGCTCCTGCTGATGATAGAATAAATCCAATCCTGGAAGACCAATAATCTCGCATAGTTGGCTCCTCTCAACTTTTAAATTCAGTCAATATTATAAACTATTTCGGCAGCCGCCCACAATCAAAGACTGAACACAGTTATATCTTTGTCCGCAGCTCCCATAATTCGGGAAAGAAATAGTGATTAAGCACCTGCTTTAAATAACCGACACCGGAAGACCCGCCGGTTCCTGTTCTATAGCCAATAATTCGTTCTACTGTTTTCATATGCCGGAAACGCCACTGCTGAAACCAGTCTTCGATATCAACCAGCTTTTCCGCGAGTTCATAGAGTTCCCAGTAAGTTGATACATTTTGATACACGCTCATCCAGGCTTTTTCAACCGACGCATTCTTTTCATAGGTTTTTGAAAAATCGCGGTCAAGAATTTCTTTGTCAATAGCAAAGCCGTTCCGGGCCAAAGCTTGGATGGCTACATCATAAAGTCCCGGTTTGTAGTACGCCTCCTCCAGCATCGCATAAACATCCGGCTCTTTTTCATAAATTTTTAAAATATGTGGTGTTTTATATCCTAGAACAAATTCGACCAGACGATACTGGTATGACTGGAAACCGGATGCATTTCCAAGTTTGTCGCGGAACTCCAGGAACTCAGCAGGTGTCAGGGTTGCCAGCACATCCCAGCCATTGATGATTTGTGATTGTATTTTCGAGACGCGTGCAAGCATTTTAAAGGAAGCTCTTAGATTATCCTGGTCAATGGCCTCTATGGCACCTTTCGTTTCATGGATTATCAGCTTTAGCCAAAGTTCGCTCACTTGGTGAATGATAATAAACAGCATCTCATCATGATGGCAGGAAAGTCGCTTTTGGCTGTTCAGCAGTGTATCAAGTTCCAAGTAATCCCCGTAGGTCATTTTTTCCATAAAATCGGTATGGATCCCTTGCTCTTGCTTGAATGGATCATCGCTCATGTCGTATTCGCCTCCTGTGCATTGGCTGATCGCAGCACGGCACGGACAGGGCTGCCATCAGCACCGCCAATGGCAAGCGGCAGTGCCACCAGTTCATAACGGCCGGGTGTGACGTGATCAAGCATCAGGTTTTCCAAAATATAAATATCCTTGTCATAAAGCGCATGATGGGCAGCTAAATCTTTGCTTTCTGGCGGATCGACGGATGGCACGTCAACACCGATCAGTTTGATACCATGTTCGTCTAGAAAATCAGCAATACTCGGGTCAAGTTCCGGCATTTGACTGGGGAAACGCTTTGGGTGATTAGGAAGCGAAGTCCGTAATAATACACGTGATGCACCGTGAAGTTTAAATGGCCGCAATGTTTCAGCAGTAATTTTCTCGGTATGGCTCACGTCAAGCACGGCAGCCTCCCCGATGTAAAGATCGATCTCCAATTGATCAACGGTTTTGCCGTCAGAATCATAGTGGAATGGCGCATCAATATGTGTGCCGATATGGACGCTGCCGGTGATTTGCCCAACGTTCACCGAGCCGGTTTGTTGTTTTGTATACGTTAGTTCGTACTTAAATGGCGTATCACCGGGGAAGTGGGCCATGTCATTTGTGAGCGGCTGTGAAATGTCGATCCATTTTGATTGTCCCATTAGGCGATAATGCCCCTTTCATTTTCATAGTGTTTGTAGCGCTTTTCCTCCATGATTGTTTTCAGGATCTGAACGGTCTCCCATACTTCAGTAAATGTGTTATAAAGTGCAACGGGCGCCAGGCGAATCCCGTTCGGCTTTCGAAAATCAGGTACCACGCCGTCAGCTTTTAAAGCTTTGCAGATGCGAGCTGCATCCGGATGTTCAATATAAACGTGACCACCGCGTAATTCTGTTTCTTTCGGGTTGGCAATTGTAAATCCGTAATCGGACAGTTCCGTTTCCAGCAGTTTTATTAAATATTGCGTGAGCTGAAGTGATTTTTGCCGGATGTTGTCTATGCCGGCCTGTGTGAATATCTCCAGCGAACCAAGCAGTGGTGCGGCACTCAACAGGTGTGGCGTGCCAATCTGAAAGGCACCGGCGTTCTGAGCCTGGGTGAGCGTATGCTCCATATCAAATTGCTTTTCTTTAGAGGAACTGAACCATCCGGCAAGCCCGGGTTCGCGGCCAAAGTGTTTTTGGTTCACATAAAGGCCGCCAACACTCCCGGGACCGGCATTCAAATGTTTATACGTGCACCAGAACGCAAAGTCGACATCCCAGTCCGACAACCGGTGCGGCACTGCCCCGATTGAATGGCATAGGTCGAAACCGATTGGAATCCCGCGTTTATGTGCTTCATCCGTTAATGTTTTCATATCAAGCACCTGGCCGCTTCGGTACAGGACACCCGGAAGCACGATCAGAGCCACATCGTCTGTCATCGCATTGACTATGTCCTTTGTGTCGAGCAAATTGTCGTCTTTACTTTCGACTTGAATAAAGTGTTCGTTTGGATCATAACCCTTTAACTGTAACTGACTTTTCAGCGCATAAATATCAGACGGGAAATTCAAGGAATCAGCTAATATTTTTGTTTTTCTGCCCTCGGGTTGATAGAAACTGGCTGTAAGCTGATGCAGGTTGGTGGTCGCCGATCCAGTGACAATGACTTCCTCAGTGCCGGCACCGATTAGCGGAGCTGTCATCGTACCCAATTTTTCGGACAGGTAATACCACGGTTCTTTGCCTTTTGCCCACCCGTCAATGGCAAAGGTTTTCCACGAAGCCATCATATCCTCAACAGCTTGTTCAGCCTGTTTTGATAGTAGTCCGAGTGAATTGCCATCCAGGTAGAGGGTGTTTTCAGGGAGATAAAATTCATCCCGGAAATGTGCCAGTTCATCTTGCTGGTCCAAATAAGCTGCATACGTTTTTTCGATATTCATCATAGCACCCCATTTAAAAGATAATTGGAGAATTTCTTTCATCATAACAGTAGAATGAGTTGTTTGGAATGTTTTATCATGTATTATTTTAGAAAAACGCGCCATTCGCCTCGCTTTATAGTGTATCCTAAAGTTTTTCTTAAAAGGTTAACCATAATGCATGTCTTCTGATGTTACAAAAAAGGGCTGTTGACCAAAATCTATGGTTGACAAATTAGATGTCATTTTGACGTCAGCAGTCGCTTCGGAAAAACACTAGTGTGCTCGTCGTGTTGCAAGTTTTTCGGTGAAGCAGCACTCCTCGCAACTC
>NZ_BMNQ01000076.1 GCF_014646635.1 Lentibacillus kapialis
TATTTGACGGCGATAATGTCGCTTAGAGGGCGAAAATGGAATTTCGACAAAAGCACTGTCATACAAGGGTTTCAGGCATTAATAAACACCCCGAATCCCTTGGTATGTGGGGTGCGAAACTCGAGTGCTAATTCTTCTGGTTGGTATTGCCTTTCTTTCTGGCGGTTGGTATGAGGGGCGACAAGCCGTTCATAAACGAAGGAAACAAGAATTAAATAAAATAAAATCTCATGACATGAAGTAAAAATAACCAGAAAGGAAAGATGAAAATGGTTCATGTATTAAAGTGGCAATATATTCCCGTTTTAGGAGATTAACCAGGGATTAGATATTTATGTTAAAATATAAAAGGATTAGGAAAGTAAAGCATAACGAATGGGGGATCGTAAATGGATATAAGATTTCCAATTGGGGAATTACAAGTTCCTAAAAAAGTAACATTAGAGAATATTCAGGAATGGCTAAAAGACATTGAAACGTATACAATTCGATTAAGAGAAACAGTTGACGCGTTAAGTGACGAGGAGTTAAGCAAAACATATCGTGATGGTAGCTGGACCGTTCGTCAACTTGTTCATCATATTGCAGATTCTCAGTTGAATATGTATCAACGTTTGAAGCTGGCTTTAACAGACGAGAGCCCAACAGTACCAGCTTTTGATCAGGAAGAGTGGGCTGTTCAACCGGATACAAAGCTTCCTATAGAAAGTTCTATTAAAATGTTGGAAGGCTTGAATGAGCGCATTGTATCTTTAGGCAATAGCTTAACTGACGAGCAATTAGATCGAGCCTTTATTCACCAGATAAATGGTAAGATAACAGTTGCAACAAAGGTTGCAAAACTAGCTTGGCACGAAGAGCACCATTTAGCCCATATAAAAATCGCATTATCAAAATAGTACAATATGTTGTTTAATTCTGTCATAGCGCTTCACTGTGATAATACACGGATCTGTGAGGGGTAAGGGGCACAATCCCAAAGGAGAGCCCCCGCCTACTCGACTATTTGCCTTTTACGCCCTTGTTCACCTCTATTTCCCCACCATTTGCGGAATGAGGATTCATTTAAATACTAAATTGGACGGTTTACATCTTTTTAGCGGATTGAGGATCCGCTTCGTTGAGATTAATTTCAATTTAATTGTTTTTCTGTTGGCATATTCGACCTATTTTTGTTTATAATGAATGGTATGATTTGAGCAAACCTATGGCTGGTAAAGTGATGAGGCAAGAATGCCTTGTCTATGAAATATATTGATAAGGGAGTGCGTTATCGTGAGCTTGAAAAATTACAGCCGCGAAGAACTTGAAGTGACATCCATGCTTGAGCTGGCTGGTGAAATCATGCATGATGAACAAAAAGCGCAGAATTTTAATGATCTTTACGGAAAAGTCACTGAATTGAAAGGATACACGGACGAGCAAAAAAGGGAGTTTATTGCACAGTTTTATACTGATCTGACATTGGACGGCAGATTTCTCACGATTGAATCCGACGTTTGGGGACTGAAGCGCTGGTACCCGGTTGAACAGATGGATGAAATTGTAACGTCGCCGGAACCGGAGAAAAAGAAAAAAACGAAGAAGAAGAAAAAGAAAGAAAAAGTTCAGCCCGAACAGCCTGAAGAAGGCGGCTTGGATACGGCTGACGATAATGTTGAAATCCTGACTAATAAATTTGAAGATGAAGTCGTCGATGAACGTGATGAGAGCGCTGATGATACAGGGTTTGATGATGAGATTGATGACGATGACGACTTTGACGATGATGATTTCGATGATAGTGAAGAAGAAGAAGAAGATAACAATTAAAATGGCGCTTGACTTTTAACATGTCGATGCGTACAATTTCTATTGGGCTCGTAAATTCATAAACATATTGCGCTTCCCCTGTGTAATAAAGGGGAGGCGTTTTTTATTTTTTTAGCAGTTAAGAAAGTATAAATTATTTCTTACTGCATAAGTGCAACTAAGGCTTTCGCCATTAAAGCTTGGCGATAAGCCAAGTTTTCTAATAAACAGAAGTATATCAATTGAAAATGGATGTAATCTTATCAAAAGAGCAATCAAAATAGGACACAACCATACAGAAAGAAGAGGGATGAGCGTTGACGAAATATATTTTTGTGACCGGCGGTGTGGTGTCATCACTTGGTAAAGGCATAACAGCTGCTTCGCTTGGCAGGCTTTTAAAAAACCGGGGGTTAAAGGTGACTATTCAAAAATTTGATCCGTATATTAATGTTGACCCCGGAACAATGAGCCCGTACCAGCATGGTGAGGTGTTTGTAACCGAAGATGGAGCGGAAACGGACCTTGACCTTGGTCATTATGAGCGGTTCATAGATATTAATTTGAATAAATACAGCAATATTACGACAGGAAAAGTATATTCCAGTGTTATCAAGAAGGAACGCCGCGGCGACTATCTTGGCGGGACAGTACAGGTGATTCCACATATCACAAATGAGATCAAGGAACAGGTCTTCCGGGCAGGTCAGGCGACCAAAGCGGATGTGGTTATCACGGAGATCGGCGGTACTGTCGGGGATATTGAATCACTGCCATTTCTTGAGGCGATCCGGCAGATCAAAAGTGATATTGGGCGGGAACATGTTATGTATATTCATTGTACACTCGTGCCGTATATTAAAGCTGCCGGCGAGGTTAAAACAAAGCCGACCCAACACAGTGTAAAGGAATTGCGCTCGCTGGGTATCCAGCCCGATGCGATTGTACTGCGTTCAGAATTGCCAATCAGTGAGGAAATGAAAGAAAAAATTGCATTGTTCTGTGATACCGATAAACAAATGGTTATTGAGATGCTTGATGCCGATACCCTTTATCAGGTGCCGATCGCCCTGCAGAAACAACAGCTTGATCAACTAACATGTGATCATTTAGGGCTTAACTGTAATGAGCCTGATATGCAGGAGTGGGAACAGCTGATAGCCAGTGTGCGGAATTTAAACCGGACAACAGTTATCGGGCTTGTCGGAAAATATGTGGAGCTGCCGGATGCATATTTATCAGTAGTCGAAGCTTTAAAACATGCAGGGTTTTCGTATGATACCGATGTTAAAATCAAATGGATTAATTCAGAGAAATCGAGTACGGAGGCGATTATAAGTGAGTTGGAGCACGTTGACGGAATACTCGTCCCAGGTGGATTTGGTGATCGGGGAATAGACGGCAAAATTGAGGCGATCCGCTATGCCAGGGAAAATAAAAAGCCATTTTTCGGTATATGCCTTGGGATGCAGCTGGCAACGGTTGAATTTGCAAGAAATGTGCTCGGTCTTAAAAATGCGCATTCGGCAGAAATCAATCCGGCCACTCCAGATCCCATTATTGATTTACTGCCTGAGCAGAAGAATATTTCTGATTTGGGCGGGACATTGCGGCTTGGCAGCTATCCATGCAAGCTGATGGAAGGCACGAACACAAGGTGGGCTTATGGAGATGAAGATCTGATATATGAACGCCACCGTCATCGTTATGAGTTCAATAATGATTACCGGGAGCAGGTGTATGAAAATGGCATGATTCTATCGGGGACAAGTCCTGATGAACGGCTGGTGGAGACTATTGAACTCGCTGACCATCCATGGTTTGTCGCGTGTCAGTTCCATCCGGAATTCAAATCACGTCCGAACCGTCCGCAACCACTCTTCCATGGATTTATCGGTGCAGCCTGCCGAGATTACTAGGAGTCTTGGACATGACTAAGAGATGTACAGTACGAAAGATAAACGATACTCCGTTTTAGCGGAGGAAATATACGTAGACTGCGGGAGGAAAGGCCTCGGTGAGACCCCGCAGTGCGTCAGAACGAGGAGGTTCACCAGCCGCCCTAAGGTGCGCGAAGTATATTTCCGGAGCGGTGTATACGCTCTAGTTAGTTCGGTTTTTCCTTAATAAAACGACTTTTGTCCAAGGCTCTTAGGGAAAATCTCGATTAAATTAGCTATAAGAGGTTGTTCAAAAAGTCCGGTAAACATGACACTTCGAATTTCTTCGTTGGCTTGTTTCTCCGCTCCTTGGAAAAGAAAAACACTTTTCCTGCGTGCGAAGCGGCTTCAGGGTAGCATTACTTGTGCTCATGTATCTAAAGGCATACATTCCGCTGCTCGAAACTGCGCCGCCCTCGAACTTCTTGGTCCTTTTTATCCTCCTTTTTGAACACGCACTATAACATAAGACTTGGATAACAAACAGAAACGTGTTTGTTATCCAAGTCTTATTTATAACGTCAGAAAGTATAAATGATGGATGACCCTATAAGAAAGCTTCGGGATTCGCTATAAGACGAGGCGAATCCCGAGTTTTTCTAATTAAGTGCTTAATTAAGTGCTTAAACGCCCTTTTAAATAGAGGAATTTTAGGAAGATTTGTAGAATAATAACAAAAGTGAAGCATAGAAAATACATAAGTGAGGAGTGTTCAAGTGTATGACCAAGGCGATACTGGTAGTGGATGATCAGCCGGGAATACGTATGTTATTACAGGAAATTTTCAACGATGAAGGGTACAGTGTAACAACAGCAGAAAGCGGCAAGGAAGCACTGGATTCTCTGTACGACCGTCCATTTGACTTGCTTATGCTGGATTACAAATTACCGATTATCGACGGTACGGAGGTTTTAAAACAAATGGAGCGCGATCAGATTACTGTTCCGGCGATAGTCATGAGCGGTTTAGTGGAAGATGTCACAAAAGGGATAAATGAGTTCAGTATCGTCAAGAAAGTGGTTGCCAAGCCATTTAATATTCAGGAAGTCAGCGAATTTGTTAAACGTGTTCTGGAATGAAATGATAATAACTTTATAAATAAACGATGCAGCAGACATGATATGCCTTGCTGTATTTTAGATTTGATGGATGCTATAAATGAATGACAGCCATTTGAATCAAAGCTTGCGACATTGCATTCTTGTTGGTATTCTTATATTGTAGTTCATTTAGTAAATTGAAGTATATTGCAGAATCATTTGTCAAAGATTGCCGGACACTTACACCTGTCCGGCGTTGATAAATAAAAATTCAAAGTGAGGGGTTGGCAAACAATGAAATTTTTCCTGGATTCAGCTAGTATTGATGACATCCGTTCCGCAAATGAACTTGGCATTCTAGCGGGTGTGACAACAAATCCGAGCCTTGTTTCAAAAGAAGGTGTTTCGTTCCACGAACGGCTGAAGGAAATCACTGATGAGGTTTCCGGATCCGTCAGTGCAGAGGTCATATCCGAGGACGCACAAGGCATGGTGAAAGAGGGGAAAGAACTGGCGGCAATCGCACCGCATATTACGGTGAAAGTTCCGATGACGCTGGAAGGCCTGAAAGCCGTCAAAAAGTTCAGTGAGCTGAACATAAAAACGAACGTGACGTTGGTTTTTAACGCAAATCAGGCACTGCTTGCGGCCCGCGCCGGAGCATCTTACGTATCACCTTTCCTTGGACGTCTGGATGATATCGGGCATGATGGCATGGACTTAATCGCTACGATTTCCGAAATGTTTAATCGTCATCATATTGAAACGGAAATTATAGCAGCCTCCATCAGACATCCATTGCACGTGACAGATGCTGCCATGAACGGCGCCCATATTGCCACCCTGCCATATAAAGTGCTCGGACAGCTTGTTAAGCATCCGCTTACAGACCAGGGAATCGAAAAATTCCTTGCTGATTGGAATAAGCAAAACTAAATGCATAAAACTGGAAAAAATGTGTAATATAAAAAGGAAAGCGGAGGCGACCGGATAGCGACGTGCGGACTGGACTGAGCCGGAGGAGATAAAGGAAACACGACGACAATAGGGAGTCGATGTTGACTTATCGTACGGAGGTAAAGGAAGTCGCGCTAGTCGCTGGGAGTCGTAGCTGGAAAAAAGGAAAGCGGAGGCGACCGGATAGCTGAAGCTTGCTACGAACAAACTGTACAACGTCTAGAAGCGGGGTGCTGTAATTGCAAAAGATTTTAATCGAAGGCGGTCATCCACTAAATGGCAAGGTACGGATCAACGGTGCAAAGAACAGTGCTGTTGCATTGCTGCCTGCCGCGCTAATGGCCGATTCTCATGTCGCCATCGAGGGGCTGCCGGACATTTCGGATGTCTATACACTTGGCGGTTTGCTTGAGGAAATTGGCGGGAAGGTGAGCTGGGATGGGCAGACAGTGCATATTGACCCTGAAAATATGATTTCCATGCCGCTTCCGAATGGAAAAGTCAAGAAACTGAGAGCATCCTATTATTTTATGGGGGCCATGCTCGGTAAATTCAATCAGGCCGTGATTGGATTGCCGGGAGGATGCCATTTAGGGCCGCGGCCGATTGACCAGCATATTAAAGGATTTGAAGCACTGGGAGCAGAAGTCACCAATGAACAGGGTGCTATCTATATCCGTGCCAATGAGCTTCGCGGAGCCAGAATATACCTTGATGTCGTCAGTGTCGGAGCAACCATCAATATCATGCTTGCTGCAGTTAAGGCAAAAGGAAAAACCATTATTGAAAATGCGGCAAAAGAACCTGAAATCATTGATGTTGCGACACTATTGACGAATATGGGGGCCAATATCAAAGGTGTCGGAACCGATGTCATCCGGATTGAAGGTGTCCCTTCTTTAAACGGGTGTCAGCATACCATCATTCCAGACCGGATTGAGGCCGGCACCTATGCGATTGCTGCTGCAGCACAAGGCAATGAGGTCATCATTGATAATGTGATACCACAGCATTTGGAGTCTGTTCTGGCGAAGCTGGAGGAAATGGGAGTTGCTGTCGAGCAGAGCGATGAGCAATTATATATCGCCCCGAGACATCCGCTTAAAAGTGTTGATGTGAAAACGCTCGTTTATCCCGGTTTTCCAACCGACCTTCAGCAGCCGTTTACGACATTACTGACGAAAGCTGAAAATACAGGCATTATAACAGATACGATCTATTCAGCTCGCTTAAAGCATATTGACGAATTGCGGCGAATGAACGCCATGATTAAGGTTGAAGGCGGTTCAGTGATTGTTGACGGTCGTGTCCAGCTGGAGGGTGCGCGTGTGAAAGCGAGTGATCTGCGTGCCGGTGCATCGCTTATCATTGCCGGTCTTATGGCAAATAGCGTCACTGAAATTACTGGTATCGAACATATTGACCGGGGGTATGAAAAAATCACCGAAAAATTGAATAGCCTTGGTGCCAACGTATGGCGGGAAGAAATGAGCGAAAAAGAGATCGAGCAATTCCAGAATTCATAATAAATGTGACATGTCCATAGTGAGATAGAAAAAGACTCCCTTCAAAATGTAAATCCTTTTGGGATGAGGAAATTTTTATATTAAAGGAGAGGGAGATATGGAAAGAAGTTTATCAATGGAAATTGTTCGCGTGACAGAGGCTGCCGCGCAGTCATCGGCACGCTGGATGGGCCGCGGGAAAAAGAACGAAGCAGACGATGCGGCGACAACAGCGATGCGCAATGTTTTCGATACCATTCCGATGCAGGGCACTGTTGTTATCGGTGAAGGGGAAATAGATGAAGCACCAATGCTTTATATTGGTGAGGAACTTGGAACAGGATCCGGTCCCACAGTAGATATCGCTGTCGATCCGCTTGAGGGAACAAGTATCGTGGCACAGGGTACTTGGAATGCACTCGCGGTCATCGCGATTGCTGATAAGAGGAACCTATTGCATGCACCTGATATGTATATGAAAAAAATTGCAGTAGGAGCCGATGCAGTCGGCAAAGTTGATATCAATGCATCCACGTTGGATAATTTAAAAGCAGTAGCCAAGGCAAAAGATAAAGCAATAGAAGATCTGGTTGTCATTGTGCTGGATCGTCCCCGTCATGCTGAATTAGTTGAAGAGATCCGTGCTGCCGGTGCGCGCATCAAGCTGATTCCGGATGGCGATGTGGCTGCGGCTATGCATACAGCTTTTGATGATACGGGTGTTGATATTTTAATGGGCATAGGTGGAGCGCCCGAGGGCGTCATCAGTGCAGTCGCCTTAAAATGTCTGGGCGGGGAAATCCAAGGCAAACTTGTTCCGTCCAATGACGGCGAAATTGAACGCTGTAAGGAAATGGGTATTGCAGATTTTGAAAAAGTCTATTATATGGATGATTTTTGCAGTGGTGATGATGCCATCTTTGCTGCAACCGGCGTAACAGATGGTGAGTTGCTGCGGGGTGTGCAATTCAAAGGATTAAAAAATACGACCCAATCAGTTGTCATGCGTGCTAAAAGCGGGACAGTCCGTTTTATTGACGGCGAGCATAGTCTGAAGAAAAAACCTAACCTTGTTATAAAATCATAGCATACGAACTGAAGAAACCATGTTTGAATAATAAACAACAGGAACCTCCACTTCTAAACCTCAAGATGAAAAAGGATAAGTGGAGGTTCAATGGCACAAGAAACATGTCGGATTCTATTCCTGCTGATTTTGCGATAAAAATTTTCAACTAGAGTATTGAATATAACGCCATAAAAATGTATGATAATGTTTATGGATAAGGATAATGGGTAATAATAAACAACAAAACTTCCATTCTAGCTTCCTGAGCTTCCTGCAAACTCTTCTATCGTTTTATACTGACCATTCACAATAGAAAGAGAATAATCTCACTGTTATCACAATGCAAACGTATTTTCAAAAATAAGGATAATCGAGCCAAGAAGTTCGAGGTGGCACAAACCCCCCCCGAGCGGCGAAATGTATGCACAAGACAAGCTAAGCTCTATTGCATTCGCATCGCAAACGGGAAAAGCGACTTTCTCTTTCCAAGGGGCAAAAAAGCAGGCTGGCGAAGAATTTCAATGTGTGCTGACCGGACTTTTTGAACAATCTTTAAAAATAATTGGGTGTGGTGATTTAATGGCATCATTAACGATTTCCCATCTGGAGACATTAACACTGAAAGAAATTTATGCTCTGGCCAGGGAATACAAAATATCGTATTATTCAAAACTGACAAAAAAAGAACTTATTTTTGCTATTTTAAAAGGACAGGCTGAACAAGATGGCTTTTTATTTATGGATGGCATCCTGGAAATTATCCCTTCAGAAGGATTCGGTTTTCTTCGTCCGATCAATTATTCCCCAAGTGCAGAAGATATTTATATTTCCGCATCACAGATTCGTCGCTTTGACTTAAGGAATGGAGACAAGGTATCCGGGAAAGTGCGGCCGCCAAAAGAAAACGAACGATATTACGGTCTGCTGCATGTGGACGCGGTAAACGGGGAGGATCCGGAAACGTCAAAAGAACGTGTTCATTTTCCTGCACTCACAGCGCTGCATCCCGACAGACTTATGAAGCTTGAGCGCGAGACAAAAAATCTGTCCACCCGTATTATCGATTTGATGACACCTGTTGGCTATGGCCAGCGCGGCTTAATTGTTGCTCCCCCAAAAGCAGGTAAAACAGTCCTCCTGAAGGAAATTGCCAACAGTATTTCCGCTAATCATCCGGAGTCCAAACTGATTATTTTGCTGGTGGACGAGCGTCCGGAAGAAGTAACTGATATTGAGCGTTCAGTGCAGGAAGATGTGGATGTTGTCAGTTCAACATTCGATGAAGTTCCAGAAAATCATATCAAGGTATCTGAACTTGTTCTGGAACGCGCGATGCGTCTGGTCGAACATAAGCGTGATGTCATTGTTCTGATGGACAGCATCACCAGACTGACGCGCGCCTATAATCTTGTCATCCCGCCAAGTGGCCGGACTCTTTCCGGCGGTATTGATCCCGCTGCGTTCCACCGTCCGAAACGTTTTTTTGGTGCTGCCAGAAATATTGAAGAAGGCGGCAGTTTCACCGTGTTGGCAACATCACTCGTTGATACGGGATCACGGATGGACGATGTGATTTATGAAGAATTTAAGGGAACGGGTAATATGGAGCTGCATCTCGACCGCAATCTTGCTGAACGCCGGATTTTCCCTTCAATCGATATCTTGAAATCCGGGACGCGGAAAGAGGAATTGCTTGTGTCAAAAAATCATCTTGACAAAATCTGGGCAATTCGCAAAACAATGCAGGATTCTCATAACTTCCTTGACCGCTTCTTGAAACGTTTGCGCGCAACGAAAAACAATGAAGAGTTTTTTCAGCAGATGGATGACGAAATGAAGCGAAAGGGCACTAAGCAGCCATAAAGCGGCGTGAGGAAGTGATTAGCTATTGCAATCATCACGCGGCGCTGTTATAATCTTTCTATGTGAGTTCAACTAACGTTTGAGACCTGTGACGGCTCTTACAATAACTCTGAATGCATAAGGATTCAGGGCAAAAAGGAGTGGAAAGACATGAAAAATGAAATTCATCCGGAATACAGAAATGTTGTTTTCCTGGACACAAGCTCGGATTATAAATTCATGAGCGGTTCAACGCAGACATCTGAAGAAACGATCGAATGGGAAGATGGCAACACGTATCCGCTGATCCGTGTTGAAATCAGTTCAGCTTCACACCCGTTCTATACCGGCAAGCAAAAGGCTGATAAAGCCGGCGGCCGCGTAGACCGGTTCAAGAAAAAATATAACATGAAGTAACATCGGATCCGTCCATATAAGGCGGAATTTGTTTCGATAAAAAGCTGAGGTAACCATACCCTCATATGAAAAACAGGCAATTTGTCCACATGTTGCCTGTTTTTTCACTTTATAACGTCAGAATCTATTAGAAAACTTGGCTTATCGCCAAGCTTTAATGGCGAAAGCCTTAGTTGCACTTATGCAGTAAGAAATAATTTATACTTTCTTAACTGCTAAAAAAGTGTCAGTAGTTGCTATTAAGCCAGATGAATGGCGAGTTTTTCCAACTAATATTATTATCATTCTTGACGAACGTCTTACGAGCAAAAGCTTTCTGCCGGGCATAATGTTAATCGAATGCTTACATAATAGGAATACATCTTTGAAGGGAGTCCCTGCTCATGTACGTGATGAACCAAAATGGATGGGTTGAAGTGATTTGCGGCGGCATGTTTTCCGGCAAATCTGAAGAATTGATACGGCGCGTTCGCCGGGCAACATACGGCAATCTCTCGGTCCGTGTCTTTAAGCCGGTGATTGATGACCGTTATGCCGAGGAATCAGTTGTTTCCCATAACGGTACGTCTGTCATCGCGCGTCCTGTAAAAAGCTCGGAAAAAATATTGGAATATCTCGGGCGTCATCATATTGATGTGGTTGGGATCGATGAAATCCAATTTTTTGATGATAACATCGTCTCTGTTGCCAATGAACTGGCAGACAAAGGGATTCGTGTCATTGCAGCCGGACTTGATACAGACTTTCGCGGAGAACCATTCGGCCCGATGCCGGAGATGATGGCACAAAGCGAATCTATTTCTAAGCTGAATGCAATATGTCCGATTTGCGGATCCCCGGCTAATCGGACGCAGCGGCTGATTGATGGCGAGCCCGCTTCATATAACGATCCGGTCATTCTGGTAGGTGCGTCTGAATCGTATGAGCCCAGATGCCGACATCATCATGACGTACCGAACAAACCCGGTAAAAAAAACGCTAAAACCATAACCGGGATATCTGATTAAAAAAAGAGTGCCGTGGCGCTCTTTTTTTAGCAGTTAAGAAAGTATAAATTATTTCTTACTGCATAAGTGCAACTAAGGCTTTCACCATTAAAGCTTGGCGATAAGCCAAGTTTTCTAATAACGTCAGAAAGTATAAATTATGGATGACTTTATAAGAAACGAACATGGCATTCGCTATAAGACGAGGCGAATGCCGCGTTTTTCTAATCAGATAAGAAAGTATAAAATTTGAGAATATCACAATACCCAATACTGTGTGTTTTTGCGCACCCCGCTGTTGGGCAGTCCAGGT
>NZ_BMNQ01000077.1 GCF_014646635.1 Lentibacillus kapialis
TTTGCCGCCGACTTCCTTCCGATTCCACCTCGCAGTGGACACCCTTGTCTTTGGCTAGCGGTTCCTACTACCAAGCCCGCAGGAGACTTTCACTCCCTAGACATAGCACATGCCCGGCGCACTAAACCAAAACCACCAGTTCACACTGGTGGTTTTGATTTAACGCAATGCTTTCCTTTCTTCTTCACTGAACACCCTGGACCTCGTTAAAAACCGTTTTCCTTCCGGGCCTTCCAGTGAAAACATCCCACCGCGTCCATCAACGGCATCGATAATCAGCTGCGTGTGCTTCCAGTATTCATACTGGTCTTTTGACATATAAAAAGGTGTTTCACCAATTTCCCCGAGCAGCACATCTGATTCCCCGACACGGAATTCGCCTCTCGGATAACACATTGGCGAGCTGCCGTCACAGCATCCGCCTGATTGATGGAACATAAGCGGACCATGCGTTTCTTCCAAGGTGTCGATCAGTTTCAGCGCCTCATCAGTTACTGTTACACGTTCGACCATTTTTCACACCCTTTCTGTGTCATATATGAGAAAGGAGCCGATTTCAACTAGCATCAGCCTGCCTGGCAGCGTTAAAAAAGCCCCGCCGGATCTTCACTGTAACTGATTAACAGATTTTTCGTTTGCTGATAATGGTCAAGCATCATCAAATGATTTTCGCGGCCGATTCCGGATTTTTTGTAGCCGCCAAACGCAGCATGTGCCGGATATTGATGGTAACAGTTCGTCCATACACGTCCCGCTTCAATACCGCGCCCGAAACGATAAGCTGTATTGATGTTCCGGGTCCAGACACCGGCGCCCAGCCCATATAGGGTGTCATTGGCGATTTTCATAGCCTCGTCGTCATTTTTGAATGTTGTAACTGCAAGCACCGGTCCAAATATTTCCTCTTGGAAAATGCGCATTTTATTATCACCTTTAAAAATGGTCGGCTCAATATAATACCCTTCCTCCATATCACCGTCCAGCTGGTTGACTGCGCCGCCGGCAAGTACTTCAGCGCCTTCTTGTTTTCCGATATCCAAATATGATTTGATTTTTTCCATTTGTTCCTGTGAAGCCTGAGCCCCCATCATGGTTTCAGTATCCAGCGGGTGACCAATCTTAATGTCGGTAACCCGTTTAATAGCCCGTTCCATAAATTCATCGTAAATGGATTCATGAACCAGTGCGCGTGACGGGCATGTGCAAACTTCACCCTGATTCAGAGCAAACATGACAAGACCTTCAATCGCTTTATCTAAAAATCCGTCATCTTTGTCCATAACATCCGAAAAGAAAATATTTGGTGATTTTCCGCCAAGCTCAAGCGTAACCGGAATGATATTTTCAGACGCATACTGCATGATGAGACGTCCTGTGGTTGTTTCACCGGTAAAGGCCACTTTTGAAATCCGGTTGTTAGAGGCAATCGGCTTACCGGCCTCAACACCAAATCCGTTCACAATGTTAAGAACACCCGGCGGCAAAAGATCCTTAATGATATCGAGCAAAACATGAATCGATGCCGGCGTTTGTTCGGCGGGCTTTAATACAACACAATTACCTGCTGCAAGCGCCGGTGCCAGTTTCCATGTAGCCATCAGAATCGGGAAGTTCCATGGAATGATTTGTCCCACAACACCGAGCGGTTCATGAAAATGATAAGCAACCGTATCATGATCAATCTGACTGACGCCGCCCTCCTGTGCCCGTATAGCGCCGGCAAAATAACGAAAGTGGTCCACCGCAAGCGGAATGTCAGCCGCAAGTCCTTCTCTTACAGCTTTCCCATTATCCCAGGTTTCTGCAACAGCGAGCATTTCAAGATTTTCTTCCATTCGGTCAGCAATCTTATTCAACATATTTGCCCGCTCCGTCACTGATGTCTTGGCCCATGCATCTTTAGCAACAAACCCTGCGTCAACGGCCGCCTCTACATCGTCTTTTGTCGATCTGGCCATTTCACAGAAGACTTTCCCTGTTACAGGGCTGACATTTTCAAAGTACTTTCCATTTATCGGCGGACGGTATTCCCCACCAATGTAATTGTCATACCGCTTGCGAAAGGTAACTTTTGCCCCTGTTGAATTCGGATTCGCATATCTCACCTTGCTATTCCTCCCTTTAACAATGTAATCGCTTACAATTATGATGAAGATCTGGTTGATTCTCTAATTCAAATTATACAATTGATTTTAGAATTATTCCACTATTAAATTCTTTGTAAATAAAAATATCTGCCTCACTCAAGCAAGGCAGATTTAGTCGCTCGAAAACAAGTTCTGTTAGCAGTTTAAAACACAGTTAGAAAAACTCGGCATTCGCCTCGTCTTAATATAAGGTCATCCATCATTTATACTTTCTGACGTTATAAAAAACGCAAGCCTACCCTCGTCTCAAGTGTTTCTTATACGGTCAACCAGAAGGTATACTTTCTGACGTTATTATAAAAAGATGCCCCTACACAGACACCTTGAATCAAACAGTTGTTCTGATGTTTCTGCTTCTGCGTTCATGTCATCTTCATTGTTCCAATTCCGGCAGCACACGTACTTCTTTTGCCATTGAAGATTGACAAAGCGGGCATTCCGGCTCCTCATTAAAACTGAAAGATTCCCTCATCCATCCTGCACAGTCATCGTTCGTACATGACCATACTTTCGTTTCCACTTCCGGAACAGGTTGTTTTGGTCCACGGGAAAATGACATCACTGCATCCCCTTTCATGGTATTACATACATTATACGCTTTTTTCACCTATTCGTACAATTTGGCGATTGAAACGATTATTATAGTATATGTGAAGCAAGTGCCAAATAGAAGGACAACTGTTCAGTTTTACAGCACAAATTTCTCAATGGCTTTACCAACGCCATGCTGATTATTTGTAACCGTCACATAATCGGCAACATTCTTGATAGCCTCTTGGGCATTACCCATTGCTACACCGACACCTGCTTCCTGAATCATTTTGATGTCATTCAGGCTGTCGCCGGCCGCCATCACATTGTCCATTGAAATCCCGATTTCCTTACAGACATTATTCAATGCACTTGCCTTACTAACTCCTTTTGGATTAACCTCGATGTTTGTCAGCATTGAATTTGTCAACTCAAGATCATCGTAATGCGAAAGTTCTTTGACGATGGTTTCCAATTTATCGCCATCATAGGAATCGCAGCCGAATTTGAGCCACTCACGATCCGAGAAATTATCCGGTGCTGTCCCATACCATATCCTGTCAGTCGAAATCATCCATGTCCTTAATTCCATATCGTTAGCCAATTCCCACATGAGTTTGACACGTTCGGGGTCAAGGAGATGCCGTTCCTTCAATTCTTTTTCAAACGTCCAAATTTCTCCACCGTTGCACGTAATTAGGAAAGACGACAACGTCAGTGATTCAGCGTACGGATAGCACGAATTCAGCCAGCGGCCGGTGCTCAACACCACATGAACATCTTTTGCCAGTGCCTGGGCAATCTTTTCCCGATTAAAATCAGAAACAGCTTCCTCACTATTTAGCAAGGTTCCATCCATATCCAAAGCAATTAATTTAATATCCATTCAGACGCTCCTCTTTTGTTTTACCCGATGTCAATGCCATGCTGCAACTGCAGGATCGGCAGTCATCCAAATAATACATAGACTATATTATAAAAATTGACTGTCAAGCCTATAAAAGTCGCATTTTCTATAAATCATAACCTGCCAGTGCGGCATCGGCTCATACCAACTCATTGTAATATAGTTCGGGTTGCTAAGCAATTATTCCGGCTTTAACAACAAGCCTTTCGTGAATGTTTCCAGGTTGGACAGAAACGCTTCCATTTGAGTTACACGTTCCTGTGCCGCCTCAACAGAAATGGGATGAAAACGGACTTTCCCTTTTGGTACGAGCTGCGCCAGTCTTGGCAGATCATCCGTGATAACTGTGCCGATTCGGGGATAGCCACCCGTTGTTTGTCTGTCCGCCATTAATATAATAGGTTGTCCATTGCCCGTAATTTGAATCGCTCCGAACGGGGTGGCTTCCGACCAAATATCTGCCGTATTCTCAAGGCTGATTGGCATCGATTGAAGCCTGTACCCCATCCGATTGGAATTCGCCCCAACAATATGCGGCATCTTATAAAATCGGTCCAATTCCCATTTTGTAAAAACAGCTGTATGCGGACCTTCTACAATAGATACGTCAATATTTGATTGATAAACAGGCACCTCCGCCTGTGATAGACCGATACCGTATGTCGTCCTGACCGGAAAACCCTCAATGGATTGTCCTTTCTTCAGCGGACTGCCAAATCCGCTTTTCACATCAGTCGCTCGACTTTGAAAAAAAACCGGGGCATCAAATCCACCGGCGGCTGCTATGTATGCACGAACTCCCTGTTGATGGTTGCCGAATGTCAGCCGGTCCCCTTGTCTCATTTCAAATGACTTCCACATAGGAGCAGGGGATCCATTCAATTTCGGTTCAAGTGCTGCTCCCGTTATGGCAACTGTAACAGGTTCCGGTGATGTCGCTTTCAGATCGGGGCCGATCAATGTCACTTCGAGGCACACAGTATCCCGGGGATTACCCACAAGAATATTGGCAATCTGCATGGCATAGCGGTCCATTGCACCTGATACCGGAACACCATATTGTTGAAAGCCCGGCCTTCCAAGATCCTGAAATGTCGTTGAAACGCCCGGCTTATCGATTTGAAAGATGGTTTGTTTTTGCATATAATCACCACTTTCATACATGTTTTATTCATCAACTTTGCTGATGGATTATTTATCACGTCTTAATGAAGTAGCAGATTGATTATGCCACTGACTACGCCGGTTAATGGTCTCATCGCATCCGCATCATTCACACATATCCGTTTAATTGAATCCACCGGAGCTGATGGCTTTGATAGCAATTCCGTCCGCCTGTAGAGCTGTACGCAATTTACCGGCAAACACTGCAGCCTGTGCGCCATCACCATGCACACAAATCGTATCAGCTACTATCGTCACGTCTTCACCGGTGACTGCACGGACGTTTCCTGTCCGCAGTATCCGTTCAACTTGCCGTACTGCATCATCGGCATTTTCTATCAGCGCATCAGGCTGTTGTCGAGGTGTCAAACTGCCATCTGCCTGGTATGTCCGATCGGCGAAGATCTCCGATGCTACTTGCAAATCCGTCTGTTTCCCTGCTGTAAGCAACTTACTGCCGGCCAAACCAAACAGTACCAATTCATCATTTACATCATGCACCGCACGCGCAACAGCATCAGCCGTATCACGGTTTTTGGCGGCAACATTGTAAAGCGCACCGTGTGGTTTCACGTGCTGCATTTCAACATTATGAACCTTGCAGAATGCCTGCAAAGCCCCGATTTGATAAACCACCATCTGATATACTTCCTCAGGTGCAACATCCATCATCCGTCTCCCAAAACCGGCAAGATCCGGTAAACCGGGATGTGCGCCAACAGCCACATCGTTTTCTTTAGCGAGTCTAACTGTCCGGTCCATCACTGCAGGATCACCCGCATGAGCACCACAAGCAATGTTTGCTGAGGTGATGTAGGGCATCAGTTGTTCATCAGCCCCGATTGTGTACATTCCAAAACTTTCACCCATATCACAATTTAAATCAACTGAGTTTGGCATCCTTTATCACCGTCCCTATTTTAAACGTGCCATCAGAAATTTGCTGTTCTATCATTTTATAATCGGTTTCGTCAATTTGAGAAAACCGTACTTCGTCGCCAGGGCGTAATAAAAATGCATTTTCTTTATGAACATCAAACAGCTGAATTGGGGTTTTTCCGATTATATTCCACCCGCCCGGGGACTCGATAGGATAAATACCGGTTTGTTCATGTGCAATGCCAACCGACCCGGCTGATATCTTCCCGCGCGGCTCCTCAAGTCTTGATGTTGCAATGCGTTTGTCGAGTCCGCCGAGATAAGGAAATCCAGGCAAAAATCCCAGCATATAGACAAGATATGTATTGCGTGTATGCAAGGTTATCACATCATCTGCTGAAAGTTCGTTAACAGCAGCTACACGTTCCAAATCAGGGCCATTATCCCCTCCATACACAACCGGAATCGTTATCAGTCCTCCCCCAGCCTCATTCGCCTCGGACTCTAACTGAAATACTTGATCAAGTTTTTGACATAGATCACGGTAGCGGATCTGATGCGGCTGATAATAAACAGTTAACGAATCATACGCTGGCACCCATTCCACAACACCTTCTATTCGGTGGTTATAAAGCTTGCGGGAGAACAGCTGAATTCTTCTGTTCAGTGATGGTGTCACGTCGTCCTGAAACTGAATTTTCACTGCTGAATCACCAACCGCCTGCATAAAAAATGACATTCGAATCACCTCCGACAACCTATATGACGTTTATAGAAATTTCTTATAAATAGTCTAACATAACGCTCCCAATGGAAACAGAAACCAGAATAGTTTGCCCCGTGTTCACTGTGTAATTTATAATACTATTAATGTCAATCATTGGCATCGATTTCATTTTGTGAACAAAGGAGGCATTGTATGATGATTGCTGCATGGGACTGGCTATGGGAGAAACATGATCAGGCTAAAGACATGCTGCGTTTTTTCGTGCGGCCGAACGATTCAAAGCTTGGTAATGACGGAACAAACCCAAACAGCACAAAAGAATCCGACGGCGGTGATGGCGGGAACAAGAAGCGGTCATACTCGACAGCTCAGTTTATTGGATTGTTTTTAGGACCTGTTCTTTTTATAGTAACACTATTATTCTTCCAACCGGAGGGGCTCTCCAGTGCTGGACAAGCTGTACTTGCCAGCACATTGTGGATTGCCGTCTGGTGGATGACGGAAGCAATCCCAATTCCGGCCACATCACTGCTGCCGATCCTTCTCTTTCCATTAACAGGCGGACTCAATATCGATGCAACCACCTCGTCATATGGCGATGATACTATCTTTCTTTTTATGGGCGGTTTCATGATTGCGCTTGCTATGGAAAAATGGGATCTGCACCGACGAATCGCACTGACGATCATATCAATTATTGGAACCAACACTGAACGGATCATACTTGGTTTTATGGTAGCCACTGGATTCCTGTCGATGTGGATTTCCAACACTGCTACATCCATGATGATGGTTCCGATTGGACTTGCAATCATTTATCAGGTTTCTGATCAGCTTAAAGAAGACCATTCGATTGACACAACCCCGGAAAATTTCGGTTTCGGCAAAGCGCTCATGCTTGCAATTGCTTATTCCGCTTCAGTAGGGGGCATTTCAACCCTGATTGGCACACCACCTAATACCGCACTGGCAGGTACTGTTAACAATATGTATGGGGTCGAAATCTCGTTTGCCAAGTGGATGCTTTTCGGTATTCCGGTGGCCTGGTTGTTTATATTCATCATATGGATTTACTTGGTAAAAGTAGCATATCCGCAAAAAATGAATCAACTTCCCGGCGGACGCGAAGTTATCCAACAGCAAAAGGATGAGCTTGGAAGAGCATCTTTTGAAGAAAAAGCTGTACTTGCCGTATTTACAGCCGCAGCACTATCCTGGATAACGCGCTCGTTTCTTCTGACGAAATTTGTCAATGAAAACATCAATGATGCGATCATTGCTATGACAGCAGCGATTATTCTGTTTATCATCCCATCAAAAAGGATAAAAGGCGACTATCTGCTGGACTGGAATTCGGCTGTCAAACTGCCGTGGGGGATCCTTCTCTTGTTTGGCGGAGGCCTAGCCATTGCCAGCGGATTCACAGAATCAGGTCTGTCCGAATGGATCGGTAATCAGCTTACAGTATTAGAAGGTGTCCATCTCTTGATCGTCTTGCTCGTCGTAACCGGCATGGTTATTTTCTTGACTGAGATTACATCGAATACCGCTACTGCCAATATGATGTATCCGATTATGGCATCGCTAGCCGCTGCACTCGGCGTTCATCCGTTCACGGTAATGGTTGCTGCCGGTGTCGCTGCATCCAGTGCGTTTATGCTGCCTGTAGCGACACCGCCGAATGCCGTTGTCTTTGGCTCGGGATATTTACGGATTCCGGACATGGCCAAAGCAGGGATTGCCCTGAACCTATTCGGTATGTTGCTTGTCACAGCCGCCATTTATTTCTGGCTTCCCGTTGCCTGGGGGATCGATCTGACAGAAATTCCGGAAATAATGAAAAACAGTTAATAAAAAGCAGGAAGTCGCTAAATTGCGACTTCCTGCTTTTTATTAACCTCATGAAGTATAAATGATGGATGACCTTATAAAAAGCTTTGGCATTCGCTGTAAGACGAGGCGAATGCCGAGTTTTCTAATCAATTATTGGACGCCGCCTCAGGTTTATGCCTGTTTCGGCTTAAACGGACGATCACCACATAAACAGCCGGAACGCACGCAAGCAGAATTATAAGTCCCTTCCAGCCCCAATTGTTCCATAGTGGACCAAGAGCGGAACTGCCAAGAGCAACACCTATATAATACGATACTAAATACAAACTGGAAGCACTCCCTTTATGATGGGCTACTTCCTCTGCAACGGATGACGCGGTCAGTGAATGGGCTGTAAAAAACCCGAGACATGCCACACAAAGCCCAACAACAATCATCCATAAAGCGGGGCCAAGCGTGATAACGAAACCCAACACCATAACAAAAACGCCGAGTAGTCGGATCGTCCGTAAATGAAAATGACCCGCAATCCAGCCTGCAAGCGGAGAACCAATGACCCCAAGTCCATAGGCAAAAAACATATACGAAACAGCCTCAAGCGACAATGAAAACGGAGGCGCTTCAAGATGGAATGGCAAATACGTCCAAACACCGGTAAATGAAAACTGCAACACAATGCCAAGACCAAATATGAGCAATAAAGCCGGATTTTTCAAGTGAAAGATAAACGCCTTCAGGTCATTCGTAAACGGCAACTGGCTTGGCGCAAAGAACCGTGATTTTGGAAGCATGAAGATAACCGCGCTCAAAATGACCAAGCCAATTACTGCCAGTACGTAAAAAGCCATCTCCCATGAAAAATGGTCCGTCATATAGCCGGTCATCACACGTCCGGCCATACCGCCAAGCGCATTACTTGATATGTAAAGCGCCGTAGCTATATGGACACTACGCTTATCGATTTCCTCACTCAAATAGGCAATTGCCGCAGCCGGCAGCCCCGCAAGTGCAAAACCTTGTACAAGCCGCAAAACCAGCAGAAGAAAAAACGATTCTGACAAGGGGATGAGCAAAAACGGAATAGCCGCCCCTGCAAGTGACAGTTTAATAAAAACAGTCCGACCACTCCGATCTGACCAAAAGCCGAGCACAATCAGACCGATAATCAAGCCGATAATCGTCACAGATAGCGCAAGTCCTGAAGCAGACACCGGCACTCCAAATTCTTTTACAAAAACGGGAAAAAGCGGCTGAACTGCATACATACCGGCAAACACAAAAAAGGATGCCAACGCCAGACTTAGTGTAATTCGCCAAAAATATAAATCCCTAATCGTATAGGCTTGCTGTTGCATCTACGTCACACCATTCATTTCATTAAAGTTGATCCACAATCTTTGCAGCTATCTGCTATGATACACAAAAGTCAATCCAGCACATACCGATCGCGTCCGGCTCCCATGCCAAAAATCATCACCAAAAAAGCCACGCCAATCAATGTCATGAGCGGTATTGTCCATTCGTGCGAAACGTCATACAAATAGCCGATAAACATCGGCCCGGCTGCTGCCAGTGTGTACCCGAGCGATTGAGCCATGCCGGACAATATCGCCGCATGCCGGGCATTGCGTGCTCGCATTCCTAAAAACGCCAAGGCCAGCGCAAACGTCCCGCTCAATGTCAGGCCGATTAGGATAGTACTGATCACCATCAGTGTTAACGAATTGCCAAGCAGCAGTCCCCCAAAGCCTCCGAATGCCAATAATGCCATCACAAGCACGATGCTGCGTTGTGATTTCATCCGATCAGCCACCATCGGTACAATAAAACTGGCCGGCAGCCCAACAAATTGAGCAAATGACAGCATCCATCCCGAAGTCGTCATGGACAGGCCGTTGCTATGCAGTATTTCCGGCAACCACGAAATAGTCACATAGAATATAAATGATTGCAGCCCCATAAAACATGCCACCTGCCAAGCAAGTGGCGACTTCCAAATCTGGTTATCACTAATGTTGACCTGTCTCATCTCTGTCGGTTCAGGCGAATCTTCTTTAGCACCAAGATAAAGCCAAATAATGATACCTAATACCGCCGGAATAGCCCAGACAAGCAATGACAGCTGCCACCCCATATTTAGCCCTTGGGCAAACGGTATGCTTACACCCGAAGCTGATGCCGCAAAAATCCCCATCGAAGTCGTATAAACACTGGTCATTAGCCCGACTTTTCGGGGAAATTTTTCTTTAATCACACTCGGCAACAGCACATTTAAAATAGCAATCCCGATTCCGACAAATAATGTTCCAATAAACAGCAGGACAAATACTGATATGGAACGAACGGAGATACCGATGAATAGCAGAATAAGACCAAGTAATAATGCCCGTTCATTTGTATAGCGGTTTCCCAGTTTCGGCGCGATAGGTGACACAAGTGCAAAAGCAATCAGCGGCAGACTGGTCAAGATCCCGGCACTCCAATTTGACAGACCGATATCATCCCGGATAACACCAATCAGTGGTCCGACAGATGTGATGGCCGGACGGAGATTAAACGCTACAATAACAATTCCCGCAATCAGCAGGAATTGATACAACGTTTTCGAATTATCGTTAGTCATTCTCAGATACCCCTTCTAAAGCAATGTAGATCAATACATCTGGATTTTTCCGCAACAATAAGTTCCTATTATCCTCAGACACTCTTAAACATGTAACAAAATTCACTAATCAAAAGCAGTTAAGTCTATAATCTAATATAGCACACCGGGTCAACCGACGAAAAAGGGAGACACCTTCCAAACAAGCAAATGACGGAAGAGAGGGTCCACCGAAACGGGGTATCCATACCTGACGGATCCTCGTTCCGCTATATGGGTATAAACCACCCTATTTAGGGGCGTCATGAACCGCCGAAGCTGGATTATCCGGACAGAATAATCCCCCTCCCACTTTCCCGTGCAGCATATTTTAATCATTAGAAAAACCGGGCAAAGTGCGGCCTGGTCTTTTTTCTATCTTCGTTAGAGAAAATCCGATAATTTATATTCCTGTCCATATACGCCATTATAATACGCTGGATACATTTCCCCTCCACACATTTCACAGTTGAATTTTGTCTCGAGGACCCCAGCCCAAGCTCACAATTCCAGAAAGCATATAGCGGAATGAGGATCCGCTAACGTGTTGGAAAGGCTTTAATTGACGCAAATAACGGAATGAGGATCCGCCAAAGCTGGACTATCCATACCGAACGGTTCCTCATTCCGCTATTCGTGTGAAAAC
>NZ_BMNQ01000078.1 GCF_014646635.1 Lentibacillus kapialis
TCACGCTACAGCATTAGTGCTAGAGCCGGACGTGGCAATATTCGACGAAGTATCAATAGGGCTAAAAATTATATACTTTCTGATCTTTTTAGAAAAACTCGGCATTCGCCTCGTCTTATAGCGAATACCGAAGCTTTTCTTAAAAGGTCATCCATCATTTATACTTTCTGACGTTATAATAAAATCAGAGGCAAACACCCCAACTGGACAGGATATTTGCCTCGTATCAGACTTAATTTTTCATGATTTTTCCGACAACCTCTAAGTACCATCATTACCCGAAAATGCAATATCGATCGTAAATGGATATTGCTCATAAACATTTTCTTCCTGTTCATTAGGACAATGTGGCATGCAATCTATCCTGTCCATTAGTTCACGGGATGCAAAAAACATCCCCGCGTATGGTCATTCACCATCCCTGTCGCCTGCATAAATGCATAACAGATGGTTGGTCCGACGAATTTGAAACCGCGCTTTTTCAGATCCTTACTCATTCGTTCCGATTCTTCCGTCGACGAAGGGACATCCGCATGCTCCGCCCAATCATTGACAATTGGTTCCCCGCCGACAAATTGCCAAATATAATGGTCAAAGCTGCCGTATTCCCGCTGAATGCTTAATAAGGCCATAGCATTGGTGATAACGGATTCGATTTTTTGTCTGTTCCGGATGATTCTTTTGTCCTGGATAAGTTTATGAACCCTGTCAGTATCGTAATAAGCGACTTTTTCAGGATCAAAATGATCAAATGCTTTTCGATAACTTTCCCTGCGCTTAAGTATTGTAATCCAGCTAAGCCCTGCCTGCGCACCTTCCAGAGAAAGCATCTCGAATAATTTCTGATCGTCGTGGACCGGTCTCCCCCATTCATGATCATGATATTCAATATAAATCGGATCGTCTGTTACCCATTCGCAACGTGTTTTGTCCATTTTCATTCATCCTTTGTTTCCACGTCATTTTCATCATAAGAAATCCAGTCACTGAAGCTTCCGGGATACAATTTCACATTTTCAAAGCCTGCTGTTTTCAGGGCAAGCACATTGGGGCATGCTGAAACACCTGAACCGCAGGATACGATGATCTCGTCATCTTTGGATAATGAACCGAAGTTTTTTTCAAGTTCCACGGTCCCTTTCCACTGGCCTTTTTCATCAAAAACATTCTTCCAAAAGAAGTTTTTTGCACCAGGAATGTGACCGGCTTTGATATAAAGTGGCTCGGTTTTGCCCAGATAGCGTTCCTGCGAGCGTGAGTCTATCAGTGTTGCTGCCTGATTCTGCAGTTTCTCTTGGACTTCATCAATATCCACTACATCCTTGTCCTGAAACGAAGGCTTAAATTCTTTTGCTTCGAGTGCCGGAACTTCGGCTGTGATGTCATAGCCGGCTTTCACCCACTGTTCAAAACCGCCGTCGAGTAAATGGACATCCGCATGCCCAGCATACTGTAAAAGCCACCACAGGCGTGCAGCGAACATGTCATTCCGCTGATCATATATGACAACCGTCGTCTCATGGTCAATCCCGATGTTGCCGATTTTGGCAGTAAACATCTCCATGTCGGGCAGTGGATGACTTCCCCCATGCTTTGCCGCCTTATCAGATAAATCTTTGTTTAAATCCAGATAAACCGCTTGCGGAATATGGCCTTCCAAATAGGCTTTTCTTCCAGCATCTGCATCTGTTAAATCAAAGCGTGTATCCACAACAACGGTATTTTCCGAGTCGTTTTCCAATCTCTTCTTAAGCCATGTATCACTAACCACAACAGACATTCTGCAACCTCCCTATCTTATGTGTTGTTTTCATTTTATGACGTTCATGGTTTTCACTCCTTATTTTAACCGATGGAAAAGGTAATGAACAGCACGAATTATTCTTCATTTTCTGATGACAAAAATGGTAAGATAGATGGACAAAGGAGATGGACATTATGAAACAAGAGTTAATTGAACGTTTCACCCGATACGCCAAAATCGATACCCAATCAAATGAAGCCAATGACACAACACCGTCAACACCGGGGCAGTTGGAATTGGCTAATCTGCTTGTTGAAGAATTAAAGGGAATTGGCATGCAGGATGTCTCGATTAATAATGGCTATGTGATGGCAACACTGCCAGCCAATACCGGGAAGAACATTCCGACGATTGGTTTTCTGGCCCATGTTGACACAGCAACTGATTTCACCGGAAAAGATGTCAACCCGCAAATCGTCGAGAACTTTGACGGCCATGATCTGACATTAAATAAAAACAAGGGTGTTGTTTTATCCGCTCATGATTTTCCGGAATTGCAGAGTTATAAAGGTCATACACTCATCACAACTGACGGAACAACCCTCCTTGGCGCTGATGACAAAGCAGGTGTCACGGAAATTATGACGGCAATGGCTTACCTGATAGACCATCCGGAAATCAAACACGGAAAACTTCGCGTTGCTTTCACCCCTGATGAAGAAATCGGCCGCGGCCCACATAAGTTTGATGTTGACCGGTTTGCTGCCGAATACGCTTATACCATGGATGGCGGACCACTAGGCGAATTGCAGTATGAAAATTTTAATGCTGCTGCTGCCCGAGTCACATTCCACGGCAATAGCGTACACCCCGGCACAGCCAAAAACAAAATGATAAATGCCGGAAAAATGGCGGCCGAATTTATCACGAAAGTTCCGGAACATGAAGCACCCGAACACACGGAACAATATGAAGGGTTCTATCACTTGCTAAATATAAGTGGTAATGTAGAGCAAACCGTCATATCTTATATCATTCGAGACTTTGACACGGATAATTTCGAGGCTCGGAAAGAAACAATGCGCCAATACACCGAAGAGATCAATGCCAAGTACGGTGCAGCGTCCGCGGAAATTGAAATGAACGATCAATATTATAATATGCGTAAAAAAATCGAACCGGTCAAACATATAGTGGATATCGCTTATGAGGCAATGGAAAACGTTGAAATCACACCACTTGTTAAGCCTGTCCGCGGAGGTACAGATGGTTCGCAACTTTCATACAAGGGATTGCCAACACCTAACATTTTCACAGGCGGGGAAAACTTTCACGGAAAGTTTGAATATATATCCGTTGATAACATGGAGAAAGCGACAAACGTCATCGTTGAGATTTGCCGGTTATTTGAAGCGAACGAACGATAATGAAAAGCTGGCCGGTGCGCCAGTCTTTCCCATTGCTGCCTTTCATCTTATTTCAATCAAACGTTTGATGAATTGCAGTGGCTTCCCTGGAATTCCTGATTTGTCATGGACCACCCCCAATACGAGTGTTATGATAACATGGTGAAACTAGAACGAAGAACAGGAGAGAATTTAATGCTCAAGAGAAGTCTTACGGTCGCTCTAGCACTGTTTGCTATACTGTTCCTGATCACAGCCTGCAGTAACGGTGCTTCCGGAAATGAGCAAACCGCTGAGCCTGCACCAAAAGATGAAACTGATAATGAGAAAAAGACAGAATCGGTCAGTAAACAGGTCCAATTGCCACAGGAATCCTTGCAAAAAAAAGACTCGAATGATTCCGTGGAAGTGTTGCAGGGCGTCCTGAATCAAATCGGCTATGATATAGACACAACCGGCACCTATGACGACGTGACAACATGGGCTGTCACAGACTACCAAATACAGCAGGATAATCTCCCGGTCACCGGTGTTTATGATGATGCAACAAAAGATGCGCTGAAGCAGTCACTGGAAAACAACGCTTCTATTGAGCCCGGCTCGGGACTTGAAAAATCCGGCAAAAATTCTGATGCTATCAATAATCCACACGACATCCTAGTGCTTGTCAACAAAGACCATGCGCTGCCAGAAGGATTTGAACCTATCAATCTCGTTGTACCAGACGTACGCTTCCCGTTTGAAGATTTCCTGCCGAAAAAACAAATGCGGCAAGTGGCCGCAACAGCTATGGAAGACATGTTTAGAGCGGCAGACAATGCGGGGCTTGAGCTGTACGCCCAGTCCGGATACCGCTCCTACGACAGACAGGATGCTATTTTTGCCGCCAATGTCCGGGAACACGGCGAGAAAGCAGCTAATAATGTTAGTGCAAGGCCCGGGGAGAGCGAACATCAGACCGGCTTGACAATGGATGTCACCAGCCCGGATATTAATTTTAAATTAACCGTGGCATTTGGCAAAACCGATGAAGGCAAATGGCTAAAGAAGCATGCTGCTGAGTATGGATTTATCATCCGCTATCCGAAAGGAAAAGAAGATATTACCCAATACCAATATGAGCCATGGCATCTAAGATATGTCGGTGAGGAGGCTGCGACTGACATTATGGAACAAGGTATTACGCTGGAGGAATATTTAGGATAAGGTAACTGAATTAAACAAGGCGCACAGCCCGAGCATGTGCGCCTTGTTAATATCGTTGATTGTTCTTGTTCCGGACGACTGGGGTTTTTTAAAGTCATATCCCGCATTAAAAAGGTTTTAACACCATCAAAACGATGACAATCAAAAAAATGATGTTCTCAATCCGTTCATAGAAAAAGAGCTTTTTGGCCAACGTTTGGTACTTCTCAGGTATATTGTCCCCCTTATGTTCCTTCAGCAATGCTTTAATCGGTTTCGACCTTGGTGACAGAATAAGCGGACCAAATGCAAGTGCAATCAGGAATAATGCAAGACTCAAAACATACCAACCCTGACTGAATAAATAAGGATTCAGCATCCCCATCCAAAGACCGGTTATTAATAGCAGAGTTCCCCCCACCATTACAAAAATATGTATCCGTTTTCTGATAACATAGGCATGCCGCAACTCGGTCATCGTATCAGCTTTTGTTACAATGGAAATCATGACGAACCCGGGGCCCAAACCCAGGATTGCCGATAGCACATGTATAAAAACGAGTAAGTCATAGAACGTCATGGATTATCCCACCAATTTGTATCATGTACCTTCATCATACACGATTTACTATAGGGGAAAATTGTGAGTTTCAGCACATCTTTAGCATATTTTATGACAAAACTGTGACAGCTCACTCACCCGGCATATCGTTTCAAAATCGTATCCACTGAGCGTCCATATGCTTCACCGAACATGTTCAAATGAACAAGTAAATAATACAACTGATACAATGGTTTTATGTCATCATAATCCGGTGACAACGGGAATCGCTCCTGATAAGCACGGTAAAAATCACTGGAATAACCGCCAAACACTTCAGTGAAAGCCAGTTCAAAGTGCCGGTCACCATAAAGGAATGATGGGTCAATCACATATGGTTCACCCCCGGGACCAGCCAGCCAGTTACCGCCCCACAAATCACCATGAAGATAAGACGGGGCGGCATCATCAGGAATCCACTTGCCAAGATCCTCAAGCAACGTTTCCATGCGCCCGCGTCGTTTACCAGTCATTCTGCCTTTGTCGATGCCCATCTTTAATTGAGCAGCGAGCCGCTGATCCCGATAATATTCCAGCCAGCTTGAAAACAAGCCGTTTGTCTGTGGAAGTGCTCCAATAAATGTATCATCATCAAACCCATGCTTTTTACCAAACGTCTGATGCATGGCCGCAATGCGGTCGCCCAATTTCCGGTCTGTATCCGCTGCCGGCGCCCCATTAACCCATTCCATCACAATAAATGCGCTGTTACTTTCATCTGTATACGTAAACACTTCCGGTACGGCTATCGAATTTGTTTCCCTGATCAGCTCCAGCTCTCTTGCTTCAAGTTCAAAAAAGCGATCCGGTGCCTCCGCATGAAATTTGATAAAATACTTCTGATTATCAGTCTCGGCAAAACAGCTTTCATTGATTGAGCCGCCCACCGCATGTTTAGCTGTTTTTATATTGGAATCGTCACCTGCCTGGAGCAAAGCTTTTTTGATTTGTTCATTCACTGGAATACCCCTTTCGAAAAACGATAAGATTCGCCATCTTATCATGTCATGCGAATATAACAGTTCATTATCACCGCTAATTAAGTACGCTCCTGCCATAACTGCATCGGATCTTCCTGGCCATCTTTTAACGGCATATGAACCATTTCCATGTGACGCTCTGATTTCGGCTTTTGCAGTTCTGCATAAATACTTTTGGCCTTGCCAAGCCCTGCCTCAACGGCATCCTCAGACGCGTTACAATAATAAATCGTATCAAGCCCTGCATAATACATCGCCGTCAGGCACATTGGACACGGTTCACCACTGGCATACATGGTGTATCCCTTCAATTCATGTGAATGCATCATCTTTTGTGCTCTCCGCATCGCCTGAATCTCAGCATGTGCTGTAATATCAAACCGTTTATGCAGTTCATTGACACCTTCAGCAACCTGTTTGTTGTTTTTCACAAGAACGGCCCCAAAAGGTTCTCCCCCGTTGCGGACATTCTCAACTGCCAGTTCAACTGCTCGCTCCATAAATTGATCCATTCGATATTCCTCCCTTTTCTTTTAAGTTCTGCCTAAAGTATAACAAAAATGCTCAATGAATGGTGCTTTAAGAGCTTTCGAGGTTGATTAACGTTGCTTTTTGAATCCCTATCAGCTACAATCATAATTGAAAACAGTTATCAACTATGATTGTATATATTAAAAACATTGCGACCAGAAGGAGGAACATCTGATGGAATTGACAAAGCGGCCAACAGCATTGCAACAGGTGATCCGTGACCGGCGTGCTGTGAAGAAGCATTATAATAATAAACCGGTAACCGAAGAGACCGTCATGGAACTTTTGGAAGATGCCGTCTGGGCACCAACTCACGGCGTGCGACAGCCTTGGCGTTTCATATTTATCGGACCTGATCAGACGGAGACGTTTGCCCAAAAAGTAGCGGCCACCTACCCGGAAGATAGACGGCAAAACCGTCTTGAATATCTCAGTGAACCGACTGCTTTTCTCGTTATTGTAATGGATGAGCCGGAGAGTCAAAAACAATGGGATGAAAATTTTGGGGCGACCGCCTGCATGATTCAAAACTTTTGGCTACTTGCCTGGGAACAGCAGCTTGGTGTCACCTGGAAAACCAATTCACACATTTATGATGCGCAAGTCAAGCAAATTCTGAATGTCGGGGAGAATGAAAAGATTGTCGGCTTTTTGCATCTTGGTTACTTTGACGAGAAGCCCGCCAAAAAGGATCGCATATCAGCTGCGGATAAGTTCACCACGTTTGAAGGGTAAACCAAATGAAAGAGGCTGTTCTGGCACAGCCTCTTTTTTGATGGACTTTTGATACTTCGTTCTTCTCTTGGTACTACCATCTTTCCGCTTATATCCCCCTTTCTACAGATATCACTGTCCAGACGACGCCCTGTAAAGCCAGCGAATGGGTGTTTAGCTGGGTACTTTTTACCAATTGTCAAAAAATATAGAAAATATGATCTGCGCCACACCCTAATCTTGCATTATCTGTTAATTTCAAATCAATTCAACTACGAAGTCGGCTTAATAATAAATTTTGGGATGGAATTATTATTAAAAGGTTAAAAGTCGCAATTGTAGCATTGGTAGCTGGTTTTGCTTTTTGGTCACTAAACACATCATTTACAACGGAAGCTTCTACACAGGAACACAACGATAGCGCATCTTCAGGATCAGATATTCCAAAAGGGGAACTCATTTTGAAGTACACAGCAGAAGATATGGATTGGAAGAGTGCTACTAATAAGCAAAAAGAAATACTGAAAGAACAAGGATGGAAGTTAGAGAATGGAATTCCTGTACTGTATGTTTCTGTTCCTGAAGAGCTTGAATATAACCAAAAACACGGCCATGATCACAGTCATGAAGGGCACCAAGGTACACTTCAAGTGAACGGTGTTGAAAAAGACATACACAATGGAACGTTTGACGTAGACAGCAACAATGAAACAATTAAAATAATGGTCGGGGAAGAAAAGAACGAAGTTAAAAAACAAGAAGATGGAACCTATCAAGTTATTGTAGAAAAGAATCTCAGCCAAATGTTTGAAAACATGGATAAAAAACAAAAAGAAGCAGTTGGGACGTTAGGATACGGCGACACGTATTATCCTGGAGATTGGGTTCACTGTAATAGATTTAATGGACCTAATTCTGACGATAGACACCTAAGAAAATGGAATCCACAAGCCTATATTAATTTTTATAAAAGCGATTGTTATCATGGTGCTTTAATGTATTGCACCGATCACAATAGTTGTAACATAAATGAAAGACCAGCATATTGCTCATATATGCAAAACCATTCTGTATTATACCATAGGCATTAATTATTTGCTTATAAGAGAGGCTGGCTGAATTTAGTCAGCTCCTTCAATTTGGTCCTTAGGAATTCTAACTGTTCCTGATGTTGAAAATGAATCTCCATCATAGTCTAGATATGTAAAAGATTATGCTGCAAATGTGGGGCTTGGAACAAAAATAAAAAACAGTTGCCAAAGCTACGATTGTAAGTTTAATTTTGTCATAATAACCCCTTTCACAATGTTAAGATATTATTCAAATAAGAAATAGTAAGGGAAGAGATTGATTTTTATGAAAAAACTCTTTATTTTAATTTTGGTGGCGGTATCGACAGCAGGTTTATTGGGATGCAAAGATCAAGAGACGAAACAAGGAATGCCTATTAACCAACATATAGAACATGTTGATATAGCGAATTCTTCCGGACTTGGAGGATTGAATGAAAACTTCTGGTTAAGTACAGATAAACCCGATGTATTAGAGGCTTTTCAAGAATTAATGAAGAGCGCAAAAAGAGAAAATATTGATATTGATAAACCAACTTATGATATGGAAATAATATACGAAGATGGCACAAGCAGAGGTTTACATTTATATCAAAACAAAACCGGACAATTCATACTAATGTTCATCGGCAATGAAGAATATACTTATATTTCAACTCCAAAAGCGTCAAAAAATGTAGAGGAAATATTAAATACTTATCATGAAAGAGGAAATAAAGACTAGGGGGGGCATCAAGGCACCCTCTTGTATACCAAAACTAAACCGCAAATCCAAAGGGGGTGATAGTAATCACATTGTCATTAATAATTGGGTTAATTGTAGGAGCGATTATACTGTTAATGTTTGTTGTTCCAACATTTATGGCTGGTAAAAGTAATAAGAAGGGGGCAGAACCTCGAAAAGTTTCATATGGAATTTTAGTCCTGTTGGTTTTGAATTGGTTGCTTTTCTTAACTGGGTTCTACACTTTATTACCAACGAATGTGGCAGATTTGATATTTATCCCCGTATGGCTCGTGTTATGTGTGGCAGGTGTGTTCGTATCTGTTTATGAATTTAAAAATAATAAAGGTTTTGCTCTGCCTGTTGCTGGTTTAACAACCATTAGTTTATTATTTAGCTTTTTAGCTAGTGGTATTTCTAAAATGTAGACTGTTATTGTACACTTGTTATACAAGGCCGAAAGTGTTTCTTTCGGCCTTCCATTCTGCGATTATTCCTCATCCCATACAGCACTTTTCAACGTACTGTTATTCTGATGACGGTCGATTGCCAGCTCAATCAGCTGATCAATCAGCTCCGGATAAGCGACACCACTTAGCTCCCACAGTTTCGGATACATGCTGATGCGGGTGAACCCCGGCAATGTATTGACTTCGTTTACATAGACTTCGCCTTCCTCGGTCAAAAAGAAATCCACACGGGCCAGCCCTTCACACTCAAGTGTTCTGAATGCCTCAACAGCCGTTTTCTGCAGTTTTTCAACTTCCGCTTCCGACAATTGAGCAGGCATCTCCAGTCTTGCACCGGTTTCGTCGATATACTTGGATTCATATGAGTAAAATTCAGTTTGCGGTAAAATTTCGCCAGGCACAGACGATTTTGGATCCTCATTTCCCAGAACAGCACACTCAATTTCGCGCCCTTTAAGTGTTTCTTCAATCACTACTTTTTGATCGTACTGAAACGCCTGATCAATTGCTTTAGCAAACTCCACTTCGGTTGAGACTTTGCTGACGCCGACAGAAGACCCCTGATTGGCCGGCTTGATGAACATCGGTACACCCACTTGTGCTTTTACCGAGTCGAAATTAACCTGGTCCCGGTTGGCACGTGAAAATGCGACACCGTTTGCTACATTAATACCTGCAGCCTTTAGTAGACGTTTGGCGATATCTTTGTCCATGCAAATGGCTGAACCCAACACACTGGTTCCAACAAATGGTAGATTCGCAATCCGCATCATTCCCTGCAAACTGCCATCCTCACCCAGCGTGCCGTGGACGATTGGAAATACCGCATCCAGCTGATCAAGCATCCCTGCGTCTGTCGCCTTTACCAGCTGATGATCTGTTTCGCCCGGCACGATAGCGACCGCCTCATTCGATTTATTTAATTGGATCAATGTCGGATTTTCTTCGTTTATCAGATAGGAGGATTTATCATTGATATGCCACTTTCCCTGTTTATCAATTCCGATCAAAACAACCTCATATTTATCTTTATCAACCGCATCGACAATATTTTTAGCTGACTGCAATGACACTTCATGCTCAGCCGATTTGCCGCCAAAAATGATTCCGACTTTTTTCTTTGGCATCTTCAGAACTCCCTTTTGTATGAAAATATGAAACATATATATCTAAAATAGCACATTATAGCCTGTTTGAAACAGCATTATTGAATTATTTTTCAAAAACCTCTTGACAAATTGTCAGAACAATCTTATGATGATTAGCATAATTTCATTTAACATTAAGCAAAGACGAAGAGTAGTAATCTATCTGTTGCACTCAAGAGAGCCGGTGGCTGGTGTGAATCGGTGTGTGCTTTAGATGAATGGACTTCCGAGCTTCCGGACCGAACCAAGTTTGCAGTAGGCTTTGGCGATCACGTCTCATCGTTACACGAGACACTATCGAGCATGATTGCTTGATATGGCCAAAGCGAGCTGTTTTTCAGCTAATAAAGGTGGTACCACGGGTTCCTCGTCCTTTTCGGATGGGGAACCTTTTTGTATTTGGCGGGATTCTCGCTCAAGTTGGCGGGGCTCTCGCTCAAGTTGGCCGACTTCTCGCACGAGTTGGCCGACTTCTCGCTCAAGTTGGCCGACTTCTCGCACGAGTTGGCCGACTTCTCGCACGAGTTGGCCGACTTCTCGCTCAAGTTGGCCGACTTCTCGCACGAGTTGGCCGACTTCTCGCACGAGTTGGCCGACTTCTCGCACGAGTTGGCCGACTTCTCGCACG
>NZ_BMNQ01000079.1 GCF_014646635.1 Lentibacillus kapialis
CTAAAAGACCTGAATCAACTATATAGGCGTGCGTACTCAAACTATTGAACCGCCGTATACGGAACCGTACGTACGGTGGTGTGAGAGGACGACTAATCAACTAATGATTAGTCTCCTACTCGATTGTTATAACGCCTTGAAAACATAATACATTGCTCCGTTAAACAAGTTTACCTTGCTCTATATAAAGGATTCGATCCCCCAACTTTTCTGCCTCTGCATGATTGTGTGTCACGATAATGGTAGGAACCCCCCACATTCTCTGCAGCCGCAGCAACTCTTCGTGACTTTTAGTGCGGGTTGTATCATCCAATGCAGAAAAAGGTTCATCAAGCAATAATAAATCAGGTTCTGTAGCAAGTGCACGTGCAATTGCCACGCGTTGTTTCTCCCCGCCCGAAATCTCATGTGGATACTGATTCTTCAAATGGCTGATATGCAATTCTTCCATTAATTGTTGAGCAAGATTTTCAGATTTCATCCCATAAGCTATATTTTTCCAAACATTCATATGAGGGAAAAGGGCATAATCCTGAAAAAGATAACCGATTCCTCTGTTTTGAATAGCGACAGAAGTCTTTTTTGTTTCAAATAATACACAACCATGTAACTGTACATACCCGCTATTCGGTTTGGAAAGGCCGGAGATACAATTTAATATGGTCGTTTTACCTGCACCGGATGCACCAAACAGCACAACTATCTCATTTTCGGCATTGAATGTCACATCTAAATCAAAATGATGAAGTTTTTTATATAGATTTACGCGCAGCATGTTTAACTCCTCAGAAAATGGTAGTATAAGCTTCCGTTAATCAATCATCATTCACCCCGTTTGTGTGAAAAACGCATCATATTGTGTTTGCTCCACCAATTAAGCCACAAGATAGCCGAAAATCCGAGTGAGATAATGATGATAACCCAAAATGTCGCTAGTTCCATATTTCCGGCTTCGACTTCAAAATAGATAGCTAAGGGGATGGTATCTGTTACCCCTGGAATATATCCTGCGAGCATGAGTGTTGCACCAAATTCCCCCAATGCACGCGCAAATGTTAATACCAACCCCGCTAATAGCCCGGGCCATGCCAGCGGAAAGGAGATAGTCCAAAACACTTTCCACTTAGATGCTCCCATAGTATAGGCCGCATTCTCAACATTTGGTTCATACTTCTGAAATGCCGCCGAAGCACTTTGATACATTAAAGGGAAAGAAACGACGACGGCTGCGATAATCACAGCGTACCACGTAAAGACAATTTGCAAGTCAAATAATCGGAGGAGCAATTGTCCTAATAATCCATTTTTCCCAAATAAAAACAGCAGTCCAAATCCTACAACAGTCGGCGGCAGTACCAAAGGCAATAGCATGATTGCCTCCAGTATGCTTTTTCCGGGGAAGTCATTCCTGGCAATAATTCGGGCCAGAAAAACGCCCGTAATAAACACAATAACAGTTGCCAGTGCTGCGGTCTTAAAGGATAACCATAACGGAGTGAAGTCTATAAAGTCCATAATGAATACGTCACCTTAGTCTGTCTTTTTAAAACCGTATTTTTTCAAAATAGTTTGCGCTTGATCAGATTCTATATAGTTAATAAATTCCTTCGCTGTCATTTTCTGTTCCGTGTCTTTTACAACTGCAGCGGGGTAAGTAATCGGATCATGCATATCCTTCCCTGCCTTTGCCAAAACTTGAATTTTATCTGAAATCATGGCATCACTTTGATAAACGAAACCGATATCTGCATTACCTGTCTCGACGTATGTAAGGACCTGCCGGACATTTTTTGCCAATACCAGCTGATGTTTCAGATTGTCCCACATGTTCAAAGTTTTTAATGTTTGTTTTGCATATTTACCAGCCGGGACACTTTCCGGATCACCTATTGTTACGACATCTAAATCTTCTGCTGCCATGTCCCTAATAGATTGATAATTGAGATCGGAGGATTTGTTCGCTATAAGCGCCATTTTATTCCCTGTAACGTCTGATCGTGTTTTCGGAAAAATAAGCTGTTCATCTTCCAGCGTATCCATCCAGTCCTGATTAGCTGAAATAAATACATCAGCAGGGGCACCTTGCTGAATTTGCTGTGCCAAACTTCCTGACCCACCAAAATTGATTGTTAAATCAACATCATGTTCCTTTTCATAGGATGTTTTTATTTCGTTCAAGGCATCTGTTAAGCTGCTTGCTGATGAAATCATTAGTTCGGCATTTTTTTCGGGGTCCTGATCATTTTCCGCATTTGAATCTGTTGAACTGCTGCTGTCACGATTACAACCAGTGATAAGAATTGATACAATAAGCAACGATAACACGATAGTCACTTGTTTCAATGGCCTTCACCCATTCATTATAAGAGGTTGTTCAAAAAGTCCCTCTTTTGAATATGTCATATAATTAAATCGAAAACATTCTATTTAATTATAGTTTAAAATCAGCGAAACAACAATGAAACAATAGCAACATCGGATACGGAAACTAAAAAACAAATAATTAGTACTATTTTAAAAAATAGTCTCTTTGATATAATTGGAGTATCAAGGGGGGAGGTATATGGCACAAAAAATTGCAGTCGCGATTATCCATGGAGCCGGGTCGCCAAAAGAAGATTTTGCCCATTCGATCATCAAAAGGATTAAGCAACGTTTCGGGAAAAAACTGAACAAAGAAGATTTGGTATTTGAACCAGTATTTTGGTCGTCGGTTTTTGAAAACGAAGAGCGTAAACTATGGGAAAGAGTTCAGCAGCAAACAGAGTTGGACTATCATTGGCTGCGCCGTTTTGTCGTTGAGTTTCTTGCCGATGCTGTAGCATATCAGCCATCATCGGAAGCCAATCCGAATTATGATAAGGTCCATTCTCTTTTAGCCCAATGTTTAAGCCGCCTCCAAGCAAAAGCCGGGTCAAGCGCTCCCTTGTGTGTGATCAGCCACAGTCTCGGCTCAGTCGTAGCCAGCAATTATTTCCATGACTTACAGACAAGGCATGATAATATTGGACAACTTACAGAACGATACGCAGGTCATACACCTTTAGAAAAGGGAGAGACTCTGGCTTTATTTTATAGTATGGGAAGCCCGCTTGCATTGTGGTCTCTCCGGTTCAACGATTTCGGTGTGCCGATCAATGTCCCGTCGTCTGCGATACAAAACTATTACCCGAATTTTGAAGGGGAGTGGCTGAATTTTTATGATAAAGATGATATCCTCGCATATCCTTTAAAAGGATTAAACCGCCATTACCAAAAGGCTGTCACGGGAGATGTGGAAGTAAACGCAGGAGGGATGCTGACGAGTTGGAACCCCTTTTCTCATGTTAAGTATGATACTGATCGGACTGTGATCGGTTATCTTGTGGACGGGCTGGTCAGAACGTGGCATGAAATCAATGGTGAAGCATAATATTCCGGTTATATCCCTCTCCACATGTTTCCAGGAAGCAAATAACGCAGGGGAGGTTCCCCTAAAGCTGGATGCTACGGACTGTGCGGATCCCCATTCCGCTAAATGGGCAAAAATCACCCTATTTAGTGTTGTAATGAATCCTCATTCCGCTATTCATGGGAAAACAGGGCAAAAAGAGGGAGAAAAGGGGAAATAGCGGAATGAGGATCCGCTAACGTGTTTAAATGACCTTAATTGATGCAAATAACGGAATGAGGATCCGCCGAAGCCAAGTTATCCGGACAGAACGGATCCTCGTTCCGCTAATTATGAAAAAGGACGGAACTTTTTAAATGACTTCCATTTTGTCTCAACCTCTACCTTAAATTATATACTTTCTGATCTTTTCAAAAAAACGAAGAGGCTGTCTTCTAAGGACAGCCTCTTCGTTTTAACGATTAATCAAAAGATTTAGCACCTAAATAGTGATTTTGCCAATAATCTATACCAAGGTCAGCTGTTTCAACGCCAGTTTCTTGAGTGCCTGCATGGATCATTTTATTGTTTCCGATATAGATGCCGCTGTGTGATGGTCCGCTGGTATATGTTCCTTCAAAGAATACAACGTCACCAACACTGGGTGAGTCTACATGTTCACCGTCTAAGGCCCACATATCAGCATGAGTTCTGTTCAATTCAACGCCATTCTGGTCAAATACATAGTTAATGAACCCGCTGCTGTCAAATCCACTTGGCGTTTCGCCTCCAGATACATAGGGTGAACCTATTAAGTTTCTTGCGCTGGACACAACATTAGACGTTGCAGCAGAATCACCGGAAGTTGAACTTAAAGTCATGGTGTCGGATTTTGCCTCAGTTTCGGTTTCAGCCTCGATTTTGCTTTCAGACGACGATAAGGCTTTTCTTGTTTCAGGTCCGACTATTCCATCAACTGCCAGTCCACGGTCGGACTGAAATGCTGTTACGGCTTCTTTCGTGATAGATCCGTAGATTCCATCAAGATTATATGTATAATAACCTTGAGAAGCAAGTTCGGATTGTACCGATTTGACTGCTTCACCACTATCTCCTTTATTTAAGAGTGTGCTTGCTGATACCTCAATGGATGAATCTGTATCTGAAGGGTTTACGTTTGCATGGGCTGACACACTCTCACTTAATGCAGGTGTTAATGCCACAGAAGTGACAAGTGCGGCGGAAACGACATACGTCTTGACTGGATGTTTTGGTTTAATCATTTTCGAATTCCCCCAACATAAAATTATTTGAAGCAGTGTACGATTTCTTCAAACTGATACCCATTCTATCAGTTTGATAATACAAACAGTTTTCAATCATTTTAAGCAGCAATAAAAAATCTTTACATCGTTGTTTAACTTTGTAAAAAATAAGATCCGCCGACTTATTTTAATATAGATCCTTGCTTTCCCCTTTACAAAATTCACAAGATTATTTATCATAAAGTTACATGAAAACTGCATAACCTCGTGAGCGCTAGGGGAGCTGCCGGATGTGGCGGCTGAGAGGATTTTACAATCTGACCCTTTGTACCCGAACTGGATAATACCAGCGTGGGGAAGTGCAGTCACCGTATGATTATTGAAGGCGTTTTTGACATACACATGCAGACTGCATTCCCTGGGGATGCAGTTTTTTTGTGACGAAATATGAAGGAGGAGGAGAGACATGGCTAGCAATAGTTGTGGAACAAGCAGAATCGCAGGATGTCAATTCACACTATTCCCGATGAGTGATAAGTTCGTTGATATTATTCTGGGGGCGCTGGAGAAGGTGGATACTTCAAAAGTCTGGAAAAACACCGATGATGTAAGCACGTGCGTACGCGGGAAGATAGTTCACGTTTTTGATGTAACGGAGGCGCTTTTTTTGCATGCAGCTAAAACAGGGGAGCATGTAGCGATAAGCGGCACGTTTTCCATCGGTTGTCCGGGCGATACGGATGCGGATTCTTACATGGATGAGTCCGACACACCGCTGAATATTGAAACTTCTGGTGAGATCACTCAGGAAGCGGGGTGTAAATTCTCACTTTACCCGATGGGGCGTGAGGACTATATGGATACAATCTATACACAAATTGATTTATCAAAACATCGCAATGTTGAGGTGAACGCTGCGCACTATGCGACAAGGCTGGATGGCGATGTGAAGGATATTTTCAGCGCGCTGCAGCAATCGTTTGACAGTGTTCAGAAGAAGGTTTCCCATGTCACTATGACGTTTACTATGTCAGCGAACAGCCCGTCCAATAAATTTTAGGAGGATTGTTATGACGAAGAATTGGAGGTTGAAAGAAATTGTTCTGATGTCGATTTTGGGCGTCGTCTTTGGTGTTATCTACCTGGTGTTTTTTATTGTCGGTGAAGGGATGCGCAATATCCTCGCCCCATTCGGTCTGGCGCCGTTTGGTTATGAAATCATCTATGGCGTTTGGTTCATTGCCCCAATCATGGCGGCTTACATTCTCCGCAAGCCCGGCGTTGCCTTCACGGCCGAATGCATAGCAGGAGTAGTTGAGGTCCTGCTCGGTTCAGCCGCAGGCCCCGGGTTGCTTCTTTCCGCTGCTATCCAAGGGGCCGGAGCAGAGACTGTGTTCTCCCTGACTGCATGGAAGGACTACCGGCTGCGGATTCTCATATTATCCGGCATATCCACTGCTGTGATCAGCTTTGCCTGGCATTTGTATTCAGCCGGGATGATTGCTTTGGCACCATGGTTAATCGTCTCAACATTGGCTGTGCGAATCATCAGTGCCGCTTTGATCTCAGGGGTCCTCGGTAAATGGCTCAGTGATCAGCTTGCAAAAACCGGTGTGCTACGCGGGTATGCCTTGGGAAAAGCATGGCAGAGGAAGCGGAAACATGCAAGTGCATAAAGGATGGGAGCAACCGATCATTGAGATTGAAAATTTTTCGTTTTCCTATGAGGAAATCGATAAACAGCCTTTACTCGATGGTCTGGATGTTACACTGAACCCAAATGAAGTGACCCTCTTGATGGGGGCAAGCGGATCCGGAAAAAGCAGTCTGGCTCTATGTCTTAATGGCTTATATCCGGAAGCTGTGGAAGGGATATCTTCCGGTGATATATTTTTCCTCGGGAAACATATCCAGGATTGTGAAAGAGGAGAGCTAACACAGAAAATCGGCATTGTTTTTCAAGACCCTGAAAGCCAGTTCTGCATGATTACAGTAGAGGATGAGCTGGCATTTACGTTGGAAAACAGAAAAATTCCCGCTTCTGAAATTTTCGGGAAAATTGAATCAGTGCTAAAAGCTGTCGGAATGCAGCGTTTTATTCATCATAAGATCCATGAACTTTCGGGTGGGCAGAAACAGAAGATTGCGCTTGCTTCTGTCCTCCTGCTGGAACCGGAATTGCTGATTCTGGATGAACCAACGGCGAATCTTGATCCAGTCTCGAGTCTTGAATTTATCGAACTCGTGGAAGCAATTCAGGAAGAACGACAAATGTCTTGTCTGATTATCGAGCACCAGGCTGAGGACTGGCTCCGGCTGATCGAACGGGTATTGGTAATCGGAATGGATGGGAAACTGTTGGCTGATGATGCACCTGATCGCCTGTTTTCTGAGCAACAGCGACTTCTTGAACAGGAAGGCATCTTTTTGCCTGAAGAATATTCCGGCGGATTTGAAGGTCGGAAGAGGTATAATCAGACTGTGCCGGCAGAAAAAACCGTGTTATCTGTTCGTGATTTATCATTTTCATGTAAAAATCAAAACGTCTTGAATAACATCAATATAGATGTGCTTGCAGGGGAGTTAATTGCTGTTGCCGGGGAGAACGGTGCAGGCAAATCGACGCTTCTCCAGTTGATGGCAGGGCTGCTCGAACCGGATGCAGGAGATATTTTTCTGTTTGACCGCCCATTAAAAAAATGGCGGGAGAACAAGTTGCGAAAACACATGGGTTTTGTCTTCCAGAATCCGGAACATCAGTTCATTACTGATACTGTCTATGAAGAATTAACTTTCGGGATGAAATGCAACGGTTATACCGAAGCAGAGATGGAGAACGCTGCGGACTTATGGATGGGGCAATTTGGACTGCGAGAGCATCGTGACAATAATCCATTTGCTTTAAGCGGCGGACAAAAGCGACGATTGAGTGTAGCGACTGTGCTTGATGTGTCGCCGGATATTTTGTTATTTGATGAGCCGACATACGGGCAGGATGCTGCTACAACAACTGAATTGATGGATTATGTCATGGAGTTGAAGGCGATGGGGACGGCCATCATTTTCGTCACACACGATATGAATATTGTAGATGCTGCTGACCGTGCCATTATCCTGAAACAAGGCGGAGTGGCATTTTCGGGTGTACCGGATACTTTATGGAAGAAAACGAAAATGCTTTATGAGGCCAGACTGCGTAAACCTGCAAGACTTCGTCAAAATCGGCGGGAGAGTCACGTTTATGATATCATCCATTAATCCATCGATGAAAATGGTTGCCGTCTTGCTTCCGGGGATACTGCTCGGACTCACTTATGACGTCTTCACACCATTAATGTATTTTATATTTATCTTGATTGTTACTTTTTCCATGACGCATATATCAATCTTGCGCTGGCTGAAATTGTTCAGCCCATTTCTCATGCTGGCGGTTAGTTTTGCTTGGATGACCATGCTTTATGCGAATCAAACCTTTTCCGGCGGTCAGGAAATGTTTCGTTTTTGGTTGTTTGAAGTGACATCCGGAAGTTTTCAGACGGGCGTGAGTGTAGGATTAAGGTCGCTCTGTTTCGGTGCACTGTCTTTGTTATTTATCTTGACGACGGATTCAACGAAATTGATGCTCAGCTTCATGCAGCAATTCAAGCTGCCGCCGAAAATCACATATGGCATCCTGGCCGGTTACCGCTTTCTGCCGGTATTCCAGCATGAACTGCAAACTCTCAGACAGGCTCATCGCATTCGTGGTGTCAGTCGGGCGCGTGGTATCAAAGGAAGCGTTAATCAATTTCGCCGTTATGCCATCCCGCTTCTGGCCAGCGGTATCCGCAAAGCAGAACGTGTTTCCATTGCGATGGAATCTAAGGGCTTTACTGATGATGCTGATCGCACACATTATCATAATATGACGGTCAAAAAGCGTGATTGGCTATTTCTGGTCCTCATGATCGGGGTTTTGATTGCCGTATTTGTATTGTCATATTATTTCGGATACTTGCAAATCTTTGGAAGGCAGTTTTGAATGGTCTCCAACAGCACCACCTAGGAGCCTTGAACAGAATTAAGATATACAATACTAAAGACGAACGATACTCCGTTTTAGCGGAGGAAATATACGTAGAATCCTGCGGGAAGAAAGGCCCGGTGAGACCCCGCAGTGCGTCAGCACGAAGAGGCTCAACAGCCGCCCTAAGGTGCGCGAAGTATATTTCCGGAGCGGTGTATACGCTCTAGTTAGTTCGGTTTTTTCCTTAATAAAATGACTTTTGTCCAAGGCTCCTAGCGTATCATGCTGCGACAGTTCATCCTATTTGAGCTAAATTATACAAATAGATAACTTTTTAATGCCAACAGGCCACGGGGATCTGGTGGTTTCTTTTTTAAAAGACGGATGATATGGTTATTATGGTGTTATTTGGAATTGATAATGAAAGGGGAAATAAAATGCCAGTTAATCTGCCTGCAAAGCACATTTATATGCTGAATCTTATATCCGGCATACTGTTCTTCCTGGCAAGCACCATCACAAGTCTGATGACAGCTGCTAACTTCCAAACACTGCTGGTTCTCACCATTATCGTGATCATATACTGGATTCTGGCTGTTACCTTAACAGGATTGTATAAAACGTCCCGCAATATGAAGCAAATACATCTGAAAACGCTCATCAGTATCGTCATCATAATGGTTGTTTTCGCTATTCAACAGCTGATGTTTATCAAAATACCATTTTCCGCAAGCTTTGTTTTTTTTGCGTTTAGCTTAGTGTTTCTGATTTTACTGCATATCATGTATTTTCGATTAAGATTTCATGACTGATTGTGCTACGCTGTGAAAAACGATACACATATGAAGTTGTTTCATAGAGACATTCTTTTTGGTATGAATCCATGCTGAAAAATTACGCATTTCTGCCACATTTTCACCGGATTTGTGCCAAAACCCTTCTGTATAGTTGGCTATAATCCTTCCCATAGGAGGCAGGATTAACACGGTCTTCCATCCAACCTTAAATCAAGCAAAGTACAGGAGGAGCGATATGTTTAAACCTGATCGAAGTAAAGCCAAGCCTGGCGACATTATCGAATTCGAACAAAATGGCATATTAGTGCAGGGTGAAGTTCTGCCATCCAAGACAAAAAACAGTATTGTTGCGGATATATCAGGCACAAAAGGCTATGAAAAATTAAACCATGGCTATACCAATACTGTTGTCAGCCACAAAAGCTATCGGATCATTGGCCAGGCAAATGATGCATTGAAAGTGAATCATTTAGGGAGTGTCTACGGATGAGAACGAAACGTCTGAAGTTCGAGCAGCTGGTACAGGAAAATAAGCAGGAATTAATGTCCGATGAAAAACAAATCTCTCAAATTGAGCTGCGTCTCGAAAAGAAACAGGCAGCAGCAGTAAATGATAAACAAGATGCATAGCGTCATTTTGTTTGTATAATAACCCTCCTTTTAAAGCATAATCGAAACCACATAGGATCAAGGGGCATGATTAAGAAAAATTTGGTTTTTTCTTAAATCATGCCCCTTTTTTTAAAGATCAGAAAGTATATAATTTTTAGCCCTATTGATACTTCGTCGAATATTGCCACGTCCGGCTCTAGCACTAATGCTGTAGCGTGACTCCTCGATAAGTCAATAGCGATTCGCTTGCGCTCCTA
>NZ_BMNQ01000080.1 GCF_014646635.1 Lentibacillus kapialis
AAATGTGTGGAGGGGAAATGTATCCAACGTATTATAATGGCGTACATGGACAGGAATATAAATTATCGGATTTTCTCTAACGAAGATAGAAAAAAGACCGGGCCGCACTTTGCCCGGTTTTTCTAATAACGCCAGAAAGTATAAATTGATGAACGATCTTATCAGAAAAATTCGGCACACGCTGTAAGACGAGGCTAGTAGTCCTAGACAGAACTAAGATGTATCATACTAAAAACGAATAGTACATCAGTTTTAGCGGAGGAAATAACGGAGACTCCTGGGGGAGGAAAGGACTCGAGTCATCCGATTTGTTTCATTTCCTTTGTAATTTTTGCTGTGAAATTTATAATAAAAGAATAAAGGTTTTCACAGTAAAGTTGCATAAACGAGCTTGGTTAGGAGAGATACGATGCCCGGACCGAATTCAGGGTCAACGATACAGATACATAGCTTTAAACATAACGGTCAGCTGCATCGTGTTTGGGAAGACACGCTTGTGCTGAAGGGGACTGAAATGGTTGTTATCGGTGCAAATGATAAAACAATGGTTAAAGAAAGTGATGGTCGCACCTGGATAACCAGAGAACCTGCTATTTGTTATTTTCATTCAGAGTATTGGTTTAACATCATTGGAATGATACGTAATGACGGTATCTACTATTATTGTAACATCAGTTCACCTTTCATTTTTGATCATGAAGCACTGAAGTATATTGATTATGATCTCGATATCAAAGTATATCCGGATATGACGTTTGATTTGCTTGATGAAGATGAATATGAAGCGCATAAAATTGAAATGAATTATCCGAGTGCAATGGACCGCATTCTGTACCGGAATATTGATTATTTGACAGGGTGGATCAGGCAGCGGAAAGGTCCTTTTTCAGGGGAATTCATTGACCAATGGTATGAACGCTATTTGACGTATCAATAACAAATCCAATTGATTGATTAATACCATGGAATGGTTTTATAATTTAATGAGTGTCAAAGTGACTGATCCTTGTTACGAATGTAGCAAGGGCTTTTCTGTGCTGCTTCAGAGAATCAGCTATTATATATAATAAGGAAGCGAAGTAATGAACAGTATTAAACAATATTTGCAGTTCGTCAAACCATATAAGTGGAAAATTGTCATAACCGTTTTTGTCGGAATTCTGAAATTCGGCATTCCTCTCCTTATTCCGTTGATTTTAAAATATGTGATCGACAATATCATCAATGCGGATGATTTAGCGGATACAGCTAAGCTGGAGCAATTGTTCTGGCTAATGGGAGGAGCCTTTGTTGTATTCCTCTTATTGCGTCCGCCGATTGAATACGTTCGACAATACTTGGCGCAATGGGTTGGGAATACAATCCTGTATGACGTCAGAGACAAACTGTTTGACCACATCCAAAAACTGAGTCTGAGATTCTATTCTCAGACAAAAACCGGGGAAATTATTTCCCGGGTAATACATGATGTCGAACAAACGAAAAACTTCGTAGTAACAGGTCTGATGAATATCTGGCTTGATATGATCACTATTTTAATTGCAATCGGTATAATGCTGACAATGGATGTTAGTCTGACAATTGTCGCCATTATATTATTTCCGATATTCGGATTTTGCGTCAGGTTTTTCTACGGAAGATTAAGAAGGCTAACGCGGGAGCGGTCGCAATCACTTGCTGAAGTGCAGGGGCATTTGCATGAACGTGTTCAAGGAATTCCAGTGACAAGAAGTTTCGCTCTGGAGAATTATGAGCAGGAACAATTTGATGCGCAGAATGCCAACTTTCTACAGAAGGCACTTAATCATACCGATTGGAATGCTAAAACATTTGCGGTTATGAATACAGTAACAGACCTGGCACCGTTATTGGTGATTGCGTTTGCTGGCTATCAGGTTATTCAGGGCAACGTGACAGTCGGTACGATGGTTGCCTTTTCCGGCTACATGGAACGGGTTTACGGTCCGCTGCGCCGATTAATCAGCTCATCCACGGTCTTGACTCAATCGGTTGCTTCGATTGACCGTGTATTTGAACTAATGAATGAATCATATGACATTGTTGATAAAACGGATGCCAAAGCGATTGAACGTGTTGACGGTACCATTGATATTGATCATGTCTCGTTTAAGTATGAAGATGAAGAAATGCAAGTTTTACGCGACGTTTCCCTTCATGTGAAAAGCGGTGAAACAATTGCATTTGTCGGGATGAGCGGCGGCGGTAAATCGACATTGATCAGTCTTATACCGCGTTTCTATGATGTTACAAGTGGATCGATCAAAGTGGATGGTCATGATATCCGTGATGTAAAAGCTCGTTCATTGCGTGACAATGTTGGCATGGTATTGCAGGACAATATCTTATTTAGTGAATCCATTTCCATGAACATTCGAATGGGCAATCCGGATGCCACTGATGAAGAAGTGATTGAAGCTGCAAAAGCTGCAAATGCCCATGATTTCATCAAAGAGTTGTATGAAGGCTACGATACAATGGTCGGCGAACGCGGTGTCAAACTTTCTGGTGGTCAGAAACAGCGTATCGCCATTGCCAGAGTATTTTTGAAAAACCCGCCGATTTTGATTTTTGATGAAGCAACCTCAGCACTCGACTTAGAAAGCGAGCATATTATTCAGGAGGCGATGGAGCGTCTTGCCTCCGATAGGACAACGTTTATAGTTGCTCACCGCCTGGCAACGATCACTCATGCCGACCGGATCGTTCATATTGAAGATGGTGAAATCAAAGAAGCTGGATCACATAGTGAGCTGATGGCGCGAAAAGGTCACTATTATGATTTATATCAGGTGCAAAATTTAGATGGTGCATAATAAGCTCCTCCACTATTCGGAGGAGCTTATTATAATCAACAGCCGCCTGTGGAAGGCGACGTATATTTCCGGAGCTGGTTATATGCTCGAACTAGTTCGGATTTTTCTTTAATAAAACCACTTTTGTCTATGATTCTTAGCGTCTTTCTTCCGCCATAGCCGCAAATGCGTTGCCTGCAGCCTCAATTGTTTTGTCGATATCTGCTTCAGTATGCGCAGTCGTCAAAAACCATGCTTCAAACTTCGAGGGGGCTAAATTAATGCCTTGCTCAAGCATTAGATGGAAGAACTGAGCGAATGCGTCGCTGTCACTGGCATCTGCTTGTTCGTAATTGTGGACAGTATCATCGCCAAAAAATACGGTAAGAGCGCCGCAAACCCGATTTATAGAAATGGGAATTTCTGATTCGTGTGCTTTCGTTCGAATGCCATTTTCGAGACGTTCACCAAGTTGCTCCAGTTTTTCATAAACACCGTTTTCCTCGAGTACTTCCAAACATGCAATGCCTGAAGCCATTGAAGCAGGATTACCTGCCATTGTTCCTGCCTGGTATGCAGGTCCAAGCGGTGCAACTTGTTCCATGATGTCTTGTCGGCCACCATATGCCCCGATTGGCAATCCACCCCCGATAATTTTGCCCATGGCGGTCATATCAGGCTCGATGCCGTAAAGCTGTTGAGTGCTGCCGTATGTAAATCGGAATGCGGTGATGACTTCATCATAGATGACCAATGCACCTGCATTATGTGAGATAGCATTCACGGTTTGCAGAAAACCATCAACCGGTTCGACAATCCCAAAATTACCGACTATCGGTTCGACAAGTACAGCCGCCACCTCATCACCCCATCGCACGATTGCCTGCCGGAATGTTTCCGGATCATTAAACGGGACGGTAATGACGTCTTCGGCAACCGATTCCGGTATGCCTGCTGAGTCGGGTGTTCCCAATGTTGCTGGGCCGGAACCCGCTTCAACCAGGACCGAATCAAAATGCCCGTGATAACTACCGGAAAATTTGATAACTTTATTCCGGCCGGTATAAGCGCGGGCAACCCTGACTGTAGTCATGACAGCTTCAGTGCCGGAGTTGGTGAAGCGCACTTTTTCTAATGACGGTATAGCTTCTTTCAGTTTTTTGGCAAATGTATTTTCCAATTTTGTCGGGGTGCCATACAGCACTCCATCGTTTGCTGCATATGTAATGGCTTCTGCGATATGTGGGTGTCCATGGCCAGTGATAATCGGACCGTATGCACCCAGATAATCGATATATTTGTTACCGTCAACGTCCCAAAAATAGGCGCCTTTCCCTTTTTCCATGTAAACTGGAGTACCACCGCCGACACCTTTATAGGCTCTTGATGGCGAATTCACTCCGCCGACAATGTGGTCAAGGGCTTCCTCATATAATGCTTTTGATGCGGAAAAGTTCATAAATATTGCCTCCCTTAAAGATTCCTTTCATTGCGATTATACTCTATTGAATAGCTTGCGGAAAATAAATGGCAATTCGACAAAGGGATAAGCATATGCTCTAGATAAGGCGGGATACTATGGAATTTATTTCTTGGCTTATAATTATTGTGATTGTCATGGTCGTTTCAATCAGCCTCGTTGATTTTATCAGGGGCGGCAAAATCAGCGGTCGTATGCAAATGCACGACAGCCGATTTTCTGCTGAACTCTTCTATACATTGTTGATGATTTATTTAATTGTGATTTTCGGTTTCGGGCTGATCTATTTTGTGCTGTCGATGAATCATATATTATTGGTTGAAAATGGGGAGTTGCGTGAAGTAAGCGTTGCCGGTTCGCTAGTCCACTCGTTTTACTTTAGTGGGGCCACGCTACTGACAATTGGTTATGGTGACATCACGCCGATTGAAATCGGCAGGTTGATAGCACTTGTAGAGGCGCTGATTGGATATGTATTGCCAACAGCCTTTGTATTAAAACTTGTGCAGACTAATCAGGAAGATAGAGACAGAAAAAAAGATATGCTATAGTGGATATAAGAAGTTCAAAAAGTTCGGAATAACCTTTAAGGTTAGATTCTGTTCAACAACATTCAGTGGGGAGAACCACCACATTGAATGAAGTATCACTCTATAGGAGGAATATTAGATGCGTGCAGAAACAGGTAAACAAGCACCGGATTTCACATTACAAAATCAGGACGGTAAACAAGTCAGCTTATCAGACTATAAGGGTCAGAATGTTGTTCTCTATTTTTATCCGAAAGATATGACACCAGGCTGTACAAATGAAGCGTGTGATTTTCGGGATAACAAAGAGAAATTCAGCGATCTGGATGCAGTTATCATCGGCATCAGTCCCGACCCGGTCGAAAGTCATCAGAAATTTATTGATAAACACGAGCTGCCCTTTATGCTTTTGGCGGATGAGAATCACAAAATAGCAGAAGACTACGGTGTATGGAATGACGGGATTGAACGTTCCACTTTCATTATCGATAAGGAAGGCAATCTGCAAAAAGAATTTCGTAAAGTGAAAGTGGAAGGTCATGTGGAAGAAGCACTTGAATATCTACGGAAAGCCAGCTAATGAAAGTGGGGCAGTTCGTTCACATTGAAACGAACTGCCCCATATTGTTTATAACGTTAGAAAGTATTAATTGTGGATGACCTAATTAGAAAAGTTTTTATACAAAAAGCTGATTGTAAAGGAATGGGAATTTAATAGAAAAAGGGCTAATATAGGGTTAAAACGACAGTAGGAGTGGATATACTTGATTGTTTTATCGCTAGCGAAGATTTCAGAAAAACACCGCACTGGACTCCGTGAACGTTATCCCCATTTAACATTTGTTTTTTGCCGGAATATGGATGAGGCTAAGCCATATATTAATAAAACAGAAATTTTGCTGACATTCGGTAGCGACCTCACTGCTGAATTAATTAGCCAAGCTTATCAGTTGAAGTGGATTATGGTGCTGTCGGCGGGTATCGAAAAAATGCCATCTAATGCAATAAACGAGCGTAATATTATGGTAACGAATGCAAAAGGCATCCATAAATATCCCATGGCGGAATATGCGATGTCTATGCTGATGCAAATCAATCGCAGTGCTAAGCAATTGATAGCAAATGAAAACGCGAATAAATGGGATCATTCCGTACGCATGCAGGAACTGACGGGAAAAACAATGCTCATAGCAGGGGCTGGTTCAATTGGACAGGAAGTGGCACGGCTTGCCAGAGCATTCCGGATGAACGTTTACGGAGTATCAAGAAGCGGTCGTTCCACGGAATACTTTGACCGGATCGTCAAACAAGACGTGTTCAAAAGCATGTTGCCTGAAGCGGATTATGTTGTTTCAGTTCTACCGAGTACTGCAGAAACCAAGGATTTCTTCACTTATGACCATTTTCGGAAAATGCCAGACCACGCTGTATTTTTAAATATGGGCCGAGGAGGTGTGGTCCGGGAAGACACAATTTTAAAAGCGGTACATACTGGAGAGATAGCTCATGCAGTGTTGGATGTCTTTGAAGAAGAGCCGCTTCCGGAAAACCATCCGTTTTGGCAGGAAGAAAATGTAACAGTTACACCGCATTTATCAGGTGTCTCTCCATTCTATCAAAAGCGGGCACTTGAGATTTTTGAGGAGAATCTGCGAACGTATTTGAACGGTGGAACGCATTATGTGAATAAAATAGACATCACAAGGGGGTATTAATGATGCGGATTTATACTAGAAAAGGTGATAAAGGGAAAACATCTTTAATCTATGGTGAGCGCGTGCCGAAAAGTGATCTCCGAGTGGAGGCATATGGCACATGTGACGAGGCTAATTCAATGATAGGGCTTGCACTCAGTTTCCTTGATAAAGAAGAATGGGAAGATAAGGATGTTTTTTTGGAACAAATGCGCCGCAGTCAGACCATTTTATTTCATGTAGGGGCGGAGCTTGCGACGCCGAACGACAAGGAAGTCGCATGGAAATTGAAGCAGGAACATATCAATGAACTGGAGAAACGAATGGATGCCTGGGATAAGCATCTGGAAATGTTGCACAATTTTATTCTGCCGTCGGGTCATTCTGCTTCAAGTGCGCTTCATGCCGCACGAACAGTGGCAAGGCGGGCAGAACGGACGGCGATCGCATTGAGTGAACAGGAACAGGTCAATCCGCTGGTTATATCCTATTTGAACAGGTTGTCCGACTTTCTGTTTGTGGCTGCAAGATATGTCAATAAGGCTCTTGACGGAAAAGAGACTCCGCTGAAAGCAGATATTTAAAGGAAGAAAAGAACAATTATTAAAAAAGTATTGCTCATTTGACTTATTCGTTAATAATATAAACAAGTTGGAAATATACTTTTATTGACAGGGTACAGGGTTAGCGCGTAAACTCTAATTATAAGAATTATAATATAATAATAAAGATATAAATCGAGTAAATATTGAAAGTGGGGTGCATGACGGTGTCTGATGACAAATTGCAGGAAGCAATCGATACTCTCAGAAATTATGGCGTACGTATAACACCACAACGTCATGCGGTTCTTGAGTACCTTCTTAACTCAATGGTTCACCCGACGGCCGATGATATATATAAGGCCCTTGAAGGGAAGTTTCCAAACATGAGTGTTGCAACGGTTTACAACAATTTACGTGTTTTGCGTAAAATCGGACTTGTCCGGGAACTGACTTACGGTGATTCATCAAGCCGTTTTGATTATAACTCAACTGAACATTATCATATTATTTGCGAAGAATGCGGTAAGATTGTGGACTTCCATTATCCGACTTTGGATGAAGTTGAATCGCTGGCTGAACAGGTCACAGGTTTTGATGTCAGCCATCATCGGATGGAGATTTATGGCAAATGTGAAAAATGTCAGCAGTTGGAACCACAAGAACATTAATAATTTTCATGGTGCAAAAAATCCAGTCTGTTCAAACAGGCTGGATTTTTTATAACGTCAGAAAATATAAATTATGGATGACATTATAAGAGGTTGTTCAAAAAGTCCGGTAAAAATGACACTTCGAATTTCTTCGTTGGCTTGTTTCTCCGCTCCTTGGAAAAGAAAAACACTTTTCCTGCGTGCGAAGCGGATTCAGGACAGCATTACTTGTGCTCATGTATTTAAAAGCATACATTCCGTTGCTCGAAACTGCGCCGCCTCGAACTTCTTGGTCCTTTTTATCCTCCTTTTTGAACACGCACTATAAGAAACTTCGGCATCCACTATAAGACGAAGCGAATGCCCTAGTTTTTCTAATACTATTGTTGATCATCTTTCATTGTTGCTTTTGCTTCATTTCGGAATTTACGTTTGTTGTACCTTTCATCAAATTCAAAGCCTTCCAAATCTTTATCGAGTGTCAGCGGTTGTTTGCAGTGCATGCAGGCGTCCACTCTTCCAAGCATTTTAGTCGGTTTTTCGCAGCTTGGACAAATAATAGGAACAGCTTTTGTTGAGAGCATCCCTATCCAAAAATAAACGACGCAGCTTAATAGAATGAACATTACGCCAAGCAAAAATAATGTCAGCATCAGCCACTCAATTTTTCTGGACAAGATCCCTCCGTACATGACAGCGAACCCGACAAATATCAGTATCAATGCAAAGGAACGTATTTTATTTATTTTACTGGAATAGACCAACTTATCTGCCATGGTAGTCCTCCTTATGGTTTAAAGAGCCAGTATAGCACATTTTACATCAATTTCGGTTTCAGAAAAAGGATTTCACAAAATCATAACGAATTATATAATATTGAATATAATAAGGGGGTTCTAAAATGGAAAATTTATTGCGGCCGATTTATCAAGAGTATGCAAGGAACCCAAATACGTTAGGCATTATTTTGATTGAGAGAAAAGCACCTGACAGTCCGATTACAGATAACTTTGACGTGGTTTTGTTTAATGTTGTTGATGAGGCGGCGATCGAATGGCAGGAAAAGCATTATGAATTAGATGATGGCAATACAGTTGTGATGCATTCCATCACTGATCGATTACTCAGACAATGGATTGATACAAACGGGTACCGTAAAGCTATTGAATGGGTTGTAGCGGGAAAAACAATCTTTGATCGGAATGAGTATGTTTCGCGGCTGAAAGAACGTTTAAGAAGTTTTCCGCTCGAAAAAAGAGACTTAAGAAAAGCAATGGAGTTTGGAAAATTGATTAAGAGTTATACAGAGGTCAAAGACCTGTATAAATCTGAACATTATAAAGATGCCTTCACACGGATGGTGCACTCGCTTCATTATTTGGCAAGGCTTGCCGTTATTGAAAAAGGGTACTATCCGGAAGTGACATTATGGAATCAAGTAAAGAAAATAGATCCCGAGGTTTATAAATTGTACGATGAATTAATCGAAAGCCGTGAAGAGATAGCAAAACGTGTACAATTGATGATACTAGCGGCGGATTTTGCTATCAGCAGAAGAGCAAAGGTTTCAGCGAAGCATTTACTCGATATTATGAACACAAAAGATGGTGCCTGGTCATATGAAGAGATCAAACAAAGTTCTGGTGTCAGACCATATGTACTTGATTTGGCTGCCATACTCAATTATTTGACCGATAAGGGGATACTTTTACCGGTTAGAATCGACACAAAAGGTACTGGTGTATACCTGCGTCAATATCGGGTGAACCGATCATGAGATGTTTGAAAATTTATGGTAGGCAATTTATGATTCGCACTATTAAAAAATGGAATCTGCAGAGTATTAAACTAAGTCGGCCGGCGATTGTCTGAAAGCCGTGCCTTCAGTACAGCAAATGCTCTGCTCTGAAAAACTTCGAGCACAGATTTAATTGCATTGTAGAAATCTTATTGACTTTCATTTTAATGCATGGTACATTTATATCCGTCGCAAAAAAGCATGTTGGATTTTGGGCGATGCAAAAGCACAAAAATTTCCTCTTGATAAATATGAGGATGACGTGTTAGATTGAATATCGTTGCGCTTTAGCAGGTAGCTGACTTTTAAAAAAGTTATTGACTTTGATTTTGGCAGATGGTATACTAATTAAGTCGCTGTCAAAAAGGCGATCAACGTAAAATTTGCTCCTTGAAAACTGAACGAAACAACCAGTATGACAAAGATGTCAGAGGTAAGCGGCCATTCGTCGGAACGTTTGTTTTGACGAAAGGGCCATCAACCCCTGAATAGATTTTTTGGCAAG
>NZ_BMNQ01000081.1 GCF_014646635.1 Lentibacillus kapialis
CTAAAAGACCTGAATCAACTATATAGGCGTGCGTACTCAAACTATTGAACCGCCGTATACGGAACCGTACGTACGGTGGTGTGAGAGGACGACTAATCAACTAATGATTAGTCTCCTACTCGATTGATTTCCAACGTTTTTACTATATAAATATTAAAAACTGTTTTTTCAAAAAATGATGGCATATCAGTGATTTGTATCACTCGCAGGCGGTTCGTTCTTTCGTATGATACAACTGATTGGATTTCAATGATTTGTTTTTTAAGGAGTTTAACCATGAAGGGGGATGCAAATTGATACAAACAGTTGCATGGGTAGTCAGCCTAATTTTTATGGTGATTGTCACTTTCGTATTCGGCTTTGTTGTACTGAAATCTACGGAAATAAAAGATTATGAACTAATTAAGAAAAAGTGGTACAGAGCACGCACATTTTATGCCGTGATATTGATTGTCTTTATGTTAACGCTTACTATTTATACGCTAAGGGAACTTCCGTATAATCAGCCTGTTTATAGTGCCGGTGCTGAGCCAACGGTTGTGCATGTTGAAGCTATGCAATTTGGCTGGAAGATAAGTCAGACTGAATTGAAGGCTGGTGATCCGATTGAATTTAAAGTGACCAGCAAAGACGTTAATCACGGGTTTGGTATTTATGATGAAGAGATGAATATGCTCACACAGACACAAGCAATGCCTGAGTACACGAATAACGTCTATATAACATTCGATGAGCCCGGCATCTATAACATTCTTTGCATGGAATATTGTGGTTTGGCGCATCATGCAATGACAGCAGAAATAACTGTGACGGAATAATATAATGGAGGTGTGTAGAAATGGAGTCTGTTAAATCCCGAAATAATATAGTTGTGTCCTATTTGCTGATTGGTGGCTTCACCATTCTTGTCATGATAATATTCGGAATCCTGATGCTGCTGTCACAAGGCGGCGTGCTTGATCTGTCACCTTCTATGTTTTATCAATTTTTGACGATACACGGGACTGGAATGGTCGGTGCAGCTGCGATTGCTTCGGCAGGCATTATGGGGTATTTTTTAAGTAAATATGTAAACCTTTCGAAAAACGTGATGACACTCAACCTAATTTTATTCTTGATTGGTGTCGTTATGGTAATTATTGGTGTATTTTCGTTTGAATATGCGGGTTCATGGACATTTCTTTACCCCCTCCCACAGCTTTCGGCCAATGCATGGGGGATAGTCGGTGCACTACTCTATTTATTTGGAATGCTTATACTGGGAGCCGGGTTTCTGCTGTTTTATCTTGATGCCGGCCGTGCCATCATGAAACATTATGGCAGTTTGGCAAAGGGGTTGGGCTGGGATGTTATTTCCGGAAAAAAAACAGACGATCGTGCCCCTTCAAGTACGGTGGTTGCAAGCACAATGGTTATCATCGTCAATGTTACAGCAATAACAGCAGGTGCGACCGTTCTGATCATGAATGCCATTCATGTGATTAATCCCGCATTTACGGTTGATCCGCTGCTTGCCAAAAATCTGACCTATGCATTCGGTCATATCTTTGCGAATTCGATTATATATATGGGCGTTATAGCCGTATACGAAATCCTGCAAGAATATACGAAACGTCCGTGGAAGATTAATAAGGTGTTTCTTATTGCTTGGACTATGTCGACTGTGTTCACCTTACTTATTTACACCCATCATTTATTGATGGACTCTGTAATGCCGGCTTGGATGCTGATCATGGGGCAGGCACTGTCCTATGCGAATGGCTTGCCAGTGCTGGTCGTTACGGCGTATGGTGCGCTAATGATTGTTTATAAATCAGGTATTAGGTGGGATGTAGGTTCAGGGCTGATTTATGTATCGATGTTTGGCTGGGTGGTCGGCGTCGTTCCGGCGATTGTCGATGCGACAATAGTAGTCAATCAAGTGATGCACAATACCAAGTGGGTTCCGGGACACTTTCATATGTATATGGCACTTGGTGCTTGTGCGATGATTTTTGGCTTTATGTATTATATTGCGAAACAGGATAGCGATATCAAGACGACTATCATGGATCGATTTGCGTTTGCCGGATATACGCTTTCGATTTTAGGGCTGAGCGGATCACTTCTTGTCTCCGGTGCATTAGGCACACCAAGGCGCTGGGCATCCCACTTACCGGAATGGATGGCTCCGGCAGTATTCGGAGGTATAGCCGGTATATTGGGAATGCTCTCAGTGGCCGTATTCATTGTACACTTTGTGCGCTTTATCAGACGACGCAAAAAAATGGTTTCAGGAAATGCTTTTGACGATCAACAGCTTGCATAGTGATTCTAAGATTTGCAGGGAGGTCCAGGCAAATGCAACTAATATTATACGGAACAATGCTCTTTGTTCTGCTGATAATTCCCCCTGTGCGAAACGCCATGGAGTCTGTCATGGTTGTCCACATGCTCGTTCAGATGCCGCTATTGATTCTTTCAGGCTGGCTGATGGCGGGCGAATGTCAAAGCAGGTTCGAACGTTTTTTGGCATCGTGGAATGCAAATGGTACTGCCGGCATATTGCTCGTCATCCTTATTACTATTTACTGGATGATCCCCCGGACACTTGATGAGGCACTTGTCACCTGGTATATTGAGCTGTTTAAATTTGTAAGCCTTCCTTTTTTGGTGGGGTTCCCTCTGCGGAACAGTTGGAAAAAACTTGCTTCATTGACAAAAGGTTTTATTGTATTTAACTATATCTCTATGTTTGGATTGTTGGCCTGGATATACATTGATGCCCCTGTTCGCGTGTGCAACAGTTATCTGGAGGCTGACCAGAAGATACTGGGGTGGGGATTTTTGATGATTATGGTCAGTCTTATTCTCTATATGCTTCAGTACGTATTTATGGATCATTCGGAAGCATCATCATAATGTGTCAAAGCACCTCGGTTTCAGAGGTGCTTTTTGACTGTCCAGGTTAATCCGACCGATCATGAGCGAATACATCGAGGAATAAGAGGAAAAGACCTTGAATATAAAGTGGTGGTTTTCACAATATACATGATGGAAATATGTATTTAACTATTGTCAAATCAGTTATTTGACTCTTTTATTTCGTCATATATTGTTTATAAGTGAGCACATTTTAAGTGACCTGAATCACGGGTGTAGGAAGTTTATGAACGTACACTTTAGGTAAGATAAGGTGGATCATTCAATGAGGCAGATAACTGTAAAGACCAAACGGGGTGAATGGTCAGGCTTATCTATAAAAATAATGGGGTGATTGTAATGTTTAAACGAATGGGGATTCACACAGCGATTGGTCTGAGCGCTTTGGTTTTGCTGTTATCTGCTTGTTCTGAAGAAAATGTTGAACCTCAGACAGACGTATCATCTGACCTGGACAGTACTGTTCAGCAAGCGAGTGCAGAGAAATCACCTGAAGTCATTGAAGCACATCATGGGGTGAACCAGAATCCGACCCCGCTTGATATCGAACGTGAAGGAAGTGATGTATATATCAACATGACAGCACAAATAACCGACATTGAAATTGACGATGATTACAATTACAAGGCATGGACATTTAATGGTGAGGCACCTGGTCCGTTGGTAGTTGTCAATGAAGGTGACACGATCCATTTTACGCTGGAGAATATGGATCCGTCGATTCCACACAGTATGGATTTCCACGCTGTTCACACAGCCCCCGATAAAGGGTTTGCAGATGTAGCGCCGAATGACGAGGGAACCTTTGTTTACCAGGCATCGAGTCCGGGTGTGTTCATGTATCACTGCGGCACAGACCCGGTTCTTTCCCATATCGCCAACGGCATGCATGGCGTCATCATTGTTCAGCCGGATGATGGCTATCCGACCGATGGAGAAGTGGATAAGGAATATGTGATTATCCAGAATGAATGGTATAAATACAATGATCTCGAGAACATGACAAATGGGGAACCCTCCCAGGTTGTTCTGTCGACAAAAGCTCTTCATGACGAACAGCCAAACACAAATGGCACAGTCGGCGCACTGCTGGATGAACCATTGGAAGCGAAAGTCGGCGATAAGGTCAGATTTTATATCAACAATGTGGGGCCGAATGAAGTGAGCAGCTTCCATGTCATCGGGACTATGTTTGACGATGTATATATTGACGGTAATCCGGCCAATCATCAGGAAGGTATGCAAACTGTCGGGCTTCCGGCAAGTGGCGGAGCAGTAGTGGAATTTACGGTCAAAGAGCCTGGAACCTATAAATTTGTTACCCATCAATTTAACCATGTACAAAAAGGCGGTGTCGGGAAACTGATCGTTACTGAGTAAGGAAAATGGATTGAATCAAAACCCGGCTTCGCGAATGCCGGGTTTTTCGTAACGTCAGAAAGTATAAATTATGGGTGACCTTATAATAAGCTTCGGCATTCGCTATAAGACGAGGCGAATGCCGAGTTTTTCTAATGCGTTCCAGAAAGTAACAATAATACCTTTATTATTTGGACGTTCCTATCAACATATCACTTATCTTCGTTTTGACTCTTCTCTATTGATTAACTCAGATTCTATTATTAGATGGTCCCGCAGATTAAACAATCAGAGCATATAAACCCTTTGTAAATGATTTTTAGGGCAAATATCGGGTAGAATGGATAATAAGTAAACAGTGAGCACAAACGAATATTTGTTCGTTTATGAGTTAAAAAATGAACGCATATATGATAAAATAGCGTTATCGAAGGAGAACGGAGGTTTTCGTTTTGGATAATAAATTTGAACTGGTGGCTGATTATGAACCGCGCGGCGATCAACCCGAAGCGATCAAGGAAATCGTTGAGAAGGTGAAAGCCGGACAGCGCCATCAAACATTGTTAGGCGCGACGGGTACCGGAAAAACGTTTACAGTTTCCAATGCTGTAGCGGAGATAAACCGTCCGACACTGGTGATTGCCCACAATAAAACACTGGCAGGTCAATTATATAGCGAGTTCAAAGAGTTTTTTCCCAATAATGCTGTCGAATATTTTGTGAGCTATTATGACTATTATCAGCCGGAAGCTTATGTACCGTCGACCGATACGTTTATCGAGAAAGACGCGAGCATTAATGATGAAATCGATAAACTGCGGCACTCGGCAACGTCAGCACTGATTGAACGCCGTGATGTGCTGATTGTGGCCAGTGTGTCGTGCATTTATGGCTTAGGTTCACCTGAAGAGTATGAAAGCCAGGTTCTTTCGTTAAGAATGGGGATGGAAAAAGATCGCGATCAGCTTTTACGTGATTTGGTCGATATCCAGTATGCTCGTAATGATATAGATTTTCAGCGCGGAACGTTCCGTGTTCGCGGTGACTCGGTTGAAGTTATCCCGGCCTCACGCGAAGAGCACTGTATGCGCATTGAATTTTTTGGTGATGAAATCGATCGAATCCGTGAAGTCGACGCATTAACCGGTGAAATTATCGGTGATAGGGAACATGTGGCTATCTTTCCGGCGTCACACTTTGTCACACGTGAAGAAAAGCTGAAAAAGGCGATTAAAAGTATTGAAAAAGAGCTGGAAGAACGGCTGGTGGAATTGCGTGAACAGGATAAGCTTCTGGAAGCGCAGCGTCTTGAGCAGCGTACCAATTATGATATTGAAATGATGGAAGAGATGGGCTTTTGTTCAGGTATCGAAAACTATTCACGGCATTTGACCTTCCGTGAGCCCGGTTCGACACCGTATACATTGCTTGATTTCTTCCCGGATGATTTTTTGTGTGTCATTGACGAATCACATGTGACATTACCGCAAATTAGAGGAATGTATAATGGTGACAAAGCACGCAAACAAGTGCTGGTTGATCATGGTTTCCGTTTACCGTCCGCACTCGATAACCGGCCGTTGCAATTTGGCGAGTTTGAAAAAGCAACCAGTCAGCTGGTCTATGTGTCGGCAACACCTGGTCCATATGAACGGGAACATGTACCGGATTATACCGAACAAATTATTCGTCCGACAGGTCTTTTGGACCCGAAAGTGCATGTCAGACCAATTGATGGACAGGTTGATAACCTGGTTGAGGAAATCAGCAAACGCTCAAGGCGGAATGAGCGTGTGCTGGTCACAACGCTGACGAAAAAAATGTCTGAGGATTTGACCGATTATTTGAAAGAAATCGGTATGAAAGTTGCTTACTTGCATTCCGAAATTAAGACACTGGAGCGGATTGAAGTCATTCGTGATTTGCGTGTCGGCAAATATGATGTGCTCGTCGGCATTAACCTGTTGCGTGAAGGGCTCGATATACCGGAAGTATCGCTTGTTGCTATCCTGGATGCTGATAAGGAAGGTTTTCTGCGTTCCGAGCGTTCGCTCATCCAGACGATGGGACGTGCGGCACGTAACGAAAACGGTGAGGTTATCATGTATGGGGATAAGGTAACGAATTCCATGCAGGTTGCCATAGATGAAACAAACCGCCGCCGTGAGAAACAAATGGCGTATAATGAGCGTTATAATATTACGCCGACAACAATCCGCAAAGATGTTCGCGATGTAATTCAGGCAACTGTCGCGGCCGAGGATGTCGAGGATTACGAAGACAAGAAAACCAATGTTGCCGACATGACGAAAACTGAGAAAGCAAAAATGATTGATAGTATGGAAAAAGAAATGAAAGAAGCGGCAAAAGAACTTGATTTCGAAAAGGCTGCCGAACTTCGGGATATTGTGCTTGAATTGAAGGCAGAAGGTGCCTGATCATTAAGCCTGCTTTTTGAGACAAATACTATCAAGCAAAGTGGAAGGATGACCTGATCATGCCAAGCAAAGAAATAAAAATTCAAGGTGCTCGTGCGCATAATTTGCAAAATATCGATGTATCTATCCCTAAAAATAAATTTGTTGTTTTAACAGGCCTGTCAGGATCCGGCAAATCATCACTGGCCTTTGATACAGTTTATGCAGAAGGACAACGCCGTTATGTTGAATCCCTCTCTGCATATGCCCGGCAGTTTTTGGGTCAAATGGATAAGCCTGATGTTGACGCCATCGACGGGTTATCTCCGTCTATATCAATCGATCAGAAAACGACAAGTAACAACCCGCGCTCGACGGTCGGTACGGTGACTGAAATTTATGATTACCTGCGTTTGCTGTATGCCCGTGTGGGACATCCGACATGTCCGCGGCATGGGATTGAAATCAGTTCACAGACTGTCCAGCAGATGGTGGATCGGTTACTCGAGTACCCCGAGCGAACAAAAATGCAGATTCTTGCTCCGGTTGTTTCCGGGCGTAAAGGTGAACATGCCAATACAATTGAAAAACTAAAACAGGAGGGCTACATCCGTATCCGTGTTGACCAGGAAATGCGTGAGGTAACCGACGATATCACGTTAGATAAAAATAAAAACCATTCGATCGAGGTGGTTGTCGACCGGATCGTCGTCAAAGAAGGGGTTGCAAGCCGCCTCAGTGACTCGATTGAAACCGCACTCGGACTGGGTGAAGGTAATATTATTGTTGATGTGATTGATGACGAGGAACTGTTGTTCAGTGAGAATCATGCATGTCCGATCTGTGGTTTCTCAATTGGTGAACTCGAACCAAGACTATTTTCATTTAACAGTCCGTTTGGCGCCTGTCCGTCATGTGATGGCCTTGGCACAAACTTGGAAGTCGATCTGGATCTCGTTATTCCGGACTGGCAAAAAACATTGAAGCAGCACGCAATTGCAGCATGGGAGCCAATCAGTTCCCAATATTATCCGCAGCTTCTGAAAAGTGTTTGTGATCATTACGGCATTGACATGAATGTTCCGGTCAAAGATATTCCGAAAAAGCAGCTGGATAACATTTTGTATGGCAGCGGTAAAGAAAAAATTCATTTCAGCTACCAAAATGATTTTGGAAAGCTGCGTGATAATTATATTTATTTTGAAGGTGTTTTGAATAATATCGGCAGAAGATATCGCGAGACACCGTCAGATTTTACCCGCGAGCAGCTGGAGAAGTATATGGCCCATAAGAAATGCCCGACCTGTAACGGTCATCGTCTTAAGGAAGAAGCGCTTGCGGTGCTTGTGAACGGAAAGCATATCAGCGAAGTAACCGATTATGCAATTTTGGAAGCGAAAGATTTTTTTGCAAATCTAGCGTTAACTGAAAAAGAAGAAACGATTGCCCGCATGATTTTGAAAGAAATATTGGACCGTCTTGAATTCATGAACAATGTGGGACTTAACTACCTGACCCTGTCGCGTACTGCCGGTACATTGTCGGGCGGGGAGGCGCAGCGAATTCGTCTGGCAACGCAGATCGGCTCAGCCTTAACAGGTGTATTGTATGTGCTTGATGAGCCGTCAATCGGTCTGCATCAACGTGACAACAATCGACTGATCAATACGCTCAAGCAGATGCGTGATTTGGATAATACGTTAATTGTCGTCGAGCATGATGAAGACACAATGCTGGCGGCTGACCACTTGATAGATATTGGACCTGGAGCTGGCGAACATGGTGGTGAAATTGTTGCCAGTGATACACCGGAAAACGTCATGAAAAATAAGAAGTCACTTACCGGAGAATATTTGGCGGGTGATAAATATGTGTCGTTGCCAGCGAAACGCCGAAAATTAAACAAACGTAAGCAGCTCAAAATTGTTGGTGCTGAAGAGAACAACCTGAAAAACATCGATGCGTCGATTCCTGTGGGACTGCTGACGGTTGTTACCGGTGTTTCCGGTTCCGGCAAGAGTACGTTGATTAATGAAATCCTGCATAAATCATTGGCAAAACAGTTGAATCGATCGGCTAAATTTAAGCCGGGAAAACATAAAAAAATTAATGGTGTCAATAATATTGAGAAAGTGATTGACATTGATCAATCGCCAATTGGGCGGACGCCACGTTCGAATCCGGCAACCTATACAGGGGTGTTCGATAATATCCGCGATGTTTTTGCACAGACAAATGAAGCCAAGATACGCGGTTATAAAAAAGGGCGATTCAGCTTCAACGTCAAAGGTGGACGCTGTGAGGCATGCCGCGGCGACGGTATTATCAAGATTGAAATGCACTTTTTGCCGGACGTCTATGTGCCTTGTGAAGTATGCCATGGCAAACGCTACAATCGTGAAACATTAGAAGTGAAGTATAAAGGAAAAAGCATCGCAGACGTATTGGAGATGACGATTGAAGAAGCATTGGATTTTTTCAGTAATCTTCCAAAAATCAAGCGAAAACTTCAGACAGTATATGATGTTGGTCTCGGTTATATCAAGCTCGGACAACCAGCTACGACCTTATCCGGCGGAGAAGCTCAGCGGGTGAAACTGGCAAGTGAGCTCCACCGCCGGTCCAACGGCAAATCATTTTATATTTTGGATGAACCGACAACTGGACTCCACACAGACGATATTCGCCGTCTCATGAATGTGCTGCAGCGGTTAGTGGACAACGGGGATTCGGTCCTGATTATTGAGCACAATCTTGATGTGATCAAAACAGCAGATCATATCATTGATCTCGGACCTGAGGGCGGTGACGGAGGAGGCGAAATTATTGCGGCTGGTACACCGGAAGACGTTGCTGATAACGAGCAATCGTATACAGGACGCTATTTAAAACCTATTTTGGAACGGGATCGCAAACGAATGGAACGAGATATGGAACGGCGGGAAAAAGTCGGGTCAAAATAAAAAAGAAGCAGCAGACTGCTATGCGGTTCGCTGCTTTTTTTATTATAACGTCAGAAAGTATAAATTATGGGTGACCTTATAAGAAACGCTTCGGCATTCGCTATAAGGCGAGGCGAATGCCGCGTTTTTAGTGCGCCGGGCATGTGCTATGTCTAGGGAGTGAAAGTCTCCTGCGGGCTTGGTAGTAGGAACCGCTAGCCAAAGACATGATGATAGAATAATAATCGGACAACCCAAACAGAGAGATTTCCTAGTTTAGTATAATATAATTAAACTGGGAGGAATCATCACATGGCACAAAATAAGAAGCAATTTGATGCACAGTTCAAGC
>NZ_BMNQ01000082.1 GCF_014646635.1 Lentibacillus kapialis
TTGGATGGCTCTTTTTAGGTTGGGAATTTTAGAAAAAGCTTAATCGAATCAAGGAGAAATAATGATACGTTTTGGAGTTCTTTTAATACCAACAGCTATTGTAGTGTTCATTTTATCGAACGTAATCTTTTTTTATAATCAATATAAGAGTTAGTTTAATTCTTTTTATAAGCTCTATTGTGATTGGCGTTGTAAGCCTTCTTTTAATTTTTATTGGTGTTTTACGAGATAAAATTAAGGAGAAAAGGGAGGAAGACCAAGATGATCTTAGTAAATACTGAGACCATTCCAGGCTATAAGATCATGGATGTAAAGGGGATTGCCAAGGGTAACGTTGTACGTGCAAAGAATGTTGGGAAGGATCTCGTTTCTAGCTTTAGAAATGTCGTAGGCGGTGAAATGACAGAATATACAGAGTTGATGACAGACTCTCGACAAAGAGCAATGCAACGAATGGTTGAAAATGCTGAAAATCAAGAAGCTGATGCCGTAGTTAATGTTCGCTTTGAAACATCTCAAATTTCAAGTGGAGCAGCAGAGCTTTTGGCTTATGGAACGGCTGTCGCTATCGAAGAAACTTAAAACAGCAAATCAACTGCTTGGTTGAGTTTTTCAACCAGTGGAAGAAGCACATCAATGTCAGCCGTATCCGGCGGAAGAATAATGGACAATAGAACAATGGGACCTGATGGTGTCGGACAAGTAATAGAATGCTTGCGATAGCCAATAAAGTACTTGTTTTGATTGGCTTTATTTCGCTGTACACCAACTTTGGCGTCAGGGTCTGAAAATGTCTTTTCACAATCGCAGGTTTCCTTATCTTCACAGCTGCAGCGTTTCTTTTTATAGCCATTCACCAAGGCATATACAAGTCTGGAATCAATACCGGACAGAGTTGTTTGTAAAAAGTTGTCCAGTTTTAATGCCTGGCGTATCAGATCAAACAGAATTTCATAAAACAGCTCAGGTGTCACATACTTTCGAAAATGGCTCAAACTGCCATGTACAGGGACGTCTTTTATCTCAGGTGTTCCGATAAAATTACGCCATGCCTGATTTTTGGGTTCTTTTAGTTGCCTGCACAGTTCTCGGAAAGATGTCATTTCCGGCAGGGTGAAATATAGATAATGCATTCTGAAGTATGTCCTTGGATCTGTGGGTGGTCGGCCGCTATGCTTATAAAGTGGTTTTACTTTTTCCAGCACAATGGAATCATCTACATGATCAATGTAATCTATTAATCTATCAGTTCCGGATCAAAGCCGAGTGTGTTATAATAGTGGAAAGGAACTAGTTCCAATTGTAATTCCATGAAAATGCACCTCGCAAATTGGTATTTTTGGTTGTTGAGTCACTTCCATTTTACCATATTTCGCTAAAGGTGCATTTTTATTTTAAAGAAAAAATAGGGGCTTTTTGAACACGCTCTAATAAGGTATTCCATTATCGGAGCGCTATTCGCTAAAAAAGAGTGGCGCTGCTATGGCATATTAGATTATGGAATAAATGAAAAGGAGAAGGTTGAAATGGAACTGATTGGCAAAGTTCAGGAAAGATGTGAGGAAAGAAACAAGGTATTCTTGACTTTGGATATACTCTTTACCCTTTTGTCGATGGGGCTTGCAATTTGGATGCTATTTCTTGCAATACCTGCGCTAACAGGATCAAGTCAATTGTTTTTAATTATTCTCACCATTTTTATGACGTTTTTTTTAGGAATGACTTATGGTATTCGGGTTGTTGAAATGATAGTTACAGGTAAGAGGGAATATTTTGCTTTAATGCTTTTCTCTGCAATTCTTATGTTTGGAATTGCAATATTTGAGTGGTGGCTATTAGTTTAACAGTTTTAAGCAATCGGGCGCTAATCAGGAATAAGTATTAGCGTCCGAACTGAATATAATGGCCATATCGTTGAATAAACAAAGTGTATTGAAAGCTATAAATGGTGGGTGAAATGAGAGAAGAAAATTAGGGGCGCATTAACCAAAGCACTTGGAGGAATTACTTAGTATGTTAACAAGAGAAGATATCTTCAAACACGTTCAAGAAACCTACGGTACATTACCTGATTATCCGTTCAGGAAATTTCCAAACTATGCTGCTTTGAGACATGCATCTAACGGAAAATGGTATGGTCTTGTGATGAATATCCTTCCAGAAAAATTAGGATTAGAAGGAAACGAGGAAATAGATATTTTGAATTTAAAATGTCCTCCTGAATTAATCGGGAGTTTAAGAAATGGATGGGATATTTTACCTGGATATCATATGGATAAGGAACATTGGATTTCACTTGTTTTAAATCATACCGATCCAGAAGGAGAAATTTATAACTTAATTGAGCAAAGCTTTAATTTAACCAAGTAAAAGATGAATGAAGAGTTATTTCAATTAAAATTGCCGTGGCTGGTTCTACAATATCAGCTAGTACAAGAAATGACTGGTCTGAAACGGGCGCGCGCGACAAGTTCCGCTATAAACGCTTTGAAGCGTGAACATGCGGGGAGTTTTATTAAATTCCAACGTTACAACGGAGGATGGGAATGATGGAACCATTTTTCCTGAAACCATCCCGTCAACAAATCCTGCATGCGTCAAGGCTGACAGGCTTTGGGGTATGAAGCACAGGTGATTCGGCTGAACGAAGGCTGCAGCCACTCTTTTTTAAAGAAGGTATGCCAACGGATAGGCCGCACGGCTGAAAAACTGGATATGGTGAGAATGTTCTTTGGGAAAGGAACTGACAAACTTCCGAATGTAGGGGTCTAGAGATTCAACATAGGGAAACTTGATGACGTGAGTGGTGTAGAGTAAAAATGCGGGCGCAGTTGTTGAACAAATACTGTGCCTTAAATGGGTCGGATTGCAAAAAGATTCAGATAGGATGGGGATTATGGAGATTATAGATAAATCGCACAAACCCGATTATGCTTTGGGGTATTATGTAGTCCTTGCTTTTTCCTTCTTAACGCTTAGGAAAGTAAACAAAATTGAGAAGTGGAAACTAAAACTTAAAGAAAAAAAGAAATTAACTCCAATAAAAACGTATAGCCACAATTGGGCGCGATTCTGGCATAAGAACCGTGCCCATAGTTGCTTCATCGGACCATATTATTTTATTTAATACGTTTAAAATAAAGAGAGGGGGAACCGCCGCTGTGAAATACTTATTATACGGTGTAATTGGAGTTGTATTAATATTTTTTATCTTGACTCTCTTAGGATATAATGTTTTTTATATTATCGCAGCTTTTGAATGGGTAACTCGTTATATATTCCCTTGGATAGCCTTATACTGGTTTATTCAATTTGTAAAAAATCAAAAAAATAATTAAGTTTAATTGTTCTTGAAACGAGTGCCACTCTGGAATAAAGGACGGTCTAATTTGCTATTATGAGTTATCGGCACAGGTTGTAGAACAGACAACAGGCTAGAGCACTACTTAAACAAAATTGAGGTGAAGGTAGTTTGTCCTTCTCAAAATGGACTATTTATCAATTTTTAGTTATTTTAACATTAATTATTTTGGTGTATCTTGTAAATGGGCTTGGCATATCCGTTGCAATCACAGAAGATACGAGTAATGAAGGTCGTATTTTTAGAAGTATTTTAACAGCAGGATTTCTTATTGCGCTCGTTGCTTGTATTTATGTCATTATATTTTGCCAGCATAAAAAAAGACCTAATATGTTAAGCCATTCAATATGGAGTAAAACGCCGACAATTTTATTTGCAGTAGGTTTTATATCTATCGTTTTATTTTTGTCACTAGGAACATTTGGACCTTTACTGGACTGGATAGAACACGTAAGATGGCTACTTTACGTGATTCTTATCTACTTTATTTGGGGTTTTTTTCTTTTTGTAATGTCAATTATAGTGAAAATCAAAGGTTCGCAAAATCGAGTGATTGAACATACATTCGTATGGACCTGCCTAATACTTCTTGTTTTCATCTTTATAATTTAATGAAATTTCTTGTTGGAGTAATGATGAGCAGACACTAATATTAGTCTTCCTCAATACCAGCCAATAGTTGTCAACATTTAAGTCTAAAAAAGTTTTAAAAAACATGTTACACTAAAAATTAAAAATACCAAATAGCCTTACTGCTGAACAAGTGAGATTTCAGAGTATTGCGCACTTTTAAGCCTCTTATGATTGATCTACAAAGACAACATGGCATGGATCCAGTGAACGAGTTTATTGGCACAGGCAATTACAGCGACTCTGTGTGGCTTGGCCTTATTTCTTTTGCGATCGTAAAAGGCTATCAATTTCTTGTTTCTTTTTTGGCAAGACCGCATTGCACAGCAGAATAAAGAGCCTGACACAATCGTGATGATCCTTTTTTGGTGATACGGTTGATGGACGCTTTATACTTGCCGGACTCAAAAACACTTGGGTCCAGCTCGGCATAGGCAGCCAGTTGCTTTGGCCGTTCAAACTGATTGATTCCCCAAATTTCGGAGATGATTGTTGCCGTAAGCTTATCCCCAATACCGGGAATCGACTTGATCAATCCTTGGTCTTCAAAAGACCGGGCCAGGGCATCTATTTCTTTTTTTTAATTGGGATAGGTGCTCTTGATATTGAAAAAGCATTTAAATATACATCTGTAAACTGACAATATGACCATGACAGACGGGATGCTGAAAGGGGTTACTGTCCGCTGCAGCTTTTAATTGGGCTACTTTATCCAAAAACCATGCGTCGGAACGCTAGCCCCGAATTGACGCATATCATCGGCTAGAGCCTGTTGTGAGACCTTTTAGTGTTTAACGATAACTTGCCACAAAGATCACTGAAGACATTACGATATTCCGGGAAAATATGATCGACTGCAGCTTGGAACTGTAGTTTATTTCAACATATCTATCCGTTAAAGCGCTGTGCTGTCTGGTTAATTGACGCAGATCCAGGTATTGCTCGGTTTTCTTCTGAAAGGCTTCCAGGTCTTCTTTGTAGTACAACTCACCCAGATGATACGCATCAATTTTGTCCGTTTTCACCTTACGCAGACCCGTTTTATTGGCCTCGTAAGGAACGACCGGATTGATGACATAATACGTTATAGCATGATCATCCAGAAATTGATGCACTGGCTCATGATAGTGCCCAGTGGATTCAAATGACGGCCGGGGGCTGACCGGCAATCTGTTCTACTTCCTGATAAAACTGATAAAACGCTTTAAGCCCTTGTAGATGGTGCGTAACCTTAAAGCTTTGTTTATACGTTTTTTTTGTAAAAAGGCTTGGACCTGGCTTTCCCCCTTTTACGACATCCAAGCCGATGACAGGATTCATAGATAATCACAACTCCTTTGATAGATTCGTCGGTGCGCCCCTCACATCCCTTGTAGTTTCATAGCTTCGCTTGTTATGCGGGATCATGTCCCAACCAGCCTCAAACATGTTTCTACAAGGAAGGGGTGGACAGTATTACGGACGGGATCAGTGTCCCACGGGCGCAAACGTCCTCCCCCGACTTACTCAAGCATATGAAATCTATAAAAAATAGGGCAACCAGTTCAATGACCGGCTGACCATATAATACAATAGGGCGCCATTACGGAATAAATACCGCGTCTTAAATTGGTGATACGGGCCAACTTATTGCAGAAATAAAACTAAAATGTTGGAGAATCAAGGAGGTGTTTTAATGTTAAAAGTTGTACAGTTATCCATTTTAATACCCTTTATTTTTATGGTTGGATGTAGCGGTATTTCAAAATACGATGATAATGAAGCAGCTGCGATTGTAAAAGGTCAAGAGATTACAGTAGGTGATTTACGTTTTTTATATCCTGATGATACTGCGTTAGAGTATCTTGATTCGGCAATAGAAGTAGAATTGATAAAACAAGAAGTAAAAGAAATGGACCTTGATATTTCTAACAATTTAAATGACGAAAAAAACCGTGATGAATTTGAAAAACTTCCTCCTAAAAACACAAAAGACGAAAGCGGAAAGCAAATTCGTAAGTTTGCCGAAACTCAAGCTGAAAAATTAGACATGACACCAGAAGATTTTCAAAGCGAATATGCTAAAAGAATTAATGAACGAAATGCTTATATCAATACTTATCTCGAAGAGAAATTAGGTGATGAAGAAGCAGATATTAATGATGAAAATTGGATAGAGGAATTTGGGGAGAAATATAATAATTTATTAGAAAAACTGGTGGATGAGAATGAGGATGAAATTGAAGTTTTAATTGATTAATATCTTCAAGAATCAGGCGCCTTTCTGGAATAAAACTTGACGACCATATCATAATCAAAGCCTACTCTACTCTGTGAAAAATGGGCGGTGTATAATGAAATTCAACCTATATCACGTATACATTCTCAGGAATTTGATTAAAGTTTGTAAGAAAATAGGGGTTGCTTTAATAGCTTCTATTATACTCAGTTTTATATTGCCTTTTGTATCTTATATTCAAGCCCCTGAATCCAATGAATCATTTCAAGGTTTAGTAATTATAGGTTTATTTAATACATTGCTTGCATATTTAATATTCGGTATTCCAAGTGCATTTCTCATTAATATAATAGTTCAAAAACTACCCGTGATTTCAAAATCTAAGCGATACTTTTTAAATTTATTTCTCTATGGTTCTTTTGGGTTTCTGATAGCATTTATTATACCGGTAATATTATCTGGTGAAGTGATATTAAATTTTGAGTTTTTTTCCTTAATTGGTGTCATTGCAGCTTTAATTTATTATCACATATCACTTATATTTGAAAATTCTGATCTTCATGAAACGGGCGCGCTTATCGAATAGTGAGTCTTACTGAAATGGGAATTTATTGATGGGATATTATAATTTTGGAGGGATTCAGATTATGCAAAAATCGTTTATTACGATTTCATATGTTTCATTCCTTGTTTCGCTAATATCTATTCTTAATTTTCTGCTTAATATTGTTACTTTAGAAAAATTACAAGGTTTACCTGTATTTTTTCCTTTGGTTTTTTGTTCCATTGGTCTATTTCTTGCATCAAAAGCGTACCGAATTAAAAAGAATGCTTTCACGCTTATCGCAATAATTGCAAACATCCTTTTATTCCTATTTCCATTCATTTATATGATTGGTGGTACAGTGGTATTTGGCGTTTAGCTGATTAAAGGTCTTTGCGATCTTCAGGAAAAGGGCGCTGTTCCGGAATAAGGCAGCTTCCAAATTATCATTGTAGGGCCATTATGTTGAATAAGACGATAGGATTTACCTGCATATAAATCGAATTAATTAAAGAGGAATACCGAAAGGAGTTAAATATGGCTGAAATCACGGACAACCTTTATGACGGTTGAATGCAATTTTGGAATGGTGATTATGGCAAAATCAGCTCTATGGTTAGTGACGATTTTGTTGGTCACTGGTCTGATAGTGATGTCAAATGCCCATCGGCACTTGAAGACATGATAAAAATGACCAGAGGATATTTTTACGATATCCTGTTATTTCTCCTGTTGCAGGGAATCAAAAAATATCTGGACATTGGGAAAAGACTGCCTTATATCAAGGAAATATAGAAGGTGCAAAGGCTGAAAAAGGAACCTCTGTCACTTTCGAGGGAATGGATATTCTTATATTTATAACGTCAGAAAGTATAAATTATGGATGACCTTATAAGAAAAGCTTCGGCATTCGCTATAAGACGAGGCGAATTGCCGAGTTTTTCTAAAAAGACGGCAAATGCGTTGAGTATTATGTCCTCTCGGATATGTTTTCATTGATGAAGCAATTAAACGGAGGATGGGGATGACTGAACCATGTTTCCTAAAGTCATCCCGTTAACAAATTCTGCATGCGTTGAGACTGATAGGTTTGGGGTAATTCGGCAGAACGAAGGCTGAAGCCACTTTCAAGCAGAAATGGGGAAGCGGACAAAGTTTATGCCTAACAACTTTTAAAGAATTTCGTTTATGGATTTCATTATTTCTACTGGTTGTCAATATTATTTTGGTTGGTTTAATGGTTGAGGAATTAATATATGTCTCCCAAAGGTGATCAGATAAGTATCACAGGGTCGCCCTAAATGCATAATTTTTTAGGTGAGAACAAAAAATAACATTTAAATATGTATTAGGAGGATATATATGAGTGAAAAACCTAAAATGAGTGCCTCTGAACTTGGTGCATTATGGATGACCTACCACAAAAAAGGTGTGATTTTACGGATGTTGGAGTATTTTATCGAAACAACCGACGATCCAAAGGCCAAAGATCTAATGTCAGGTTTGTGTAAACAACTTCATCAAAAAGTCATCGAGATGAAAACCATGTTTGAGAATGAAGGAGTGATGCCACCGGAAGGTTTCATAGAAAAAGATGTCAATTTAAAAGCACCAAAATTATGGGAAAATGGTTTTGATATCATGTTTAGTAGGATTCTTAAGGAAATTAGTGTAGGGATGTACGCACTTCATCTAACCATGACCTATCGTAAAGATATTATAAAGCTTTATCAGGGGCTTTCGAAACTTTCCGAAACCTTTTATGGTCACTTTACAGAATATCTCCTTGAAAAGGATTTTTTATCCCGTCCTAACTATGTCAACATGCCAGTATCGATTGATTTTATCACGGATAAAGATTATGCAAAGGGCACCAATATTATGGGTTACAAGCGAACATTAAATACTGTTGAGTTTGGTCCTCTATACCATGCTATGGAAACCAATATTACGGGTATGCAGTTAATGGACGGATTTATCCAAACTGCTAAAGATGAAGAAGTCAAAATGTACTTTACTGTAGGCAAAGGGCTTGCTAAAGAACAGATCAGAGAAATCTCAAAAATCCTTCTTAAAAATGATATTCAACCACCAGTTACTCCTGGAAGTACTGTAACGAATTCCACTATAGCCCCTTTTTCCGAGAGGCTTATGATGTTTTGTACTTATCTTTTGAACGGGCTTGCCCTTGGTGGAGGAGGGTTTGGTGCCGGATTTAGTTTACGGAATGATTTGCAGATTAAAAATGCAATATTCGGTAAAGACATATTTCAATATCAACGAAACGGAATTATGCTAATGATGTCTAAAGGGTGGCTTGAAGAACCACCAAAAATGGATCTTTAATTTTTCTTATGGAAAAGGGAGCAGTAATCAAATTAGATTTGCTCTCATCTTGCTCATAAAGCCCATTTTTGTGGAGCAAATCATATAAAGTTTTTCTGACAAGCTGCTTTTCTAATGAAAAGATTAGCGTTATCTTCATGGCTTTTATGTAATATATATATTGAATTATGTAATCTATATGTTACAATTTAATGTGAAGGAGGGATTATATAGGTGAAGAACAACGTGAGGATAGCTCGTGTTCAGATGGATTTAACCCAGCAGCAACTAGCTGAAAAAATAGGGATCACCCGTCAAACGATTAGTTTAATCGAAAAAGGGTAAGCGTCAAATAAAATACACGTAGGAACCAACGGTCATCCATGCGATAATCTTCTTAGAAACCAACTCGGGAGGTTATGCGATGACCCAACAAGACAAAAGAATAAAATGGAAAGCACGCTAC
>NZ_BMNQ01000083.1 GCF_014646635.1 Lentibacillus kapialis
TTGGTTGGGTGTCAACCTTCCAGTACCACAAAAAGCGGGATGTCATTCTATTTTCGGGCAAACGTTTCAAAACAAGTGGTAATTCAACATAATGTGACGACATATTTTTTGCAAGAGTCAAGTAAATAGGGTAATTTATGTCCAGTTAGCGGAACGAGGCTCCGTTAAGTATTGTTTAAGAGGTTGTTCAAAAAGTCCGGTAAAAATGACACTTCGAATTTCTTCGTTGGCTTGTTTCTCCGCTCCTTGGAAAAGAAAAACACTTTTCCTGCGTGCGAAGCGGATTCAGGGTAGCATTACTTGTGCTCATGTATCTAAAAGCATACATTCCGCTGCTCGAAACTGCGCCGCCTCGAACTTCTTGGTCCTTTTTATCCTCCTTTTTGAACACGCACTTTAAGCGAAACCTCTTATCTTAATTATGTCTAAGACTCCTAGGCAGTTACGATAGAAGGCCATCGTAATATGTTTCTGAAACCCGATATTTTGAATATTGTAAGGGAGAGGAGGTATACCGGTTTGGGTGAAACTCCCATTTCTATATTGTGATCGGAATGGAAATCCTGTTGCACAGGAACATGACATATGATGCTAGCTTCTTATTTACGTTTTTGTTTAATCAGCTTGTTACGATCAGCTGCTTGAGGCGGCACCTCTAACCAACCGTTTTTAACCATGATATCAGCGCCATCTTTTGTGAATTGGGCAATATCGGCAGCAAGGCGGGGATAGGTCATGGCCAAATCACTTCTGAGGCTCTGCGCTGCAGCTAACCCGTAATTACCAATACCGGAAGCGGAAAGTAAGCTCATGTGATACATCATTAATTTATCTGAAAAAGGGGCGTCCGTCGAATCCACAATCGATGAATCCCAGGTCATCGGTGCTTGGATGTCGCTGCCAGCTAATAACTTACCAAACGTTTTAATATGCTTCTTTGCCATATCTTTTCCTTTCAGCATATATTCCCGAACTTTTTGGGAAGCAGCGGTTTGCCCAAAGGCTGTACTTATCATAACACCCAGTATATTTGTTTCCATATTTAAACTTAAATGCGAAATTTCCACAGCATTTAAAGAGCGAGTATCGCTAAATGGATTTACCCCGCTGAAATATTGTTTGTTACCCGCGTGCTCCACTTTATTTGATATTGCAATATACGGAGATCTGATTAACAAGCCTTTGGCGAGTTTGGTTTCCGTGGAATGATCATACATCGCGGAAGATTGCGATATACAATTTGAGAAAAAAGCGCGTATATCCTGTCGGCTAGAGCCCGAATGATACCTTGCGTATTGAGCAGTTCCTAATTTTCCCATTTTATTGATGTAATCTAAAAAGAAGGTGTCCTGAAAAAGACGTTTCGCTTTTATATTCACATCTTGATTTGTAAACCCAACCGGTATAGGTATCTCCTCAGCTGTAAATATGTCCTGGATAGTCGTGGTCATCTGTACAGCGTCATCGTATGCTTGTTGTATTTGAGGACGTATATCTTGATCTTGAATAACACCGAGCCCATAGGATAAAAAACAACGCGTCATACTGTTTGCCATGTAACAACTCCAAAGATGGGCTAGCTCAGATGATGTTAAAGGTTGGTGACTGGTTTCATTCATAAAATCACTCCTGAATAATTTAACGCTTTTATTATCTGAAGGAATAAAGATAATATGCATTTTTTTATGACAAAAGAAGGTACAAAAACCCACAACACCGCTCCTGAAAATGAAATTGTAATTTTTTTAAGCGTGAACCAGCACTGATAATTTCTAAATAATGAAATCTTAGTTGGCTTTGTTCATACACTATTTTGGAGGTGTAAAAATGCCAATAGTCAAATACACGGATAAAGATGTTGCTTTAATGGCAAGGATGATGCGAGCTGAAGCTGTAGGTGAGGGCAAACAAGGGATGTTGTATGTTGGAAATGTCATTGTTAACCGGGGTAAAGCAGACTGTTTGGATTTTAGAGATGTCAGAACAATTCGGGAAGTCATATTTCAAGTACAAGGCGGAAATTATTCGTTTGAAGCTGTCCAAAAAGGGAATGTATTTTATCAACGAGCACGGTCGTTTGAAAAACGGTTAGCAAAAAAGAATTTGAATTATTGGAGAGAGCACCCGGCGAAATATGCTCTTTGGTACTTCAATCCATACGGCCCATGTCCTCCAACATGGCACGATCAACCTTTTTCCGGTCAATATAAAAATCATTGTTTTTATGAACCGGCAGCTGGAGCATGTGACAGTGTTTATTGAGTTATTGTATGTATTAAGACAAACAAGTTTATGAAATGTTAACGGAAGCATGCGTTTTAAAAGAGATAAGCAGGACTCCAATATAAAGTCTTCAAGATAAAGCTACTTTTCCTTAATAGACAGAAAGAGCAGATAGCATAAATCTGCAAATAAAGAATCCATTTTGATTAAAGTCATTTTCAAAATGGGTTCTTTTTGGATTTATTGGATTCTTAGAGTTAACAGTAGGGTAAGCTGTCATCATGAATAGTTCCCGGTGGGGGCGGGGATAGCTAATAGTGATGTGGTTTAGAAAGTAATCGTATATTCCATTGTTTGGGAGTCAGGCATATGCATATCGGTATCACAGTCTGGGTTATATTGGCATCTTGGCGCTGGGGGGATTGGAAAAATTTTAATCGCTATCATTCCACCATGTTATATATGTCAGCAATGAATTTGTTTTATCTTTTTTTGACCAGTAAATACCCGCTGTGGAGAATGCATCCTGATTTAGGGTTGCCTTTTACCCTCGTCACTGCTTTGTATACGTTTATCATTTTCCCCTTTACAGTCCTTCTGTATTTGTCTCATTTCCCGGATTCACCTGAAAAACAAATTCTCTACACCCTAAAGTGGATCGTTATTTACATTGGGGTTGAGTGGGTTGGTGGTTTATTTAGCCGTATTACTTATGATAATGGTTGGCATTTAGGATGGTCTCTTATCTTTGTATTAACAATGTTTCCAATGCTGCGTCTTCATTATAAAAAACCTATACTCACGTATATGGTATCTATTTTCGTTATCGCCTTTTTAGTATATCTTTTCGATGTTCCTTGGCAGGATTTGCCGGCTAATCCATGAAAGGAAAAGGACAATTTGCTTGTGAAGGTGATAAAATGAGAAGAAAGACACTAAGACCATTTTAAAGGGGTTACTGGGATTTGGTTTGCACGGAACAATCGTATCAAGAAGAACACTAATGGCCATGCCTCTTTACTATCAGGTGCTGATTTTCTCTCTTGACTTTTGCTTTAGGCAGATGTATAGTGTATTATTGTAATTAAATACTTGTATTTTTCTTATCCAGAGAGGTGGAGGGACTGGCCCGTCGAAACCTCAGCAACAGACACTTGTACTGTGCTACTTCCAGAAGCTTACGCTGAAGATAAGAAGAGCAAAATATACGGCACCGAGCCCTCTTCTTATTGATTCCAGGAAGAGGGCTTTTTTATAACGTCAGAAAGTATAAATTATGGATGACCTTATAAGAAAAGCTTCGGCATTTGCTATAAGGCGAGGCGAATGCCGAGTTTTTCTAATGTGCCGGGTATACAACACAAAGGAGGCAACAGGGATGAGGCGCAATTCGCAAGAGCGAATCATAGGCTTAACGCTAATATACACGGCACAGCCTTACGGGTAGGTCTTTTGGTCAAATAAGCAAATAATAACAAGCATTTATATACCCCGCGAGGTATGTCGGGCGGGTGTTATGATAAGATATACTGTTTAAGAAAGGATCGACATGATATGAAGAAAATGAAACAAACAATAGATCAGCAAGAAACACCAAAACAATTCAATAAATTATGGATGGTGCTGGTATTAGGAGCCCTAACAGCATTTGGGCCGTTATCAATGGATATGTATTTACCGGGATTGCCAACCGTGACCGATGACTTCCAAACAACGGCATCCCTTGCCCAGTTAAGTATTACAGCAACTTTAGTCGGGTTGGCAATCGGCCAGTTGGTATTTGGCCCGTTAAGTGATATTAAAGGAAGAAAGCGTCCGCTGCTTGTGACATTGACGACGTATGCGGTTGCTTCACTTCTAAGTGTATTCAGCAGCCATATATGGGTGTTCATCGGTTTACGATTTATCCAAGGGGTATCGGCGGCGGCAGGCATTGTTATCGCTCGTGCCTCGTCGCGGGATATGTATACAGGAAAAGACTTGACGAAATTCATTGCAATGTTAGCACTGGTGAATGGTGCTGCCCCTATTCTGGCACCGTTATTCGGCGGAATTGTGCTCAACTTTGCGTCATGGCGATTCGTCTTTGTGATTTTGGCTGCCATTGGATTTGTTATGCTGTTAGCCGTCACATTGACACTTCCTGAGACACTGCCGGAATCAGACCGGAAACAAGGCGGTCTGATGGAGACGGTTCAAACATTCGGCGTATTGCTGAAAGACCGCGTATTTATGGGGATTGCACTGGCACAGGCTTTTACATCGATGAGTATGTTCGCCTATATTGCCGGCTCCCCGTTTGTATTGCAAAATATTTATGGCGTCTCGCCACAGCAGTTTTCAATTATATTTGCCATAAATGGGATAGGTATCATTATGGCAGCACAGCTCACAGGAAAATTGTCTTCAAAAATAGACGAAACACATTTATTGCGGTGGGGTGTTACGACTTCCTTTACCGGCAGTTTGCTGCTGATTGTGACGGTCCTATCTTCCCTGCCGATTTGGGTGCTGCTACCGGCGCTATTTCTTGTTGTTGCAAGTGTCGGAATGGTGAACACGACAAGCTTTTCGTTAGGTATGCAGCGTCAAGGTGACATGGCGGGAAGCGCGTCCGCTTTTCTTGGCATCCTTCCGTTTGCCGGCGGCGGGGCCGTTTCACCGCTTGTAGGGATAGCCGGCGATCATACAGCTGTTCCGATGGCTATTATCATCCTTATTAGCAGCATGATGGCATTCACAATTTATCATGTTCTCGTCAGACGAAACAGCCGTGCGATTAAAAGCAGCTCATCCGCATATAATCAAGTGGCGAACTCAGATAATCACATTTAATGAAAAGGGAAATGAGATCATAGCGGGTTCTGTTAACTATCGAAAACTTTAAAAATGAAAGCAAACATGACTATTAAATTATAGATTGATTTGGTAGTCATGTTTTATTGATATTGCGGTGAAATGAGGATGGGAATGACGAAACCACATACTACGGCGTCATCCCCTGATCCAGAATGTCCACATTCACATCGACATCGAACGTTACGTCGGGAAATTTATCACGCCATTCGGATTCAGTGAGAGGGCTATTTCGTTTTTGGGTTTTATAGGTTCGCCCGTAGCCCATTGGATCCACATTCCATTTCTGCAGTTTCGATAAAAGCTGTTCATACTGCTCTTTGATTGCTTTCTCGATTTCCTGTTCGAATGCGTTAATCGCAGCTGGTTTTTGAAGACCAACACTCTCTGTTAGTTCCAGTATGTTCACCTCAAAATTCAATTGGGTATGAAAGTGCAAATTCTGTTTGTTAACGAGCTTTATGTTGCCTTCACCTTTCTTAATGTTGAATAACGTATAAAAATCAGTTTGATCGCTTTTTGGTTCCTTTAACAAATACTTCTTCAGCGGCTGAAGCGGCAACTGAACTTCTTGTTGCAGTCCGCGGATGTTTTGATGAAGGACATTGATGTAAAAAGCCTGATCGACCGGAATTTGTCCGGCCAGCTGATCGCCTTTGAACAGTGCCAGTGCGGTGAGCCTTGTTCGTTCATTTTGATAGGACAAAATCGGCATAACCGGATCTATGCCTGGTTCATAATAAAGTTTCTGGAAGTTGTGTAACGTTACTTCAGGGATGACATTCATGTGGCTATTCACATCAATAATATTTGGTAACGCCTGATTGACATTGATATTCGGCAATCCGTCCAGCTTGGTTATTAGATTCTTGGCGGTTGTGTCACTGACAGCCAATAATCGGTTATTGGACGCTCTTGGATGGCGGGATGCAGCGCGCAAATAATCAATCAAGCCATTTTCAGCGGCCTTTTTACCGAATAGCTCCAATTCAATGGCACCTGATTGCAACTGGAAGCCGAGCTTGTAATTCATCCGTTTCTGTCCCTTCGACAGGGTTTTCCCCTGACCTGTGACGAGGCTGGATGGATCCTGGCCTGGAGCTCCGAATTTGTAAAACACAGCCGTTGTTTTCAATTGGTCATCTCCCGCTATATCAACGCCATAGATGTTCATAATACCGTTCTCCTCAAGGGTTTTTGGTTGGACACAGCCACTTATGAGCATAACAGTCAAAACAAGGATGCCATTCATACGGCAGCTCATCTTTTCGCCCCCTTTTTGGATCGGCTCTGCCACGCCTTTTTAAGTTTAACAATGGGTAACAAGGCAAGTGGGTACACAAAAATAATCCAGAAAGCAATGCTGTTAGCTTGATTGTTTAATGCCATAATCAGATGATGCTCATCGATAAAACCGCACACCACCAGGAAAATCAAGGCGGCAGCATATAAGGTGATCCGCTTCGGCACATGATAGAGTCGTTTCATGCCCTGTGTAATCGCCCACATCAATAACATCATGGTCGGTAACGTTATCATCATCCATTCGGCGACAACGATAAAATCAAATCGGGCAATAAACGGCAGTTCAACGATTTTAAAGAGTGATAGAACAGACCACTCGATGGTCCTCGCTTGTGTAGCACTAAAATAGCCGATCACTATCAGGGTATTAAGCAAAATGATGCCCGCCGACCAGGTTGCCCCTAAGAAAATAGGACGCCAGACTTGATTCTTATTCCGGATAAATGGATAAATCCAAAAAATGATTTCGAATCCGGTAAACGTAAAGGTGGTTGATTTGGCTCCTTTTAACAGGTCGATCATCGATGCCTGCCATACAGGCTGATAATTGGAAATATCGATTAATGAGATTGGTTTAGCCAGCAGAAGCAATAACCAATGGGAAAGTATAAAGAATAAAAACACCACGCCAACAATCGATCGCAATCCGCCGGCGACACAATAAACAACCAAAGACAGAAGCAGAAACCCGAGAAGCCATGTATTGATTTGCGGAAAGATAAATAGTTGTACAACGTCAATATAGGTGACCAATACGACCAACAGGACAAAAGCAAAGTAAAGCATATAGACAGTACCCAGCAACTTGCCGATCCATGTTCCAAAAATATCAACCTGAATACCTAAAATATCGGCGTTGTCGTAGCTTTTCAGGATAAGGAGCATCACCCACAGGACAATTAACATAGCAGCGTATGCCATTAACACAGAAATCCAGCTGTCCTGCTGTGCATCCAAAAAAATATATTTCGGTGTGCCCATGACCCCGACACCGATTTGGATACCGCTCATGATAAAAAACAAATAAAATGCTCTAATACGCAAACCTTGTTTGACCTTCAAGTTAATATCCATTGTTCACCCTACTTATCAACGTCATGTTTTCTTCTTGCCTCTTGTCGATTATACCGGTACGGTTCTTTGGGCCTGAATGATAAAAAGCGTCTGTTTTGAAACTGTAATGGCAGGCGGAATAACGCCTTATTCAAATCCTTCATGCGGAATGGATAAACAGGTGCCAGGTAAGGTCTGCCCAGAGATTGGAGTTTGACCAAATGAATGACAAGAAAACATGCGCCGTACATAATACCGATAAGACCAAATAACCCTGCCAGGATCATCATGGGAAAGCGTATAATCCGGATGGACGCCCCCATCATATAGTTTGGCACCGTATAGGAGGACAAGGCACTTAAAGCTACGATAATAATTAAAATACTGCTTGTCAGGCCCGCCTCGACAATAGCTTGTCCGATAATAACACCACCAACAATCCCGATTGTTTCCCCGATTTTTGTCGGCAGTCTTGCCCCGGCCTCACGCAGAAGCTCAATCAAAAATTCCAAAATCATGGCCTCAAACAGGGGTGGGAACGGGACGACTGCTCGGGATTTACCAATAGTAATAAGCTCATGAGTCGGAATAATTTCAAAGTGATACGTCACCGCCGCAATGTAAAGCGGCGTAATAAAGATTGAAAATATTATGGCTATAAAACGTAACAGACGTAAAAATGATCCGATGTTCCAGCGCATATACATATCTTCAGTTGATTCAAAAAAACTAAAAAATGTGGACGGGCCAATAACTCCGGATGGACTGTTTTCCGTTAACACGCCAATCCTTCCCTGTTTAACGTCATGTGTAAAGCGATCAGAAAGTTCCGTGGCATAAAATTGCGGGAACATAGACGAAGATGAATCGCTAAAGAGTTGCATCAAAATGGTCGAATCTTCCACATCATCAACGTCTAAATCTTCCAGTCGCTGACGTATCGTATTCACATCCGTTTGATTGGCAACCGATTTAACATAGACAAGACATACTTCACGTGGGTATTTGTGCCCGATCATCATTTTTTCCATCACCAGATCGGTCGAACGAATACTCCAGCGCACTACATTCATGTTTGTTATCAAGGATTCGGTGAAGGCGATTTGCGGACCAAGGACGACTGATTCGTTTTCAGCCTTTGAAAGCTGTCGATGCTTTTTATTTAATAAAAAGTAGGAAAGAGCTTCATCCTCACCTTCAACATATATGTATACTTTCCCGACCAGCAACCCTTTCAGAATACCTTCCAACGTATTTTCCGTCGCTTGGTCTGCGATAGGAATATCATTTTTCAGAGACGGTGTGCTCCATGCGTCCTGACTGCTGAGAAAAGGATCAAGCAGATACTCTTTCACTTGGTCAATATCTACCATGTACTGGATGAAAAACACAGCTGCTCGTTGCCCTTTATCCTGTTCATAAATCGTAAATGTCAAATCCTGATTATTCTCGAATTTGCTTTGCATGATCTGTTCTAACTCATCAATCTTCTTTGGAAAAAAATCATCCTTATGCTTTTTCCGTTGGTTCTTTCGTTTCATAGGGACCTCCAAATGAAAAAACAATACTGGTGGTAGTGTGTGAGGACCATGGAAAATTATGAACAGTTTTGGCGTTGTAGCGTATATTTGGATTCATTGTAAGGAAATGCACGCATGTTGCGTCGAAATGGCCGTTGAACAGGCGAACTATCAATGGTTCGTGTTTTATCTTTGCTTGTACTTTTTTTGCGAGAGTTCCTGTATATGACGTGGGGAAGTTTTATATATTAAAGGTTGTAAAGTAAACACATGATAAACCACTCTGAAGGCCAGAGTGGTTTATTTATAACGTCAGAAAGTATAAATAATGGATGACCTTATAAGAAAAGCTTCGGCATTCGCTATAAGGCGAGGCGAATGCCGAGTTTTTCTAAAAAGATCAGAAAGTATATAATTTTTAGCCCTATTGATACTTCGTCGAATATTGCCACGTCCGGCTCTAGCACTAATGCTGTAGCG
>NZ_BMNQ01000084.1 GCF_014646635.1 Lentibacillus kapialis
CCGTATTGAACATTTATGTCGACGGCACGCAGCTTGCACCGCCATTCCGTAAAGATGCGCTGAAGATGCCAACGCGTTTGCTTGAAAAATACAAACACTTGGATTATAGCGTTTGGGGCAAATAAGGATATTCAGGGCCCTCTGTCAGGTTTGTTGGTCAGAGGGCCTTTATATAAGACCATATCATCTCACAAAATGAAGTCCTTACACATTTAGGAAGTTTATAAAAGCATTCTATAAGCTTTTAATAGATTTTGGTCGCTCATTTGACTCAAGTAAAAATTCAGTTGGCTTTTATATTGGTGGTATCATCCAAGTATCTATGCTCTTCGTATTTGAATACAGAGACATGTTTAAAGGGTTTTTTAGGAAAATGTAAGCGTTATCAAAAGAAATAGTTGTTATTGATAGAAAGTGGGAGGTTAAGTATGAAGAAAATAACACCGATTTTAGTATTTTCACTGTTAATCTGTTTTATTATTTCGGCTGAAGCACGATTGTCACAGTTTGCCGGGGCAACAGACGCGGATGTTATTACATTTCGTGTTGGTCAATCAAAAGCTGCAAGTCATCCTGTTTCACTTGGTATAGATAAATTTGCCGAACTCGTAGAAGAAAAATCAAATGGCAAAATAATCATCGAGACATATCATGACGGGCTTATTGGAGATGACCGTGAAGTAATTGAAAGTACCCAGCGTGGCAGTATAGCTTTTGCCAGCTCATCCACACCAAACATGACTAGTTTTACCAATTATTTTACCGCTTGGGACTTACCCTACATTTTTGAGAATAAGGAAGAAGTATATAAAGCAATCGACGGAAAGCCGGGAGATATTGTTCGTGATGAAATGGAAAAGTCCGGTTTTAAAGTTATCTTCTTTCCTGATTATGGTTTTAGGCAGATTGTTAATAATCGACATCCTGTAAAAGAGCCATCCGATTTGGAAGGAATGAAGGTCCGTACTACAAATTCACGCATTGAACAGGCTGATTTTGAAGCGTTTGGTGCAAATCCTACTCCTATTGCTTGGTCAGAGGTGTTTACTGCACTGCAACAGGGGACAGTTGATGGCGAAGGGAATAGTTATTCACTGCTGTGGGATTCAAAACATCAAGAAGTCCTCTCCTACGCTACAGAAGTAAATTATAACTACAGTTCGGACATTGTTGTTATGAATAAAGAAAAATTTGAAGCATTAACCGATGAACAGCAAGATATCATAATGGAATCAGGACAAGAAGCAATGGAATGGCAACGAGAAGTGGCGAATAAGCGCGAAGCCGAGGCCAAGCAACAATTTATAGATTTTGGAATAGAAGTATATGAACCAACAGAAGAAGAAATGCTGCAGTGGAAACAGGCGTCCGAGGGAGTTTGGGACGAGTATGTCAGAGAAGGTTATGCAGAGCCGGAATATGTCGATATCATACTGGAGACCTTGGGTAAAACAAGGGAAGATATATTTTCAGAGTAAAGAATAAGGACCACGGAAGTTTCGGGAATTTAGGGAGCAGGGGAGTTATAAACTTTTTTAGAATAATCTAAGAAACTGAAGAGGGGGAGGTTAAGGTATGGAACAATTTGTAAAAGTGGATGAGGACAAACCAGAAACGCCACCTCAGAGTAGAAATAAATATCTCGACATTTTGGATCGGCGTTTTGAGGAAGTATTAATTGTATTTGGATTCGCTGTGTTTATCTTAATGATTAATGCACAAGTTACTAATCGATATGTCCTATCGTTTATTGAAATAGCAAATATCACCACCTGGACGGAAGAATTATCGCGTTACTTTTTTATATTTGCTTCCTTTCTAGGTGCAAGTTTAGCTATCCGAAAAGGGGATTCTATACGCGTCAATGTGTTGTTTGATAAGCTATCCGGTAAGTGGCAGCAGGCTATTGAAATAGCGAACACTGTCTTTATGCTCTATTTCAGCTACATCATGATACGATATGGGTTTGAGTTGATATCCTTTCAGCTTGATACTTCTCAGACAACACCAGCAATGGGGATTCCAATGGCAATTCCATATAGTACAGTTCCGATAGGATTTGTACTCATTGCGATTCGATTAATACAAAAATTTCTGGACAATAGCAAGCAATTAACAATGCAAGAAGGTCTTTTAGGGTTAGTATTGTCTATTGTAATGGTACTGCCAATTGCCTTTCTGAGTAACGCAGTAATACCTATCTTGTTGTTTGGTTATTTTATCTTGTTTATATTTATCGGAATGCCGATTGCTTTTTCATTAGGTATCAGTACATTAGCTACAGTGCTTGCAACAGATGCAATTCCCGTAGATTTTTTTCCTCAAACCGCTTTTACCAGCATTGATAGTTTTCCGATTATGGCTGTACCACTGTTTATCGCGGCAGGTGTTATAATGGGCGGAGGAGTTATTATTCAGAGATTATTAAATTTCTCAAATGAATTAATCGGCTTTTTACCCGGGGGGTTAGCGTTAGTCTCTATTATTACAAGTATGTTTTTTGCAGCGATAAGTGGATCGGGCCCAGCGACTGTTGCTGCAGTGGGAACGATTTTAATTCCCGCTATGATAAAGCAGGGTTACAATCCTGGATTTGCAACGGCCGTAGTCGCTACTGCCGGATCGATAGGGGTTATAATCCCACCTAGTAATCCCCTGGTTATTTATGGCGTTATGTCACAACAATCGATTTCGAAACTATTTGCGGCGGGTATAATTCCAGGGATTTTAACTGGAGCAACATTAATGATTGTCACTTATTTTATTTCAAAAAAGAACGGCTGGAAAGGGGACAAAACATCATTTAATGTAAAAATTACACTCAAAGCAGCATGGGATGCAAAGCTGGCATTACTTGTACCAGTGATTATTTTAGGTGGGATATACGGCGGATTGATGACACCTACAGAAGCAGCTGCAGTAGCAGTGGCATATGGTTTGATTGTTGGTTTACTCGTCTACAGAGATCTTAACTTTAAGTCTGTTTATAGATATCTGGCAAAGGCGGGTGTCACTTCATCGATAATTATACTGATAATCGTCATGGCAAGTATTTTTGGAAGACTGATAACTTTAGAACAAGTGGCAGAGACGGTTGCTAATTTCGTCCTCGGTGTCAGCGAAAATAAGATTGTGATTTTATTACTTTTAAACTTGTTTTTGTTGTTGGTCGGCCTAGTAATCGAGGCATTGGCTGCCATCGTTATCGTTACACCAATTTTACTACCAATGGCTACAGCCTTAGGAGTCGATCCAATTCATTTTGGTGTTATCATGATCTTCAACTTGTCTATCGGATTTATTACTCCACCAGTTGGTGTCAATCTCTTTGTAGCTGCCAGTACGGCAAAGCTTAAGATTGAAGAGGTTATAAAAGGGAACTACTTATTACTTGGAACAATGCTTGTAATGCTTGCGATGATTACATTCGTTCCTGAAATCAGCTTATGGGTGACCAGTTTTATGGATTGATAAAAAATGCCTCCCCGCTATTTAGTATGGAGGTAACAGATAGTTTAGTTTTACGTCAGGCATGGTAGTATAGACTGCGAGCCAACCCCCCCTTGATACTGGCGGATTGGCCGTGGGTCATACCCGCAGAGGTTCCGTGTCAAACTGACTATAATTCTTTCTTTCGGCTTTACTCCAAAAACCAAATAACGAGAAGCCATTTTCCAGGTTAGTTGGTAATATTTTATGCCCTTTTTGATTTGAATCCTTTAAATGGGTCAACAGCCCCTTTAAATAATTTAATAAGTATAATGCTAATAGTAGAAATATCCCGATGGAAGCAGCAATTGTACTTGGGTACATTAGTAACACTGCACTAATAAAAAAGAAAACCCTTTCAATATAATTAACACTGTTGACTAGATAGCCTTCTAGTCCACCGGTGAAAACTGCTGGCGTTACGTCTCTGGCGTTTGTTACTACATCAGCAATAATGAACACTCCAGAAGGTATAGAATTTCAAGGGGAAAACAGGCGGGATTAAGTAATGCTGGCCTTCATTCATTAAAACGGATGGAAATGAATATACTATCACTGATTACGGTCACACTTTATTTAAGGCTTCTTTCTATGGTGATGCGCAGGAAACAGAGGAGGTAGTCATTGTGGATAACGATAATGATTTACGTTTCGATGAAATGACTTCTGCTGAAAATATCTTTGAAGCTAAACCTCAAAAAAATTCGCTCTCCCCGATCAGCTTGAAAAAAACAAAATTTATCGCCTGATTATCATGTAACTTCTAATGAGTTAATAAATAATGACGATTCAATTAAGGTAAAACCTAAGAGAACTTGGGAGGTAAGGTATATTGGGTTTTCAATGGTATCAGCAAGTTGCAAATGATCTCCCTTTAACACAGGGAGATATTTTATTGGAATTCCCTGTTCCTATAATAGAGTCAAAGTGTGAGTATCCTTTCTTTAAGGCTACAGGAGCAGTTTTTGTGACACAAGCCTGTGATTTAGAGAATGGAAAAGCCGATACTGTTTCATTATGTGCTATTGTCAGTTTAAATGATATTGTGAAACAAATGATGATTAACGAGTTTGGTGATGATTTGAGTCAATTATCATCTCTTGGACAATAATGTTGAAGGTCGCAATGAAACTTCTATAAACATGGAGCATAAAGTAGTTATCTTGAAACAGTCATATCAATTACCTTTGAAAGCTGTAAACTCTCTTGTAAAGGAAAGTGGAGAACCCAGGTTAAGGCTACTACCTCCTTATAGGGAGCAATTATCTCAATCTTCTTATGCCAATGTATACTCTAGAATTGGCCTCCCCTTAGATATTGATACATCAAGAATTCAAATAGACCTATTATAGAACCAAGGTAAGTCACTAGGAGTCTTGGACAAAAGTGGTTTTATTAAGGAAAAATCCGAACTAGTTAGAGCGTATACACCGCTCCGGAAATATAATTTGCTTTCCGCAGACGGCTGGTGAACATCCTCGTGTTGACGCACTGCGGAGTCTCACCTATGCCTATCCTCCCGCAGGAGTCTACGTATATTTCCTCCGCTCAAGCGGAATATCGTTCGTCTTTAGCATTGTGCATCTTAGTTATGTCCAAGGCTCCTAGGAATTTTTTTGGCATGCTAATCCGTGACTAACAACCGCCGAAATGAATTTTGGTTTGGTTACAAAGGCCATCTGGCGTTCGGTGCATCGAGTCAATATAAAACCCAGTTTTGATCAGACATATTTCCGGTCACTTGGCAGCTGTTAATTCCTTAGCATTAGAGTATGCTGGATTGTATAATCGGGTATCTGATCCCCAACGAGGACATTACGGCAGAGATGAAAATGGCAATTAAATGGGGTTTTATATGAGCCGGCGGCAATGCAAATCGTTCTAAATCAGATTCCGAAACAATCAGATGAAGAAATGATTCAGCAATTAGGCAAAGCATCGGAAGAATAATGCACTGGTGGGACGTGGATAACACCGTGCCTTAGAATTTTTGATGTCAGTACAGGATGTATGTATTCCTCTTAGCAGGAGCGCACCTGATTCTACTCTGCAGCAAATTGTGCTGTTAGCATGGCTTTATCCGGAAAAGGGTTTGTGATGTCAGATTCCCTGCCGTTACATATAAGCTGTGTTAATTCTTTGTTTGGTATTTATGTTTTAATGACAAAAGCCAGAGGGATCACCCTCTGGTTTTTTCTTAACGTCAGAAAGTATAAAATGGTTGACCTTATGAGAAAAGCTTCGGCATTCGCTATAAAACGAGGCGAATGCCGAGTTTTTCTAAGCTTGTACTATTGATAGTTAACAATAGCAGGAGCGGGTTCTAACGCCAGCACTTGTTTTGGTGTCATCAGTGGTGTGTCGTTTTTGGTAAAAAGTTTAAACCCGCCGTATTGGATGGGTTGCTCGCGCACAAGACGTCCGTAAGCACTCTTTTTGATGGCAGCATCACCGAATCCATCGTAATTCAATGGGACTTCCACGTGATCGGTGGCATGGATTTTATCTTTATTTTGGATAATGCCATTGCCGAATTGGTGCACAAGGACCATCTTGTCAGACAGGTTGTTCTCTTGAACCATTTGGTCGACGTAATCGACAGCTTTTTGAATATTTGCTCCGTCAACTTGGCCCAAATCTTTTCCGGGTATTTGCCCTTCGCCGACACTGTATTCCGTATCAATAGCAAGATGGACATTGGGCTCTTTTAAATAGGGCTCTATTTTTTTGACGGCCTCCATTACGGAAGCACGGCCCAGCTGTATATCCAACAGTAACAAGGCTTCTTCCTCTTGTGCCAATTGGATGTATTCTCTGATTACATCATCATTTGGCGGTGTAATATATAAACCTTGTGGTCCAGGACTTCTCTGGGCAACCGTTGCAATCAATTCAATCGTTGGAATTGCCGGACGCTCAGGATCCAAATTAGAATATTCCTGTGTTTTCTCTTTCAGTTTTTTCATCATTTCATCCGGAGAATACCTGCCAAGAATCCCCATATTTTCCGAAAGCGGTGTGCCATAAAAGGCGACAAGCCGGTTGTCTTTTAACGGACCGTTTGTGTTATCTTCCTTTCCTTTTAACAGGACATCACCAAGCGGGACAGTTCTTTCTGGATCACCGCCCCCGGCTTCGTGGTGCGGTATTTCCTTTTTTTCTTGATCGCTATAGTGGTCGGATAATTTGCTTGCATCCTTATCGGGCTTCATTGCCGAATACCCATTTATCAAAAGAGGTTCTTTCGCTTGTACGGCCGTCTGCATTGTTGCCTGCTTTTCCTGTTCGCCTGATCCCGCCTTGTCATTGCATGCGCCGAGCAGTATGAGGCAGGCCAACAGGCAAAGGGTTATCACGTGTTTCTTTGACAAGTTGATCACATCCCTATGGCTTATATTGTCGAATGACAGTATTTTCCGTCTACCATACTATCAGAATTGTTTGGTGCCTGTCACCTCTCGGATTTGGATTGGATGGGTGCCTGTCACTTCCCGATTTTTGTCGAATCAAATATGTGAATGGTAACATAATTGTGTTAGTCAACTTGAGCGGGAACACCTCAAACTTGGGCGAGAACCAGCGGAACTTGAGCGAGACCAGCCTCAAACTCAAAGAGAAGAGGTAAAAAGAATAATAGCAAACGAAATTTATATGAACATACTGACAGTCATATCAGGGATGTTTATCTAACTTTAACATCGGAGAGACAACTGCAACGAATGGTAGCAAATGCAACATTGGAAACACTCGTATAGGCAACGGGAATTTGTTGCAACGTAATCTGTATATAACAAGGCTTATCGAATAAAAAATAAATGAGCCCGCCTTTTCTCTACTCAGCAGCCCACGTGGCGTGGCACGTCAGCTTCGAGAAAAACAAGCTCATGACTTATTCATCTGTTGACCCAGGTGAATGCAAAGTATTTTTTATTAATATACAGGACGCAGAGTTGCGTTTCCTCGATTCACATAAAATAGTCGTAAATATCTGCCGGTTCCAGCCGGTATCCGACCAAAAAACTGCCAAACACACCATACCGTGCACTGACTTCATCAAACCGTGTACCATAGATGAGCTTCTTAAATTGAAGTGGATCATCGCAGAATAATGACACGCCCCACTCATAATCATCCAGCCCTGTTGCGCCTGTTATTATTCGACGAACAGTTTCCGTATACGGTTTAGCTGTTTCAATATGTTCATACATCAACCTTTTGCGATCCTCTCGTGGCATTTGAAACCAGTTATAGATTTCGCCTCGTAATTTGCTCATCGGGTAGAAACAGATATAGGCGTCTTTCGGAATTAGCGGAAATAGTTTCTTACGCATCTCTGGATCGTCATAAGGGTTGTCATAGTCTACTGTGTAAGAACTTTTTTCTACAATTGATACAAACGAGTAGGCCGGTTTGGTGAACTGGCCAAGTAACGACCGGCTAAAAGCGCGTTCTTCCTGATTGAGTTCTTTCATGGTCGGACGCATAAACATAAACAGAATGTCGGCTTTTTGTCCTATGATCGAAAACATGGCATAGTCGCCGTAATTTGCGTCCGTTGTCTCTTGCCAGGAACCGAGTAATTCCTGAAATTGCTTGAGTGTTTTTTCTTTTATGTCACCGCTGGCATTTTCCCATTTCTCCCAATCAATTGTTCGGAAATCGTGAAGCACATACCAGCCCTCATGCGTTTTGACGGGTTCAACTATCATATATATATCCTCCAATAACTATTCTTTATAGTCATCATATCGTCTATACCGTGGTATGAAGTGTGATAAATATCACACCTTCACATGCAACATGCAATTTCTTTTGTTTGGTGCCTGTTTGTTTGGTGCCTGTCACTTCCCGGATTTTGTCGAAATATGGTTGTTGATTTGGATAGAACCGGCGTCTTTTTTAGATTCGATCTATTTAGGCGCACCACATTGCAATGAGATCCGCTTGAAAGGCTGTGATTGGACTAAATACCTATTTTGTAGAGAATTGAATTCGATTAAACATTGTTCCACTTATGTATTGTATACTCATAAGTAATAAGAATATTTTACCAAGCGATGAAGTGTGCATCGTAACAGGAGGCTTTATAAGTGAAATATTTTATAAGCATTCTCTTGATACTTTCCATTGTTACATTAGGAGGTTGTGGAATGGGGCAAGATCAAAGCAAAAAACCATCTGAAATGAATCCGGAAGATTTGCCTGATGTCAGGGCATTTAATGATGAATTTATGTAAATCAGTACTTTATTCCAGCCACCATTTTTCTGACTAATCCAGCCAAAAATCTGAAATAATATGCCAGTCTATTCACATTATCTCAGATTCATAAATAATTGATCACATTGTTTCGAAAAA
>NZ_BMNQ01000085.1 GCF_014646635.1 Lentibacillus kapialis
TATGAAAGGAATTCCCTTTTACGAATCCAAAGGCTTCAAATTTCAATACGAAAATGTTCCAAAAGAGTATCCAACTTATATTAAACTGAGACACGCCAGGAAGATTTAAAATCATTTTTTGTTCAACTATACCAACTTATAGTAGCAAGTGACTGTTCCAGAAAAGGGCGCTGTTCCGGAATAAAGGGTAGCGCTCATTGCCATTTTAGGGCCAGATCGTATTGCGGCATAATCTTGTGAAATTAACAGAGGTTAACAGGAAATTTCTAAAGTGTATCGGATAAAAACTTATGGGGGAAGAAAAAATGCACGTTGAACAAAAGCTTTATCATGCGGCAATTAATTTGGTAAGGAGCAGATATCCTTCTGGTTGGGGTGGAGCAGCAGCGATGTATACTGAAAATGGTCAAATCCTAACCAGTGTATCGCCAGATGTTATCAATGCCTCAACTGAATTATGTATTGAAACTGGCGCAATTCTTGAAGCACATAAACTGAATAAAAAAATAACACATTCTCTGTGTGTAGTACGGGATGATGAGAATTCTAAGTTTAAAGTATTAACCCCTTGTGGTGTCTGTCAAGAAAGATTGTATTATTGGGGATCAGATGTTAAGGCGGGGATTACTTCCGAAGATAAGAATTTAACATTTAAAACCCTAGAGGAAATACAACCATATCATTGGACAAAGGCTTATGATGAGGAAAAACTATATGCTGAATAAGTTCAGCTAACGGGCGCAGTTACGGAACAAGGCTGCACTTCAAATGGGCCAGATTGAGAAATACTTGTATGCATAGGGGGAAATAAATGTTCAAGGGAAAATTAGCAAGTGATGAAGCTGTAAAGTGTTATGATGATGTGCTGAAAAGTATAAATGATTTGAATGAAGATAACGCAAAGGCACTTTTGAAACAAGTTTATGCCAGATTGGACATCGTTCAAAATGGAAACGGTGAATATAAAAGTGAACAATGCGTTACGGATTTAATATCAAGTTTTACAGAACTTGTTAGGTTTGCAAATAATAAGAAAGAGAATTAGGATTGCTTTTTATCAAGGTTATGCCGCAATCGGGCGCAAATCAGGAATAAGAATAGTGCTCAAGCTTAATCGACATGATCTTTAACCACGTTATTATTATCTGAAAGGTAGATTCCATTGTTTTTTTACATCGCTATATCCATTGGTTTAGTTGTTCTTTTGTTAGTAATGGGGTTCCTTTGGTTAAGTCAATGGACAAAGAAACCTGATGCAGATTATGTTTTGAAGTTTATTGCTAAAAACCCAGAGAGATCCTCTTTATCCGTTATAAAAAATGGAAAAAGCCTTGCGGATGTTCAATCTGATCAATTGCTCTCATTGGCAAGCACAGTGAAGATTATTATAGCCATTGAATATTCTCAACAAGCTGCACATAGTGAAATTAATCCAGCCGAAAAAATTAAAACAGATGATTTGGCACGCTTTTATATACCTGGGACAGATGGCGGCGCTCACGAAGCATGGTTGAAAACAATGGAAGAACAAGGACTTTTGCAAAACCAAACTGTTTCATTGATGGAGATTGCAAAAGGAATGATGTCCCACAGCTCAAATGCTAACACAGAATTCTTGACGATGCGGCTTGGACTCGACAGAATAAATGCTAATCTTGAAAAGCTTCAGTTGTCTAAACACGAGCAAATTTATCCTTTTGTATCAGCTCTTTTTATTCCATATGAAATTGCACATCAAAAGAGGCTTGATATTCATGATAAAAAGGATGCAAAAGAGATAGCGGCACACATTGAGGATATGTCACAAGCAGCCTACATCGAAGAGTCCATTAAAATTCACGATAAACTCATTCAAGATACTAATGGTAATTATAAGAGTCAGGTTAACATGAAAGCATGGCACAATATCGCATTTGATAGGCTAGCGTCCAAACGATTTGTCCGTTCAACGACTTCCGAATATGTTTCAATTGTACGAAAAATGAACGAAGGATTGTACTTTCCACTTCAGATTTGGGAGCACTTACAGCCGATTATGGAGTGGCCAATGAACGGAAAGAAAAACCAAAAGAGATTTAAAAGTTTGGGTGGCAAGGGAGGATCAACGGCTTACATTCTCACATATGCATTCTATGCAGAAGATAAGCAAGGAAATAAAACGGAATTGGCGGTCTTTTTCAACGACATCTATGGCTATGAAACAATCAAGCTTTCAAACAGCTCCTCTGCTTTTCAGTCAGCAGTGCTTACAGGCAGCCCTGACTGGGAAGACAAATTAAAAGCTTTTTTTGATGGTTGAGCTTGTCTAAGGTTATTCCAGAAAAGGGCGCTTATCTTTAATAAAGATTGGCGCTAATCTTGAGCCATTGGCCATTTAATGGAATAAGTCCTTGTTTAAATAAGGTGATTATTGTTGAGGTATTACCGGTTTATATAATAAATATAAAGCTATATGGATCATTCCAGAAAAGTAGAAGGAGGGAGGTTTAATTTGCAAAAATGTGAAAACTGCAATGCACAATTTAGCTGGAGTAAAATCTATAAATCGTTTTGGTGGATGTATAAACCAATTGAATGTGAAAGCTGCGGTGTTAGACATGAAATAACTATTTTTGGCAGATTTACATTTGTTATTCTGACTATTTTACCAATGCTGATATTTATGTATTTCCTTACCCTTTTCAATAATGTCTTTGTAACCATTGGTGCAGGATCTCTTATATTAATTGTCGGTTCTTTCTTCACACCATTTGTTATTCAATACGAAAAGGCATCGTGATAAATTATACTAAACAATCTGTTGCTTAGAATGATCTTAGAACGATCTTTCAGCAAAAGGGCGCAAAAACAGAATAAGGGGGGCTATTTTTGTCAAAAGGATTACTTCACCATATTGAGATATATGTTTCCGATTTAAAAAGATCAATTGATTTTTGGGGTTGGTATCTTGAGGAATTAGGATACCAACCTTTTCAAAAATGGGAAGGTGGACAAAGCTGGAAAATAGGAGATACTTACATAGTTTTTGTTCAAACAGAAGAACGATTTCTTGACATTCCATATCATAGATGTAGAACAGGTTTAAATCATTTAGCTTTTCACGCAGACTCACGCCAAGACGTCGATGATATGACTAAGAAATTAAAAGATAAAGGAATTACTATACTTTATCCAGAGCAGCACCCATTCGCTGGAGGAGATGATCATTACGCCGTTTACTTTGAAGATCCAGACAGAATAAAAGTAGAACTTGTAGCACCTTAACAGTTAAACAATCGGGCGCTAATCAGGAATAAGCATTAGCGCCTAAACTGGATATAAGGACCATTATTGCAGAAGATCAGATAGGTTTCAGGGATATGATTGGAGGGGTTGTTATGGATTATAATTTTAGTAAAATGTCACAAGAACAGGCAGAAAATATTGCTTCAAATTGGCACTATGAAGGTAAATATTCTTTTTATGATGTTGATGCAGATGAAGAAGATTTAGCTGAATTTTTGGACCCAAAAAAACGGGAGGACTCTCATTACATTGTTAAAGAAGGCGAAGAAGAAATTGGCTTCTTTAGTTTTAATGACAAGGGTGATTCAGTTGATATTGGATTAGGAATGAAACCTGAATTGACTGGAAGGGGTCTTGGTTTGGGCTTTTTTAAAGTTGGACTCAGATTTGTGATATCCAACTATAACCCTAAGGAAATAACGCTATCCGTTGCCACTTTTAATGATAGGGCTATAAAGGTCTATAAAAAAGCAGGATTTGAATCTGTTGAGACCTTTATGCAAGATACAAATGGCAGTCGTTTCGAGTTTTTGAAAATGAAGTATGAATGCGCAAAGTAAACAGCTATAGTATGTTAAAGATTCTTCCGAAAGGGCGCAGTTGCGGAATAAAAGCACAACTTTATTTGTACTGAACATTAAAGACTTTTCAATATAGAAAAAATCGGGTATACTATAAATAAGAAGTCATATAATAATAAAAACCGTCTGGTGCGGAAACACCAAACGGTTCAGTGCATAGCCCTTTAAGGGGGCGACTCACAATAGGGTAGAGAAAAATGACCACCGCTATTTGCTTGTCAGGCTAAGGGTGGTTATTTTTTATGATCAAATGACAGAAGCGCCACGATAAATGATCCAAAGGAAATCATCAAAATGAGCGTTTCAAATACTGTCATTGGCATCACCCCCTTTCGGGGAGTGAGCCACCACACACAAAAAGCCTTATGCACCTACTATCATTATAACATTTATCGAGAGCATATCCATCATTTAACGAAGATTTTAAATAGAGATAAAACGGATTGGATGACTTTCATCACAAGTATTCTAAAGGAGTTAAAGACAAGTTAAAGTTATTTGGATATAACACAAACGGGCGCCATTCCGGAATAAAGGGCAGCGTCCAAATTGCCATTGTAGGGTCAGATTGTGAAAGTTTATAGAATGAGAGGATGAATATTTTGGAAATATTTATTTGGATGATAGCAGTTGTGGTATTAGTTAGCTTAATTATGGGTATCTATTCCACTAACAAACACTTTAAAGTAAAAGAGCAAGAGATTAAATTGGAACAAGAAAGATTAGAGTTGGAAAGAAAAAGAATAGAATTAGAAGAGAAAAAAGTTTAGAGAAAAATGATTTCGTTCAATTAACGGGCGCGCGCGACAAGTTCCGCTATAAACGCTTAGAAGCGTGAACATGCGGGGAACTTTAATAAATTCCAACGTTACAACGGAGGATGGGAATGATGGAACCATGTTTTCTGAAACCATCCCGTCAACAAATCCTGCATGCGTTAAGGCTGACAGGCTTTAGGGTATGAAGCACAGGTGATTCGGCAGAACGAAGGCTGGAGCCACTCTTTTGGAGAAGGTATGCCGACGGATATGCCGCACGGCTGAAAAACTGGATATGGTGAGAATGTTCTTTGGGAAAGGAACTGACAAACTTCCGAATGTACGGGTCTAGAGTTAAAACATAGGGAAACTTATGTGTCATCCAACGATGGCGTGAGTAGTGTAGAGTAAAAATGCGCCCTCTGAAATACGCTATACCGAACAATGGCGGTATCCAGCTCACAGGCTTAAAGGAAGCACCTACGTCCAGTAGGGATAGCTACGTTGTAAGGGACTTGGGAAGCAAGGGACGTTGAAACAAGGACTGTCATCCGAAACGGTACTATAAGGCATATGCTGAAAGGTATTTATCCTTGTGAAGGTAGGGGTACGACCTGTGAATCTTCTGTAATGGAAGTGGAGGAACAGCCCCAAGTCTAGCGAATGGAACGGTGGTTTTCCAAGCGTTTATCGCGCCGATCGGGTAGGAATGTGTGATTTTACACAGCGCGAGCTTCAGGCAAGCGTTTTCTGTTTGGACGATAGTTATCCTCTTGTCTAAGTTAACGAGGAACTTATCATCTAGTACATATCGTTAGATGGAGCGTGGAGTGCGGGGAAAACCTGCATGCTCCATGTGGAGCAGGGGAAAAGCTGGAGATAACTTCAAAGGCTTACCTATTGCTAACTATTATCGAATAAGAGAATAATTATAAAACAGATATCATGGTGTGTACATTCTTATCATTCGTGGTATAATATATATAGAAAGTTCATAAAGTAATAAAGATCGCCCATGCTGAAACATGGGACGGTCGGTAGCAGACTGTACCCCAACAAGAGGGGTCGGTAGCATCAAGGAAAAAATAATCCCTCAGCGCTCCGAAACGCATTATGAGGGGTTGTTTTTTATGGTTTTTATCAGACATGATAAACGCTATTAACATCCCGAAAGATATCATTAGCGTCAAAGAACTGACAATATCCATAGGCGAGCACCTCCTTACTCGGGAAGTCTCCCAACGAAGACTAACGGCGGAACGACGGTGCTACCTAACCCCTCATGCGAAGCCAATCTACTGCAATCATTGTATCATAAATTGATTGTATAAAGACAAGGTTTTACAAATTAGTTCATCTTCATCAATCGGGAGCAAATCCCTAATAAATTATAATAAAAGCCCTATAACTATAATCATTGTTAAAGTTACGATCATTTGTTATTATAAATTTCAGAATTTCAAGTCCGTTAGAATAAATTATTGATAAATCTGAATCCCCCAAGATTTATCTGTTAAGGATAAGGAGCCACACCAGATGAATAGTCCAATTTAATACCCCATGATTTAGAATAATAAAATTTATTTTAAGTTGGGGGATTTAAAAATTGAATCAAAATTTTACTTTACTATTAACGGGTCAATCACTTGCAAATATTGGTGATGTTCTCTATATGGTAAGTATTATTAGTATGATCTTTACATTAACAGGATCTGCAACTGCAGCATCTTTTGTGCCATTTACCATCACTACCTCTATGTTTTTATCCAGTTTATTGACTCCTCTTCTGATTGAAAGGGTAAATTTGAAGTGGTTGCTGGCTGGTTCGCAACTAGGCAAAACGTGTTTAATTTTTATATTGGGATTAATGTTATCTGTTATATCGGAATCCACTTATCATTTGTTGTTTATCATTATTGGATTCATAGCATTACTTGATGGATGTGCTAACCCAATTAGACAAACATTGATTCCGCATTATGTAAAATCTACGCAGTTAATACGTGCAAATGGTATTGCTGAAACAGTAACTCAATTAATTCAAACAGTTATGTGGTTCATTGGTAGTTTGTTCTTGATCGTTATGAGTTCACAACAAATAGTTTGGGTTGTTGGGTTTTTGTTTGTGGTAGCAAGTGTTATTCTGGGCTTCTTAGAAAACGTTCAACAACAGTCAATTGCACGGAAAGACAAATTAGGGCAGATTAAAGAAGGATGGAATACCCTGTTCTGTACTCCTGTTTTAAGAAAAATTGCGGTTATGGATTTTTTGGAAACCCTTGCAGGAACTGTTTGGATTGCAGCCATTTTATTTGTGTTTGTCAGTGAAGCTTTACACGTTGGTGAAAAATGGTGGGGTTTCATTAATGGCGCTTTCTTTTTTGGATTAATAGCAGGGAGTGTTTATTGTGTGAAATACTCCTCATTTCTGGAAAAGAAATTAGGCGAGGTTATCTTTGTTGGTTCATTGTTTAGCTTTCTGATAACAATCTTGTTCGGTATGACAACCAACCCATACCTCGCATTGTTTTTATCTCTTGGTGTGGGACTTTTTGGGCAAATAAAGAACGTTCCACAGCAAACGGTAATTCAATCTAGCGTTCCAAAGGTAAAGTTGTCAACGGTTTATACTTCATTAGGAGCTATTGGAACTGGTGTATTCGGTGTATCGTCACTTGTTATGGGGATATTAGCTGATTTAACCGGGGTTAGAACAGTTTTCATTGTTTCAGGGTTATTACTTGCTTTGGTTAGTATAATCGTATTTAAAAATAAATATATGTTTGTCAAGAATATAAACGATTAATTTAATGGAAGTGTGGGTTTGACAGTTATTTGTCGTCCCACACTTCTAATGATTGCTTTAGGGAGTTGAACTGTATGGGGACAGAATCAAAACATAAAACCGCCTTGTTAGAAAAGATCAAAATAGTGAAAGGGGATAATTTTGTAACCATTGAAGATACAAAAAACCTGACGAATCAAGAACTGATGGAACTCGTAACATACCTGAGGGATCAGCCATCTATAAAAACTGCCAAAAATATAAATATCCTAGTTAACAGTAAATTTAACAAAGAAGTGGAATCGCTTTTACAAAAATATGGATTTAAGGTACACGATGAAAGTGTTACTGTTTACAAGGTTTTGAAGGAATCGGATAAGAATATATCTGGTTTTTCACTTAAGAATTTAGCTGAACTTTCAACGGAAAAATTTAAAAGTGTTTGGCGAGAATCTATGAAAGAATCATTAAATGCTCCATCTTCATTAAAAATAGATGAACAGATGCGAAGTGTAGAAGTGGAATTGGGTCCGAACTATAAGAAATCTTGTTTAGTTGCCTATGAAAAAGGAAATCCCATTGGGGTGATTATGCCACATATAGAGCCTGGAACATTAGAAGAGGGAAGAATATTTTATTTTGGACTTATCCCAAAAGAAAGAGGAAAGGGAAAGAGCCAACTTCTTCATCAACAGGCGTTAAGGATATTAAAAAATGACTTTAACGCCACCTACTATATCGGCAGTACTAGTCATAATAATATTCCTATGCTTAAAATATTCGAGAATAACGGATGTACTGTTTTAGAACGAAATAGAGTTTACAAAAAGAAAAATTAACTGGGCTTTTGTTAGAGCAAGTCTTCATTTAAAGGGCGCGTTTGTGCAACAAGAATGCGCTCTTCTTAATGAATCGGGCCAGATTGTTGTATAAAAGTGGTATGAAATGAAACATTACTTGTAATTTTTCGTATTACAAATAAAGCCACTTTGAAATAGGAGG
>NZ_BMNQ01000086.1 GCF_014646635.1 Lentibacillus kapialis
TTCGTCCGAACAGCGTATTTTTAGAAAACTTCAGGTTATGAAGCAACATTTTCTCGGAAAATAGACGCTTATGATTTTTTTATTGATTTATGAAATTCCCCCGTTTTTGGGGGCTAACCATGTTATGAATTTGGAAAAAGATGCGTTTGTAGATGGCATTGAAGTCGGCGGAGCGGCATCTTTTATTGAATTTGCCAAAGACGCTGACATGTCATTAACATTTTAAATAACGACGAAGGAGGTTCGAAACGTGTCACAGAGTGTAACAACTGACGAATTGGCAAAACGTGTCGTCAACCGTGAAGAGACGCTTATTTTGGATGTCCGGAATACGGATGAATTTGATGAATGGAAGATTGAAGGGGGCAGTGTCCACATAATCAATGAGCCTTATTTCAATTTGCTTGACGGAATCGGCCCTGTTGCTGAAAAACTGAACAAAGACCAGGAAATTATCATTGTTTGTGCTAAAGGCGGCTCGTCTAAAATGGTCGCTGAAATGATGGAAGAAGAAGGTTTTACGAACGTCTATGATCTGGAAGGCGGTATGAAGGCCTGGAGCGAACATTTGGAGCCGGTTAAAATAGCTGATTTGCATGGCGGTGGAAGTCTTTATCAATTTGTCCGACTTGGCAAGGGTTGCCTTTCGTATATGGCTGTTTCCGAAAATGAAGCAGCCGTAATCGACGCCAACCGAATGACAGCTATTTATGAACGATTTGCCGAAGAGAAAGGTGTCACCATCACGCATACAATCGATACCCATCTTCATGCCGATCACATTTCAGGTGGTCGTCAGCTTGCTGAAAATACTGGCGGAACATATCATTTGCCGCCGAAAGATGCTGGTGAGGTGACGTTTGATTATGCACCGCTGGAAGAGGACAATGATATAACCGTTGGCAATACAACCATTCAGGTGCAGCCACTTTATTCACCGGGACACACAATTGGAAGCACATCGCTGATAATTGATGATCAATACTTGCTGACAGGGGATATTTTGTTTGTAAAATCAATCGGACGGCCGGATCTGGCCGGTAAAGCCGATGACTGGGTAGGCGATCTGCGCGAAACATTGTACGATCGTTATAAGGCCTTATCAGATGATTTGATTGTGTTGCCTGCTCACTATTCATTTGTAGAAGAGCTGGACGAAAAAGGCAGTGTGAAAGCACGGATTGGTGACTTGTACCAACGTAATCCGGGTTTGCAGGTGGAAGATGAGCGAGAATTCAGAAAGATGGTGACCGAGAATCTTCCACCGCAACCAAATGAACACGAAAATATTCGTCAGACCAATATGGGTAAAATGAATCCTGAAAACGAAAAACAACGCGAAATGGAAATTGGACCAAACCGCTGTGCAGTGCATGGATAATAATGTGAGGCTGGTGCAAGACCTGTAACAATGATGTTTATGAACAATCGTGAAAATATAAAAATGTAATCAATGAATAAGGAGGAACTTATGATGGAAGCAGTGAAGGTATTAGATGCAAAAGGTATGGCATGCCCAATGCCAGTTGTAAAGACGAAAAAGGCCATTGAAGAAATTGACTCAGGTGACATTTTGGAGATTCATGCAACCGATAAAGGAGCCAAAAGCGACTTGTCAGCATGGGCTAAATCTGGTGGTCATGAACTGATGGATGTAGCAGAGGAAGATGACGTCCTTAAATTCTGGATCAAAAAAGCGTAATGGAGGCCCCGGATGTTGGGCCCCCTTCTTTTAGGGGGAAAATTTAGATGGAATTCAGTCTCGTTTTTATTATTGTTCTATTTCTGATTGGGTTTGCCGGTTCATTTATTTCCGGAATGGTAGGGATCGGCGGATCGATTGTTAAGTACCCGATGCTTTTATATATTCCCCCGTTGTTCGGGTTGGCAGCTTTTACAGCCCATGAAGTTTCCGGCATCAGTGCCGTTCAAGTGCTGTTTGCAACAATTGGTGGCGTTTGGGCATACCGGAAGGGTGGTTACCTGAATAAAACCCTTATCATTTATATGGGAATCAGTATTCTGATTGGAAGTTTTATCGGTGGATACGGATCACAGTTTATGACAGATGGCGGGGTCAACTTAGTTTATGGTTTGATGGCTACGATTGCAGCCATTATGATGTTTGTTCCCAAGACGCAAATAGACGACATCCCGTTAGAACAGGTCACGTTCAATAAAGGGCTTGCGGCCTCTCTGGCATTTGTAACGGGGATTGGCGCCGGTATCGTTGGCGCAGCAGGCGCATTTATTTTAGTGCCGATCATGCTTCTTGTTTTAAAGATTCCGACACGTATGACCATCGCATCATCACTGGCGATTACCTTTATATCATCGATTGGTTCCACGGCAGGGAAAATCATGACAGGACAGATTTTGTTGATCCCCGCGATTGTGATGATCGTTGCCAGTCTGATCGCATCGCCGCTGGGAGCAAATGCCGGAAAACGGGTCAATACAAAAATCCTGCAGGGCACCCTGGCTGTGCTGATCCTCGGTACGGCCGTGAAAATTTGGACGGATTTCTTTTGAATCATTTTATGATGTATAGGCCAACCACGAATTGTATACGACCATAGTAGAGGTGATAATTGATGACAGACAAAAGGTTTAACCCAAAAAATGCTGATAAGCTGGTGAGCCAAGAACGGAAGGCGCAATTACAGCCGGAGAAAATAATTGACCATTTGAAGGTGAGCAACGACGATACAGTAGCGGACTTGGGTGCAGGTCCCGGTTTGTTTTCGATTCCGTTAGCCAGGCTGACTGAACGTGACGTTTATGCTGTGGATATTGAACCGGAAATGTTGGAAAGACTTCAGCAGAATGCCGAAAAAGAAGACATCGGAAATATTCAAACCGTTGTCAGTGATTTGGAAAACGTTAATCTTCCTGACAATTCAGTAACACGAGTCCTAAATGCATTTGTCATCCATGAGGTAGGGAGTATTGATCGGACCATTAATGAAATGAAACGCATTCTCAAAGCAGGCGGATATCTGCTGCTAATGGATTGGGAAGCAGTTGAATCAGATTCCGGTCCGCCGCTCGAAATCAGAATTCCTTCTGACAAAATGGAAAGCATCTTACAGGAACACGGGTTTGATACGGACGTGTTTCATCCGGACTCAGAACACTATGCGATTAAAGCTCAAAAAAGGATAATTGGATAAGAGAGGAACACCGGCGCTGTTTTGCACCGGTGTTTTCTATGTGTCTGCAGCTATTTTGATTGGCGAGGCAGCTCAGTAGTGTTAAATCGTATGGTAGACCGAAAAATTTTGCAATGATAATAATCCCAACTCGTGCGAGAGCAGCCTTAACTTGAGCGGGCCCCCGTCGAACTTGAGCGAGGCGATCATTCACCAATAGTATTTCTATAATCAAATGTTTTGAATTGCGGCATTTGTGGTAATAGAAAAATAAAGGAGGAGTTATCATGTCTGAAAAATCATTATATGAACGCCTCGGTGGGATCTATAGTATTGCAGCAGTCGTTGATTATTTCGCTAAAGCACTTGCAGAGGATCCGGTTGCAGGGAAAAAATTCTTTTAACCCTTTTCTCAAAGATTGGTATGCAAATCAAGGATGGAGAGAACCGGGTTTTATTGTTTTGACTACTTTATGGGTTAGCGAAAAGTCTGGGGGTCCTCATAAGTACGTAAGCACTATCCCTAATGACGATAGTCTGGACCTGGAACCGACTCATTACAATATGAAGCTAACTGGGGAAGAATTTGATGCAGCAGGCAAGGTATTGGCTGACACACTCGACCACTTTGATGTGCCGGAGAAGGAAAAGAATGAAGTCCTTGATGCCTTCACAGCTCACAAGAACGAGGTTATCAGTGGAACAATCGAATAGTAAACCAATCGTTTAGGGCTATAAGTGGATGATTTATCAGATTATTCATGTTATTGTCCTGTTTTAATTTGAGTACCATTCATACCCCCCCCAATTATTAATATGGTGCCAGACAGGTAGAACCAGAGCATGGGAATAATTGAGGCCCCCGATACCAGGTGGCTGAAACGCTTGAAGCAAGAAACCATTCAGACTGGCATCAAATCCGACTCCTTTTACATCAACGTTATGACTGATGTCGCGCTCTCTAATAATATCAATGGCAATTTTGGACAGCCCCGTTGGAAAATCCAGGTTATTTCCTGATTATGATAGATAATGGTCTACCATAATGGTACCACCCCCCTCACGTGATTGCTGTCGCGCAACTTTCTGAAGTTTTCGCGCGAAATCCGAGAAATGCCGAAATCCAATAGATGCCAAAATCTCGAATATAGCGCACGAATTTCCAGAGCCCGCGCACTGCCTCCTACATTTTGGAAATGATTCTGATTAAATCAGCTATGCCAAAAACTGAAGTATTTTTGTCAAGGAATTCGCAGAGACTACAAGCTTCTGCATTCACTAAGTTTACAGTCACTTCGTATGGTGCGAAAGATGCGTTAAGACTATTTCTCTGTTGACAAATATACATAAGGGGGGTATCCTATAATTAGAAGATGAAAGGGGGGTAGCAGATGGGCGAACATTTGCGGGATCACCCGGTAACACCCCGGACCGATGCTGAAAAGCAAGCTGTCGTTAACCGTCTGAAGCGGGTTGAAGGACAGGTGCGGGGTATTCAGAAAATGGTCGAAGAAGATCGCTATTGTGTTGATATATTAGTGCAGATTAGTGCTATTAATGCAGCACTGAAAAAAGTCGGCTTCTCCATTGCTGAGCGGCATACGAAGCATTGCGTCAGTGATGCCGTGCAGTCCGGCGAGGGGGAAGAAGCGATTGAAGAATTAATGGAGGTTATGAAGCAGTTCTCCAAGTAAGGAGGGGTATGAAAGATGAATGATTCAGAAAACAAAACGCTTGGTGTAACAGGGATGACCTGTGCTGCCTGCTCAAACCGGATCGAAAAAGTATTAAACAAAATGGATGGCGTTGATGCGAAAGTCAACTTAACGACGGAAAAAGCATCTGTAGCCTATGACCCCTCTGATGTTTCGGTTGATGATATAACCGCCAAAATTGAAAAACTGGGATACGGTGTTCAGACCGAAAAAGCAGAATTTGACGTTTACGGCATGACTTGCGCAGCCTGCTCGAACCGGATTGAGAAAGTGCTTAATAAACAGAGCGGTATCAAACTGGCCAATGTGAATCTGGCTACGGAAAGTGCTGCAGTAGAATACAATCCCGGCCTGATGGAAAAAGATGATATTATCGGAAGGATTCAAAAACTGGGTTATGATGCCAACGTGAAAACCGAGCAGGAAGATAAACGATCACAGAAGGAAACGCAAATAAGACGGATGAAAATGAAATTGATCATTTCCGCTGTACTGTCGGCGCCGCTTCTGATGACGATGCTTGTACACTTGTTTGGCATGAATGTACCGGATATCCTGATGAATCCATGGTTCCAATTTGCTCTGGCAACACCAGTGCAATTCATCATCGGCTGGCAGTTTTATGTTGGAGCCTATAAAAATTTGCGGAACGGTGGCGCCAATATGGATGTGCTCGTTGCTCTCGGAACGAGTGCCGCCTACTTTTACAGTTTGTATGAATCGGTTAAGACAATTGGAATACCAGCTTATGAACCACACTTATACTTTGAAACGAGTGCTATTTTAATCACGTTAATCCTGTTTGGTAAATATATGGAAACCGCTGCAAAGGGTAAAACGACGGCCGCATTATCCAAATTGCTTAATTTGCAGGCTAAACAAGCGCGCGTTATTCAAGGTGGCGAAGAAGTGATGGTCAATGTGGAAGATGTATCCGTCGGTGACCGTCTCCTGGTTAAACCGGGTGAAAAATTCCCTGTTGATGGTTTGGTTGCCAAAGGTAAGACATCGGTTGATGAGTCGATGATCACCGGTGAATCGATTCCTGTTGAAAAAGATGTACAATCCAGTGTCATCGGATCAACCATCAATAAAAATGGCACGGTTGAAATGGAGGCTACTAAAGTCGGCAAGGATACCGCACTGGCATCCATTGTCAAAGTAGTGGAAGACGCACAAAGTTCCAAAGCGCCGATCCAACGGCTGGCAGATGTTATTTCGGGTTATTTCGTTCCAATTGTGGTCGGAATCGCCTTATTGACGTTTATCATTTGGATTGTGTTTGTGCAGCCGGGCGCGTTTGAGCCGGCGCTGGTCGCGTCAATCGCCGTGCTTGTGATAGCATGTCCATGCGCGTTGGGGCTCGCAACACCGACCTCGATTATGGTCGGTACTGGCAAATCTGCTGAAACCGGCATTTTGTTCAAAGGCGGCGAACACTTGGAACGTACGCATCAGTTGGATGCGGTGATTCTAGACAAAACAGGTACGATTACAAAAGGGAAACCTGAGGTGACTGATTTTACCGGCGATACAGACACATTGAAGCTGCTGGCCAGTGCTGAAAAAGGTTCCGAGCATCCATTGGCAGAGGCTATCGTCGCGTATGCTACAGAGCAGGACATGACAGTGCCCGCTGCGGATTCGTTTGAAGCTATACCGGGCCGGGGCATTAAAGCCGTTGTTGCCGGCGAACAAATCCTTGTCGGCACGCGAAAACTGATGGCTGAACATGATGTGGTTATCGATGAAGCCGACGATGCTATGACTCATTATGAGACTGACGGTAAGACTGCGATGCTGATAGCCGTTAATGGTGAATTCCGCGGCATCGTTGCAGTAGCCGACACGATTAAAGAAACAGCGACAGAGGCCATCCGCCGGCTGCATGACCAAGGACTGGAAACTATTATGCTGACAGGCGATAATGAGCGGACAGCACAGGCTATTGCAAAACAAGTCGGTATTGATCAAGTTATCGCGCACGTTTTACCAGAGGAAAAAGCGGATAAAGTAAAAGAGATACAGCTTCAGGATAAAAAAGTCGCGATGGTCGGTGATGGTATTAATGATGCTCCGGCACTCGCTGTCGCTGATATCGGAATTGCCATTGGAACGGGTACTGAAGTTGCCATTGAAGCAGCTGATGTAACCATTCTTGGCGGTGAATTGCTGCTGATACCAAAAGCGATCGGCATTAGTAAAGCAACAATAAAAAATATCCGGCAGAATTTGTTCTGGGCGTTCGCTTATAACAGTGCCGGTATTCCAATCGCGGCTGTCGGGCTGTTGGCACCGTGGATAGCCGGCGGAGCCATGGCATTGAGTTCCGTCAGCGTTGTATCAAACGCACTACGTCTGAAGCGTGTTAAAATATAAGGAGTCTCTCCTTTTGTGGAATGATTTCCTCCACAAAGGGCTGGTATCCTGTTCAATTAATTTTTATAAAGGGGAGATCATTACTATGCAAACAACATTGGATGTCAGTGGCATGACATGCGGTCATTGCGAAAGTGCTGTTAAAGGGGCGCTCGAAGAATTAGAAGGTGTACAGGGTGTTGAAGTAAGTCTTGATACAGGAAAAGTGACTGTCATCTATGACGAATCGACTGATATCGAAGCCATGCGCGAAGCAGTAGAAGAGCAAGGTTACGATGTCGTCGTATAATTGATGATAACCGGTTTCCTAATAGGGGAGCCGGTTTTTTTTAGTGCGCCGGGCATGTGCTATGTCTAGGGAGTGAAAGTCTCCTGCGGGCTTGGTAGTAGGAACCGCTAGCCAAAGACAAGGGTGTCCACTGCGAGGTGGAATCGGAAGGAAGTCGGCGGCA
>NZ_BMNQ01000087.1 GCF_014646635.1 Lentibacillus kapialis
TATGTGACCGATGCCATGCATGACGTACGCAAAGATGTCCAAAAAAACTTGCCGACACAGGCAAGAAAGCAACTAAAGCGTCATCATCACTTGCTGGAAAAACGCTATGATGCCTTAACTCATAAGAAACAAGCAACTGTCCAAGCCATTTTAAAGTATGATGAACAGCTAAACGCTGCATACAACTGGAAAGAGGCTTTATTGATTGGTACGACTTAAGTGCCGATGCGAAGCAAGCTAAGCGGACATTGGATCAGTGGTATAAACAAGGTCACCAATTTCACCACGCAGCTGTTGAATCCTGTATCAAAACCATTCAGAACTGGGAGACAGAAATTATCAACTATCATCGGCTGCGATTTACAAATGCGGTTGTGGAAGGACGCCATAATAAAATAAAAGCTTTACAACGGCGCCATTATTTCACTCGTAATCGGAATTTATACAAAGATCGTATCTTAGTCGAGTGCAACTTAGCTTACATGAAAGGGATTGCTTAATGGCGTCAACCATAGATTTTGGTGTTGAGCCTTTATTGTTTTCTCATACTTTTCCTGGAATAATTCCTCCTGTTTATCCTTATATCCTTCGAAATATACCTTTTCTAGATTTTCGCTGTTAAAAAATATGTCTTCTCCTCTACTTGACCCTTCGGATAAATACAAGCAGAATAATCCATTTTATTTATATATTGCGATTCTTTCAGTACTGAATTGGTTATATGGGTTAAACCGAGAAAATACACTGATCTTATATTATTATTTAATTTCTTAAATTCATTTAACATTATGAACACATCAGTATTGTTTATGGAAAATATCCCGCCAATCCATTTTTAACCATTAAGGTATATAAGAAAAGGGAAGACTCGACTTGCATCTTCCCTGTCATTTAAACAGCGTCTTTGCCTTCTTTCTCCTTTATTGAATTCAAATGATTTTTTCTCATTAAAGGAATTCCTACCCCGACCACGACAGCTGTTATTGGAAATCCACCCGTACCTGCCAGCCATTCGACAACAGCGATCGGCACATAAATCGCATAAATAAAAATCATCAGGATCAGATAAAACCTTCTCCACCGCTTTTCGGATTTAGACATCTTCTCATCTCCTTTCAAATGGTTGATTAGCCTTCTTCCTCAAGTTCAAGATTATATTCATCCGCCAAATCTTCCATTTTTTGATCTGCCTTTTGTGCCTTTTCTCCAGCCTCCATATACTTTTCATCAGCTTCCATGAGCACCTTATCCGCTTCCGCTTCACTAATGGACTTGTCAACCATTTTCTCCAGTACATCGAATTTCATTTGAAATGCTTCATACCAAGTATCGACTTGATCGACTCGCAATGAATGGTATTCCTTGACGACTTCTGGTTCCGGTTCCTGTGAGTCCATGTAATCTTTAATTTCATCAACGAGCGGCAGCAATTCATTCGTTTGTATGTCAAGAGCTTCTTCAATTGATGCCGAACTAAGCGATTTTTCATTAAGCGTATTGATTTCCGTTATTTTGTTATTCACATTTTCAACATAACCGTTATGATAGTCCACCAACTCTTCCGCCTCTGCTGATGCACAGGCAGCCAACAGCATTACTCCGATTAAACATATAAACACCTTCATTTTCCGGTCCATTCAATCAACCCTTTCGTAAAATCATTCAAGCGAAGTTACTGTATCTCCATCCCATACAATTTCTAAAAAATCAATCTTAGGTCCTGCTGACTCCTGATAGACATTTTCCTGAATTCCATCCATAAACCCATCAAATGAGACTGATTCCAGTTCATTGGCAGCTCGCACATAAAAACGATTATCCTTGATGCTTAATTCGGCACCTTCTAACACACCATCATTCGTAATAATGGCACTTTTTGTTTTGTTAATAACCTCTGTTTCAATATCCTCATTTCCCAGTAGTTCTATTAACTGGCTTCTCACTTCGTCTTTATTAAGTTCTTCGCTTAAAACTTGATCAAATGCTTCCAATTCAATCTCATTAGTTGTCCAGTCATGATAACTCGAACTGCCTGATAGTTCAGATGTTCTTTCTTCAACCTTCTCTTCAATTTCCTCAAAGAATGCCTGAACTGCTCCTTCGAGAGTTTCATCTTCATATTCATATGTCACTTGCCGTACTTCCTCATAAAACACACTTGACGCCGTCATGCTTGCCTGCTGCACGGTGGTCCCTGACTGTTCCTTTGTAGCCAAGGCTCCACCAAGGTTCACAACAAAAATCAACAAAATCATTATAATGCTTAACATGCCAAGTACAAATAGTGCAATATTACCGTCCTCGTTTCGAATCCGCTTCTTGATCATCATTCAATCACCCTGCTGCTTGCCGTTGCTGAATATGGGATAGAAGGGGTTGAATACCCAAATATTTCACTGGGTAAAAACACCAATCGAATATTTGCACTTGCTTTTGCTGTAAATTCTTTACTGCCCAGGTTTGAACCCGAGACATCCTGGTTTTGCAAATAATTACCAGTTGTCGAAAGAATTTTGTTAGCTGCTTGGGTCGCTTCCCCGTTATTCTGTGTAATGGAATACACCTTTGCATATTCATTTGCTGCAGACTGTGTCACCACGACACCATTAATTCCTACAATAAATTGCCAGATAATCATAAGTAACAGCAGTGCTAAGGGTAAAATCCCTATAAATTCTATAGTTGCCGAACCGTCTTCAATTTTCATTTTTCTTTTAATTTTTTGTAATAGATTCACAGATTGACACTCCTGCATTTTGAAATAGAAGACAATTGGGAACTCCAGTTATCGACTCAATTTAGGATACCTCAGGTCCTTAATCAACGTCTTTGTGGACTCCTTTTGTCTTTTTAAATAGTCTCTCTGTACAGTCTTAATAAATTCCTCTTTGGAAAGAGTCTCTAAATCATCTACATAAGTGGCTTGGTCTAAAGATGTTTTTAATTTTTCCTTCCCCTGCGAAAACTGCCTGATATATTGTTTTATTTCAGCATTTGCTAAACGGCTGAACGTTTTGTTCTGACTGATAATGTCATAAAGGGATGCGAAGTAATCAATGGATTTATACGAAGTTTGACCCTGCGTGAACTGAATGTAATCCATTTCTGCATGAAGATCATGGACATGCTCGATGTTTTGTATCGTATATTGACTTCCTTGTTTCTCTTTTGCTTCTCTGTAATGTTCGAATTCATCCATCAGTTCAATCATTCGGTTTTGCAGGGATATAGCAGTATTCATTGATTGAAGGCATTCTTGAAGCACGTTTGATTCATAATCAGATAACCCAGCTTTCACAAGAGCCTCGTTTAGAAATGACCTTGTTTTGTAGAACCCTTTCATATTAATATTTTTTCGTTCTGTACCAATTTCTCGTGTAGCAGACATCCTGTTCATCAGTATGACAAGCCATTCAAAGGCTTCTTTATACACTTTATTTGAAATGTCAGATTCTACAGTCAGAATCACAATTTTTGTTGAGTTAAACCTTTGATAAAAGGCCAAATAGAAATGAGCTCCGTTAAAATATAGATGGTTCGATTCAATCCAGTATTTCTCAAACAGCTTTTTATGATTTTTAGCTTTGTTTTGCAGTGTCCGGTCTGTTACATTCATTTAAAACATCCTCCAATTTCCTGGTTAACTTACGAGAACAACCCTGTCACAGTATCCCAAGCTTTTTTCGCTGTATCCTTCGTTTTGTTCCACATCGCTTTACCAGTATCTTTCAAATTGCCTTTCCAATTATCTGCAACAAATTTAGCCCCTTTTGATACTGCCCAAATACCTGCGCCTACAGCAACCATACCTGCACCAACAGCCTGACCCCCGGGTATAGCGGTTGCGACAACACCTGCATTCATTAATGTATTACCCGCGCTGGCACCTGCATCTGCAACAGCCGATGTTTTATCTGCTCCGGACGCATCACTGGTCCAAACATCAACAGCCTTAGCTGATTTAAATCCTGTTTCAAAAGCAGAAATTCCTGTACCAACCGCCGCAGCAGCCACATTAAATTTGGATAACGCACCAACTGAAGCTGCTGGAGGTGTCTTACCAGAAATTTTACTTGATGCACTAGCTAAATCGCCGGCCGTATCAGTAGTTTTTTGTGCATTTCGAATATAATTATAATCTTTTACGCCACCGATACCATCAGATACGTGCGTGTATGTATCATACGCACCAAAAACCACATTATCGCCGACGCCAAGTTTCAGACCATTCATAAACAAACTGGAGGAAAACCGGCCACCATAACTCATTTTGGTATTATAACCCAAATTTTGCATATTTTGATAGGTTTGCAGATTGCCGGCCAAGTTTACCTGACCCATCATGATATCTTTAACAACATATTTGCCAACATCGTACTCTTGTGGAAGTGACGGAAAGTCTTCAAGGGAAGATGGATCATCTTTTGCTCCGTTTCCGTCGAAACTGCCACCATTCGTTCCGTTGCTATTATAACCTGGCATTAGCCAAGGATTCGCTAAACCGCTTAGTCCATTACTGAAACCCAACTGCACCCACGGTGCATCAGGTGTGCCATTTCCTATATAACCATCATCGGACCATGAATCACCCGTACCTCCAGGGCCATAGCCAAAACCTGGTTGTTTCCACGGTGAACCAGTAGTTCTATTCCCGTTAAAACTATCATTGTACCAAGGATTCCCAGTCATACCGTCCTGGGACCACCCTCTTAAATACCAAGGAATCCCATTCCAGTTCTGACCTTTCCATGAATTCGATCCATCACTGCCATCCCCGTTCCACGAATCACCTGTCCAGGTATCACCCTGCCATGTGTTACCTTTCCACTTTAAATCGTAACCATCCCATGCGTCGCCATTCCAAGTATCTCCTTCCCACGGATCTCCTGTCCAGGATTCTACTGCGTAAACTGTTGGGATGAAAACGGGCTGAACCGCCATAAATGCTATCGCCATCAACACAAATAATTTCTTTAGCCACTCACGCATACACACACCTGCTTTCTTACTTAAAATTTCCCTGTGCTATGACTTCAAGTGTCTCAAGAGATTCACGCCATTTAATCATATAAGATGTTAAAAGCATGATAATAAAAGGATAAATAATGATGTTTAGCGTCATTTGTGTTATCATCTGAGCTGCGAATGAAGATGTAATATTAAATAATTGATATGTAACAAGTATACCGAATAAAAGCTCAGCCAACCCTGCGAGCATAACGATTAACATAATCTTAAAAAAGTTCTTTTTGCCAACTCGAAAACCTTCTTTAAATGACTTCCAAACCGATTTCTCATCGAAAACACTGATATACGGAACCGGAAATACTAAAGCAAGAAAAATTAATCCTGGTAATATAAGAAATATAAATCCTATGGTGGTAAACACAGAAGCGATACATGCAAATACAAATACTGTAAAACCGTTAACCAAAAAATGATAAATTGAATTTCGTAAACTGTTTTCGGCTCCCTTATATTCATTATATATGAAACGAATGTAAGGGGTTTGTGCATAAAGGTATAATAATAGGGTTATAAGCCCATAGTAAATGTCTGCGAATGAATAAACAGCCGAATAACTCGGTGTAATCGCATATATGTAATTGGTCACAAATGAATGTACCATTAATAATGGTAAAGTCGTAACCAGCATAAGGATCAATACTTTTTCAAATTTGCTTGTGTATATTTCCCATGTGTATTTAAGCGGTTTTTCCATGGTATTCTCCTCGTTAACTTTATTATTACCCAATGTTTATCCCAAGATAGTCACCCGGGATACCTTAATTCTTTTCTTGATAACGCTTTTGTTTCTTCTAAGTTTTTATAAAAATCTTTTTTTGCACCTTCAATATGTTCTTCTCTTGTTAATTCCTCCATGTTCGGCTGGAATTTAACTCTTTCTATGTTTTCAAGTTGCTCTTCTTCCCCTTTTGAAAATTCAGTTAGATATCTTTTAACAGCTGTTGTCATATGTTTTTTTACTTCCGGATCATTTAATTCTTTAATATATTTAAATTTCGGTATGTACTCATAAATTGCAACTACCTGCCTGTATTGTATATAATCTATTTCTCCAAGATACTTAGCTTTTTTTTCCATATCCTGTCTTGTTATATTTTCTTCATCGCCATCATGATATTTTTGGTTTTTTTGTTGAAAGTCATCATATATGTTGATTATACGTTCCTGCAAATTTAAAATTACTTGGATTCTTTCAAGACAAAAATTAAAGATATCCTTGCTCTCTTGTGTTAGGTGGTTTCCGCCTTCATTTAAAACATCCGACAGAAATTTTTTCATAGTAGTAAAGGCATCCATGTTAGCACTTGACCTTTCACCGCCATGCTTTAAAATCAATGTGGTTAATTGTGCATGTTCCATTAATGCATCAAATGCTTCCATATACTCGCTTCTCTCGGCCCTAGAAGTTGGAGAAACCACTGCACAGTCAGTCATTTTCTTCCATTTGTAATAATTCACAAAAAAATAATGATGATTGTTAATTCGATAAGAGCCAGGATTAATGGTAAACGTTTCGAAAAATTTTTTATGTTTTTTTGCTTCTTTCTCGACAAGTGGGTCATCATACCTCATACTATTCACTCTCTTCTATCGTAGAAATTGAGAGTTAACAGAAACAGGCTATAGCCCATTTCTGTTAACTAAAAATACCCGTTACAGCGTCCCAGCCTTTTTTAGCAATATTTTTTGTGCCTTCCCAGGCTTTTTTGCCTGTATCTTTAATAGAATTCCAATTTTTAGCAACATACTTAGTAGCTTTCGAGGCTCCCCAGAGCACTGCCCCACCTGCTACCATAACGCCTCCAGCCACTCTTGCTCCTGGAATTGGAGCTGCAGAGGTAACAACACCGGCACTCATTAACGTGTTGCCTGCACTTGCTCCCACATCAGCTGCTGCAGCCGTTTTTTCAGCCCCACTGGCGTTACTATCCATCACTTTAGATGCAGTTTGCAAATTATTATAAGTTTCATAACCTGAATATGCAGTACCTAATGCTGCGGTGGCTACATTAAATTTGGATAAAGCCTTTTCCATTCCCACGGGTTTAGAGAGCTTTGGAAGTTTTTTGGACTTTGAACTTTTGGTTATATCTCTTCCTGCTCTTGAGGATTTCCTAACGTTTTTTGTATCTTTTATTTGTTTATATCCCTGAATTCCGTCTTTAAGATTTGAAACTCCCTCAGCTGAATCCGTAATTCTTTCGTCTACTCCGGCTAATTTCATGCCATTGACAAACATGTTTCCATACACGCCTCTTGCAGTAGAACCAAAACCGGAGCCTGTTCTTCCAACGTCCTGGTAACGTTGATGTTTTAAACCTGCTCCTACAACAGAAGCAGTGCCACCCATTACGTCTAGAGCAACAAACTTGACTGTCTCGGCTTTGGTTTTACCATCAACGGTGCCATTACCTACTGTTCCCTGGCCATTTGTTCCGTTGCCATTTGTGCTATTTCCGTTTGTTCCCTGGCCATTTGTTCCGTCGCCGTTTGTGCTATTTCCGTTTGTTCCCTGGCCATTTGTTCCGTCGCCGTTTGTGCTATTTCCGTTTGTTCCCTGGCCATTTGTT
>NZ_BMNQ01000088.1 GCF_014646635.1 Lentibacillus kapialis
GTATACTTCCTTAATGTTTTCCGCAACAAGTGTCTCCACGATCGCTTCGCTTGGTGTCATTTTCTGTTTTTGATTGACTGCCTGCTTCATTGCTTCTGTTTGCTTAGCCATAATGTGAAATCCTCCCTCAATAATTAAATGATTATTAAACTACCTTTTCGCCTAATCTATGAAACAACGATTGATAAATATCTTCTATATCTTTAGCTGTCGGTTTTCTTCTGTTCGTTTGAATGCCATTTCCTGACAAGGCATCGTTAACGAGCAACTTTACCTCATGATCCCAATCATCAATCTTTTTAATAAAATTCTCCCCAGCTTCCCAAATCTTAAATTGACGATTGAAAACTTCTGTGATCTCAACTGCAGCTTCAGAAGTGTGTATAGAACTCGAGTCTGCATCAGCCCCTAAAGCAATGGCAATATCAGCATAACGATCCTCAGCACTTTCCAAGCCAAACCTTATGACAAAAGGTAACAGCAAGGCAACACTTAAACCATGAGGTATATGAAAGCGTGCCCCCAACGGACGTGCAGCAGCATGTGCAAGATTTGTAGAAGAATTCGAAAACGCAATTCCCGCGTAACAACTAGCCAAAAGCATGTTTTCCCTTTCCTTCAGATCTGCACTGTTTTCATACACAACCGGGAGTGACTTGCCAATCATCTGGATTGCTTTTAAAGCATATAAATCTGTCATCCTTGATGCCTTATTCGAGACATAAGCTTCAATTGCGTGGGTTAGTGCATCTAAGCCGGTAAAAGCTGTAAAATTCTCCGGCAGGCTTACGGTTAATTCCGGATCCAAAATAGCAGCATCCGGGATTAAACTATGGTGACCGGGATTCATTTTATAATCTGTCTCGGCATTTGTTATAACCATGACCTTCGTTGCCTCAGATCCCGTACCAGCTGTGGTAGGAACCGCTATTAATGGAAGACAATTTAAACGTGAATGTAATGTTATTTTATCCCACGCCATTTCCGGGTTAAGTGCGAATAATGAAACCGCTTTCGAAATATCGATGGCACTTCCACCGCCAACGGCTATCACACAATCGGCATTAAAATCTTGTAAAGTATCTAAGGCTTTATTCACATGGGCTGTTGTCGGTTCCCCTGCATAATCCGAAAACAAAGCAAAATCAATACCATCCTGCTTTAATGCATCCCCAACCTTCTCACTGATGTTCAAAGGAGACTGTGCTAAAAACGAGTCCATTATAACCAATACACGAGAAGCGCCATTTGCTTTTACGACTTCTCCAATTTGCTTCACAGAACCAATACCTGTCTTTATTTGATGGGGTAACGATAAAGTGGCCATTAAATACCTCCTTAGGCAATAATGATTAAAAGTAGCTCAGCTAAAATTGTAGCTACTGGTACCTACCAGCTAAGAGTTTAACCATATTAAAACATGTATTTATATGGCTGTCAATATATTTTGATGTATTAGAATATTTTAAAATTCCTTTTTTATAAAAAGAAGCCCACCTTCTTCATCAGGTGGGGATTGCAGGTTCGTGTTTGTATACCTATTTATTTTTAGGTATTCGCCTTGTCTTATAGTGGGTGTCAAGGTTTCTTATAAGGTCATCCATCATTTATACTTTCTGGCGTTATGATGAAAAACTTCCGTCCTTACTTTCCCCTTTGCACTAATTCAATATTAAAAGCATACATGTCTGATCTGAACACACTTTGCAAAAACTCTACTGGTTTTCCATCTGGGTCCTTAATCAAACGTTCGCTTAAGAGTACACTTGAATTCGTATCAATAGCCAAATATTCAGCATCGCTCTCTGTAGGTTTACCACTCATTATCATTTGTTGTGCTTTCCAGAGATTAACCCCTAATGAAGATTGAAGCAGATCATATAATACAGCTGAATGAAGATCAAATTCCTTTAGTTTATTCCCGATCTTGACAGGATAGTAGTGCTTTTCGATTACAATTGGAATATCATCTGCAAACCGCAATCTCCCAATTGAATAATATGTATCCACTTTAAGCTTTTCTTTTATTTTTTTGGAACATGAACCTTCCCCCTGGGAAAGCAGACGGGTTCCCGGCTCCATATTCATACTTCTAATCGTTTCAGTAATACTTCTGAATGACCCCAACCAATCCTGTACGGGTATCTTAGAGGTAAAGGTTCCCCGTCCATGTCTTTTGACTAAGATCCCTTCATGAACTAGATCTGATAACGCTAAGCGAATAGTGGTACGGCTCACGGAATACGTTTCCATCAATACCCTTTCACTTGGTATTTTGCCTGTATAATTCCCTTTTAAAACTTCACTTCTGATCAGTTCCTTTAATTGATTATGCAATGGTTCGGGACTATTGAAGTCTAGTGCCATCAGTTTGCTCCTTACCGTTAGATTGTGCATACATACACTCTACTTTGGAAAATCCAAACTATACAGGATAAACATTGGAGTGTGCAATTCCTCTTGCCTATTATAAGCTTATACTGAAACCATTACAATTCTTTCACCGGTCACACACTTGATTCAAACATGATTCGTATTGTTTTAAAACCTTTAGTTTATTGTTCCTCACCTTCCAAACTCCTTAATCCTCCCATGCACTTTCTTCACCTCTTTATCAGACATGATCTGATAGTAAATCCCATCAATCATCATCCCCTGTCCAGACATTTGATAGGTGCTGATATCCTTCCGGGCGCTGACGTTCATTTAGGCCCTACAGTTTAATATGGTACGACCTCAAAATCCACCAAATAAAAGTGATGATCAAATCCAAATACTTTGCTAATCTGCTCCTTATTCATCATAGCCATGCTGACTGCATCCACATAAGATAAACGTTGATCCGGAAAATCACGCAGTAGTTGTTCGGATAATTCAAGTGTGTCTCTTTCACCAATCATGACATCCAAAAAACCACTTGATTTTGACCGGTTGATAATGCCGAGAAAGTTGTCTGCATATTGAAATCCTTCACGATAGCGCAGCCAGGTATACGTTTCAGCGATTACATAACTGGAAGTAAAACGTTTCATGGATAAATCAAGACTTTCTAAATATGAACGAGCCTTGTTATGAAAATGATCCGTCTCCACAATCACCGCAATCCATGCCCCGGTATCGATAAATAATTTATCCCTCTTCATCTGTATCCCCTTTTTTACTCAAATAAATGTCCCTATCATGTGTCGTGGATCCATTTTTCACACCGTCTCTAACCATTCCAACCAGTTCAAACAGTGGATCTTCGGGGTTTGTTCGGTTACTTATCAAATAACTATCAATAGCTTCTCGGATGATTTCCGCTTCCGACTTGTCATTTCGTGCAGCTAATTGTTTCACCTGGCTATTTTGACCAGGATCAAGGTAAATTTGTTTTCGAATCCTTCTGTCATTTTCCATCGGCAATCACCTCATATACATTATATACTAAGTTGATAATGTATACAATAGCATACACAAAGGCACTCCCAAACCCTCACCTTGTAATGACGTAAATTCTGTCAAACGAGCCTGGTATCTAAGGAACGGAAATCCTATTGATTGAAAAAAACCTTACCAACATCTTGTCACTTGGATGCTTGGTAAGGTTTTTTGATCGTTGTTAATGTCTTTAGCGATTTCTTCAGGGATCAAAAAATTTATTTGAGTTCGTTTTTCATGTCTGCTTAGAGCTATTGGAATGCAAGTTTACGACCCAAACTCTTTAATCATCCCATGCACTTTCTTCACCTCTTCATCAGACATAATCTGATAGTAAATCCCATCAATCATCGTCCCTTGTCCGGCCATTTGATAGGTGCTGATATCCTTCCGGGCACTGCGATAATTGGATGCAAGATTACGCATATCCTCAAATTTCATATTGGTGACCATATTATCGCCGAGCACATCCATAATACCGTTTATTTTATTGACAACATTGAAGCTCGCACCTTTATTGATAACGCCTTGTATGACTTGACGCTGCCGTTCATTTCGTCCAAGGTCACCTTGTGGATCATTCTTGCGCATGCGCACATATGCCAGCGCCTCTTTCCCGTTAAGCTGCAGTTCACCTGTATCGAAAGAGTGTCCGCCCTGTTTGAATGCACGGTCATTATTGACGGTTATCCCGTCAACAGCATTCACTAATTGCTCCAAGCCTTCCATATTCATACGAACGTAATAGTCCAAGTCGATGTCGAGGAAGTTTTCCACAGTGGCAACGGACATTTCGCTGTTGCCAAACGCATAGGCATGATTAATCTTATCGACGGTTCCTCTTCCGACTATTTCAGTGCGTGTATCACGCGGGATACTGATCATCTGCATATGGTTATTGGCAGGATCGAGCGTCATCACGATCATCGTATCCGAACGGCCCTTATCATACTGCCGTTCATCCACACCGAGCAGCAGAATATTGATGGGTTCCTTCTTCGCGACTTTTTTCTTGGTTATATCCGTGTCAATCCCATCAATGGGTTTATGTAACTTCTTATCCACTGTTGTTTGAACATTATGCCAGATGGAATAACCGTAAGCAGTTCCGGCACCGATCAATACAACGAATACGATGAGTATAATCCATAACCATTTTTTCCTTTTTGGTTTATGCTTGTCCTTCCGCTTCACCATACAAAACACCCCTTCTTTCAAATATCCAACATCTATCAATCAACGATTTATCTGCTAAACAAATCTGTGTTAAATGATAATGATAAAAATACAGTTGTAATATTCTACCATACTTTGTCGCAATTTTGAAGAAAATCTTGATAAACCAGTATACATTAAGTGATTCACACCTATCCAACAACAGAAACACTTTATACTAATACCGGATACCAATGGGAGCGGGACGCGATGTGTGTGGTGTTTGAAGTTTATTAAACAAAAAATATCCCCCCCTCCTGTGCAATAACAATCTCCGGGAAAAATTATTCGACATATTACAACATTATTCGGGAGGTGACAGGCACCTCCATGAATTTATCAGTCAACTCTTTAAAGTCCTTTAAGCCAAGTACGTTCATGAAAGTTAGGTGCGAAATCGTGATCAACGATTCTGAAACCAAGCAAATCGTTTAAGTATTTGTTTATTGAAAAGCTACCGTTTTCATCAAACCTCTTACGATGAAGTTTTGAGACAATTGAATCATCATTCTTCACTCTCCCAGTAATCGGTATGCCTTTGGACGATGAAAACTCCATCACAACATCGGTGTATAGACCGTATAAGTGCGTGTTCAAAAAGGAGGATAAAAAGGACCAAGAAGTTCGAGGCGGCGCAGTTTCGAGCAGCGGAATGTATGCTTTTAAATACATGAGCAGCGGAGAAACAAGCCAACGAAGAAATTCGAAGTGTCATTTTTACCGGACTTTTTGAACAACCTCTATAACCCTATTTGATAACTTTTCATATACTTAAGAAAGTCTGTACCTATAAAATCGTCCATATTCTTTGGATCATCTGAAGTAACATGTCTGACTTGTTTCTTTTTAAGGTTAAATGTATTACCCTTTTGAGTTTCAAGCCACTCAATTATTCTTCCCTTTCCCTTCCAACAAACGCCTGGTATTTCCTGCGCTTCTCCCACTCATCTCCCGAAAAGTAATCCAAAATAATTGCCATGGTCAAAAGATGATGACGGGATGTATGCATATAATACCGATAACTGCTCCATTGATAGCTTTGTGGCTGTATTACCATGTTGGCGTCTACCGGATTCAAATGAATATAGCGGCTTACTTCCAGCATTCCTTGCTTTGAGTTAATCACTTTATCATAATACCGCTTTTCAAAGACATGGCCGGTGATTCTGTTTTTCGTGTTGTAATAGTCAGCATACCGCTTGTTGATGAGTGACATAACTTTGGAAATCGGCTGTTCCCTGGAGCGTATTTGCAGGTGGAAATGGTTGGTCATCAAACAATAGGAAGCGAGTTCAAAGGGGGTTTTCTCATTGACCTGTTGAAGCATATAGAGGAATATTTTAAAATCACCGTTGTCTTTGAAAAGGGCATCACGGCGATTGCCGCGACAGACCACGTGATAGAATGAATGTGGCACCCAAATCCGCTGTTTTCGACCCATCGTTACTTTATCATCCCCTTCTGATTTTCAAACTTTCCAGAACTCTGAATAGCACAACGCACGCCTGCCACCTATTAACATTATCATTCATCGTTCATCGGTTAAGCATAAAATACGCTAGAATTAGCCAAAAGTCAAAAACATTCGTTCGTAAGCAAGGCGCCTTTATTTCCCTTTTTAGCCCCCGAAAATTTAAGAACTTCCACGTTACGGCCATTCAGTCCAATATTAGGAAAAAAGAGCGACAGAAAATACCTTATTTGCAAAACATCGACACAAAACGACAAAATACGGGAAGTGACAGGCACCTCCCTAGGACAGGCGCCTCCCTAAGTATTCCTTCTTTTGAGATACCAATTTTTTTAGTTTTTCATTTCTTATATCAGACACTTTTTGGAATAGAAGGTTCATATCTTTATATGAGACAAATTGGTTAATTAGTATGACTTCCACATTAGCCACATTAGTAAAATACAGATAATCAAAGGTATCCGTAATGATGATATCCGTTTCGTGCAGAATGTCATTTGTATCTCTGAATTCTGTAACATCCAGCTTTGTAAACGCTCCATTTTCTCCTAAATATACTTCAAGCATCTCATTGGGATCAACAACCCCTTGCAAACGGGAAGTCAATAAAACGGAATGAATTTTTAAAGTATCGGAAGCCTGAATTTTTTTGTTTAAAACGGCGGCAAGATGAATGACAGAACTTCTGGAAAACATAAAGTCCCACCTTCTTTGCCATTCATAACAAAGGCATTGAACTAATTCATGTACATAACCTAAACTGCACGCCAGTGTAATAAGACCAGACTGCTTCGGTATATAATGCATGAATGGGGCAACGCTTCTTAATCTGGATTTCGCATACAAATTGAATATCTGCCTTAATAATTTAACTTCATTAGCTATAGAAATGTTCAGTTGACCTTCCATAAAACAAATGAATTGCCTGAACACATCATAATCATGTAAAGCATCACTTAATTCCAGCCAAAACAAGCCTGTTTTGTTCACAATTCTCCAGTTGATTTCTGTACTTTCCCGGCGTAATATGCTAAATTTTTTGCATATTGTTAGGGGGGTTTTTTTA
>NZ_BMNQ01000089.1 GCF_014646635.1 Lentibacillus kapialis
ACATCTCTGTTCGAATCCTGCAATTCAAAAATGGCTTTCTGCATGTCCGCAACTTCCTCATCGGAGAAGAAATTCTCAATCTGCAAAAACCCATTTTTTTCATAGGAATCAAGCTGTTCTTTGGCAATAGGGGCCTGATTATCTTTGGATCGATCCGTGTGTATCACAGGGTCCTTCCGTTCTAAAAGCTCCGGCTGGTCCTTTTTTCGTGATGGATAAAGATCTTCCATTATAACAACACTCCCTATTAAAATTTTCACTGATATATGCCATTAAGTTCCCTGGTTCGCCGGGAAACTTTCCTGCATCGTTTTTAACGACACCTCATCTTTCCTTTAATGCGTAAAAGCCCTAATATAAAGACCATTTAAAATTATTGTACAATTGAACCGACGTTAATGCAAGCGATACGAGCAAACTTGGACTTACCTTCCCTTCCCTTATAGCAAGTGCCAAAGTCATCCGCACTCTATATTTTCTGACGTGACAACATAACTGCCCTTCCGACATGGTGTCAGACAGGACAGTGTGAGTTGTCATTTTTTATCAGGCCAGGTTTTTTCTTTATCAGCCTTAAGCGCTTTATAAAACGAAATAATCATGAGAAGCATGATAACCGAAAATGGAAGTGCCGCTGAAATTAGCGCATTTTGCAGAGACTGCAGACCACCTGTGTAAAGCAATACTGCTGCAATGGCTGACTGAGCAAATCCCCAGGTAAATTTTACCGTTGTCGGCGGTGACATGGATCCATTGGTCGTCTGCATGCCCAGGACGAATGTTGCCGAATCAGCTGATGTAATAAAAAACGTGCTGATCAGCAGGATGCCTATAATCGATAAAATCATGCCGAATGGCAGTTGTTCAAACATCCCGAACAATGCCTGCTCATCCGGAAGTCCGGCGATATCCGCCCCGTTATTCTGCGCATCAATGCCTGAGATGCCAAATGCCGAAAACCATAAAAAGCCGACAACAGACGGTACAATCAAAACACCGGCCAGAAATTCCCTTATCGTCCGCCCTTTTGAAACACGGGCGATGAATATCCCGACAAACGGCGACCAGGCCATCCACCATGCCCAAAAGAAGACCGTCCAGTCCAATACCCATTGGCGTTCGTCCTGATCATTCGGCGCCAAGCGGAAGCTCTCTGAAGGCAACTGCTGCAAATAGGAACCGATTGTATCCGTAAACGAGTTAAAGATATATAAACTCGGTCCAAGTATTAACGTTGCCAAAAATAGTATCGCACCCAATCCCATATTGGCATTACTCAAATACTTAATGCCCCTGCTGAGTCCGGTATATGTTGAAATCATAAATAAAACTGTCACAATTAAAATAATGATAAGCTGTACCCAAAACGAAATGGGAACATCAAATAAAAAAGCAATCCCGCCGTTAATTTGCGTAGCGCCAAAGCCCAGTGTCGTTGCTACCCCCACAATGGTTGCAAACACGGCAATGACATCGACAGCTTTTCCCCATGCTCCTTTCATTCGGTCGCCAAACAGTGTTTCCAGTGAAGCACTGACCAGACCGGGTTTTTCATGACGGAACATAAAATAAGCCAGCACAAGCGCAATAACAGCATAAATCGCCCAGGCATGAATCCCATAATGAAAAAATGTTAACCGTAGTGCATCTTCAAGTGCTTCCTTTGTCCCAGGTTCAGCAGTTGGCGGTGTTTTCATATAGTGTGAAACCGGGGATGCTACTCCATAAAATACAAGCCCTATTCCCATGCCTGCACTAAAAAGCATGGACAGCCATGACGTATAAGTGAACTCCGGTTTTTCGCCGGGTCTCCCGAGTTTGATTTTTCCATATGGACTAAAAACCAAATACAAACAGAACAATACAAACAACGTGACAATCAACAAATAGAACCAACCAAAATGGGCGGATATATATCCCATTATCGATCCTGAAATACGCTCGAAACTGTCTGGTGTAATGACACCTAGAATTGATAATGCAAGCGTTAGTATCAGTGTGATCCAAAATACGACCGTTACCTTTTTCATACCCTTCAACGCTCCTATCCACATGGTTAGTATAGTTTTTGGATATATGTCTTTTCTATACAAGCACGTATCAGTTTTAGATAAACTTAGCATTCGTCTCGTCTTATAGCGAGCACTTCTTATAAGATCATCCATCATCTACATATTCTGATATGACAAAAGCAGAATGATTTGTTTTGGGAGCGATATCGCGTAAACTGTCATTAGCAAATACGAAAGAGGTCTGACTACAGTGACACAATTCTGGAGCAATGTTATGCAATATCGGGGAACCCACTATGATTTTGGCTATATACAGGGAGAGCAGCTCAGAGACTCCCCTATTCTTATGAATCGGGAAAACCAATGGGGACCGAAAAAAGACAGGCATTTCCTGATAAATCCCGGCGAGATGAGAGCATCTATTCTTCAATTTGCACCGGGGATCTGGGACGAAATCCGCGGCCTGACCGATGCCCTCAATGTGGATATAGAAGAAGGTATCCGCTTGTTCGGCGGCTATTATTTGGAATATAACCGGAGCGGTTGCTCGATTTTCACGGATTCCAATTATATGATCCGCAATTATGACAGCCATCCGATCGGTTATGAAGGCCGTTATATGCTCTATCAGCCAACTGACCAGGGCTATGCTGTCATTGGACCCTCCATGCAAATAACGGGGAGGATTGACGGTCTGAATGAAAAAGGACTTGTCATGGGTTACAACTTCACCCATCGCAAACATTCCGGTGATGGATTCCTTTGTAATATGATTGGACGGATGATCCTTGAAACATGTGCAAGTGTTGATGAGGCCGTTTCTCTTTTGAAAAAAATCCCGCATCGGCATTCATTCAGCTATGTTCTGCTGGATAAAAGCGGCGAGTCCTATGTTGTGGAAGCATCCCCGAGAGAGGTTGCCGTCCGTCAATCTAATGTGTGCACCAACCATTTTCACCTGCTCGATGACGAAAACAGATACCGGCAAGATGAATCGCGCAGACGGGAAAACACTATTCGAAAGGAGCAACAATCTGCCGCAGACCCGTACGAGGCCTTCCGGATCATGAATGATTCCGATAAAGGTATCTATTCATTCAAATATGATGCAGCAGCTGGAACCCTTCATACGGCTGCTTACTTCCCAAAACACATGAAAGCATGGTTTGCAATCGGTCCTGACCGCAGACCGGTTATATTTGATTTCAACAAATGGCTCCATGGGGGAAATATTCATATCAAACAGATTAAAGGCGAGCTTGATTACCCTGAGCCTTTTGCCAACATGGACTTGCAATCGTTCTGAATCTCCTGAATCGGCTCCCCGCAAAATTACCATGATATGTTAAAATTGTTATACTGTTTTTTTGCGTATGGGGGGATTTGAATGACGGAGAAGATATTGTCACTCCATGATTTGACCATTGATTTGGGAGGAAAGCGTGTCCTGAATGGCATCAATTTGGATGTGTACAAGGGACAGATCATCGGTTACATCGGTCCCAATGGCGCCGGTAAAAGCACAACGGTCAAAATCATGCTCGGTTTGATAGAAGATTATCAGGGCGAAGTTGAGATTTTTGGCCAGGACATCGCAGCCGGTGATCATACATATAAACGACGAATCGGTTATGTTCCGGAAAATGCTGAGATCTATGACAATCTCACAGCAAGCGAGTACCTGGCTTTCATTGGTCAGCTTTACGGCCTTGATAAAGACGCGGCAGAAACCAAAGCATGGCAACTGATGCGGGAATTCGACATGGATCATGTCTTTCGCACACGCCTTTCTGCCTTTTCCAAAGGGATGCGGCAAAAAGTGTTGATTATCTCGAGTCTTTTGCATGATCCGGATTTACTCTTTCTGGATGAGCCGTTAAACGGACTGGATGCCAATAGTGTGATGATCATTAAGGATATTCTGGCACAACTGGCTGCCCAGGGAAAAACTATTTTTTACTCGTCACATATCATGGATGTTGTCGAGAAAATCAGCAATCGGATTGTTTTGCTCATTGACGGAGCAGTTGCGGCTGATGGAAGTTTTGCAGAATTAAAAGAACAGAGTAAAGAAGGCACGCTGGAAGACATATTCAATCAGCTGACAGGGTTTGATGAACATGAAGATGTAGCCGGCAATTTTGTCAGCATTGTCAGCGGGGGAGCACATCATGAATGATTTCAATTCATTAAAATGTCTCGATCGTTTTCAATTTTTATTTAAACGGGTCGGCATTGATTATGACGCTATGCGAAACATTCTGCAGCTGAAACTGACGATGGACCAACGACGTGTTCCTGCCATTTTCAGTATGAATTCATCGAAAAAGAAACAAGGCAATCAGTTTCTAAAATCCTTGTGGTATTATGTGCTTTATGGACTCATCACCGTTCCGTTCCTATTTTTGGGCGGTCATTATATGCTGCAAATGAGCCTCTTGTTTGGCATCACTATGTTTTTTCTGATGACCTCAATGATTTCCGACTTCACATCGGTTTTGTTGGATGTGCGGGACAAAAATATCATTGGAACAAAACCTGTGAACAAAAAAACAATCAATGCAGCCAAAATGGTTCATGTCGGCATTTACATGGCTTTATCGGCAGGAGCTTTCATAGCGGCTCCCTTGATCGTCATGATACTGACAAAGGGTATTGTCTTTTCACTGTTGTTTTTAGGCATGCTCATCCTTAGTCTGATTTTTATCATTGCTTTGACAGCCCTTATATACATAGGCACATTGCATGTCTTCAGCGGCGAAAAATTAAAGGACATCATCAACTACGTGCAAATTTTATTATCCGTCGGCATCATTGTTGGATATCAGCTCTTGGCACGTTCCTTTGAGATGATTGACTTCGCCGTTTCATATACGTTTAGCTGGTGGCATGTTATGATACCGCCGATTTGGTTCGGAGCACCATTCGAATGGCTGCTCGGGCAACATAACGCCGGAGGCATCGTCTTTCTGGCATTGCTGGCGCTGGTTGTCCCGATCATCTCTATCATCATTTATGCCCGGCTGATGCCCTCATTTGAGCGAAATTTGGAGAAGCTGTTGAATGAATCCGGAACAAGCAAACGACCATTATTCGACGTGGATCATCTCTGGTCACGCCTTGTCTGCTTCAGCCACGAGGAACGCGTGTTTTTTCAATTTGCTGCTGCTATGATGAAAAAAGAACGGGAATTCAAATTGAAAGTGTATCCAACACTGGGGATGGCCTTATTTTTTCCGTTTGTCTTCCTGTTCAATTCATTAAATGACCTCCAAAGCGGTGATATTGGCGATGGAAAAGCGTATTTAACCATCTATATAAGCAGTATCATGATTCCCGCTGCCGTTCACATGCTCAACTACTCGGAAAACTATAATGGCAGCTGGATTTTCCGAACCATTCCGCTTGCAGATTCCACTTCAATGCATCGCGGAGCCATCAAAGCCTTTATCGTTAAACTTTACTTGCCGATTTTCGCTGTTCTCAGTGTGGTGTTTTTATTTATTTTTTCGTCACGGATCATACCGGACTTGATTGCTGTATTTTTAGCCGGCTATCTGGAGACTGTTGTTTCGTATAAGATACTTAATGGTCTGACGTTCCCTTTCAGCCAATCGTTTGAGTTAGCACACGATACAAATACCGGTTTTAACATCTTACTCAGCCTTATGGCAGCGGTATTCGCAATCGTTCATTACAGCATGTTGTCGGTCAATTACGGCATTTATATTTATATAGGCGCCTTGATGATTGGATCAGTCGTGAGCTGGTTGACTATTTTCCGCAATCATAACCAAACACAACCGAATCAAGCATCTTAAACGAGAACGGAGCTCCGTGTTGAATGGGCTCCGTTCTTTTTATTGGTAGTGTCTTGCTCAAATTGGAGCGGTTTCCACCCGAGTTGCGGCTGTCCCCGCTCAAGTTCACCCCAACTCTGCATGGAGTCATCCATTATCCTTTCTCACAGTCTGTCTTCACGCAGCTGTATAAATTTCCGCCCACATCCCAATACTATTACCATTACATATTAATACTGCACTTGGAAGTTGCGCACTTCCCGAGTTATTCAGAAAGGAGTACGAACATGGCCCCAAAGATAGAAGACAAAACCATTCATTTAATCATAGAGCGGCAAAAAGATCCTGACTCCGAACCATATAAAGAGGCGTTTTCAATTCCTTATAAATCTAACATGAATATCATCTCAGCGCTGATGTATATACGTGAAAACCCTGTCAACAAAGATGGCGAACAAACCATTCCCATTCAATGGGAGATGAGTTGTCTTGAAGAGGTATGCGGTATATGTTCAATGCTCATCAATGATGTCCCCCGCCAGGCCTGCTCCACACTTATCGATGACCTTGAACAGCCGATCCGGATCCAGCCGATGCGCACATTTCCCGTTGTTCGTGACCTGATTATCGACCGTGACAGCATGTTTGATTCATTGAAACAAGTGAAAGCGTGGATACCGATTGATGGTACATATGATATCGGACCGGGGCCGCGGATGAATGAGAACAAACGTCTCATGGCCTATGAACTTTCAAAATGTTTCACGTGCGGTGTCTGTCTTGAAGCATGCCCCAATGTGAATGATAAGAGCGATTTCATGGGACCGTTCGTCTTCCCTCAGGTGCGGCTTAAAAATGCTCATCCAACCGGGGAAATGAACAGTGGCGAGCGTATTGACTCGTTCATGGAAGATGGCGGCCTTCAGGGCTGCAGTAATTCCCAAAACTGTGTACAGGTTTGCCCCAAAGGTATTCCAATCACCACTTCCATTGCATCAGTCAACCGTGAAGCCACGCTCCAATCCTTTAAAAGCTTTTTTGGAAGCGATCATTATTAAGAAGCTCTCCGTTCAGGCTGCTTATTTTTTAAGAAAAACCGGGCAAAAGGCGGCCCGGTCTTTTTTCTATCTTCGTTAGAGAAAATCCGATAATTTATATGCCTGTCCATGTACGCCATTATAATACGTTGGATACATTTCCCCTCCACACATTTCACAGTTGAATTTTGTCTCGAGGACCCCAGCCCAAGCTCACAATTCCAGAAAGCATATAGCGGAATCAGGAA
>NZ_BMNQ01000090.1 GCF_014646635.1 Lentibacillus kapialis
GTGAAAATTTCGAAAGCGAATGGAGGGCTGCCCCTCGGGGCAGCCCTCCATTCGCTGCTACCCCTCTGCCAGAAAGTGTTCATTTTTATTTAGCGGAAATGGTCTACTTTAGTTTAGCAGTTCCAACTACATATGGCATCTCTACAAGATCATGTGAATGAGGTTGGTATCCAAGCCTTTATCAGTAATTTTTATCGTGCCATGAGTCAAAGCATATTGGATACTGAAAGGATTCATAACTTGAAAGAATCAAAATATCAATTACGATTGGTTTATGAATAAAAAGATACCAATCAAAATTACAAATAAGCTTAGCTGTCCTTCCCGTGGTTCACTGGATTACGATAGGCTGGCTACTTGTGTGTAAAAAGGGTACAAGTATGGGAGGAATGCGATGAAAAACTTAGCTTTTAGCAATTTTTTCTTGAAAAATCAATCTCGTAAGACATGAAATTTTTAAAAAAGCAGTATGAGCACTTCGCGAGATTTTTAATATTTTTTATGCGTCAGCTCTGGACTACAATCCCCCCTCTTCCTAATGAACTGGATTCCTGATATAATATAAGCTTGTTTGTCTGAGTTTTATGGGAAGGGAATTGTTTATGCCAAACAATATAACAGATATTAAACAACGGTATTATACGGTTCTATTATTGTTCGCAATCGTAGTCATTGCTGCCACTTTACGCTCACCGATTACGTCGGTTGGACCTCTCATCCCTTTTTTTCGTGAAGAGTTAGAGGCGTCCAATTCGATGATTGGTTTAGTCAATACTCTGCCATTACTTGCCTTTGGCGTTTTCTCGCCATTTGTCCCAAAACTATCAGGCAAGTTTGGGATGGAAAGAACCCTTTTAATGGCCATGGTGCTTTTATCGCTCGGTGTGTTCAGCAGATCTTTGGGGGATATTGCGTTACTGCTTTTTGGCACACTCTTAGTTGGAATTGCGATTGCTGTTGGCAACGTACTTATGCCCGGACTCATTAAATCGACTTTTCCATACCGTGTAGGGCTGATGACAGGTCTTTATTCTGTTTCTATGAATTTGTTCGGTGCACTTGCGTCCGGAGTTTCAGTGCCGATTGCTTCCATTCCGCCCTTGGACTGGCGTTATGCTATGCAAATATGGGGCGTTCTGTCACTCATGGCTGTCGTTGTGCTATTAATGCGACTGCCCGCCATACGTTCTTCGGGTAAAAAGGTGTTTGCTGAAGTGAAGGGTCAGCCACCGACAGCACTATTTAAATCAAAAATTGCCTGGGCTGTGACATTATTTATGGGATTACAGTCGTTTATTCCGTATAGTTTGTTCACGTGGCTGCCTGATATATTAGTGACAAAGGGATTCAATGAAAGCGAAGCAGGCTGGCTCGTTGCTTTTTTTCAAGTTGGACTCATACCAGCCAATTTCCTTGTTCCCATTATGGCGGCAAGAATGAACGGCCAACGCTTTATCGCATGTGTTTCCGGGCTTTTGTTTTTCTTCGGATTGCTAGGCGTTTGGTTAACGTCTTCTAATGTGATTATAGCCTTTCTTATGCTAACAGGAGTTGGTGCCGGGACAACATTCAGTTTAGCGATGATGTTTTTTGTTCTTCGTACCAGCACAGTCTCAGAATCCTCGCAATTATCAAGTATGGCTCAGTCAATTGGCTATATAGTTGCGGCGCTCGGCCCTTTTCTCCTTGGATCGGTAGCTGAATGGACTAACAGCTGGACTGTTCCGCTACTCATTTTGATGCTTGTAGCTTTGTGCATTGCTGCCCTTGGAACTATTGCAGGCACGAATCAAAAAATTATGTTTGAGGCAAAAAAGGAAGCAACAACATCTGAATAAGGCATCTTTGTGTTTACATTTGATGGTAAAGGGAACATATTTTGCAGGAAATTATTTAAAAATAGGGAGGTCACACATATTATGAAATACACAACATTACCCGGAACAGATTTGTCCGCGTCCAATATCATCATGGGCAATATGCGCATCCATTCCCTTTCTCTCAGGGAGATTGATCAACTTGTGAAATCGGCTCAGGAGGCGGGTATTAATTTTTTCGACCATGCTGATATTTATGGCAATGGTGAATGTGAATCGCTTTTTTCACAAGCACTTTCCATGGACACTTCCATTCGGGAAAACATGATTATTCAGAGCAAATGCGGTATTCACAAAGATGAAGGTTATTTTGATTTCTCAAAAGAACACATCTTGAAGTCTGTCGAAGGAACCTTGTCGCGCTTACAGACGGATTATCTGGATATTTTGCTTCTGCACCGGCCGGATCCTTTGGTGGAACCGGATGAGGTGAGTCAGGCGTTTGATGAATTAGAACAAAGTGGGAAGGTCCGTTATTTTGGCGTCTCGAATCATAATCCAATGCAGATAGAACTGCTGCAGAGCGCATTATCACAAAAACTTATCGTTAATCAAATGCAGCTTTCGGTTACTCATACGCCCCTCATCGATTCAGGGATTGCGTTGAATATGACAAAAGATCAGTCGATTAATCGCGATAGTAGTACGCTTGAGTATTGCCGCCTTAACGACATCACCTTACAAGCGTGGTCACCTTTCCAAACCGGCTATTTTGAGGGTGTTTTCGTCGGAGACTACGACCGCTTTCCTGAATTGAATACGGTACTAGACAGGCTTGCCGAAAAATATGATGTGTCGCCTGATGCCATCGCAGTTGCATGGCTCACACGTCATCCAGCTAATATCCAGGTCGTCACCGGCACAACGAAAATTAACCGCCTGCAAAAGGCAAGCGCCGGTTCCGAAATCCCACTTACACGTCCCGAGTGGTACGAGCTTTATAAAGCAGCGGGCAATATAGTGCCGTAAACGCTGGCATCCTCTCCTAATGTTTGCAGGGGAAGTCAGATATTGGCCATGTGGATCCTTTCTTGGCTTTTACATTTCAATCCAGAGGTGAGAATGATGGTAGAACAACCATTTAATGTTAAACATGCGGATAAGTTATTGAGTGAAGATAGACAAGCGGTGTTACCGGTGGATCAGATTATAGAAAAAATGGGACTCCGTAGGCATGATGTGGTTGCTGATTTGGGGGCAGGAAATGGCTATTTCACCATTCCGTTCGCCAAGTATACAGGAGAAACTGTTTATGCAGTTGACATTGAACACAAGATGCTTGATTTACTGAAAAAACGGGCAGACCATGAGCAACTTGATAATATCCATGCAGTGACCACAGAATTGGACAATACCCCAATTCAAGATCAGGCCATCGACAAAGTCTTGGCTTCCCAGGTTTTTCATAATGTTCCCAGCATAGAAAGTGGATTGGACGAAATTAAACGTATTTTAAAACCAGGTGGCGTTTTATTTCTTATTGAATTTACAGCTGCCGAATCTAACGATGGTCCTCCTATGCATATACGTATTCCATCGGACAAAATGATTAAAATGTTGCAGGAAGCGGGTTTCTTAACAACTGTTTTGGAATTGAATGCCAACGAATATGCCGTTAAAGCCACCATCGCTTGAAATGTTGCAAATATATTGATGATGTGAGCGAGGCAATAAACCATTTACTTATTTTCAAACGAGGCGTTGAAGAGAGAACGTCAATAAACGGTCGCTTAACTGGTATAAAAGTTAGCCTCCGTTTTTTTATAACGTCAGAAAGTATACATTCAGCCTAAGATGTTATACGCACTGTCTTAGGAGGGGCAATGGGATATCCTCACCTCGAGGACTGTTCAAAACAGAAATGGACTGCGAACGCTTAGTCACTCAAGAATCCCACCCGTTAAACCTGTAATGTGGGAGTCTCAACCAGTTTTGTTCTTCTAAAAGGAGAAGAATATGCTATTGTAGAGTCATTTAACGGGCTAAATCTATGTAATTCTATGTCGAAAGGTAAACTGTTGCGGATACTATTTTCCCCAAACACAATGTTTGGGGAAAATAAATCAATCACATGCGGCCTTTCATCATCCCATGCCAGTACATTGCAGGGAGGCCATACTTTTTCACGACATACATACTCTTTCTTTCTTTACCCTGGTTGACAGGGAATGTTTCTGAAGGTACGTTATTATATTTGAATTCCGCCATGACAAGCGAATTATAGCTTGTGACAAGAGGACAAGAAGTGTAACCATTGTACTTGCGCCACGGTTCTTTGTTTTTGATCATCGCATAGACATTGGACACAACCGCTGGAGCTTGTTTTCGTATAGCAGCGCCCGTTTTAGAAGTAGGTACACTTGAAGCATCGCCTAAACTGAACACATTACTGTATTGATTATGCTGCAGAGTGTACGGATCGACATCCACCCAGCCATCTGCATTAGCTAATGGACTTCGTTTAATAAAATCGGGAGCACTCATATAGGGAACAGCATGAATCATATCATAATCAAGTGTCTCTTCCTCATCGGTATCCAAATAGCGGAATGTTGCTTTTTTATTGGGGCCATCAATTTTTATCAAGTCTTTTTTGTAGTTGGCTTGAATACCCCGTTTGTGAATAACGTCATTCAATGTATTGGCATATTTTTCGACGGAGAAGATGGATGGCTTCGCTGATTGGAACACAACCTCTGTTTGGTCCCGAACACCTTGTTGCCTGAAAGCGTCTTCTGCTAAATACATAATTTTTTGTGGTGCCCCTGCGCACTTAACCGGAGAATTAGGGTGCGTGAATATAGCACGTCCTCCTTTAAAAGTACGGATTGCTTCCCATGTGTAGTCCACATGCTCGTATGAGTAGTTGCTGCATATGCCATACGTGCCCACATTGCCCTCAAGACCTTCGATTTTATTCCAGTCCAGCTGCAGTCCCGGACAAACAACCAAGTATTTATAGTAAATTTTTGTACCCTCTGCAGTGACAACGGCATTGTCTTCCGGCTGAAATTCTTCTGCAGGTTCTTGATACCATTGCACACCCTCGGGAATTAACTGCGACTCAGAACGTTCTGACTGCTTTTTATCGAAAATTCCGGCCCCTACTAACGTCCATAAAGGCTGATAGTAGTGCTTGCTTGCTGGGTCAATAATGGCTATATCCAAATATCTTGCCAAACGTTTTAATCGAGCCGCGACAGTTATTCCTGCTGTTCCGCCACCGACAATAACTACTTGATGAAAATTCATATTATGCACCTCTTTGTATTTGTTAAAAGCTTAGCCAAAACGATCGTCATAGTTTAGATAGCTAATTCCCAGTATCGTTCGATATTAAACCTTTTAATTATTAAGATCGTATTGTTGAAGGAGAGTGGTTGAAATACCAACTTGTGAGAATCGCAACAACACGTAGCATTGGAAACAAACCATACTACTAATCACGTCAAATGTCTTTAAAAGACACCGTAAAAGAAAACTTTATTCAATTATTACGAATATGTCCTCACTCCATCAATTCGTTCCGATTGGTGTAGGGTTTTTTAAAATTGGGTATAATAATTATGGTCATCTCAGTGAGGGATGAAAACATGAAATACTAGTAATGTAACCTGAGCTTGACTAGCGACCGGCAGCTGCTTTAACCGGAAACACTGTTTGGTGAAGGCAGCCTGCATATTGGCAGCCATGAAGGAAATATCTTTTTCTATCATTCTCAACGTACATTACAAAGATTTTAAAGGAGATGAGACTTTGACTGTTGATAATAACAGTTTTATTCTAAATGATGGCTCAGTACTTCCACTTGTGGGATTGGGCACGATCGGCATTAACGGTGATCAGGGTACATTTGAAATTTTAAACGCCTTAAACACAGGATACCGTTTGATCGATACTTCAACAAACTATGACAATGAAGGTATTGTCGGTGAAGCCGTGCGTCGATCCGCGCTGCCCAGAGAAGAAATTTTAATTAGTACGAAATTGCCCGGCTCTTACCATGAATACGACAAGGCGTTTATTTTTATTCAGGAATCTTTACGCCGTACTGGATTAAAATATTTTGACAAGTATTTAATTCATTGGCCGAATCCCAGAGACGGCAAATATGTAGAAGCTTGGAAGGCATTAGTAGATGCTCAAAAACAAGGATTAATCAGAACCATCGGTGTTTCAAACTTTGAACCAGAACACCTGGACAACATTATCGCAGAAACAGGTGTGACTCCTGCTACAAACCAGGTGGAGCGTCATCCGTATTTTAATAATAACCGTATGGTTGAAGAAGATGAAAAACGGCGTATTCTTACTGAAGCCTGGAGCCCTTTTGGTCGGGGTTATCTGAATGATGTGCTAAAAAATGCCACAATTAAAGACATTGCGGATAAATACGATAAAACGCCGGCACAGATTATTTTAAACTGGAACTATCAGGCCGGCGTATTTGCTATTCCAAAATCGAGTAATCCAATGCATCAAAAAGATAATATCAATAGTACCAACTTTGAATTGACCCCTGAGGATATTGAAACAATTGATTCGTTGGATAAAGGGGAAGCCGGCCGTGTAGAGGGACAGGATCCCAACGAATATCACGAATATGTATAGACAGGTCACTTTTGTCAAAATAAGTTAGACACCCTGCCTGCGTCCATGTAACGTAAAAACTTCCAACGGGTTCTGGTAGTCCAGGGACTTCCCGGGCATTTACCGTCGGATGCTATAAACTTAAACGACCACCTGCTAAAGCAGGTGGATTTGGACATGAATGTCAGCGACTAAAGTCGCTCTTCAGGCTGAAGTCCTGCTCAAAGTTGTTAAGCTGAAGCATATTATAAGTGTGACTGAACTC
>NZ_BMNQ01000091.1 GCF_014646635.1 Lentibacillus kapialis
GTATACTTCCTTAATGTTTTCCGCAACAAGTGTCTCCACGATCGCTTCGCTTGGTGTCATTTTCTGTTTTTGATTGACTGCCTGCTTCATTGCTTCTGTTTGCTTAGCCATAATGTGAAATCCTCCTTAAAAGTTATGCTGACCTGCTGGTTCTTCAGCCACAAATGTTTCTTTTCTTGTCGCAATCGCTTGCAATGTTTCCAAAAAATGCTCAGTTGACAATTTCAGCACGTGATGTTGTCTACTGGCGATGTAAAAATGCCGTTTCAACGCCATATCTGTAATGGAATAAGCCTTTAGCAATCCTAATTCCTGTTCCTTTTTAATGGCACTTTTTGAAATAAACGACACACCCAGACCTGATTCAACCACTGCCTTAATGGCTTCAGTACTTCCCAATTCCATGACAATCTGCAAATCGTCATTTGTCAGTCCCGCTTTTTTCATATAATAATTAACGACAGAACGTGTCCCCGACCCCTCCTCCCTGAAAATCAACGGCGATTGCCTGACTTGTTCCATGCTGATATGCACATCATCCCCGGAAAAGTAGTCGGGTGCAGCAATTAACACAATTTCGTCTTCCAAAAATGGCTCCAGATTGATTTGGCTGTCTTCTACCGGTGTTTCAATCAGTCCCACATCAATGAATTGATCCTTGATAGCACTGATTACCTGATGGGAATTCGCGATTTTTACCTGTATTTGGATCAATGGATAAGCTTCTTTAAACGCCTTGAGAAATTCCGGCAAAATATATTCGCCAATCGTCAAGCTGCACCCCATGCCTAATTCTCCGTACGTCTTGCTTTCCATTTGTGTCATTTCTTTACGGGCAGAATCATTCATCCGTACGATTTCCCTGGCATATTTCAGCAAAATTTTCGCTGATTGGGTTATCTCGACTTTTTTTGTTGTCCGTTCAAACAGCTTTGTATTCAACTCTTCCTCCAACGCTTTAATTTGCGATGTGATTGTCGGCTGTGTTACGTATAACATTTTGGCAGCTTCTGAAAAACTGTTCTTTTCAGCCACAGCGATAAAGGTTTTTAAGCGTTCATAGTTCACGTATATGACCTTCCCATCAAGCGAATTTGCCACCGCCGTCAAAATTTACATGCTGTGAATGACGGAACTGACTGTCTCAATGATAAAATCCAGATCCTCCTCAGTACTGGTAAGAGGTGGTGCAATAATCAGAACATTGTTGCCGCCCGGCACGGTATCACCATTTTTGCCGATAACAAGCCCGTTTTGTTTGCACGCCCCGACTATTTCACTCATTCTAGCTTCTGATATCGGTTCTTTTGTGGCCTTATCCTCAACCATCTCCAATCCCAGCAAAAAGCCGATCTGCCGCACTTCCCCAACATTTTTGTGATTCATGAGATCATGTAATTCTATCAGTTTGGAATTGCCAAGGCTATTCACCCGGTCCACAACGTTTTCCTTCTCAATGATGTCAATATTTTTCAATGCTACTGCACACGCCGCCGGGTGACCGCCGTAAGTTGATACATGACGCAGATGTTTATCCTTTCCTTCCTGTTTAAAAGCTTCATAGATTTCAGATTTGACCGATGTGGCTCCAAGCGGCAAGTAGCCACTCGTCAGCCCTTTTGCCATCGTGACTATATCAGGCTGCACCCCGGCTGCGTGTTTGAAACCAAACATCTTGCCGGTCCGGCCAAATCCTGCCACCACTTCATCCATAATCAACAGCACATGATACTTTTTACAAATGTCAGCAACCCGCTGAATATATTTCATGGATGGGATAATCACCCCTCCGCCGGATATGAACGGCTCCATGATGACTGCTGCTACCGTTTCCTCGCCTTCCCACCTGATCATTTCCTCCATCTCATCGGCAGCACGTAAGTCTTTTTCTTCCGCACTGCCCGAAAACAGAGAACGATAGCTGTATGGCGGTGCAACGTGCAGAAATCCCGGTGGTGCTGGATCGTATTTCACCCGGCGGTTAGCTTGCGCAGTTGCACTTAAAGCACCCATCGTCGATCCATGGTAAGCGCGATACCGTGAAATAAATTTATACTTTCCCGGATTGCCTGTTTGCATATGATACTGCCGGGCAATCTTGAATGCTGTTTCGTTCGCCTCGGAACCGCTGTTGGAGAAAAACGTCTGATACTCAGCACCGAGCATTTCACTCAGTTTATTGGCCAATTGAATCGCCGGCTGATGATTCATCGTCAGTGGGAAATAGGATAGTTTCTTCATTTGTTCAGCTGCCGCATCGACAACCTCCTGTCTTCCGTACCCGAGATTCAGACACCACAACCCGGATACGCCATCAAGATAGTCATTACCTTCCTCGTCGATAAACCATGACCCCTCCCCGGAAACAGCTACCGTCGCTTTTGCATCTGGATTGTACTTATGCATGGCATTCCATAAATGCGATTCATTCCCCGTTGACGCCTGATTCATTTCAACTTCTGTCTTCATTTTTCCTCCTCCTTTTCATGAATGATTTAAAATTATAATGATACTGGCTTGCCTTGTAATAGCGATTCGAGCGATTCATAAACGAGATTATGCGTTTCGGCTACCGGCTGATTGGTGACAGCACCTTCATAGGTATTGACCCCTTTTGCGAAAGCCGGATTTGTTTTTGCGGCCTTTTCCAATCCCTTATTAGCCAAATAAACGCCATAATGACTCGTGTTATTTGTCAAGGACATAGTGGATGTTCGTGCAACCGCTCCCGGTATGTTAGCCACTGCATAATGCAGTACATCATGCATGATATACGTCGGCTCATCATGTGTTGTGACATGATCGATTGTTTCGATGGAACCTCCCTGATCAACTGCCACATCAATTATGACCGAACCGGGGGCCATCTTTTTCACCATGTCTTCTGAAACGAGCTGGGGCGCTTTAGCACCCGGAATGAGTACAGCGCCAATTAGTAAATCGGCATCACTAACTGCTTCAGCGATATTAAGCGGATTGGACATCAATGTGTTGACATTGCCATCAAACATGTCATCCAGCTCGCGCAGCCGTTTCGTACTTATATCGATGATCGTTACATTAGCCCGGAAACCAAGCGCCATCTTAGCGGCATTCGTGCCGACCGACCCACCGCCGACAATGACAATGTTTGCCGGTTTTACTCCCGGTACACCGCTAAGCAGTATTCCTTTTCCGCCTTTAGTATTCTCCAAGTATTGGGCACCGATTTGCACTGACATGCGTCCGGCTATTTCACTCATTGGTGCCAGGAGTGGAAGCGCACCGCTGTCTTCCTGGATCGTTTCGTATGCAATCGCAGTTACTTTCTTTTCGACAAGCTGGCGCGTTAATTCCGGCTCAGCAGCCAAGTGAAGGAATGTGAACAGCATTAATCCCTCACGAAGAAAACCGTATTCTTCCGGCTGCGGTTCTTTCACCTTCATAACCATTTCAGCTTCCCAAGCCTCTCTCGCCGTTCGAACGATTTGAGCACCTGCCGCTTCATATTCAGCATCATAGAAACCGCTTCCATTTCCGGCATTCTTTTCAATGAGCACATCATGACCCGCATCAGTGAACATAGTCACACCGGATGGCGTCAAAGCCACACGTTTCTCCTTGTTTTTAACTTCTCGTGGTACACCAACAATCATCTGAATACCTCCAATCCTGTTTTAACAGCTGCTTAGAAAAACTCAAGCCTCACCTCGTCTTATGGCGGGGGTCAAAGTTTTTCTTATAGGGGCATCCTTCATTTATACTTCTGATGTTAAACCAAACAAATACATAAGGACGTCCGTACCAATTTCAATTGGTTTATATTCAGTATATGAGACCACACACATGAATTCAATATTTTTTGTCAATTCTGTTATTTCGATTGGTAATAACGCTTATAACAAAACATAATGAACACTGAATGGGAGGCGGAAAGACTTTGGAATCGAAAAAAACAATCACCCGAATTTGCGGGATAAGTTTATTTGAAAATTAAACATATCACTGCGGTAGTACGCCTTTTCAAACTCAACGGTGCTGCCTTGATAATCTTTAATAACCCGTTCTGCAGCCAGTACATGAGACATTCGCGGAATATTCAGATGCAACGCTTCTTCATCAGGTATAATGTCAATACCAATCACCTGGCTAGCTTCTGCAAACAATATCCCCAGTTCATTTTCTTCAATTTCATAAAGTGTTGTATCATTTAAATCATATTTGACAATCGCCTCACCGATATCAAGCGGATAATAGTGACTTTCAACGCCAATCGGAATATCATCCGCATAACGAACCCGCTTAATGAAAAAAGCATCATTAAAGTCAGTTTTTTCCTGAATATAAGCTTCCGGTGTCATTTTATAGGCATCAATTAACTTAGCTCCCGGCTTCATCCCCATCTGTCTGATCAGTTCCGTGGTACTTGTCAGATTACCCAGCCACTGGTGGATGGGCTTGATTGAGACAAACGTACCGCTGCCGTGCCGTTTTTCCAAAATCCCTTCCCTGACTAGCAGATTAACTGCTTCGCGCACGGTGCTCCGGCTGACATTGTAATATTCCATAAAATCTCTCTCAGTGGGAATTTGTCCATTTAATTTGCCATCTGCTATTTGTTTTTCAAGGATAGCCTTTAATTGTACATGTAATGGAATGGCATTATCATGATCTAATTGCACGTTTTGGTCCCCTCTAAATGTTTTTGATGGTTTATGCACTGAACATATCAGTCATCCGTACCAATTTATCGTTTAATGAAACTATACCTTTAAATACAAAAAATTGCAAAATATATTTTTGTGTAAAAAGTCAACGGATGGTCAACGAATGTTTAACTTCAAGTTTATCAGCCAAAATTTAACACATTCTCATGAAGTTTTAATACCATTCTTATAGACTTCTCATTGAATCTCTTTAAGATATTAATAGAAGGGAGGGAAGAAATTGACAATCGAGGTCTTTACAAGAAAAGAGCAAAAATACCTGATTACAGTGGACCAATACACGCTCCTATTGGAACACATTAGGCCGCATATGCGCCCTGATAGATTTGGAACCGATGGGAGGTACACGGTCAGCAGTTTATATTTTGATAGTGATGCTCACACAATATATTTCGAAACAAAAAATAAATTGGACTTTCGGCAAAAACTCCGTCTGCGTATCTATGATGACACTGATATCGACGGTACAAGTTTTTTTGAAGTCAAACAGAAGCATAACCGGGTTGTTAATAAACGCAGAATGTCGCTGCCGTTACGAGAAGCATACCGCTACCTTTTGGAAGATGATCAACATTTAAATAACTTTAACACGTCCAATCTGCAAGTTCTCCGTGAAATCGACCGTTTTCGGACTTTATATAAGTTAAGGTCGGAAATGGTTGTCAGTTATGACCGTCACGCACTTCATGGTATTGATGATCCCGAGTTGCGCATCACGTTTGATTTGAATTTACGCTGCCGCAATGATGATTTGCTTCTGGAAAGCGGATCGTCGGGGCAGAATTTTATTGATGAAAACCTGGTAGTATTAGAAGTCAAGATCAATGACAGTGTCCCGCTCTGGCTAACCCGTATTTTGCAGGCTCTTCAATGTGAACAGCGCAGTGCATCCAAATATTGTACGAGCATGGAATTACTCCAAGGGCATAAACTGCCGACGGGAATTGGAAGGGAATTAATATTAACAGGAGGACAGTAAAAAATGGATGTTATTCAAGAATTATTTAGTTCACAAACCGGGAATGCACCCGGTGTTTATATGGTGTTACTCGCTTTAGTTGTCGCAACCGTTTTAAGCCTGATCATTACAAAGGTGTATATGATTACCTTTACAGGTGAACGTTACTCACAATCATTTGTACATACCATTGTTATCTTGAGTGTCCTTGTATCAGTGGTTATGAATGTTGTCAGTGACAATGCCGGTGTTGCATTTGGCTTATTTGCCATCTTCTCGCTGATCAGGTTCAGAAGTGCTGTTACAAATGTTAAAGACATAGCCTATATATTTTTTGGTCTTTGTGCAGGCATGACAAGCGGACTTTTTCAATTTGATTTAGCCATCATACTCACACTATTTGCCAGTTTAGTATTATACTTGCTTTATAAATTCGAGTATGGAAAAGGAAAAGATACACAGATTTTGAAAGTGACCGTACCGGAAAACTTAAATCATGAGAACTTGCTAAATGATGCGTTTAGTGAATATACGATTAGCCATTCATTACGGCAGATTGAAACCACTAACCTTGGAACCATGATTTTATACACGTATGCTATTCGAAGTAAAAATACCACGAATGACAAAGATTTATTAGATCGAATCCGCGAAGAAAATGCCAACTTAAAAGTATCAATCACTTATATGGAAAATAATGAATAATAGAATACAGGAAGGACGGCATGAGCTGCCCCTTCCTATGTTTTCGAAGCGTTGATACAGACCATACTTAGCCCTCCTCCTGAATTATTCATAGAAACACATTCTGCAACTAATGAAGGTCAAAATTAAAATTCAGGAGCTTTTTTATCAATCCTCTTTGTAAATTTCCTTTTCATTTTGATAAGAGCCCTATAAAATACAGTTTATTCCATATTTGGAGCTGAAAAAGGACATACGTATCCCGTTGAAGGAAACGCATTTTTAAATTTTTCTTGAGCCTGCCTAAAATCGGCTAACACAGCATTGGAAGCTG
>NZ_BMNQ01000092.1 GCF_014646635.1 Lentibacillus kapialis
AGGCATCCAGCGTTTTATAGAAAGGGAACGCAGCCCATTTCAGTCTCTTTTCCACTTGCTTCTCATCCCGACGTTTTTGCTCATAAGATGCCAGGCGATGAAGAAACGTTCGATAGGTCCAATCTTGGGTGTTTTTGCCCAACCCCTCGAAAAGGTATATTTCAGAATAATCCAAAAATACACCCCCTAATACATTCAGACATTAAAGATTCGCTTCATACTCTTTGACCCTTCTATAAAACGTGTTGCTTTTCATGCCCACTCGCTTCATGGCTTCGACTGCCGTGATTTTATTTTGTTTCCATTCAGGGTAAACCGCTTTAAAAGTATCATCGATCTTATGCTTTTTCCTTCCAAATTTAACACCATTTTGCTTGGCAATTCGAATACCTTCTTCCTGTCTTTCTCTTGTTCGTTTACGCTCATCTTCAGCCATATAACTTAATAATTGCAGGATTAAATCAGAAATCAAGGTTTCAAGGCCATCCAGGTCTTTATATTTCATTGTGTTGAGCAAAGGCATATCTAGCACGGCAATATCAATTTGCTTGGTTTTGACGAGGTCTTGCCATTCGTCCAAAATCATTTGTTTATTACGTCCCAGTCGATCCAACGATTTGATATATAAAGCGTCTCCTTCTCGAAACATTCGTTTCATCAATTGGTACTCAGGTCTCCTAAAGTCTTTACCGCTCGCTTTGTCTACAAAAATATATTCTTCTGGAATGCCAATGTCTTTGGCAGCTTCAAGTTGTCTTTCTAATGATTGATCTTTACTGCTGACTCGTGCATAGAAAAAAGATCTCACGATGTTTCACACCTTCCCAAAGTGAATAATTGATTTCTTAGATGATATGTAGGAAAACTTATATAACTATTGTAAGTTTGTTTCAAAATATCTACAAGTTTATAGACATGTTTCAAAATGATTTATGTTATACTTATGACAGATAAAATGACGATAAAAAGACTCTTTCAAAAGGTTTACTTTTTGAAAGAGGGAAAGGAAGGAGAAACGATGACGGTTGAAACCACGAAAACACACCAAAAACGAATAAGCATTTTGGGGAAGGATGAATTTACAGCACTCTTTGAAAGGCCGCATTTTACATATGAAGATCGTTGTTATTATTTTTCTCTTTCCCAGCCCGAGAAAGAGTTGCTACAAAATCTGCATTCCTTTAAATCTAAAATTTATTTCGTGCTGCAACTTGGTTATTTCAAGGCCAAGCACCTATTTTTCACATTTGATCTCCATGAAGTAAAGGAAGATCTTCAATACGTGCTGAAACAACATTTTAATGATAGAAAAATGGTTGATTTAAGTACCGTTCATAAGTCAACTCGTTTCAAGCAGCAACAATTGATCCTTGAACGATTCAATTACCGCAGTTGTGGTTCTGAGGAAAGAAAACAAATTGAAAAAAAGGCCTATCATGCCGTCACCATTTCCGGTAAACCCATTTTTATCTTCCGTGAAATCATGAATTATTTAAATGAACAACGTATTGTTGTGCCAGGATACAGTTTTATTCAAGAAACAGTGAGTCAGGCAATCACCTTTGAACAAAATCGATTAACAGCCATCATGCATAACCATCTAAAACAGCCTGATATCCAGGCATTGAAGGCACTACTCGAAGATGCTCAAGGGTTATATGAAATCACACTGCTTAAACGTGAACCTAAGGATTTTAGCCTGAAAGAAATCAAACGTGAGATTAACCGAGGGGAGCAAATCCAGTCTTTATACCAACTTGCTCACACCCTTTTGCCCAAGTTAGGCGTTTCGAATGAAAGCATTAAATACTTTGCATCATTGGTCAATTATTACTCTGTTTACAAACTCAAAAGGCTGGATGAGTGGTTGGTGTACGTTTATTTATTATGCTTTGTGTATTATCGCTATCAGCGTATGAATGACAATCTGATCAATACCTTGATTTACAATGTTCGGCGATACATCGATGAATCCAAGTCAACGGCTAAAGATCAAATATATCAGCACTATGCGGAAAATCGACAAAACATGAAAAAGGCTGGCGAAGTGCTTCAATTACTCACTGACGACAGCATTGAGGCTGACACCCCTTTTGGCGATATTCAAGCGAGAGCTTTTTCTATCTTGGAACAGCAAAAACTTACTAATCTTGCCGATCAAATCGCCACGAATGCAAAGTGGGATGAAACAATTCTCCAATGGGAACACATTGACCAATTAGCTCGTCAATTTAAACGTCATTTACGCCCTTTGCTGCTTATGGTTAAATTTGCTGCTCCCTCCAAAAATGATCCACTTATGGAGGCTATAGATTTTATAAAGCAAGCTTTTCATCAAAATAAACCGTTAGGGCAATATGCTGCAGATCATTTACCTCAACGCTTTATATCGGATAATATGAGGCGTTACATCTATGAACAAGACTCTGATGAGGAAAAGAACATCAAAGTTGATCGCTATGAGTTTCTTATTTATCGGCTTTTGCGTAATCGACTGGAAGCAGGGGATGCTTTCTGTCGTGAAAGCATTCGATTTCGTAGTTTTGAGGATGATCTCATTGATGATGAAAAGTGGCAACAGAAAGACAAATTGTTGGCTGATGCTGGTTTAATAACTTTCCGCCATCCTATCCATGAGCATTTAGCCGAATTAAAGCAACAACTTGAAGGGCGTTTAACAAAGGTGAACCAACGAATTGCGTCTGGCGAAAATGAACATGTCCATAAAAAACGGGGACGCCATGGCCGATGGACGCTTTCCAATACACGGGACACGGAATCCATCAATCATACCTTTTTTGATGCACTAAGGCCAATTGATATTGGAAGTGTTTTGCATTACGCCAATCAACATTGTTCTTTTATGGAAGCGTTTGATCACATTTTAGGTCGGTATGCCAAGCAGTCAAGAGAAGATCATGTTCTGGTCGCTTGTCTAATTGCTTGGGGTACCAATATGGGATTAGGTCGGATGGGAGAAATCTCTGATATCCGTTATCCTTCCCTTGTGGCCACGTCCGATAACTTTATTCGATTAGAGACATTAAAGGAAGCCAATGACCGGATCAGTAATGCAGTAACTGAGCTGCCAATCTTTCACCATTATGATATAGATGATACCATTCATTCAAGCAGCGATGGTCAAAAATTCGAAACGCAAATCAATACCATGAATTCGCGTCATTCACCTAAATATTTTGGTTTAAAAAAAGGGATTGTTTCTTACACCATGGTTGCTAACCATATTCCCGTCAACGCCCGGATTATTGGGGCGAATGAGCATGAAAGTCATTACGTATTCGATATCCTATATAACAACACAACTGACATTCAGCCTGAAGTGCATTCTACCGACACTCATGGAACCAATGAAGTTAATTTTTCAATTCTTCACTTTTTCGGTTATCGGTTTGCTCCTCGTTACAAGGATATTTATGGTACCGTAAACAGATCATTATATGGCTTCCAACATCCAAGTCAATACGGCGATATATTGATCAAACCCGTTCGAAAAATCAACACAGATCTGATTGCTGAGGAATGGGAGAATATCCAGCGTATTGTTTTATCTTTGGCTTTAAAAACCACAACACAGAGCATCATCGTTGGGAAATTAAGTGCTTATGCTCGTAAAAACAAAACCAAGCGTGCATTGTGGGAGTATGATAACATCATCAAAAGCCTATACTTTCTAGATTATATTGATTCGCCACCCTTGCGCCAAAATGTGCAACGAACCTTAAACCGGGGTGAGAGTTACCATAAATTGCGCCGAGCTGTATCGCATGCTAACTTTGGCAGATTGCGTTTCAAAACCGAACAAGAGCAACAAATCTGGAGCGAATGTAGCCGTCTCATCGCTAATTGCATCATCTATTACAATGCCAGCATTTTATCAAATATGTTGACTTACAGAGAAAACCAGGGGCAGGATTCAGATGTATTAAAGCAAATTTCTCCCGTGGCATGGCAGCATATTAATTTATATGGACATTACGAATTCAATAAATCCCACGAATCGGTCAACATGAACACCATAATTCAAGAGTTGGCTCAACATGAAATTGTCACTGAATAATATGATGTTTTTAAATTTGATTTTTTTAGGACATATGCAAGAATGTTTGTATAAGTTTTCATAACAGAGTAAAAAAAGGAGGAATTCTTAATGAGGCAAATGCCTCTTGTTGTTATAACTTTTCTGATAGGTTTTATCTTAGCAGGATGTAGTGCTGGTAACCAACAGGATAATACAAATGACGAGAAGGGTCCTAGTTCATCTAATGTTGATAATTTAGAAAAGGAAGAAGGTATCGTTGCAAATATAAAGGAACCTGAGAATGTAAGTGAAGACAAAGATGATGCCTATGCTGATTGGTACTATATGTTAGTTATTCCGGGTATTGAGGATGTTGATATTTCCGAAAAAACAAAAGATGAATTGGAAGGCTTAGCTCAAGAAAATGATGGCGCCTATTATAATGTACATCCAGATTTGTATAACGAAAATGACTTAGATGCAGGGGTAAAGGTGAATATTTATTGGGATAAAGAAGAGGGAGAAAGAGAAATGAATCCTCCTGTACGTGATGCTGAGAAAATTGATGTTATTTCAGAATAACATGGTCAACTGATATAAATGGTGCCGAAAAAACGCAGAGAAACAAATTCCCTGCGTTTTTTCACATTATTCTTTACAAAATTAGAAATATTTTTATTATATTCTTACTTCGTATAAACAGTCATCCCGACAGCAGCACGAAGATTATCTGCAGGGGTAAATGAACTCTTTCCTGATACTTCACCACTATGAATTCCGATAGCATTACCGCTATAGAACCACGGACTACCACTGTCGCCTTTTTTTGTAACATGACTTTTAACTAATGTTAAACCATCATACTTTTTAGTGGATACACCTACTTGGTCTACTGTAGTACATTTTTTTCCAGTTCTGTTACCGTAATTACATACATTTATTCCCACACGAGGACTTTGTATGTTTGTTGCATAGCGTTTTTCACCGCTGTCATAGTAGAAAGTGCGAGTAGCTGTTTTGTTCCCGGTATCATAATAAGCAACATCGCCATCGTTTCCCTGATGTCTAGCTTGTCGCGTAACCGTTGTTGATCCACCGTCCCCAGCTTCATTACTGTATGTGCGTGTTGGATTACCTTTAGCACAGTGGCCGGCTGTAGAAATGCCTTTTATGTTACCATCATGGACTGTAAATCCTGCTGAACAAGTACCTAAATCACCGCCGCCTCGAATATACTTATCTTCATCAGCATTATTTAAATGGTCCACGAATTCAACATCCAATTCCATATTGGAGTTTTCTGGTTGACTATCCTTCAATTCTTTCAATGAATCTTCCTTCTTATTTTGTGCTAGAGAAGCCTTGGGTTCTGCTTCTATATTTATTTCACCCGTTTGAATGTCATAAAACCCATTTGCATCCTCAATATTATTATGATTGTAAGCCTCTTCTTGAGTTGATTTCATCTCAGATTTTAACTCATCTTCTGAATACCCTTTATTCGCTTTTAGTTTGACTTTAAAAGGCAACGAATCTGCTTCTTTTACTGCCTCGTCTGGTATATTACCTTTAAAGCCCACCCATACGCCGTTGTGTTCATCATCCATGGATGCACCAGCAAAACGATCGGGATAGGTTTCTTCCATCTTATCAGCATAATCCAGGAATTCATCTTGACCACCATTTCCTTTGATTGCCTCAAAAAAGCTAATATCTTCTTCCTCTGCAATTGTTTTAAGGTCTTCTAGTTCAGCTAGGCTCATATCATCGATAGTTATGTCTGGAGGAAGAGTTGGGAGTTTCCCAGATTCTTCATTGCTTTCGGTATTCGCTTCGAACTTGCCTCCTTCTCCCTTATCAACTTTTTCTTCAACGTATTCATCTATTGCCTTTTCCAAAGAAATATCTTTTTCATTAGCTGATTTCTTTAACTTTTCTATTTCTGGGTAACTTTCAGCTTCATTATCAAGTGTGATATCTTTGTTGTGGGACGTGTCTGCAAATGAGGTGTTAGTGGCAAAAAACCCAAGACCTATTAACGTAAGTACGGAAACTGTTAAGAATAACCATCTTTTCTTCAATTTTCTTTCCTCCTATAATATTAATAGTCCTGATGTCTGTCTGTAAAAACTTGTTAAGAAAACGCTAACATAAATTTATTATTCTAGCAAGATTCTCTCTATTTCACCTTAATTTGGTATTAGGAAGTTTTTTTCTACTACATAACTAATGTGTTAGCTTTCGAAATCTCTATCTTTTATCGGTGGTAGGATAAATATATTTTAATATTCTGAAATATACCTTTTCGAGGGGTTGGGCAAAAACACCCATCTTCGGACTCTGCTTGTTGCACTAGTGCAGGCAGGTGCTGAGCGCTTTCGGACAATCGTAGCGAACGCAATTGCTGTTGAAGTTGTTCAAGTGTCTGAGTCATACGGATGCTCCTTCCAGTAAG
>NZ_BMNQ01000093.1 GCF_014646635.1 Lentibacillus kapialis
CCACAGGCAGAGCAGGCTCGATCACGCTGTTTGAATGTAATACCATGCATGGTTCAACGAGCAATATTACTCCATATCCGCGCAACAATTTGTTCATGGTATACAATAGCGTGGAAAATCACCTGGTTGAACCTTTCTCGGGCGGTAAAAAACGTCCGGAATATATAGCTGTACGAGATAGCGGCATTCCAGCAATGAGCTAAATGATTCATTCAGCGCCGGGAAACTTTCCTGATGTTAATCCTGGCGTTAGATGTAGGCGGTCGTCTCAAAAGGTGAGCTTTTGAGGCGGTCGTTTTTAATTTAGGAATGATAAAGGTGGACAATAGACTAAAAACATCCAGACATCAGCAGAAGAGCGCAGACATCAGCAGAAGAGCGCAGACATCAGCAGAAGAGTGCGGACATCAGCAGAAGAGCGCAGACATCAGCAGAAGAGCGCAGATATCAGCAGAAGAGCGCGGACATCAGCAGAAGAGCGCGAACATCAGCAGAAGAGCGCGAACATCAGCAGAAGAGCGCGGATATCAGCAGAAGAGTGCGAACATCAGCAGAAGAGCGCGGATATCAGCAGAAGAGCGCAGACATCAGCAGAAGAGCGCGAACATCAGCAGAAGAGCGTGAACATCAGCAGAAGAGCGCGAACATCAGCAGAAGAGTGCGGACATCAGCAGAAAAGGAATCCGCCAGATTGAAATCACAATTAATATCTCATAAAAAAGCCCACAGAATGAAAATTCCGCGGGCTTTCTCACCTAAATACGATTATGTTGTCTGGTCATACTGGTTCACGTCAAACAGATCAATCAGTTCGATATCCGGATGATTGTCTTTGAACCAGTTGAGGGAAAAGTCGTTCTTGAACAGCACAACATAGTTGTCGGAGCGGTCGCGGACCAGCATGTTGCGCTCGTCATACAGTGAAGGATCAACCTGCTCAGATTTTAGCCACCTTGGGACTCGCTCGCCAATGGGCTCGAAGCTAACCTCCACATTATACTCATTCCGCATGCGGTACTGGAAGACTTCATATTGCAGCTCACCGACAGCACCAAGAATATAGGATTCGGAACGATAGTGTTTATACAACTGAATGGCGCCTTCTTGGACGAGCTGCTCGATTCCTTTTTTAAATTGCTTGGCTTTCATGACGTTTTTGGCCGTGACACGTTGAAATTGCTCCGGCGGGAATTGCGGGAGCTCCTGATATTCGAACATATTTTTTCCCTCAAGCAGTGTATCACCGATATGATAGGCGTTCGGATCATACACACCGATGATATCACCGGCATATGCTTCCTGAACCGTATCACGATCAGAAGCCACAAATTGTTGTGACTGCGCCAGTTTGATTGGCTTTCCGGTACGCGCCAGTTTCACGCTCATCCCGCGTTCGAATTTGCCGGAACATACCCTTAAAAATGCGACTCTGTCCCGGTGATTGGGATTCATATTAGCCTGGATTTTGAAAATAAAACCAGAAAACTCCGGATTATCCGGTGACACGACACCTTCTGTTGATTTGCGCGGAGCAGGCTCTGGTGCCATCGAAATAAACGTGTCAAAAAACGTCTGTACGCCAAACGGAGCCAATGCACTTCCGAAAAAGACCGGAGTCTGCTCGCCGGCAAGTACTGCATCGATGGAAAATTCATCACCGGCTTCTTCAACTAGTGCCAATTCATCGCTGGCAGCTTTATACGTCGGATTGGAAACCAGTTCGTTATTGTCCGGTTGATTGAGATCTGCATAGGGAACATAAGACTCATCTTCATCCCCATTGTATTGAATAAATTGCTTCCCGTGCCGGTCGAATGTGCCAAGGAATCGTTTGCCCATGCCGGCTGGCCAAGTCATCGGATATGTTTCAATGTCGAGTACTTCCTCAATCTCTTCCAGCAATTCGAGCGGTTCGCGTCCTTCACGATCCAATTTATTAATGAATGTAAAAATAGGAATGCCGCGCATTTTACACACTTTAAACAATTTGATTGTCTGTGCTTCGATTCCTTTGGTCGCATCGATGATCATGACAACACTGTCGACGGCTGTTAATGTTCGGTATGTATCTTCACTGAAATCCTCGTGCCCGGGTGTATCCAGAATATTTACCTGGTAGCCGTTGTATGGAAAATTCATGACACTGGATGTCACGGATATACCGCGCTGTTTTTCAATTTCCATCCAGTCTGATGTGGCAAATTTTCCCGACTTTTTCCCCTTAACCGTTCCGGCTGAACGAATGAGATTGCCGAACAGCAGGAGCTTCTCAGTCATAGTAGTCTTCCCGGCGTCCGGGTGTGAAATGATGGCAAAGGTTCGCCGCTTTCTTAATTCATCTTGTATCGTCATAAAAAATCCCTTCTATATAGAGTAGCTTTTTGTTCCGGAGAGGTGGGCGAGGGAAGGACATTAGAAAAACTCGGCATTCGCCTCGTCTTATAGCGAATGCCGAAGCGTTTCTTATAAGGTCACCCATCATTTATATTTTCTGACGTTATTAGAAAAACTCGGCATTCGCCTCGCCTTATAGCGAATGCCGAAGCTTTTCTTATAAGGTCATCCATATTTTATATTTTCTGACGTTATAAAAGGAGGGCTCATGAATATAATTGTTTATGGAATACCACCATCAAAAGATAGCATGTTGGGGGGCTTGCGTCAAACAAGATGGTGTAAGAAAAACAGGTGTGCCCTTGATGAGGGAACACCTGATCAGGTGAATCGTGTTTGTTATTTGTTATAAGCAGCTGCATATGTGTTCCAGCCACCGTCGAGATTGATGGCATGAAATCCATTTTCCTGCAAAATACGTGCTGCGATGTAGCCGCGTAATCCTGCCTGACAGTTCACATAAATTACTTCGCTGACAGGCAGTTCAGTGAGGCGGCTGCGCAAATCATTAAGTGGAATGTTGACAGCACCGTCGATAAACCCTTGTTCCAGTTCATGCGGATCACGGACATCGACTAATGTGCCGCCATTTGCAATCATGGCATCTATTTCATACCATTGTACAGTTTGCGTCATTCCCTCCACAATGTTGCTGGCAGTGTAACCTGCCATATTAACCGGATCTTTTGCCGATGAGTATGGCGGTGCATAGGCAAGTTCCAAATCAGGCAGATCCATAACGGTCATTCTGCCTTTCATTGCTGTTGCTATGACATCAATCCGTTTGTCGGCACCTACCTTTCCAATAGCCTGCGCGCCGTAAATGCTGCCGGTTTCTTTATCAAATATAAGTTTCAATGCAATGGATTCAGCCCCGGGATAATATCCGGCATGTGAAGAAGGATGCACGTGGACCACTTCATAAGGAATATCCAGCTGCTTTAGTGTTTTTTCATTATTACCGGTTGCCGCTACTGTGTAGTCGAAAACTTTAGCGATCGACGTGCCCAGTGTGCCTTTGTAAGTCGTTGTTTTTCCATAAATATTATCTGCTGTGATACGCCCTTGCCGGTTGGCAGGCCAAGCCAATGGTACCATCGCTGGCTGTCGATTTGTATAATCATTCACTTCTATCGCATCACCTATGGCATAAATATGCGGATCACTGGTCTCTAACTGACTGTTTACTTGAATGCCGCCACGATCTCCAATGGATAATCCGGCGTTTTTCGCCAATTCATTTTCTGGACGGACGCCAATGGATAGTAGAATCATATCCGTGTCAATTTCCAGTCCATTGCTCGTTACAACTTTGCTACCGTTATTCTCGAAAGCTTGCACACCATCATTTAAGATTAATTGAACCCCTTTATCGGTGAGGTGGCTATGAATGATAGACGCCATTTCGTAATCGATTGGGCCCATCACTTGGCTGGACATTTCGATAATCGTGACGTCTAATCCGCGCTCAGTCAGGTTTTCGGCCATTTCTAATCCAATAAAGCCGCCACCGACAACAACAGCATGCTTCGGATGGTGGTTGTCTATATAGTCCTTTATGCGATCCGTGTCCGGTATATTCCGCAATGTAAACAGTGCTTCAGCATCCTTGACTCCTTGGATAGGAGGTACGACCGGGCGGGCGCCGGGTGATAAAATGAGATCATCATAGGATTCTTGATATATTTCGCCGGTATCAAGGTTTTTGACAGTGATAGATTTGGCCGTCCGGTCAATAGCTGTCACTTCACTGGACGTGCGGACATGCATATTATATCGTGCAGACATTCCCTCGGCGGTTTGCACAAGCAATTTGTTTCGATCCTGAATCGTTTCTCCAATATAATAAGGTAGGCCGCAATTGGCAAAAGAGATATAAGCTCCCTTTTCCAGCAAGATAATTTCGGCCTCTTCATCTAATCTTCTCAGTCTGGCTGCAGCCGTTGAACCGCCGGCTACACCGCCAACAATAATAATCTTTTTGGACATAAATCATTCTCCTTTAAATTGTTTTACCCCCTGGGGTATATTAGCATCGTATAATAAACCATATGAGTATGGAGTGATATAAGTCACTCATTGACAAAATACCTACAGGGGTATATAGTGGAAATGGTCCATTTGAGAAAGAAGCTGTATGATACTGGTGTTTATCATTCTCTTGACAGTTTATCCGGGGTTGTTTATTGTTACTATATTCCATGGCAGATTTATTAATCATAGAATGAAGGACTCAAGAAAGGAGTGATATAACGATGCAATATGAATCTGACGTAAAAAACCGTGTAAAACGTATTGAAGGACAAGTAAAGGGCCTTATGAAAATGATGGAAGAAGAAAATGAATGCCGCGATGTTGTCACACAGATGACTGCAGTACGCAATGCGCTGGATCGTACGCTTGCCCTGGTTGTCAGCAAGAATTTGGAGCAATGCATCCGTGAAGAGAAAAAAGATGGCGAAAGCTCTGAAGACCTTGTGAAAGAGGCGGTCAACCTGCTTGTGAAAAGTAGATGAACAAAAGGTATTGACAGATACCGTGCTTTTTATTAGAATATGAAATAGGTTAGCCAACAGTACTAACCCTTTTTCTTGCTTTTGTATATACCCCTACAGGTATAGGTATTAGGATCTGGTGGAAAGGAAAGGGATGTTTATGCCGGACAAAAAGAAAACAACAATTGTTTTATTCAGCGGTGACTATGATAAAGCAATGGCAGCATATATCATTGCGAACGGCGCAGCGGCTTATGATCATGAAGTCACCATTTTCCATACATTCTGGGGTCTGAATGCATTGCGGAAGGTAAACCATACACCCGTAAAAAAGGGTTTACTGGAAAAAATGTTTGGGAAAATGATGCCCAAGGGGACCAATAAAATGAGTCTCTCCAAAATGAATTACCTTGGTATGGGCCCGAAAATGATTAAGAAGGTTATGAAGAAACACAATGCCATGCCACTGCCGCAATTGGTTGATATGGCACAGGAACAAGATGTTAATTTGCTTGCCTGTACGATGACAATGGATTTGCTTGGTTTGCAAAAAGAAGAATTGCTTGATGGCATTGATTACGGTGGCGTTGCAGCTTATGTGGGTGAAGCGGAAGACGGGAATATTAGTTTATTTATTTAAAATATATACCCCCGCCCGTAATTTTAAAAATTAAATAAGCGGCAGAATAGGAGTATGTAAAACATTTCAAGGAGGCATATTGAAAGTGAAGGAAATTAAGATGAATGAGTTGGTTGAAAAAATCAATCGTAACAAAAACGTAAATGTTATTGATGTGCGTGAAGATGAAGAGGTAGCGCAAGGCAAAATCCCTGGTGCGAAACACATTCCACTTGGAGAGGTGCCTGATCGTCTCGACGAAATTGACAAAGACAATCACTATTATATGGTTTGCCGTTCCGGGGGACGGAGCGGAAAAGCTGCTGAATTTCTTAACAGCAATGGATATGATGTTACTAACGTAGACGGCGGCATGCTTGCATGGAATGGGGACATTGAGACGTAATAGAAAGTAATGATAAGGAAGCAGGCATGTCCGAATGGGACGGTCTCATGGAAAATTCAACAATTAATTTCAGGAGGAATAAATAATGGCAACTAACAATACACGTGTAGCGATTATTGCAGCAAATGGTGGTATGTTTGATGCATACAAAGTGTTTAATATCGCGACGGCAGCTGCAGCATCCGATAAAGAGGTGGGAATCTTTTTCACATTTGAAGGGCTAAACCTAATTCATAAGGAGGCACACAAAAACTTGCCGCTGCCGGAAGGGAAGGAGCACTTCCAGGAAGGTTTTGAAAAAGCGAATGTACCGTCTATTAGTGAGTTATTAGAAATGGCTCAGGAGATGGGCGTGAAAATGATTGGCTGTCAAATGACGATGGATGTTATGGTTAGCCCCCAAAAAGGGTAAAAAAGTGTCCAAAATATACCAAGACTACGTTATAATAAAGGTAACTATACAATTCTTCACAGGGCGGTGCTACATATGTTTAAACACGGTAAAAAGGAACA
>NZ_BMNQ01000094.1 GCF_014646635.1 Lentibacillus kapialis
TTGGCATGATTTGGATTGGTACCTTAATTATACCAAAAGCCAGTGTTCATGCGGGTTTTTTTACGTTTTTTTATCCATTTTCATGGCGCTTTTTTATTGATTTATCAGGGTGCGAAACTCGAGTTAGCACATAAGCTAGAATATTTTCATTCCCAGTAAATAGTAGCCAAGTGCGCCAAACAATAAAAATTAATGGGATAAGGGCTCCCCAATAAACGCTATCTCTGGTTGAAAAAAAGTATTGCACACCAAGTATGCCAGCAATGATAAAAACATTATAAAAGCCTAAGCCAAACATTATTTTTCATCCTTTTTATTATTTTAGTGATTCATATTATCTCTTTAATGTTAAACCAATCTTGAATCATTAACTTTCTGATGAATTGCAACTATTGCATGTCATGGGATTTCATTTTATCCAATTCTTTTTGCCGCTTTTTCTTCACTGAATCCCTGCCCTCAATCCATATTCCTGTAAATATTACAAATCCTAATATATAGAAGAAAATATCCCGGGAAGACTTTATCTCTACTACTTTAGCGATTAATTGACCACCGATGACAATTACGTAAATAATCGGGAAAATTGTCCCTGGCCATGCCCGTTTTCTTGTAGACAAAAAATGATGGAGGCCAAGTATTAATACTACAATTGGTATAAGAATTAAACTTTGAACCATTATTTACCGCCTCTTTCTTTTTTGTACTTTTCAATAATTAATTTTGCTTCTTCCAAATTGATACGGTCATCAATCGAAAGTTGTTTAATGAATTTTATAAACTCTTCATTTTCTACAGCGTCATTTAATTTTATTTTTTCGATTAATCTATCCAGTTTAATCCTCACTGTTGGATAAGAAACCTCATAAATTTTTGCAATTTCTTTTAACGATCCAGAATTTATTACAAATTTCTTGATAAACTCTATATCTTCCCCATCCAACGTTAAAATCCAATTTGGTACATCTTTGCTATCCATTTAGTCACCCTTCCTCTCGAATGTCTAATATTAGTTTAACATATTTATTAATAAAATAAACTATTCGTTTAATATTATTTATTATTTATTTTATTAATACACTAACATCCATTATATAAAATTCAAAAGACCCTGCTATTAAGGCAGGGTCTTAATACCACGTAAAAAATTAACGAGAGATAAACAAAATGGCTGATCTTGTAAGGGATCAGCTTCTTTGCTTTCCAGAAAATGCCCTTCTCTGCAGGATTGGACGCCAAGTCTTATCCCGGAATGACTCCCGAAATGTAGCGGTCTATGCAAAATTTAGACCCTAAGCGAGCCACGGAACCCCCTTGCAGCATAGTAGGATTGCGCGCCATTGTGGTATACAAAGACAGTGTCATAGCGGCGATCACAATAGATGGCGCCGCCAAGTTTTCTAATATTATCAGGTGTTTGCACCCAGCTTGATGTTTTCATATCAACATTTTCAAGTTTCTGCAACTCCCGGTATTGTTCCTCCGTCAAAAGTTTAATGCCCATGTCAGCTGCCATATCAATAGCGTTATTTTCGGGTTTGTATTTTTTTCTTGACTCAAGTGCTTTACGGTCGTAACAAACACTCCTGCGGCCTTTTGGACTTTCTGATGAACAATCATAAAAAATGTATTCATCCGTCTTTTTATCATGGCCAACAACATCCGGTTCACCACCGGTTCTTTCCATTTCATTGAGCGACCACAATTTTTCAATATTAGCCTCGAGCTTAGCTTGTACTCTAACCCATTCAAGACTACCATGACGGTTCATGTTTTTCTCAAAACGTTCCTTCAAAGTTCTGAGTAGTTCTTCACGTTGTTCCTGTGATAACGCCTTATTGTTATTGCTATTTATCATATTTTATTTCCCCTCTGTTTTAATCATAATTGTATAGGGACTAATCTGCTCCACTAGTTTAACAATTTTCTTAAGAAAGATCTTCTTTGATATGGCCCTTTTCCTGTATAACGTTATGCCATTATCGCGCCCTTTTCTTGAATATTTTTCACTTCTTACTAACTATGATTTTATTAGCGACCATTTTGTTTTCAGGGTCTTTATTCCATTCACCTTTCACCCAAATCTCCACTTTTTGATCAGCCCTTAATTTTGAGAGTTTATTAACGGCGCCCTTGATCTCCGTTTGGTCATCAACAAAAACTTCATAAACTGGATATGAAGTATCAGGTTCAACATCATCTGTCACAACGGTAATGCTGGATTCTTTTACCCTGTGAATGATACCTTGAAAATCTGATCCATTTCCGCATCCTGCCAATGAAGCGATTATCAACAGAGCCATCACAAAAAGAAATATTCTTTTCAATCGTTATATCCCCCGATCCAAGACCTTTTGTAATGTTAAACGAATTGAATTTATTATTTGTTTCCAATTTACTCTACAATCTGGCCACCGTTTCAGAAGGACGTACTTATTCGATTAGCGCGCACCTTTTCTTGAATAGTCTTTTCTGATATTATTTGGTATGGTTGAAGTTTGCTCTTCTGCCATATTGCATATAAATCTCGCCGTGGAACATTACAACCTCCTTGTATTATCATCATCAGAAATTATGAGATTAAATATATCAAGTTCTCCGCCTATACTTTGATATTTTGACGATTGAAGCGAGTGTCTGAAATTAATGTCAAATGTTCTATGCTCCTTCGCATCTAGTTTCAATTGGTGGTCTTTCAGATTAATTAGGTCCGTTACATTGAATCTATTGTGATCATATTTTTGGTCTATTGAAGCACGGAAAGTAACGGCATCGCTACTATGGTTCACAATGGAGATTTTACAGTTACCTTCAACAATACCTGAATTATTCGTATCATATTTACAATTGCTTCCGTCCTGTTGGAATTCTAACGCATAAATACCATTTGCAAAGTTTGATTGATATACGTTTGCAAACAAGTTAGTGGGTATGAGTATCATCGCAAGAAAGAAAACAAAAATCATTTTACCGCTGTACCGTTTGGCCAAAAAAACAGCCCTATAATTAAAAGTATAACAGAAATAATTCCTGTGAAATGAAAACCAGTATTACCATTAGACCACGCACTCACACCAATCAAACCAAGCAACCGATCGACAACAGGTTCGTTATATATGAATTCCCACTTAAACAAAAAAGCTAAGGCGAGCAACACAAAACCTGTGATAACAGAAGGTCTTGTTTGCTTTTTTTGGTCCATCATTATCCCTCCTCTTTCTTGCTCAATTCAAATGGCCCTTATGTGTACCAGTGCATCTTTTATATTGCAAAGGATACAATTAAATAAAAAGCTGCAAATAATATTGCCACGACCATTATTAAAGTACCTTGAGTTATTAAAAAAACTCTTAACATACCTTCCTGTTTATTTATTGCATATTCACTAGCAAAAGATAGATGCAATAGAATTAAAATCATGAAAAGCAAAAACCAACACCCAAACAAACAGAAATAAACTGAATAAATCCAGGGACATTCGTTTCAGAAAAATAATCAGATAATCCGAATAACGGCAACTCATACCAAAACCAGAATGTAAGAATCAATAAAACAAATGTACTTGAAGTCAAAACCACTTTTCTTCTCATCCTTTGCAAATATAACTGCATTATTACACCCCTAAATTCCTGCAATTATACAATTCGTTAGTTGAGTTACTCCCTCAATAATCTGGCCCAACCCAGAAGGAAAAGGTTCAGGGTTCAATCCGTAATTCCGGATTGCGCCCGTTAATGGTACTATTTACACTATAATGACGGTCTTTCATCTAAACCCCAAACTAGAAATATATACACCCAAAAAGATAAACCTGAAGTGAAAAGAAATATTACTCTTACAATAAAAGAAGATATACCAAAAAATTCTGCTATTCCTCCACAAACTCCGTATAATGCTTTATCCGTCGAAGATCTAGTTAACTTTTGATGCATAAGAAGCTCCCCTTTGTTCAGCTAACTGGCTCAACAATGACAGTTTGGACACTGCCCTTTATTCCGCAACTTCGCCCTATTCTGAAATAACCTATAATAACTTTTCCATTTTTATATTTGTTTCAACATATCCTAGTTGTTCATATAAACCCCTTGCCACTTTGTTATGACCAAGGACGTGGAGTCCTATCATTTTCAACCCAATCTCTTTGGCAATGAGTTCAACTTGCTTCATTACTTGTTTTCCATAACCTTTACCTTGATTGCTTTTCCAAATGTTAATATCATAAATGAAACCCTTATTATCATCCTTTTTTGCTAGCCACACCATTCCAACTTTCAGGTCTCCATCACGAATTGTAAATAAATAATTATTATCGGTATTCGGCCCATCAGGAAGTAACCGTTTGTGTTCCTTCTTAGCTTTATTTATTGCGCCCGTTTGTTTCCAATTTCCAGATTTAATTTGTTCGTTTGCAAAGTTCTCAATTGCATAAGCCAGATATTGTTGAAATTCATCTGAACTCATTATTTTTAATGTGACTGCCATCGTTCTTCCCTCCATTCTGACCGATATCGACTATGCCATTAAATGGCCCTAGAATGGCAATTGAGCGCAACCTTTATTCCGGGAACGCGCCCGATAGGGGGGTGTTCCCGAATAGCGCCCGTTCGTATTGCGAACATCAACGCTTGAAATTTAAATAATTTTCAATTAAAATACCTGTCCCCTCATCCTGGATATTCGTACTAATTAATAGACAAGTAGACAAGTGTTATATATTGTTAGCTTTCGGGGTTAGATAACTCGAAATGACTTTCTTCCTCAATAGTTTATTTAATATTTCCTTCAGTCTTCTAGAATCAACCTTCAGCAATTTGGCTGATGAAGTGATAATGGGTGCAAAGCCTATTCCGCGAAAGCGCCCGTTTGTTTAAGACAGTCACAATATAAAAATAACCACTAAAAGTCCTAATGACGTCCAAACAAAAGAATAGCCAATTTTATTTTCATTGGAAATAGTATCCTTTTTTGCTTTATGTATAAGTGCTAAAACAGTCGCATTTATTAAAAATAAAACATAGTAAATTAACATATATATAACCCAACGATTGCTCTGCGTTATTTCGCTTAGTGGTCCTGCCAGAAAAAAGACAAAAACTACAACCAAAGATACAAAAATTATTACAGGCATAATAATATACATTTTATCCCATAATCTGTGCCTTAAAAATGTGTCACTTTTCTTCGTTTGAAAGTACATCACTAAACTAAGTAAACTAATTATTATTACCAAAAACAAAGATGTCATCAACACCGACGTATTTATTACATCCGTTGAGGAAAATGGTACTCCAATATATCTGCTATGAACGCAAGAGCTATCAGTAGAACAATTACAATACCTTGAAATGCTGTCCAACGTGAAAAAGATATAATGTATCACTCCGTTTAAATCAGTAATTTTGTTAAATAACCCTGGCTTTTCTCGCAAGACAGGGCGCTACCTTTACTTCTGATAAGCGCCCGTTGCTTAAACCATAATCAATACAAAAATTATAAAAATCATTGCTGGGAAGATAATAAAAAACCAGTTTAGGCACTGTAGCAATCATAACAAAACTTATTCTTTTTTATTGCATATTGTCTAATGTAAGAAAAAGAAATTAAACGACCACCTGCTAAAGCAGGTGGATTTGGACATGAATGTCAGCGACTAAAGTCGCTCTTCAGGCTGAAGTCCTGCTCAAAGTTGTTAAGCTGAAGCATATTATAAGTGTGACTGAACTCAT
>NZ_BMNQ01000095.1 GCF_014646635.1 Lentibacillus kapialis
AAATGTGTGGAGGGGAAATGTATCCAACGTATTATAATGGCGTACATGGACAGGAATATAAATTATCGGATTTTCTCTAACGAAGATAGAAAAAAGACCGGGCCGCCTTTTGCCCGGTTTTTCTAACTTTTTAGTATACCTTTTCTCCATTACAAGGGCTTCAGAGCTCGGTTTTTTGACACACATATTAGAAATGCGTAATATATATATTAACAAAACATATTAGGTGTTTCTAATATGATGGGGGTTAATAAAATGTTGAAAAACATGGATATGGATATGAAAGTAAAGTTTTTACATGGGTTTGCGCATAAAATAAGACTTCAAATTTTAGAGTGTATCAAAAACGAAGAAAAAACGGTATCACAAATCGTTGACGCTATAGAGGGCAATCAATCGAACATTTCACAGCATCTAGCGTGTTTAAAAGGCTGTGGTATTATAGCGGGTCGGCAGGAAGGAAAATACGTTTATTATGGATTGCGCAATAATCAGGTGCGTGATTTATTGACAATGTTTGATGTTGTGCTTGAAGACGTTGAAAGTGATGTTGCCACGTGTGAAAATCATATAACGTAGGGGGGAAGTCAATGTCGGAGAAATGCTGTGGATCAAATGAAAAAGGACGTCTAACGCGATCAGACAATCATGGAAGCTGTGACCATAAGAGTGATAAACCCGCTTCCTGTTGCAGTAACGGCAGTGTTGTTGCATTTCCAACTGCCAAAACAACACATGCCACATCTGATGAAAGTGAAAAGGCCGAATATCGCATACACGGGATGGATTGCCCTTCCTGCGCTGTGACCATAGAAAAGCGTTTGAACCGATTGGACGATATTCACGAGGTGAACGTGAATTATAATACAGCAAAACTGCACGTGTCAGGCAGCGGCGTCCTGTCCCCCGGCAATGTTGAAAACGAGATTCAAAAACTGGGCTACACGGCCGAACCGCTCAATCAGAATAAACATTACAGAACGTATGATGTTGTTGGTATGGATTGCGGAGGTTGTGCCAAAAGCATTGAAAACCATTTAAATACAATTTCATCAGTTAATGATATCAGTGTTCATTTTTCAACCGGAAAAATGAAAGTGGCGCATGAAAATAGTGTTGATGACATCATTTCCGAAGTATCCAAAATCGGTTATAAAGCGTCGCTGCTTACAGATGGCAAAAAACCTGCAGAAAAGACACATAACACGGAAGGGTATGGGTTGATTACCGCATCAGGTATACTCATTGTTCTTGGCTTTGTTGGCACGTACGCTGGGTTACCTGGCATAATATCCATTATGTTGTATGCGGCTGCCATCATTATCAGTGGCTATAAGCCTGTCAAAAGCGCTTATTTTGCTGTGAAAAGCCGCTCGCTGGATATGAATGTTCTGATGTCCGTTGCAGCAATTGGCGCTGCCTTGATTGGTGAATGGTTTGAAGGAGCAACCGTTGTCTGGTTATTTACACTCGGGAACAGCCTGCAAAACAGGTCAATCGAACAAACGCGGAATTCAATCAGTGATTTAATGGAATTAGCACCATCAGAAGCATGGATCAAAGCTGGTTCAGAATTAGTCAAAAAACCGGCGGAAGATGTTTCAGTCGGTGAGACAATTGTCATTAAACCGGGTGATCGTATTCCGTTGGATGGCAGGATCATTCAGGGGGAAACTAGTGTTAATCAGGCTCCCATAACAGGAGAGTCGATACCGGTCGACAAAATTAGTGGTGATACCGTTTATGCAGGAACGATTAATGAGAGTGGGTCGCTTGATGTTGAAGTTACGAAGCTGGTTGACGATACAACCATATCGAAAATCATTCATCTTGTTGAAGAAGCGCAGGAACAAAAAGCCCCTACTGAAGCTTTTATTGATAAATTCGCACGTGTCTACACACCTATCGTGTTCGGGTTAGCACTAGCTATCATTATTCTGCCACCGCTTTTTGGCTTTGGAGCTTGGGATGAATGGGTCTATAAAGGGCTGGCATTACTCGTTGTGGCTTGTCCCTGCGCATTGGTTATATCGACGCCTGTAGCGATTGTTTCTGCTATTGGAAATGCTGCGAGGAATGGTGTTTTAATCAAGGGTGGAACCTTTTTGGAAAAGGCAGGCGCTATCAAGTCAATAGCATTTGATAAAACAGGGACATTGACGGAAGGAAAACCAAACGTTTCCGAAATTGAAGCATTAACTGTCTCTGAAAATGAATTGCTATCTCTGGCCTTCACACTGGAAGATTACGCCACACATCCAATAGCACAAACGATTGTTGATTACGCAAAGGAACAGGGGATTCAGCCGAAACATGGTGAATGGTTTCAGAATATAACCGGCAAAGGGGTTCAGGCCACAATTGATGAGCACGTTCATTATGCCGGCAATCTGAAACTTTTTGAAGAAATGGATGTTCCGTTGGAAGACATTAGAACCAGGGTGGAAGACATGCAGCGGCGAGGAAAAACGGTCGTGATCGTCGGAACAGAACAAGCAATAATCGGGATTATCTCTGTGGCCGATACGATTCGTGAAACTGCCGTCGAAGCATTGAATGGCCTGAAGCACGTTGGTGTCAATCAACTGTCAATGCTGACAGGTGACAATGAAGGAACAGCAAAAATGATTTCAGAGCAAATGAATGTAAATCGCTATTTCGCTGAACTATTACCGGAAGATAAAGTAGAGGCCATTAAGACATTGCAAAGCGAAGGTCATAATGTTGCAATGGTTGGTGACGGAATCAATGATGCGCCTGCACTTGCTACATCTGATCTGGGTATTGCGATGGGCGGTGCAGGGACAGATACCGCAATGGAAACGGCTGATATTGTTCTTATGGCGGATAATCTGGAAAAACTCCCCTTTACCGTTCATTTAAGCAAGAAAGCACTGATGATTATCAAACAAAATATTTGGTTTGCGCTGGTCGTGAAATTCATTGCATTAGCTCTTATAATTCCAGGTTGGCTTACGCTTTGGATGGCCGTTCTAAGTGATACGGGAGCTGCTGTTATTGTTATTCTAAATGCGTTACGGCTTTTGAAGTTTAATTCAATGAATTCAGAAAACTGAAGAATAATAAAAATAAGTGGACATACACCTCTTTTAGGGAGGTGATTAATATCAAAAAAGTTGTTATTGGTCTTGTGTCAATCATAATCATTTTTGGGGCAGCTTTCGTATTTGCAATCAACTCAGAAGAATCGGCAAATGCTGAATCGGATGAGCAGATTGAAGATGAATTAGTAAAAAGTATGAACGAAACGAAACAAGAAAAAGCTAAAATAGAAGAGATATTTAGAAGAAGCTCAAACGAATTAAAGGACAAAGAATATGGCGAGGTAGGATTAAGTTACTCTCATAAAGAACGTATTTTAACCGCACAGGTTAAGGATAAGGGTTTTTTAGAGGCCAATAAAAGTAAGATTAGAAACATAATAACGGATACTGCAAAAGAGGTAGGATTTAAGGATTTTGATATAAAGTTCAGGATTTCGGAGAGTACCGTTACACGTAATAAAGAGGAAAAAAAGTTAAGGGAATCAATAGATAAGGTTTCAAATATTGTGTCAGATGTATTAGAAGATAAAGGACACAATTTGGGCTATTCAATATTGGTTGAACCGAAGAAGAAAATCATAATTGAAGGAACAGATAAAAATTTTGCAGGGAATGGTGAACTCGAAAAACGCATTACTAATGCCATTTTATCAAAAACGAATATGAAGTATACAGTTAAATTAAAGAAGAAAAGCGAACGTGAGATAAAGAATCAGGAATGGCACCCTATATTTGCTGCAATAAGAGAGGAAACAAATAAGAAATTCAACGAATATAGAGGGTTTGCTTCTTCGTTTCATCCTCAACCATTACAGATTATTATAAAGACAAAAATAAATAATAGTTGGTTCGGGAACTCAGATGAGAAGGTTAAGCAAATTGAATATTACGTGGATAAAATAATCGAATTAAAACGGGAAGAGTTATCTATCGAAGAAATTCCCTATGATATTATTATACGAGATAAAAACAACAAGAAAATAAATTAAGCAAATCTTGGTCTATATCTTAAAAAGGCGATACACAGTAGTCATGTCTCATGTGTATCGCCTTTATTGTGCGCCGGGCATGTGTTATGTCTAGGGAGTGAAAGTCTCCTACGGACTTGGTAGTAGGAACCGTTAGCCAAAGACAAGGGTGTCCATCGTGAGGTGGAATCTGAAGGAAGTTGGCGGCAAACTCTTGAGCCGAGGTACACGAACCATATCAGGCATAATTGGGACGGATAAGTCTGCAATACAAGATGAAGTCCAATACTACCCGAATTCCATTGTGTAAATGTGGCGGCTAAATGAGAGGAAAGAGATAACACTTACCCCGGGAGGTCTTACAAGGGTTCCCGACAAGAGAGATGGAATATCTCACAGGAACAAACGCGTCAGTGATGGCGGGTTGAATTGTAAGAAGTCAGCAGACGCCGTAGTAGTTCCATTAGGAACGAAGGGCTGAACAGTAGTAATCTTAGTGATTGATGGAGGTGAGGATATTGCAACGACCACAGAATACATCGGAAGATGACTGTTCGCAAAGAGATACGTTGGAAACGGAAGGGTATGCGGAAGTGTGCAGTAATATCCACACAGAAATGAATCGCCAGGATGGTACGAATTTAATTGACCAAGTAATCGATCATGATAATCTGTACATGGCGTATAAGCATGTGAGAGCTAACAAAGGAGCTCCAGGCATTGACGGAATCACCGTTGATGAGCTATACGGTCATATGCAGCAATATTACTCATCACTTCGCAGAAAAGTGAGAGATGGTTCCTATCAGCTGCAACCAGTAAGACGGGTGGAGATTAAGAAAGACGATGGGTCGAAACGAAAATTAGGGATTCCTTGTGTATTGGACCGTGTGGTGCAGCAAGCTATCTATCAGGTCATTGCACAGGAAATAAATCCTTACTTTTCAAAACATAGCTATGGGTTTCGACCAAACCGAAATGCTAAACAGGCAATCAAGAAAGCAGCCCACTATTACAAACAGGGATACCGTACTGTTGTAGACTGCGATTTGAAAAGCTACTTTGATACGATTCACCATCAAAAGCTGATGGAATACCTGAAGGTATTTATACAGGACAAAGTAGTACTTGAATTGATATGGAAATTTCTTAAAAGTGGTATTATGGAAGAAGGTATGGTTACAGCTTCAAGCGTCGGTGCTCCGCAGGGCGGGAACTTGTCACCAATCCTCAGTAACGTATATCTAAACGAATTAGATAAAGAATTGGAAAGACGTGGACATAAGTTCGTCCGCTACGCGGACGACTGCGCGAGCTGAAAGCTCCGCTATTTCTAGTGAGTTGAAACGTACTCACACCGAAAGTTTCCTATTCATTCGGTTAGCCTGGAATCATGCGTTACTGGGTAACTGGTAGCGTAGAAGCAG
>NZ_BMNQ01000096.1 GCF_014646635.1 Lentibacillus kapialis
TGTTCCTTTTTACCGTGTTTAAACATATGTAGCACCGCCCTGTGAAGAATTGTATAGTTACCTTTATTATAACGTAGTCGTGGTATATTTTGGACGCTTTTTTACCCTTTTTGGGGGCTAACCATACTATGGTAAAACAAGCTTATTTTGGTTTTATTTTTCCTTTTGAAGGTTTGGATTTAGTGATACCCGGGAATATATTATAATGATAGGGATTTCACCGCTTACATTTAGAAGAGTGCATTTAAGTTGCATGTGTATCAAGCCTCTGATAGCCTTGAATGTAAAGGGTGAATATTCAATCCTTTTAATAAAGAATATTGAAGGAGGACTTTAGAAATGGCAACATTTGAACTACCAGAACTACCATACGCTTACGATGCTTTAGAACCTACTATTGACAAAGAGACCATGAACATTCACCATACTAAGCATCATAATACTTATGTGACGAAATTGAATGCTGCGCTTGAAGGAAAAGCGGATCTTCAGAGTAAGTCACTTGAAGATTTAATAGGTAATCTTGAAGCTGTACCGGAAGATATTCGTACAGCGGTCCGGAACAATGGCGGCGGACATGCTAACCATAGCCTATTCTGGAAAGTCATGTCACCAAATGGCGGGGGCGAGCCGTCAGGTGAATTAGCTGATAAAATCAATAGCAAATTTGGCAGCTTTGACAAATTCAAAGAAGAATTCGAAGGCGCTGCAAAAGGGCGTTTCGGCTCCGGCTGGGCATGGCTGGTTGTCAATAATGGTGAAATTGAAATCACAGATACTCCTAACCAGGACACGCCATTAATGGAAGGGAAAACACCTATTTTAGGTCTTGACGTTTGGGAGCATGCTTACTATTTGAAATACCAAAATAAACGTCCTGAATATGTGGCTGCATTCTGGAATGTTGTCAATTGGGATCAGGTAGAGAAAAACTATAGCGAAGCCAAGTAACAAAAAAGACACGGGGAAGAGCTCCGTGTCTTTTTTCATGCAATGCATATCTGGCTGCTTTTTGCTCACACTATAAATGAACAAAAAGGGGCAATGGATATGCGTAAAGGTTTAAAATACATAGCTGGAAAAATTGATATTAGCCGTGATCTTATTCTACTGCTGGTCATTGGTGGTCTGTATTCACTCAGTATTTTTCTTTCCAATACATTTGTTAACATTTACTTATGGAAACAGGCAGGTGATTATACAACCATCGCTTTTTATAATTTGGGCGTTTATTTATTTCAGCCCATTACATTTATTTTAGCAGGAAAAATAGCCAAAAAAATTGACCGTGTTATTGTATTGCGCTTAGGGGTAATCTTTTTATCTCTATTTTTTTTGAGTGTATTGCTTATAGCGGATCAGGCAGCTAAATATAATTTTATGCTTGGCAGTGTACTGGGGATCGGGTACGGATTTTACTGGCTGGCCTTTAACGTGCTCACATTTGAGATTACCGAACCGGAATCAAGGGACTTTTTTAACGGATTCCTTGGAATACTTCAATCATTTGCGGGCATGGTAGGACCGTTGCTCGCCGGCACAATCATTGCAAGCATGCAGGAGAATGTCGGTTATAGTGTGATTTTTACAATATCTTTTATTCTGTTTATCGGCGCTGTTATTTGCAGTTTTTTTATTAAGCGTCGCCAGGCAGAGGGGCTATTTCATTTCAAGCGTATTTTAATGGAAAGGTCGCATAATAAAAATTGGAAGAGGATTTTAAATGCACACGTCTCCCAAGGTTTGCGCGAAGGCATTTTTTTATTTGTAATTTCTGTCTGGGTTTACATTACGACCCAAAGTGAGTTTGCTTTAGGGATGTTTAATTTATTTTTGTCAGGTTTATCATTTGTGCTTTATTTCATCGTGACAAAGTGGGTGAAACCATCACTGCGGAAAAAGTCAATTTTGACTGGTGCGTTAATACTATATTTTTCGATTTACATCATCTTGTTTGACATAAGTTATACACAGTTAATGGTTTATGCTGCTTTTATTGGTATTGCCTATCCAATTGTGAATGTGCCTTATGCTTCATTGACTTATGATGTGATCGGAAAGGCTCGTAAAGCAAAGGAACTCCGTGTTGAGTATATTGTTGTAAGAGAACTATTTGTCAATATCGGGCGCGTAACGTCAATTGTTATTTTTTTAACAGCCATCACTTTATTTTCAGCCAAAGTCATTATTCCGTATTTACTTGCCATTTTCGGTCTCGGCCATTTGTTTATTTACTTCTTTGTAAAGGACATTTACCTGGGCAGTACAGGTAAAAAGGATGTCATAACGAAAGAACCGGTAACTGATGAAAAAAATCGGTAAAAAACACTTAGAATTCAGCCCTGTAAATGATATAATATAAAGCATAATTGTTTATGTTAAGGGTGAGGCGAATGGTTTCGAAAAAGAAGAAACAAAAAAAATCCCAACTTCCTTTTCGTTTAAATATCTTATTTTTTATCGTTTTTCTATTGTTTTCGGCATTGGTCTTGCAATTAGGTGTTGTTCAGATTTTGAATGGGGAAACCTTTCAAGCTGAAATTGACCGGACTACAAATGATTATACCAAAATCAGTGTTCCCCGCGGTAAAATGTATGACCGTGACGGAGATTTGATTGTAGGAAACGACGCAGAGTATTCGATAACGTATACACCGGAAAAAGGAATACAAGCAGAAAACAGACTGAAAGTAGCCGAAAAACTGGCTGAATACATTTCGATGGATTCAGAAAAATATTTGGATGGTATCACAAAACAAAATAAAAAAGATTATTGGTACGTAAATAACACCGAGGAAGCCAGAGATCTGCTTTCTCAAAAAGAAGAAGAGGAAATGGATAATGGCGAGCAATATCATGAGATTATTGATCGCATCAGTGAAGATAAAGTGGATGATTATTCCAAACAGCAACTTGAAGTAATCGCAATTAAAAAAGAAATGGATAAAGCGATGACACTGACACCGCAAGTGATAAAAAACGAAGGTGTTACATCTGAGGAATTTGCACGGGTATCTGCCCGGCTGGATGAGCTTCCCGGTATCAATGCAACAACTGACTGGAACAGAGAGTATCCATATGATGGAACATTTCGCGACTTTGCAGGATCCATCACGTCTGAGTCTCAGGGAATCCCAAAAGACAAAGAGGATTATTACCTGAGCAGAGGATATAATCGGAATGACCGGGTAGGAAATAGCGGTCTGGAAGAGCAATATGAAGGTGTTCTGAGAGGTCGGAAAGAAAAAATCAAATACACGACGGATAAAAACGGTACAATTGTTGGCTCGGATGTCGTTGTGGAAGGCCAGCGTGGAAAAGACCTGGTTCTGACTGTTGATATGGAGTTGCAAAAGAAAATTGATGAGGTTATCCGTGACGAGATGAAGACTGCGATTCAAAAGTACCCTGTTGAAAACAGATATTTGGACAGGGCTATGGCGGTTGCGATGAATCCACAAACGGGAGAAATATTGGCCGCCAGCGGACAGCGGTATGACCATGAGGAACATGAGTTTTCCAATATTGGTACATCCACCATTTACAACGCCAATGCTCCTGGATCTTCTGTTAAAGGAGCCACGATGCTGGCAGGCTATCAGTCAGGTGCGATTTCGCCCGGACAGTCGTTTTATGACAGACCGATTAAGATAAAGGGTACTGATGAAAAAAGCTCTTGGAAAAATTTAGGTTATGTTAATGATTATCAGGCACTGGAACAATCATCGAACGTGTATATGTTTTTCATTGCAATGCGGATGGCCGGTGAGTATAACTATCAGTACAATGAACCAGTGAATTTTGATTATGCTGCGTTTGATGAAATGCGCAATTATTTCGGGCAGTTCGGAATGGGAGTACCAACCGGCGTAGATTTTCCATATGAATCGACCGGGTATCAGGGATCAAATCCATCAGCAGGTAATCTGCTTGACCTGGCGATTGGTCAGTACGATACTTACACGACGATGCAAATGGCGCAATATGTCTCAACCATCGCCAATGACGGATATCGCGTTCGCCCGCATTTCATGAAAGAAATTCGCAATCCGGTTCCACATGAAGAAGGGCTCGGCCCAATTTATAAAAGCAATAACACAGAGGTTATGAACCGGGTACAAATGAGCGATAGTCAAATCGATCGTGTTCAGGCAGGCTTCCACCGGGTATTCCAATCACCCAATGGTACAGCCTCACGACATTTTGCCGATAAACCATACGATGCTGCAGGCAAGACCGGAACAGCGGAATATGATGTGTACGAAAATGGAGAATTAAAAGCCTCGACGGAAAACTTAGCACTTGTCGGATATGCTCCATATGATAATCCGGAAGTTGCCTTTGCAGTGATGGTTCCAAAAGTGGGTGAAAATAATGATATTAACCATAAAATCGGCAAAGGTATTTTGGATGCATACTTTGAAAATAAAGATGAATAGTTCATTGACCTGAACTCTAACTAAAGAGTTTAGGTCTTTTTAGTGCGCCCGGTATGGGCTATAACTTGGTGGTGAAAGTCCACTACAGGCTTGGCAGTAGGAACTGTTAGCCAAAGGTCGGTTTAAAAGATTTAAACCGTCTCTTCAAGAAAGCGTACTTAAGCTATTGAACCGCCGTATACGGAACCGCACGTACGGTGGTGTGAGAGGTCGACTAGCCAAATAATGGCTAGTCACCTACTCGATTAATATCACAATATCTAATACTGTGGTGTTTTTGCGCACCCCGCTGTTGGGCAGTCCAGCTAGTCCGAATCCGCATGATAACTTTTAAGTGTCGTAACCGGAGTTCAGCGGTTCCTCATTCCGCTATTTCCTCTTTTCGCCCTAATTTTGCCCTGCTTTTAGCCGAATAACGGAACGAGGATTCATGACAACACTAAATAGGGTGATTTATGTCCATTTAACGGAATGAGGATCCGTTAGATATGGATATCCCAGTTTAGGCGGCCCCTCTCTTCCGTTATTTGCTTCTTTGGATCGTGAGCCTGGGCAGTTACGGTAGAAGGACGTCGGAACATGTTTCTGAAATTCAAAATATGCTCCCGGCAAAATTCAGCTCTGAACATTGTGCGGGAGAGATGTATACGGAATATTATAAAGGCATACATGGACAGGAATATAAATTATCGAATTTTCTCTGACGAAGATAGAAAATGGACTGGCCGTACTTTGCCCGAATTTTCTAATACCAATTGGTATATCTGCTATTCTGCTTTTTCTATAGCTATAATCGAATCCACTTCCGGTAAAAGGGGCATCATTTTAGAAAAGTTTTTAAAATGATACCCCTTTTTCATCTAATATACGATTATAGGATTAGAGGGATCTTTAGATGACGTAAAATAGTTTGTGTAGATTCTTTGAGACAAAAAAAGAGGTAGGGTATCCTCAAAATTGGACAGAAAAAAAGAGAGGAGAAACCCTACCATGTCTCAAAGTATATCGAAAGATAG
>NZ_BMNQ01000097.1 GCF_014646635.1 Lentibacillus kapialis
CCTCTATGTAAAAACTACTGAAACATTCCATCATTATTAGTTTACTCATTTGCTTGTTAACGTTGGGTAACCGAATGAACCATTCTTCAAGCGTACCTTTGCGTAGAGGCAATCATCTCTGAGGTCGCCAGCTGGAGCGATGAAGTTGTTTATAAGGATTCCTTCCAAGTGGTACCCACAGCGCTCCGCAACCCTACAACTGGCACTATTTCTAGTGTCACAACGTATTTCGATGCGATTGGCTTGAAGATTCTTAAAAGCAAATTGAGTCACTCCGTCCACGGCTTCACTCATAAATCCTTGTCGTCTAGCAGCAGATTGCCTAATCCAGTAGCCAATTTCAAAGCGGCGCACTTGCCAATCTGCCCTTACCAGACTGCATGTACCTACAAACGCTCCAGAAAGTTTATCTAATATGTAAAAAGTGAAGGCCTCACGCAACAAAAAATTCGCTCGATGTTTACGAGCATTTGCTTCAGTCTCTTCGGTTTTTGGAATATGGTCAGCCCATTTCATCCACTCATGAAGAAATTCAAAAGACTCTCTTATCGCCTCATTAACCATTGCTCCATCACCATTCTGAGGTGCCCGCAATAAAAGTCGTTCGGTTTCAAACTGTTCCGGTATATCAAGAAGAATTGGATCCATGACCATACCCCCGTAAATGCTAAATCTCCCCATCTTTTCTCAACACTTAAATTAATAACAATTATGTCAAATTCCCATCGTTTGCACAATGAGTTATTCCACAATATGGCTCTGCAATGGCAAATTGGGCGCCTTCTTTTATTCAGTATAAGCGCCCTATTGCTGAACTCACTTCCTCGACACGTGCTGACTTATTATTAATTAGTATAGGTGACATTGCTTTGTTCATATCGTAATGATGGTTTCTACTGACGGATGAAAACGAAAAAAGCGGGATACTGCTATTTTTCTTCAGGCTCATCGCCCATAGTAATGGCCAATAGATTAAGACTATTAATATGATTGATAAGCAAAACAAGATCTGTGTACTCTTTTTCATCATAATATTTGCGTACACGATTATAGAGTTCCTCTGGGACGCCGTTTTCAGCAATAGACGTCATGTGCTCGGAAAGTTCCAAAGCAACCTTTTCCTCTGGCGTATAAAAAGAACATTTTTCCCAGGCATCAAGACAATAAATGCGTTGTTCTGTTTCTCCCATCTTGCGGGCATCTGATGTGTGCGAATCCAGACAAAACGGGCAACCATTAATTTGAGAAACTCTAATCTTTACTAATTCACGTGTTGTACGATTAATGGTGCTGGCTCTTGTATACTTGTCCATTTCTGTTACGATTTGCAGTTATAACAAAATACATACATGTCTAGCTTTTTCTTTTATTTAATCGCACGTGGATTTTGCTCATCGTACTATAAATGATGGATAGTTTTGATATAGCGTGACAATCCCTAGATTTGCATAAAGGCTCAACACCAAAATCTATGGTTGACGTCATTAAGCAATCCCTTGCATGTAAGCTAAGTTACACTCGACTAAGATACGATCCTTGTAAAAATGGCTTGGACAGTTGCTTGTTCCTTATGAGTTAAGGCATCATAGCGTTTTTCCAGCAAGTGATGATGACGCTTCAGTTGCTTTCTTGCCTGTGTTGGCAAGTTTTTTTGGACATCTTTGCGTACGTCATGCATGGCATCGGTCACATAACGATTGACATGGAAGCGATCAGCAATGCGAATGGCCTGCGGAAAGCATTGTTGGGTGAATTTATGGTATGTATAGCTCATATCCATGACCACGGCAACAGGATTCAGTGCATGAAGGTAGGGACATGTCTTTTGAAAAGCTTGTAAATCGTCCATTTTACGTCCAGGGATGATATCAAGAAAACTTCCGCCTTTTAAATCGTGAATACCGGTATTATAGGTGTGTCCCTTGCGGGCCGCAAAATCATCAATGCCCAAAACCAGCTGATCACGCGCCATAGCATCCTGAATACACGTTGCCTGTGTGTCGTCACTTTGGACTGCAAGGCCACGTTTATAATACCTTTCAGCCGTTGCATAAGGAACCGCCTGAAAACTGGCCATTGCTTGGATAGTCGTGCCATGCCCCTGTTGTATCAGCTTTTCTTGAAAAGCCTGGGTATATTGCTTTTTGGGTTTAACGAAATCGTATTGCCAAACAAAATGCGCATCACAATCCATACATGTCATGTTGATAGATGGTACTAAAAGGATTGTTCGCCACTTCATAAGTGGCAAATGGCGGACTTGGCGCTTGTAGGGCGTTCCGTTTCGTTTGACATAAGTACTGCCGCAACAGGGACATGTTTGAACAAGCTGGACAGGTTCCACCTGGAAGTATATAACGTCTTCTCGGTCATCAAATGTCATATCGTTAACATGAATCTCTGGAATATTTAATAATTTATTGATATAGTGACAATACACTTGTAACACCTCGCTATTGTGCGTTTTGTTCTGTATTTCCACTATAGCAGGGTTACAGGTGTTTTTTCATTTATTTGGAATTACTACCATAGATAACCTTAAATGTCAGCCTTAGATTTTAATGAAGAGCCTGCATAAAAAGTACATTTTAAACCTTTAGTCAATGCAAGCCTTTAAGTAAAAACTAAATTTATGAGCAGCATCAGTTAATGAGCCTAAAGCATAATAACCCTCTTTTACAGAACCCACACATCCAATAAGAGGTGAGGAGAGAAATTCTAGCATCTGTTTTATTTCACCCAATGTAGGAATCGGTGTGAACAAATTTTGACTTTTAAGTAATATATATATTTCTTTGGGTTGCATAATACCCTCAGTGTGTGGATCATTGCTCTCTTCAAATAAACATTTCATAATTGCTTGAAGAAGTTGCCCTTCTCGGCGAATATTATTTCGGTCTTCTTCAATGACTTGAGGGTTAACGAAACCTTTCTGAGCAAATAATTTTTGATACGAATCTGATTTTAAAGGGACTTCTGTATGCATTTTAATTAGTAATTCCAGTTCTTCCACATTAATAAGAACCACCTCATTTTTAATGGCTCTATTAGTTAATCTTTTTCCTTGGAATTCACGGCCCACAACTACTGAATAATTAGCTTTATGTTTCGTTTTATGTTCGGCTAAAGTATCAAAATTTATTTGATCCTCTGTCACCCTCCCATTATAGGCGGATTTTGCATCTACAGCTACAGTATAAGAAAATTTTGGTGTAGTTGGAGCCTCGATAAGCACATCTGTTTTTCCAGCCCCACCTAATAAATCAGCTTTAAACCCTAATAAAGAAAAGGCTTCCTTTACTGCTTCCTCAAAACGAGAAGGATTCGATGAATCAACAGAAGAATGTCTTATTTCTTCAAGAAGATCTTCAACTTCTGTTCCATTTATATCAGATTCCTCTAACCCTTGTTTGTCAATACCTTCGTCATTCACCTGATAATGTGGTTGAAGCTTCTCGATAAATAACTCTCCCCGATGTGTTAAACTGTATTTGCTGACACCAGCCTCTTGGATGAGTTTAGCATTTTTTAAAATATGCAATCGTTTATTTATTTCCGTTCTATTTTCACTTGGAAAACCGTGGGAAACCTTTGCAGTTACTGCTAACTCTTTAGCAGTAAGGTGTTCTTCTTTAAGTTCAAATAAAATCTCAAAAAAGAAGGAAAACTGACTGTTCATACAACAGGCGAAGTCCATTTCAAAATTATCCGTAGGAAACTTCCCCCCTAATTCGCTAGTCTTATAATGCGTTTTGGTTTCTCGTTGAATAAATCCTAAATTCATTAAAGTTGTGATAAACGCTCTGGTTGAAGATTCAGCTACTCCATAGGTGACTAAAGAATATTCCGTTATAGTCGAAAATTCTGTTGGTGTACTCATCATGCGTAAATAACCTACAATGGTATTATGAGTGTTTTGCATGCTTCCGGGTATATAACCCAAACCTGTTTTCCTGGAGGATTTTGTTTCATCGTCCAATATAGACATCTTCCAAGCCCATGATGACATAGGGACATCTATTTCTTCGAGTGTTGCATCTTTATAGGTTTTTATTTCTTCAGGTTTCAAATAACCTACTGTTGATAAAAATTTTTCTCCTTGGTCTGTAAGGTAATGATTCCTTGAAAAATTTTCGAACCAAATAAGGTTTAAATCTCTCAGCCAATTTATTCTCGTACGAATTTCCGATTTAGTTTTCCAGTTCAAGTTATAATTGTTATTAGCAATTTCTTGGATTTCCCTAGTTTGTTGATAACCATTTTTAATGAGGTGAATTATTTCGGAGAAGAACTTAATGTTCGCATTAAGAATAGCCGCTAGATATAAACTATCTTCCGTTTCTAACCACTTTTGTGCTATTTGAGAGATTTCCCACCCTGTAGATGGTTTGTTCACTATACCTGAAGGCCTAAGGTTTATGTATAACTGTTCCAAGTTTCTTTCACTTTGACTCCCGGGTATTTCCACCGTACTACTAATTGGAGTGTTGTCTTTTATTGACATTAAAATATACATCAGTGATTCTGGAAAACCTTTTTCGGCCCGGGGAATATTGGGCATTGCAAAGATTTTAGTTTCCCAGCTTCTTATTGTTGGGTAATCCAAACTATCGACTTTAACCATATTTTTAACACCCACCTTAGCAACTTTTTATTTTGCATCTAAACCTCAGGTCCACTATAAAAAATGTAATGGAAAATGATTTAAACAATATTATTCCCTCTCTTTTAAATCATAGTTATTCCGCAAAATGGCCCGTTTCAGAAGGATGCACTTATTCAATTAGTGCGCCCTTCGTTGTAGTATCAAAACGTTACTTCTCAGATAAGCAGTTGATTTGCTGTTTTAAGTTTCTTCGATAGCGACAGCCGTTCCATAAGCCAAAAGCTCTGCTGCTCCACTTGAAATTTGAGATGTTTCAAAGCGAACATTAACTACGGCATCAGCTTCTTGATTTTCAGCATTTTCAACCATTCGTTGCATTGCTCTTTGTCGAGAGTCTGTCATCAACTCTGTATATTCTGTCATTTCACCGCCTACGACATTTCTAAAGCTAGAAACGAGGTCCTTCCCAACATTCTTTGCACGTACAACGTTACCCTTGGCAATCCCCTTTACATCCGTGATCTTATAGCCTGGAATGGTCTCAGTATTTGCTAAGATCATCTTGGTCTTCCTCCCTTTTCTCCTTAATTTTATCTCGTAAAACACCAATAAAAATTAAAAGAAGGCCTACAACGCCAATCACAATAGAGCTTATAAAAAGAATTAAACTAACTCTTATATTGATTATAAAAAAAGATATTACGTTCGATAAAATGAACACTACAATAGCTGTTGGTATTAAAAGAACTCCAAAACGTATCATTATTTCTCCTTGATTCGATTAAGCTTTTTCTAAAATTCCCAACCTAAAAAGAGCCATCCAA
>NZ_BMNQ01000098.1 GCF_014646635.1 Lentibacillus kapialis
TTGGTTGGGTGTCAACCTTCCAGTACCACAAAAAGCGGGATGTCATTCTATTTTCGGGCAAACGTTTCAAAACAAGTGGTAATTCAACATAATGTGACGACATATTTTTTGCAAGAGTCAAGTAAAATCAAAATTAAACATTAAGGCTTAAACTGATCCCTTTCCTCCAACAACCTGCACTACCGTCTTAACTAAAATCTTCAAATCCAACCACAAACTAAAATTCTCCACATAGTACAAGTCATGTTTTATTTTCTCTCCATGATTCATGTCACTTCTGCCATTCGCTTGTGCCCATCCCGTGATTCCCGGTTTTACAGCTAAACGTTTTTTCTGCTCAGCATTGTAGCATCTCGTAATCTCAGTAATCTCCGGACGTGGACCTACTACACTCATATCACCTTTTAACACATTAATAAACTGTGGTAATTCATCTAGACTGTACTTTCGGATGAATTTTCCAATCTTTGTTATATTGGGGTTATCGACTGACCCTGTTTTAAATACAAAGTCATCTGGGACACCATTCTTCCAGTCATAAACTCTTCCTTTACTTTTATCATCAGACGTTTGTTTCACTTTCATGGACCGGAACTTATACATACCAAAGTAAATAGCCCCATTACCACTTCGCTTTTGTTTGTAAAATACCGGCCTTCCATCCTCTCTGATAATTAATATTGCTAACACTAAAAACACAGGTATGAGGACAATTAATACGATTAAACTAAATACAATATCAAATAACCTTTTAGCTGCTAGTTGAAATGGCTTTTTCGATTTTTCGTATGGAATTTCTGTCTGCTTCGCTGAGCTGTTCATTTGCTTTCACCCCTCCACTGCCATCTGCTATACCAATGACCTGATTTGGCTGTTTAAGATTGTCTACAACCACTGTTCCTTCACCGCCAATATAGCCGCCTGCAGCTACTAGTACGTCGTTAATCGTCGCATGACCGAAAACTTCATTAAAAAAGCTTTGTGTATAATCGTGTTCTAACAACATCTGATAAGGAAGAGCAATGCGGGTATCTAGTCTTGTAACTTTAACATTGGCCGATAACATACGCTGGATAAAACTACTGCTGAAGTTATTAATTCCTCCATCAATAACAAAGGTATCTTCATCGATTAATGATAACAACCTATCCTCTTTTGACATTTGACCGGATAAGAATGATACGATAATGTCCACTTTCTTTTTTGATTGAATTTCTTCGAATGGTTTTACCTCTGAAGTATGCTTTGGTAAAAATAGATTCAAAGCCTCTGTTACTGTTTTTTCTTTTTCATTTGTTCTTCCCATAATATAAACATTTGCTTGTCGTTCAGTCAGTCTTGTTGCCAGCTTGCTGGCAAGGTTTCCTGTTCCAACTACTGCTATATCTTTATTTAATAAGTCATCCTTTAAGTGATTTCGAATTAACATATCACAAGATTCGAGAGTGTTATCATTGGGTTTGACTGTTGTCAAATTAGATTTTTTCACAATACTTCTCGCTATTTCAAATAAGTTCAAATCCTGCTTTTGCTCTATATCAATATATATATAATCTACTAATCCATCAAAAAAGAGTAGTGCTTTTTTTAATAGTTTTGCATCATTTATCATGAAGCAGGACATGGCTGTGTTTAAAATAGAACGTCTTGGCAATACTCTAAAGCTTAATGCGTGTTTGGCAGTTGTACTAATCATAATTGATGAATGTTTCTGGTTATTTAAGTAGTCCAATTCTTGTTGGAATTGCTCAATGATTTCCAATTTAATCACACCATTCCTTATACTATAGTGCTATTTTTGATTGATATTATATCAACGAATTAAACAAATTCAGTTGTTTGTTTAATACTTTTTCCTCATCATACTGTTCTTCAACAATATCCCTAGCGTTTTTTCCCATCTCTATCATAGAATCAGGATTATTAATGTACTCGACCATTCGGGTATATAACTCATCAATATTTTCCTTTTCAGTTAAATAACCCGTTTCACCGTGTTCCACTTCTTCCCTGCAACCTCTTATATTAGTTGCAATAACAGGCTTCTCCATTGCCATTGCCTCAATGATGGATCGTGGTAACCCTTCGCGGTGACTTGGTAATACGAACACATCAGAAACAGCAAGCAGATAATTAATATCAGATCTTATTCCAGTAAAAATAATATTACTGTTTGTTTTCCACTCAGCTATAGAGTGATTAATATCCTGGTCTCTTTCGCTGTCTAATAAATCTCCAATTAGCAGCAGCTTAACATTCTTATTCATTTTGTTAACTTTACTGAAAGCCTCAACTAATTCGTAGATTCCTTTTTCCCTTACAAACCTGCCGATAAAAGCAAAAACAATATCTTCCTGACTAATTCCGAGATCATTTTTTATATTCTCAAGCTCTTCGACGGTCATTATTTTTGAGTTAAATTTATTATAAATATCCACACCATTTCCAAGGTGTATAATCCTATTAACCTTTTTAAACCTGTTTTCAATGCTTAGTTCATAATCTTCCTGACTTTGCAACAACAAATAATCGGTCGCAAACTTAGCAAAGTACTTTTCAATTCTATAATAAAAGTTATATTCTTTTTTCGACATTTCTTCGTGAAAATAATAGCCGTGAGCAGTATATATAATGTTTTTAACCCCCGCCAATTTGGCTGCAATCCTACCGAGAATTGATGCTATTGGTGTATGAACGTGAACGATATCATATTTATGAACTTTTATTAATCGGTAGAGTTCTTTTACAGAATTCAAATTTGAAGAAAAACTGATCCTTCTATCAATATGCACTTCATGAACTATATATCCTTTATCCCTCAAATGCTCTAAATTACCATCATCAGAACATGCAATATGAACCTCAAAGCCATCGTCAATTGACTTTTTAATTAATGGTTTAAGTTGCTTATCGACCGTTGTAGATACTGCACAAACTTGTAATATTTTACCTTTCATAATCTATAATCTCCGCAAACAAATACTTTCAGGACAAGCCTCTTTATCCAGCTTGCTTTTTGCATCAAACACAATACCTTTACCATGCTTTAGCAAATGATCGAACATATTCCAACCTTCTTCCAGATACGTCTCATGTGGCACTGTGAAGACAACTGCTTCAGCTGGTTTCAATTCTTCATAAGAGACCAAATCGATTCCATATTCTTCATATGCCTCGTGCGGATCTGCATAAGCATCCGTTATTTGAACATTAATATCAAAGTCTTCCAATTCCCTCACAATGTCTATTACTCTAGTATTACGTAGATCGGGAACATTTTCCTTAAACGTGAAACCAAGCACTGTCACAGTAGATCCTTGTATTGGCATGTTCTTCTTAATCATCTGCTTGATTAATGATGTTGCAATATGTTTCCCAACGTTATCATTCGTTTTTCGTCCCGCCAAAATGACTTCGGGGTGATGGCCTACTTTCTGCGCCTTGTGTGTCAGATAGTACGGATCAACACCGATACAATGTCCGCCTACTAGCCCTGGGAAGAAATTAAGGAAATTCCATTTGGTTCCTGCAGCTGCTAATACTTCTGATGTATCAATACCTAGCTTTTCAAAAATAACTGCTAACTCATTCATAAGCGAAATATTTAAATCCCGCTGCGTATTTTCAATCACTTTGGCAGCCTCGGCTACTTTAATGGTACTGGCTTTATGAATTCCAGCTGTTACAACAGAGCCATAAACATCTGCTATTGTTTCAAGTACTTCCTCGTTTTGACCGGAAACAACTTTTGTAATGGAAGTAAAAGTATGTTCCTTATCACCCGGGTTAATTCGTTCGGGTGAATAACCGACAAAAAAATCTTCACCACAGGTAAGTCCTGAGGCTTCCTCCAAAACAGGCACACATTCCTCTTCCGTTGCCCCTGGATAAACCGTTGATTCATATACAACAATGGATCCTTTAGCAAGGTTTCGGCCAATGGTTTCCGATGCTTTCAACAACGGTGTCAAATCCGGCTGTTTATTTTCTGTAATTGGTGTAGGTACAGATACAATAATAAAATCTGCTTTATTTAAATCAGCAGGGTTTGATGTAAACTCAATTGAAGCTTGTTGCAATTCTTCTGATTCAACCTCGTTCGTCATATCATAACCTTGTTTCAAACCTTCAATTCGTTCCTCTTTTATATCGAATCCTATTATACTTTTTTCTTTACCGAAAGCAACGGCGACAGGCAATCCAACATAACCGAGTCCAACTACTGCAATGGTTCGCTCCATTATAACCTCACCCCGTAATAATCAATATACCAATCAATAAAGTTGTTGACGCCTTCTTGAATAGATGTTTGTGGTCTGAATTCAATATCCTGAAAAAGATCCTCCACATCTGCATATGTCTCCGGCACATCCCCAGGCTGCAAAGGCATATAATTTTTCTCAGCTGTTTTTCCGAGTCTCTTTTCAATCGCTTCAATGAAATCCATTAGCCGAACTGGGTTATTGTTACCAATGTTGTAGACTTTATATGGTGCATAGCTCGAGCTAGGATCCGGATTTGCCCCAGACCATTCAGGATTTGGCTTAGCTGGTTTATCTATTAATCTATTAATGCTCTCCACGATATCATCAATATATGTGAAATCGCGCATCATGTCGCCATGATTGAAAACGTTAATCGGTTCATCATTGATAATAGCCTTTGTAAACATAAATAATGCCATATCCGGACGCCCCCACGGTCCATAAACCGTAAAGAATCTCAAACCGGTCGTTGGCAGGTCATACAAATGACTGTAAGTATGAGCCATCAGTTCATTAGATTTTTTCGTTGCTGCATACAAACTGACCGGATGATCGATATTATCACTTGTCGTAAAAGGCTTGGTCGTATTGGCACCGTATACTGAACTGGATGATGCATAGATTAAATGTTCAAGTTTATAATGACGACAAGCCTCCAGAATATTAGTAAACCCCACTATATTGGAATTAATATAAGCATGTGGATTTTCAAGGCTATAGCGGACACCTGCCTGGGCTGCGAGGTTAATCACAACGTCAGGCTGATACTTTTCAAACGTTTGATTAATTGTTTCAAGATCTTCTAAATTTCCCCTTACAAAAGTGAAATTCTGATTGTCTAAATCTTTGAGTCTGTCCTCTTTAAGTTGGGGATCATAATAGTTATTGACATTATCAAGTCCAATAACTTGATGGCTTTCATTTAGTAATCGTCTAGATAGATGGAAGCCAATGAAACCGGCTGGACCTGTTACTAGTATCTCGAGTTTCGCACCCTGATAAATCAATAAAAAAGCGCCATGAAAATGGATAAAAAAACGTAAAAAAACCCGCATGAACACTGGCTTTTGGTATAATTAAGGTACCAATCCAAATCATGCCAAAAG
>NZ_BMNQ01000099.1:0-371 GCF_014646635.1 Lentibacillus kapialis
AACGATATGCCAAACGTTTTCTCAATCCAATCACGAACTAAAAATGACGTCCAATTCATCTCGGCAGGAAACCCTGCATCAATTGGCTTTTCATTAACAATTAGCTGATAAACTTCCTGTTCTTGCTCTTCCGTAAGATGGCGGGGTCTGCCTGGTGATTGACCGGGAATCAAACTATTTAGGCCGTTGGATTTATAGGCGCTTACGTAATTGTATATCGTCTTCTCGCTGGTTCCAATGTAACTTGATATTTCGCTTACTGGTCGCTCTTTTAAATACAACAAGATGGCTTGGTATCGTTTAAATAATCGAAGGTCTTTCGTTTCCTTCATAGCCGCTTTAACAGATTGAATATCAGGATTCTGATTATC
>NZ_BMNQ01000099.1:381-842 GCF_014646635.1 Lentibacillus kapialis
ATGGCGGGGTCTGCCTGGTGATTGACCGGGAATCAAACTATTTAGGCCGTTGGATTTATAGGCGCTTACGTAATTGTATATCGTCTTCTCGCTGGTTCCAATGTAACGTGATATTTCGCTTACTGGTCGCTCTTTTAAATACAACAAGATGGCTTGGTATCGTTTAAATAATCGAAGGTCTTTCGTTTCCTTCATAGCCGCTTTAACAGATTGAATATCAGGATTCTGATTATCCTTTTGAAGAATATTTTTCAATTTGTCCGCCTCCATAGGTAAAAGATTTCTTACCTATATTATTGGACAAAACTTACTGAATTCCTTTTTTTCCATTTATATAAGAGACGGAACCTATCAGCCGAAGCCAGTAAGAAGGGCTTATTATCCAAAAGAGGATGGATCAAAACGGAAACTAGGTATTCCATGTGTTCTTGATCGAGTCGTTCAACAAGCGATTTATCAGG
>NZ_BMNQ01000099.1:912-1039 GCF_014646635.1 Lentibacillus kapialis
TTTTCGACCAAAAAGGAATGCCAAGCAGGCGATTAAACAAGCAGCCCACTACTACAAACAGGGATACCGTGTGGTGGTGGATTGTGATTTAAAGAGCTATTTTGACACGATACACCATCAAAAATTG
>NZ_BMNQ01000099.1:1049-5277 GCF_014646635.1 Lentibacillus kapialis
GAAAGTCAAACATATGAAATAATTGCAAATGATTTTGGTGATTTCTTATTGGATTTGGTTAAACAAGAAGTATAAAAGCAAATATGATTCTGGTGCCATTCTGAGTAACTGAGGGAGATATTATGCTGAACGGCTAGCACAGGTAAATAACAAAGCAGCGGACCGCTATTCTAGTGAGGAGAGGGAGAGGTGAAAATGGGTCATAAAGTGGAAGTATCGGCGGTTATGGCTTTTTCGGATGAGCTGAAAACAGCATCAGAAGACATTAAAACAAGTCTGAGCCGTGTTGAAGAAAGTATTGAAAGCATCATTGCCATGGAATCATTTTCAGGCAAAGCCGCAAACGAGGCAAAAGCTTATTTTGAAGATCTGCATAAAACAGTTTTAACTTCTTTCCATGGGTTATTTACGGATCTTGATAACAATTTACAAAAGCATTTGGAATCATTTCAATGGCGTGTTGAAGAAAGTGAATCAGCCATTATTAAAAGTAATTATTTGCAAGATACAGAAGCGGATGTAAATGATGATTATGACCGTTTAAACGAGGAAAAAGAATCTATTAGAGAGATCCTTAGCAGCGTATCGGATATTAGCAGTGCAAGCCAACCTAGCTCGTGGACGCTTGAGGCGGATAAGGATGATGCGATTGAAACGATTACAGATTTGAAGGAAAAGCTGGACTCTTTTACCAGTGAAGGCAAGCAGCAGATTCTGCAAACAGAGGATTTGCTGCATCAGATTGAAGTGGCGTTGAATAATGCCGGGGCAGTACAGGGTGATGCACGATTTACGGATTACAGAGGGAATTCTTCAGCTGTTGGGTTGTCGGTGTTGAGGGACTATAATGCAAACAAGAAAAGAGAAGCAGAAATTAAAAAGGCCAGGAAACCCAAGGATAATACGATAAAAGATCTAAATGAGCCTTTGCAAAAAGTATTAAATAAGGCTTACACTGATTTGAAAAAAGGCAAGATTAATGAAACTCAATATTACAATTATTTGGATGAGCTTAAAGGGATGCAAAGTGGAGAAAATCCGGATAAAGAAGTACCCGAGAATTTTGTGGATTACTTAAATAAAAATGCTGGAGAAATCTATAACATTTTAGGTGGAAATACGATTGGTGCTTATATTGAAGAAGGTGTTACAAAGAAAGGAAATAAAGTAATCAGTCGTGCTGAATTAATTAAAGCTATGGGCAGTAACATTCCTTTTCATGGTGGCGGACAATCAAAAGCCATGATAAAGAAAGGGAAAAACATCATAAGAGCTGGAAAGGCTGTCGGCGGAGTATTTATGACAGGGAATGTTGCTTATGGAATGTATGATGATATGACTAATCATGCCAAGACGGCAGGTCAAGCAGTAACACATAATGCCGGAGTAATAGGAGCGGGTATTGTAGGAGATGCGTTAGCAGTTGGGGTAACATTTATAGTTGCTTCAAATCCAGGTGGATGGGCAGTAGTAGCAGGTATAGCTGGGGCAACCTTTGCAACATGGGGTTTCAATAAACTTTATAATAGTAACTATATGGGTATACAAGATAAGTTAGATTGGGCAGTTGAAAAGGTGGATGAGTTCACGGACAATGTTAGTAAAACCGTAAACAATGTTAAAGAATCCGCAAGTAATTTTGTGGAAGATGCTGGTGAAGCTTTTAGTAGTGGTCTGGACGCTATCAATCCGTTTTCTTGATAGACCAATCCAATGAAATTAAGAAAGGGGATCATATAATGAATTGTAAAGTACAAGGTGTATTTAAAAATCTAAGATACCGAATCCTGGCCATTGATGGAGAGGTGTATATCCTTGATATGGGATGTTCGTTCTGGAAGATGATATTCCCATTTTTCTTCTGGATGTCCCCTAATCCTGTGTTTAGGGTGGAAGATCCTAATATTGTGGAAAAATTGAAGTCGCCGGAAAGAAGTCAAACAAAAACAGGACACTCCAGTATATTGGGAGCTGGTATAGGTGTTTTTATAACGACTCTTTTAAAGCCTTTGGCTAATTACTTTGCTCTCCCGGACACACCATTAATTAACACTATGATTCTTGTGATGGTAGTAATATTCGCATTTGTACTCTTCGTATCCTTATACAATATGTTTAAAAAGAAACTGCATCGTATCGTGAACCTTGAGGAGTTAGTAACGGATAAGCTTTGGATCAGAGCAAATTCCATTAAGCATTTTTTTCAATTTGTAATTTACTATCTCTTTTTCTTGGGATTAACCCTGCTGTTTTGTTATCTTTCTATTGTAGATCCGGATGTTGTAACACAAATTTTTACAGCGGGTGTTTTGTTTTTTCTGTTGATTATCAGCCCTGGCGCCGTAACAATGGGTACTACTACTGTGAAATTTAAAAGAGGTAAGAAAACAGCGGTCTAACCTCATAGTTGGTGCCTGTCACTTCCCGACTTTTGTCAATATATGTTGAATGAGAACCTCCTTTCCACGCTAAAGTATTCCCTGGCCCTGGAGATCGTTACCAAAGTGCAAAGGGAATATTTTATGCGTTAACCACTACCAAACTTCCAAACATATTCCTGTCTGCTTCACAAGAAAATCATATATGCAGTTTGTTTGAAGCATGGTCTTCTCGCATGTAAATGATATATTCTAAGATCCGCTTCTATTATTAGAAATGGAATCCAAATTTTTATATGGTATATTATGTTGCAATTGGGGTTGCTGTTTTATTGACTTACCTACACACACATTTTATAATACATGTGTAGGATGGTGGTTCAAAATGGAAAATTCAATGAAACGAAAACAATATCATATGACCAATGAGGATGATAAGATCGTAAAGGACTTGGCTGCATGCAAAGGTTGGTCAGAAGCAGAAGTCGTAAGAGAAGCTATTCGGGATTATGCTTTAAGAGAGCAGCAGAAAAGGAATCCCTTACTGGCAATGGCAGACAATGCAGAAAAGTATTCGGTTGATTCGGCTGGAGACCTATCAATAAATCATGATGATTATCTGATGGAGATTAATGAAAATGAGAAAGGCTAAGTGTTTTTTGGATACCAGTGCATTAATGGCATTAAATGACGTGAAAGATCAATATCATAAAGAATCCCAAGAAATTGCAATCTCGTTAAAAAACTGTGAATTGATACTATCAGACCCTGTGATAACTGAAACTTATACGCTTCTTAGATACCGTTCAGGCTTCCCGATTGCTCGCCACTTTTTGGAGTCAGTAATGGACGACAATCAATTCATAATTGCTGAGGTTACCTCTCCAATCAGAAAAAACACGTTAAGGTTATTAAATGATTTCAATGATCACAAGATTTCGTATTGTGATGCGTTAAGTGTCGCAATCATGAAAGAACACCACATTCAAAAGATTTTTTCTTTTGATCATCATTTTGAAGTAATGGGAATGGAGCTTGTGCGATTATAATGACGGCCTAAACATGGCTATGAAATTCCATCTGCATGCAAAATCTGCCGGGTGTGGGTTGGGAAGGCGAAGAGAATTTTACTTGGGTTAAGAGAGGTGGAACAACCTATAAGTTCCTTTTGGATATTTATGTAAATATGAGTGAAGTTTTTTGTAAATGGAGAATGCTCCGGATTCTCCATTTTAAATTTACAACTAACTTCGAAGAGAGAATCGCGTGATCAAGAGGCTGACTGGGGGGGAGTGGAAGCGTTGCTGGCGAAGTATAGGAGCGGGGTTATTATACCTGGCCCCGACCGGGGTCGCCTGATGCAAAGCCCTCAAAAATTGTTTATTTTTATTTGGTTCTACTTTAGTTTAGCAGATACACAGGAAAGATGAATCATCATCCTGGGGTATAAATCCAATGATAAAACCGAAAAAGAGACGGAAGACAGACGAAGTGGATACGAATTGTTCGTACCAGTTCAGGTGAATTGGATATTCAAGTTCCCCAGGATCGTGACGTATCTTTTGATTCAACCACTTGTGCCCAAACGTCAAAAGATTGTTTCTGCCATTGAGGATAAGGTGATAGGTATGTACTACAATCGTCATAGAAAGCATCCACTCCAGTTTTCGAAAAGTAACTAAAAAAGCATTCCCCAATCGGGAATGCCTTGTTAAGACTATTGATTACTTGACTCTTGCAAAAAATATGTCGTCACATTATGTTGAATTACCACTTGTTTTGAAACGTTTGCCCGAAAATAGAATGACATCCCGCTTTTTGTGGTACTGGAAGGTTGACACCCAACCAAC
>NZ_BMNQ01000100.1 GCF_014646635.1 Lentibacillus kapialis
CCTCTATGTAAAAACTACTGAAACATTCCATCATTATTAGTTTACTCATTTGCTTGTTAACGTTGGGTAACCGAATGAACCATTCTTCAAGCGTACCTTTGCGTAGAGGCAATCATCTCTGAGGTCACCAGCTGGATCGATGAAATTGTTTATAAGGATTGCTTCCAAGTGGTATCCACAGCGCTCCGCAACCCTACAACTGGCACTATTTCTAGTGTCACAACGTATTTCTATGCGATTGGCTTGAAGATTCTTAAAAGCAAATTGAGTAACTCCGTCCACAGCTTCACTCATAAACCCCTGTCTAGCAGCAGATTGCCTAATCCAATAACCAATCTCAAAGCGGCGCACTTGCCAATCTGCCCTTACCAGACTGCAAGTACCTTTGAACTCTCCAGAAAGTTTATCTAGTATGTAAAAAGTGAAGGTGTCGCGCAATAAAAAATTCGCTCGATGTTTACGAGTATTTGCTTCAGTCTCTTCGGTTTCTGGAATATGGTCAGCCCATTTCATCCACTCATGAAGAAATTCAAAAGACTCTCTTATAGCCTCATTAACCATTGTCCCATCGCCATTCTGAGGTGCCCGCAATAAAAGTCGTTCGGTTTCAAACTGTTCCGGTATATCAAGAAGAATTGGATCCATGACCATACCCCCGTACATTTTAAATCTTCACATCTTTCGTCAACACTTAAAATTAATAACAATTATGTCAAATTCCCATCATTTGCACAATGAGTTATGCCACAATATGACTCTGCAATGGCAAATTGGGAGCCTTCTTTTATTCAGTATAAGCGCCTGATTCTGGAATATGAGTTAATATCTAAGAACGTTTTTCTAATTTTTCTTGCAGGTACTCTTCTGATTTCCCCTTGGGGATACTAAGAGTTTCCCAACTTTCATCTTTTAATTGCTTACCTATATAAACAATCTGACCAACGTGATAAGAATAATGAGCCATTTGTCTTTCAATGGCTTCTAGAACAGTGTGCCTTCCACCCCGAATAGTTATATTCTTTAATAAATCTTGATTCTCTAAGCCATTTAACGTATCAAGAAGTATATTCCACCCTCTTTCCCAAATAGTTATCATTTCCTGCTTTGAAGAGACGTCATCTTCAAATTCTTGATCACGATTTCTAGAGGATTTCTCCCCGTCTGTTGTTAAAAAGTTCGACCATCTGGATATCATATTTCCACTTAAATGTTTTGCAATAATCGCAATGCTATTGGAAGCCTCATTTAGCTTCCAATGTATATCCTTCTCTGATAATTGGCTGATTGTTTTATCTCCAAGGTCTTTAACACTTTCAAATCTTTCTCGTACAATTTTCAGGTATTCATTTCCAAGATCCATTAATATTCCTCCTTGTTTTATGCAATAATCTGGCCCGATTCATTAAGAAGAGCGCATTCTTGTTGCACAAACGCGCCCTTTTCTGGAATAATTCTTTTGAGTGCTTATGCTTAAAAAAAGTTTATATACTCTTCTTTGCTGCTTATCTTCACAAAAAACGGGTGAAGTGACATTACTACAATAAATAAAACAGGAAATAAACTTAACAAGAGAAACCCTGGGATATCAATGAAAATGTTAAGCAACAACAGTAGTGGAATGACAAAGTTTAAAGCACTGTTTTTCATTCTTGATTTTTGTGTTTCGTATTGCTTTTCTCCACAGTAAGGACAAGTCATTGCTGGATCCAATGTAAAAGTCTTTTTAATAGTTTGTTTCCAACTCCACTTGTTGTTGCAATTCTCACAAGTTGGCATTTTAATTAACCCTCCCCAGCGTGACGGTGAATTCTAGCTAAATTTTAACATAATTTCATTCCACAAAATGGCCTGACAATAGTATATTGAGCTAGCTGAGCTTATTCGATTCTCGCGCCCCGTTAATTTAAGACTAAACTAATACAAAGGGTGAGATGATAAGTAATATAGAACTTGAAATTAGGTCGGATAGTCACAAATAGTAATCAGCATAATTGTATTTGAAGTGATTATTATTTTATTTTATCCTCCAAATTTGATATGAATTTTGCGGGATTTCCGCCGACAATTGTATTAGGTGCGACGTCTCTAGTAACTACTGATCCAGCAGCAACAATTGAATTTTCACCGACCGTAACTCCGGGAAGGATGGTTGAACTGGAACCAATCCAAGTGTTCTCTTTCAATACAATTGGTTTCAGATGCATGGTTCCTCTATTTAATGGGTTATAATCATGATTTATTGTTGCCAAAACCACATTATGGCCGATCAAACATTGGTCTCCGATAATGATTTGACCTTGATCTTGGAACCGGCATCCGGAATTAATGAATACATTTTTTCCTATTTTAATGTTCTTTCCAAAGTCTGCCGTAAAGGGTAAAAACAAAGAAAAACCTTCATCTAATTCTCGACCGATAATTTGAGAAACTTGATGTCTAATTTGCTCGTTTGTATAAACACCATTATTCAATTGTGTACATAACGATCTCGTTTCGTCTGATACTGCAACCATTGCCTCATTGACCTCTGAACCACCATGAATCACACCTTCCATTTCCATCTTTGATAAAAGTTTTTCCAATTCCATTTTAATCATTCCCTTCCACCGTGAAGATTCATTTATGCAACTAAATGGCCCAATTCAGGCTCAGTGCTTCCTCCACAACTGCACCCAATAACGGAACAAGCTATTTTTTATGTATTGAAATTTTTTCTTCCTCATTATCCCAACTACCTGCAACTGCGGAAAGAACAAGCCACGGCTCAATAAATAAATTGATAATTATATGTGCTACAATTGGAGCTAATAAATTTCGGTCAGCAACTATATATAAAATTGCTAATAAGCCACCAAGTACGGCTGTAGATAATATAACTGGTAAAGCAATTTTAATATCACCTCTAAGAAGAACCCATGCACCATGCGCCAAACCAAATATAATAGCTGAAGCTAGGATTTGTATAACAATCCCATAATTTAAATTCATTAACCAATCCATCAATACTTGTCTAAATATGATTTCTTCTACCGTACTTGATACAAACGCCGCCCAAATTCCAATTACTTTAAGCCATGAAAATGTAAACAAATGCTCTCGTACAAAAGGAATTACTTTTACCGTGTACATGATATATCCAACTGCAATAACAAAAGCAAATAGCCAAACAATTACACTATTAAAAGCTTCAGAATTTATTCCTAAGCGTCCTCCTATAAATTGTGTTGGATTTCCTAAATACCAGAAGATAATACTGCCAGTTAACGCTAGGGAGAGACCTCCTAATACCAACCCAGTCGTTTTCTCTGCTCCCGAGGAATAGCTTTTGTTCACTCTTTGATCACCCCCAAAACATAGTATTTAATAGAACTACGACCGACCTTATGAAAGGTTCCAATAAATTCCGAAATATGGCCCTTATATACGATATTGACGCTATTCCTTATTAGAGAAAAGCGCCCTATTGCTGAAAGAAGCAACCTTATAAAGTTAGTCTTAATGAGCAACTATTCAGCTCAAACAATTTTGAATCGAACAAAATACGGTACGAACAAAAAACCAATAATAAATATAGCAAATCCTATACCTAGGGTAGCAAAAAGATTATCAAAAGGTGAAAGAAAATTGGTGAATAGTAGCATTGGAAAAATTGTAAGCGATACAAAAATAAACCTGCCCGGAATAGTTATTTTATGTTCCGCACCGCAATTATCACATTCAACTGGTCTATATACCCAGCCCCAAAATGCCTTAAAGATTTTGTTCCAGCTGAATGACATATTGCAGTTTTGACATCTTTGCAGTATAAACACCACCTTATATTCCATAATTTGGCCTAATCCGGAAAAGCGCCTTCTATTTTAGAAAAACTCGGCATTTGCCTCGTCTTATAGCGAATGCCGAAGCTTTTCTTATAACTCGAGTTTCGCACCCCACATACCAAGGGATTCGGGGTGTTTATTAATGCCTGAAACCCTTGTATGACAGTGCTTTTGTCGAAATTCCATTTTCGCCCTCTAAGCGACATTATCGCCGTCAAATAGTTGGTGACCCAAAAATGAGTTTTCAAAAAGCGTTTTAATGTATTGGTATTCCTCGGACACCTTAAAGACATGAATATCTACCATACCTGATTCCGCGATGGCCGTGATGACCACTTGCAGGAGATCATCAAACATTTCCCATAGCCGTTGTGCCAAGTTTTTCTCCATCATGTCATCTTTGATCTCTTCAAATAACCCTCCCAGAGTCTCGTAATCGTTGACTCGTCGGAAATAAGACAAGAAGGCATACAGGATGTAAGTCGTCGTTACATGAGCAATTTGCGCGTCAAAATCCCGAGATTGGCATTTTCCCAGATGAAGCTGTTGTTTCGTCTCTCTAAAAAATACTTCAATCGTCCAACGCACCGAATAGATTTCCATTGTGTCGATAAAGGATAAGTTGGCGTCTGTGGAGAGATACAGTCGCCAGTCTTTTTGATATGGGAATCGTGTAAATCAGTACTTTATTCCAGCCACCATTTTTCTGACTAATCCAGCCAAAAATCTGAAATAATATGCCAGTCTATTCACATTATCTCAGATTCATAAATAATTGATCACATTGTTTCGAAAAAATTATACAAAAAGACTCCCTCAGAAAGGGAGTCTCATTGCTGGGTACTCATATAAAATTTTATCGGAAATTCGAATTTTATATGTTTCGTTAATCTGCAATACGAAAGCCATACTCTCTTCTAACGTTATAACATCTTCTCCCAGATAACCATCCCGTTCAAGATAGACTTCATGGTAGTGGTCTACGATCCACATTTCTATATGCATCCCATCAAATGTTTCATGCGCCACTGACTCAAACCAAATGACCCACTC
>NZ_BMNQ01000101.1 GCF_014646635.1 Lentibacillus kapialis
ATTTGACGGCGATAATGTCGCTTAGAGGGCGAAAATGGAATTTCGACAAAAGCACTGTCATACAAGGGTTTCAGGCATTAATAAACACCCCGAATCCCTTGGTATGTGGGGTGCGAAACTCGAGTTGTGACTGTTTTAAATGAAATCTATGGATGGGTTCCGTATATATTAAGCATTGTTTTTGTGGTCGCAGGTTTATTTTTTAGTATCTATGGTTTTATTAATAAGTCATTGCAGAAACAAGTGGAAGAAATTAAAGACAGAGATAAGCAATGGCAGCAAGAGGTAAGCAAAGATCTTAAAGATGAGGATAAGGACGTCCAATAAACTTTATAACGTTTGTTCCAGAAAAGGGCGCAGTTGCAGAATAAATTTGTTCATAAGTAGGGCCATTTAACGAAATAAAGGGGGATACAATTAGTGATCGAAAACGAGAAGATATACCCTGCTTGCCAAACCATCGATAGAACAGTTGTGGTGGGTGGTCTTACGAAGTCGCAACTTTTTCAGAAGATGCAACAGCACTCTATTATGATGAATGAGCTTGGAAAGAAATTATTCGCCGATGATCGCTTTACAACCACCGATAAGACATATAGTTTAAAGACCGTTGAGCTAACTGTCCGTGACCTTGGCTTGCCAGAAGGAGCTACTACAAGTCAATTGTTTACAAGGGCAATGCAGCTCGACCTAGCATTGTGTCCGCTTGAACTAGGCCCTTATTTAAGATTAGAGTATCGGGATCAGCCTGAAGGTTATTTGGAAAAGCCAGCCCGAAAATATCAGGCTCCCTATGGCTCCATTACAATAGCATCAGGGACACTGACCGATGACGTCGAATTTCCGAAAGGCTTCTATCTCAGGAGAATCAATGACGTGTTGTGGTTGCGTGGGTATGTTGCGGATGATAAATACGTCTGGGGGCCCGATGATCACTTTGTCTTTATTAAATAAACGGGCAAAAAGGCGTTCATCAGAATTGATGGAGTTAGTGGAAAAAACATATTCATATTTGAGATGACAGGGGTGGGTAGTTATCAGTAATACCAAATCAACGGTTGAAATAGTTCCTAGACTTGACCATACTAAGCGGTTTATTGAGACAGTCAAATTAAATCCTCAGAAAAGTAGAGAAGAGTTATTCATTGATATTTTTGAAATCTCAAAAGAAGAATTAGAAACATTGTTGTTCTTCGGGATGTTTAGCTTGGATAATAATATTGACTCACTTGAATTACAATTAATCAAGATGCGTACGCTTGCTTATGAATATTTTATTAAAAAGGAACTAGAACTTTTACAAAAGCAATTCCCTTCTAATAGATCCATCCAATTTGAGTTGTTCATACTAGATGAAAATGATGATTTTGTTAAGAAAAAACTTGGTGGAGTTTCTGCCTTTACGGATTGGGATAGTAGGATGTGTTTTGCAGTTCTCCCAGAAAATAATATCCGTACAACACTGAAATCTGTTATTACTCACGAATATCATCATCACTGGCGTATTAGTGCTTTGGATATGGATGAAGAGAGCCAGACTTTACTTGATCGATTGATTTTGGAAGGTTTAGCAGAACACTTTGTAAGAATAAAACTAGGGGATGTTTATCTAGGACCATACAAAGATGCTCTAACAGAATACCAAGCTAAAGCATTATGGGAAAGCACATATAAAGAGCATTTATTTGATAAAGGGCAAATTACAGATTTATATATGTTTGGAAATGAAGAAGAGGGTTTACCTTTTTGGGGAGGCTATTCTTTGGGATATTACTTGGTAAAGTGGTATCTCGAAAGGAATGAAGATATTTCTATTGAAGAATTAACCTTGCTACCTTCTGATAAATTTATTGCTTGATTACAAAGTACTAACGTAGGTTTTCCCACAATGATGGAGCATCCCAGCTTCAATATAACTATCAGATAATATAAGTTTAAGACTATGCCGCAAACGGGCGCAATTCTGTAATAAAAAGGTTATCACTTCATTTTAATCTGGTTAAGTAAAGTTTAGGGTTAAAAGAATATGTGATAGATGAATTCAAAACTAAGGGGGGATTCAGCGTGTCTACAAGTATTGTTATAATCGCTATAGTATCTATAGTTATATGGATTTTGGTATCACAAGAACTTATAAAACCTTCTAAAGAAAATAAGGAGAAAAGAAAACTAATAACTCTAATGTCAGCTGGAAGCTTATCTACACTAATTTTGACCGTCTTTCTTTTTGAAAATATTCAATTATAAAAGATTGGAGGATACTTCAATAATGGGCGCTTTTATCGAACAATCATCTTCCGGAATAGGGCGCACTTCTGGAATAAGTGGGCGTTTTCCCTCTGTATGTGGCCAAAAATTATAGATTAACTTATTGTGAAAATAACAGGGATTTGAAATAATTGTCACTATGCTGGAAAGCAGTTATATGGGTAGTAAATCTTATGTATTACAAGCAGACTTTAGGGAGGAATTATCATTCTTAAGGCAGTTGTATTTGATTTAGACGGTACTTTATTAAATCGGGATGAGTCATTAAAAATATTTATAGAACAACAGTACAAGCGATTAAGTGAATGGTTACTCCATATTCCTAAAGATAAATACATAAAACGGTTTATTGAACTTGATAATCGTGGATATGTCTGGAAAGACAAGGTATATAAACAGTTAATTAATGAGTTTGGCATTGAAGAAATTACATGGGAAGAATTACTTCAAGATTATCTCAGTTACTTTAAAGAGAATTGTGTGCCTTTCTCAAATCTTATTAGTATGTTAGAGGAATTAAAAAGAAATAACATCCAAATCGGGATGATTACGAATGGAAAAGGACAGTTCCAAATGGACAATATTAAGGCTTTGGATATTAATAAATACACCGATACTATTCTTATATCTGAGTGGGAAGGTATAAAAAAGCCTGATCCTAAGATTTTTAAAGCAGCATTAGAAAAGCTTGATGTGTCTGCCAAGGAAAGTATTTTTGTAGGAGATCATCCTGAAAAAGATGTGAAGGCTGCACAAAGTATTGGAATGAAGACTATTTGGAAAAAAGGTGATCAATGGGGTAATGTGAAAGCCGATTTTATAGTTGATGATTTGGAAGAAATACCTCAAATCATCAACCAATTAAATTCGGAGCCTTATTAAATTACTGGCTTGCTTGGAACATCGGTGAAGCCTATGACACTCTTAAGCAAACGGGCGCCTTTCTGGAACAACGAATCACGCCATATTGGTGAATTCGGGCGATTTTGCGGAAAGGATCTTGGTCGTTGTTATAGACTTTATCTGTGGGAATGGGGGGTATTGAAAATGAAATTTAAGGTTTATGATAACGCTACAGAATTTGAAAGAAAGGTAGAGCCAATTTTATTAGAAAAGGAAGATATATTCAGTCTCTTTTTGGGAGTACTGCAAGCGATTAAAGCTGGTAAGTATGAAAACCCATTTATGGCAACAATTGAGGAGAATGGAAAGGTATTGGCTCTATTCCAAATGACACCTCCGCACCCATTAAATCTAATTTTTGCCGATGAAACTCGTTTAGAGGAAATAATGGATGTATTCATAAAAAATATGGTTGAACTTGAAATTCACTTTAATTCGATCATTAGTTTGAAACCTTGGGCATACAAAGTCGTGCCGAAATGGGAAAATAAATCAGGTATGACCCATCGACTACTTATGGATCAAGGGGTCTATCGATTAAATAAGGTATATGAAATACTTGATCACAGTTCCGGTACTTGGAGCTATGCAAAAGAGAGTGATTCTTCACTTATTGAGAAGTGGTTCAACTTATTTGAAAGTGATGCTGGAATGCCTATTTCGCCAATTGAACACGTGCAAGAACGTGTTGCGATGTTTCTAAAGCAACGAGAGGTTTTTGTTTGGGAGGATAAAGGAAAAATTGTATCTATGATGAAGAAGTCACGTCCTACAAAGAATGGTGTAACTGTTAGTTTGGTTTTTACGCCAAAGGAAGAACGAAGGAAAGGATATGCCAGGTCGCTTGTAGCAGCTATATCAAGGGAACTACTCAAAGACTATGACTTTTGCGTACTGTATACAGATATTATGAATCCGACATCGAATAAAATTTACAGAGAAATTGGTTATGAAAAAATTGCGGATTCTGTTCATCTGGGTTTTGACGGAGATGAATGACTTTGTTTATTATAAACCAAATTTAAAGCGGATCTTCAATTATCGGAGCGCTTATAACCCACATTCCGCGCCCCATTTGAAAACCAAAAATCTTTTTTGCAGGATTTCCCCCATGACATATCGAATGGTTAGGGTACAAGTAGTTTAATGAGGTGATGCCATTGAACAAGCCAATGCCACAGATTCCCGACTTTCAAGTATGTCGGGTGGGGGCTGCGCCAGTTATTCGGCAGTTAATTGAAAAGCTGGGGCTGATCGACCGGATTGATCACCTATCCCCTGTCAAAAAAGACGTTTGTCATGTGTCGGTAGGCACCCGTATTGCGGCCATCATGATCAATCAGCTGACGGACCGAAAAGCGCTTTATAAGG
>NZ_BMNQ01000102.1 GCF_014646635.1 Lentibacillus kapialis
TTACATCATTCACCATGTATGAACGAGCTATACTATAGTTGGTGCAGACATTCATTTTCATGGTAGATGGTGGCTACGAGAAGGCGTAGCCATGTTCGTTTCTTATAAGGTCATCCATAATTTATATTTTCTGACGTTACAAGCAAAAAAGGTGTCATACCCAGCAGGTACAACACCTCTTAACTAAAGTATAATACTGCATTAAACATATGCCGTTATGAATCGCGGCGATTTTCACCGTACAACTGGACTTCCTTGCTGACTTGTTTGATCCGTTCGGTGATTCGGCCTGCTTTGACCGTTTCACTTCCGCCGCGATTTGTAATGGCAAGCTGTTCTTCCAGTTGCTCGAGACTGTAATTGGACGTAAAAAATACCGGCAGCTTTTCCATCATGCGGTACTGTAAAATAGATCCAAGAATTTCATCCCTGAACCAGGCTGACTGTGTCTCCGCGCCAATATCATCAAGCATCAGTACGTCTGTGGTTTTGAAATAATTCATTTTTTCATTAATGGAGTCGTCTTTTATGGAACTTTTCATTTCACGTACAAATTCGGGCATATAGATAAGCATCGATGATATATGATAATCTTTTAAGGCATTGGCAAGCGCACCAAGCAAATATGTTTTTCCGACACCAAAAGGTCCGTGAAAGTAAATCCCCCTTGCAGGCAGTTCAGTGCGGGCATTTTCCAGGAAAAGAAGCAGTTCACGGATGCCGACTCCTCTTTGTTTATCATGATCAATATCGTCGATCGTGGCGTTTAATATATCTTTCGGCATATATAGACTTTGAATCAGCTTATGCTGTTCTCGTTGTCTCTCAGCATCTACAAGTTTATGACATTTTTCATAAACCAGCTGAATGGCATCATTTTCGGCGCGCAGAATTGGCGAATAGCCTTGAATCATATTAATGCAGCTACCAAGTGACTCACATCGATCACATTGCTTGGATTGGGATTTATATTCATAAAGCTTAATCAGATTTTTATCAATTTCTTCCTGTGAAAGCTGCGGATACAATGAAAGAAACTCACTGATTTCAGGATCATTCAAAACTTCTTCCCTTACCTTTAAATAATTTTCCTTGAAGTTTGCATTTTGCTGCATCCACTTTTTTAATTCGGATTGTACCGGCTTCATTTATACCATCCTTAAAAATGACTATTCTACTTTTTGGAATACTTTTTGAGAAGTGCTTCAGTTTCTTCCCATTCCTTATCGGCATTGCCATGCTGATGTGCAACACCGCCGACTGTTTCCTGTTTCTGTTTCCGTTCTTTAAACCAATCCGGGATAATCTCCTTTGATGCCGGTTTCCGGTAGTTTTTAGATTTGTTTTTCCGTTGCTGATACTGTGCCTTTTGTTTTTTAGCAAATGCCATTGCTTCACTTGCCGACTTCAGATTAGCTCGCGACCAGTGGCTGGCGATTGTTTCCATATACGCTTTTGATAACTTCATATCGGTTTGCAACAGGACATAGTGAATCAGCACGTTCATAACCGGTGAGGGCAGACCCTGAGTCGTCATGACCTCCCGAATCATTTTTAAATCCTGGCCGGATGCCTGGCCACCACTCGATAAATCCTCAAGCAGGTTTTTGGGAGAGATATTTTCGAGTTTTTGAATCAGTTGTTCTTCTTTCGTTGTCGGTTCATATTCCATAGTAGTTCCGCTATCGGGTTTATTGGTCAACCTGATTGATGTCTGTTGATGTTTGGACTGAAAAAGATCATGACAGGCCTCTTTGAATTCCTTGGGGGCAAGTGTATTCTCATCCGTTAAAGCCCATAGCACAGCCTTTTCAACTTCAAATTCAGCCAGATCATATAGTGTCATCATTTGTGACATCAATGTTTTATTAGCCGCAGTCAGTACTCTCTTGACCGGAATCATGCGTGCCCGAAGCATTTGTTCCATCCACGAGAAATCAATTGATGGAATGTTTTCCTCCACAGTCTGATTTTCTTCAGAGTTGATGACCCCTGATGTTCCCGGCTGGAAAGTCTGAAAAACGTCACTGAATGAAGCGGTAATCTCCGTCCCTTTCTGATCGCATTGAACGCAAAAGTGTTCCTGTAGCATGGTGAATTTCACTTGTCCGATATGGTGATACAACAGTTGCGTGAGCATATCATCCATAAAAAATTCAGCAGGTGCAAACGGACGCTGAATGTCATACGCATATGTGGTTTGCTCTTTGGATTCCAGTTGATAAGTTTTGAGAAGGCCAATTCCTTCCAGCTTCAGTCTGGCTCGATAAATATCGTCCAGCGGCAAATTCATGTAATTCATCAACGTATGGTGTGTCTGGGGTGTTTCTTCATCCTGAAAATCAAGTTCATTAATCAGGGTAAGATACAAAGACACCGCTTGAATTCCAATCAGCGGCTGATACAGGTGTGTTAACGAATTAGTGTAACTAGAAGGTAGACTCCCCTTCAATGAAACCCGGTAGCCTTCAATCGGCAAAATCTTTCCGATATCTCGCATGATGTATCCCTTTCTTTAATCTAACTTACCGAATGATTTATTCGGATTGTTCTTTATCCGAGTTAATTAAATCTTTTAATTCATCCAAAAATACTGATATATCCTTAAATTGGCGATAAACCGATGCAAAACGGACATAAGCAACTTCATCAATCTCTGAAAGCCGCTCCATAACCATTTCACCTATTTCATTGCTTTCAACTTCTGAAATCCCAGTGTCTCGGAGTTCTTTTTCCACATCGATCGCAATGCCTTCTATCTTCTCAAGCGGGACAGGCCTTTTTTCGCAAGCTTTGATCAATCCCCTGATGAGTTTTTCACGGCTGTATTCTTGTCGTGTGCCGTCTTTTTTAACAATGATCAGTGGCACTTCTTCAATACGTTCGAATGTTGTGAAACGAAAGCCGCACCGCTCGCATTCCCTGCGTCTGCGAATCGATTGACCTTCTTCAATCGGTCGTGAATCCAAGACTTTTGTACTTTTGTTTTGGCAATTTGAACATCTCATGTTGCCCAACCCCATTCATTATTACTGCTGTTTATAATCTACCGGCGGCAGTTCCTCATCCATATATATATACAACTGCTGAATCAGTCTGTAACTATAACCAAAGTCAATCGGGAACCTTGATTCGGTTGTAACCGAAAAATCAATCGCTGTTCTGAATGGCCTGACCATTATAACAGTTGCGACAATAAACGCTTTTCTTCCCTTGATAATGGTTGCGCTGATTTCTCCGCGGTCTCTGGAAACCGCGTTAATATGATATTTGGAATTACTTTGAAACAAGTCCTCAAGCATTTTCAGGGCTTTTTCACCTGTCGTTTTATAATAGTGTGTCTGTAGTGACTGATCTGTATGTACATCATTTGTTTCAGCATGATTACTGAAATACCTTACAATAGTTTGACGAAATGACATTTTATGCACCTCATCCCCAAAAGGTCCCGGAAATGCAAATAAGCTTTTCACGATAGCCTAAGTATGTCTTTATATTGTAACATGATTTTTATTGTTTCAGTAGACTATTTTCTTAAAGATTACTACCATTACAACTGTAGTCTGGCTTCAAAATTCAAAAAATGTTCGAAAAACTCATCATTCGCCCCAGTATTTAGAGGTATAATAAATCCTTCCTTCTGCTATTCGGGTAAAATAGGGCCTGATGCAAAAAAGGAAAATTAACGTTTGAAACGAGTATCCCGCGCTGCAGATCGTTCCCTTTTTCTGTTTTCCACAGGATATACTTTCTGATGCTAAAAAATAGGCTGTTGACCAAAATCTATGGTTGACAAATTAGATGTCATTTTGACGTCAGCAGTCGCTTCGGAAAAACACTAGTGTGCTCGTCGTGTTGCAAGTTTTTCGGTGAAGCAGCACTCCTCGCAACTC
>NZ_BMNQ01000103.1 GCF_014646635.1 Lentibacillus kapialis
TGTTCCTTTTTACCGTGTTTAAACATATGTAGCACCGCCCTGTGAAGAATTGTATAGTTACCTTTATTATAACGTAGTCTTGGTATATTTTGGACACTTTTTTACCCTTTTTGGGGGCTAACCATACTGTAAATACCAAATATGAAATAAAAATGTAGCAAGGGAAGAAATTTTCCCCGCATTCTCCTTAACCTTTAAAATGGTTTTTACCTGAAAGGATAAATACAGAGTAATAGTAATACCAAGATATGATACCACAATATCCAAATAGTTATATCCATCCATCAAATAATAAATTAACTGGGATAATGGTTAAAGCAATAAAAGTTGTTAAAATAAAAAAGCACATTGGGGTTATGAAAGAAATCCTTTCATCTGCATTAAATTTATTCAAAATTTTACGACGAGTCAAAAACCAATAAGGCAAATAAACTCCTAAAGTAATAATAGATAAAATGACTGTAAAGATAACGGGGGTTCTTTTCAAATTAAAAATGTTATTATCTTCGTCTAAAATCTGATTAATTTCCAAAGTCATCCCCCCTTACCATATAACCCGGTGTATCTGTTCCAGACTCTTCTTGCCAGTCAAAATAGTTGAGTGTAACAACAAAAACCATCAGTGGTAAGATAAAGCCATTTATAACGAAACGTATTATTAGAAAGGTGATAAAACCAGTATCAAGATTAAACCATAGAATAATATTCGAGGAAACACTCCAAACTAATACGTTCAAACATAAAAAAATAAACATAATAGTTATTATATCAACGAAACCCGAACGACCAACTTTATAAGTTCTCTTAAAAATATTCTTTCCATTCTTATTCTCAATAATTATACGGAAATAAAAACGCTAAAACTGACATAAATATACCTGTGATAATAAGAAAAACAGTACCAATCAATATACAAAAGATGTAGTAAACATTCATAATACAAACTGGAACAAGCATCATTATAAACCTATAGTAAATTCTTTTAATCTTAATTTCCTCATTTAAGCAAACTCTTGAAGCTAGACAGATAAACGGTATCTGCATAATATTTAAAATAAACATCTGAAGAATGGTTCCCGAAACAACAGATCCCCAACTTGGTCCAAACAGTATGAAATTGCTAGAAGAAAACGTGAACGATACAACTTGCAATGGGAAGACAATGGTACAACATATTAATAAAATACTTAAAAAATGGTCCAAATATAATGACCATGCTTCTTTAATATGCATTATCTATATCATCCTTTCACTTTTATTGCAAGTCGCCACAAATTTGTCGAAATTGCTGCTCCAATTAGACAAGCTATGATACCAAATAATATTCCTGATCTAAGGATAAACGGATATGCCAATATACCTGGTGAAAAATAAAAAATGGTAACTATCTGATTCAAAACAGTTAAAATAACACCTGAGATGGCTGCTAGTGTATATGGATGGTATGGGTTAAGATGAGCTACCAGTAACCCTACAGGAATGTAGCACAATAGATACAAAATAAAAGAAGAAAGAGGATCATTCCCCAAACCAGCCCATCCTAACAGAGTGCTGACGACAATAGATAAAAAGATTCCTAAACCTATGCCATGCCATATTGAATTTTCTTTTATCATAAACATCACTCTTTTTTTACATTAATTTGGATTTTCCTCACTCTCAAGGTCATAATCCGGATTTTCCACGCGAACCCATAAGCTATGGAAGCCAATGATAATAATGATACCGAATGGAATCAGACAGGCTGATATAACAAAGAGCGCAGTATTATAACCCTGAAAAACTTGTAATGTCCTTGCAAAACCATACGAGCCTCCTGCCGTACCGGTAACCAACAGAAAGGCCGCAGTCCAATACAACCTTCCAAATTTTGTTTTTCTCCACCTAGCTGAGAGTACACCTTCCACAACAACGTACCGAAAATAATGTGTAAGAATTAGACATAAAACATATATGCCAATTAATACAAATAATAACCATAATGGTTCACCTACTACGCGCCAAAACGGAATAAAGAGAAAAAATGCAGTTGTATCATAAACAAGAACGCCTGTTAAAGCATGCCATTTATAATCACGGTGCATTTGTTTTAAATACCCCAAAAAAACCCTCAAGATCAATAATGTAAGTATTAATCCCCATATTAGAGCATACGTACTAGACCAATGAGGGATTACGACAGCTCCAAAACCAACTAAACAAGGAATAAATGGACTCATGTATACATTTCTCGCTGCCTGTTCGGCTGCCGTTTCCTCTGGTTTTATTTTCATATATTCTTCACTTCCCTAACACCCCTCTTTTAAGCAATAAGGACATTACTAGAACAATTCACCTATGGAACTTCCGATATCTTTTAGTTTACCCCAAGCTTGAGTAGTTTTTTTAACACTCCAATTTAGACCAGCTTTTACTTTATTCTTAGTCCAATTACGTACTCTTTTTCCTGTATCTGTTGCCATTAAACCGCCAATAACCAACCCTGTAGTTGCGCCGATTACAGTTCCAAGCCCTGGTACCACTGATCCAGCGGCACTGGATGCTGCCACGTAGCTGCGACTGAGCTAAGTGCTGTTGTACCACCAGCAATTGCACCATCTGTAATCATCGAAGCAGCAAAATCGGTACTGCCATACCCTGGTCCTCCATTTGCTGCAGCGTTTTTCCCCCAGCCATAAGAAACAATATTACCGCCAAAAGTTAAAGCGTGACCTACCAGCCCACCACCTTTTAGATTGTTTGACGTTTTAAGTATATTTTTCCCATAATTTTTCTGCAATCCTGATTTAATTGAAGACGATATTCTAATATTCTTTTGTACATTCAAGTCTTTTGTGTTTTTATTGAAAACGGTTGCGTGCCTCTTAATCCCTCTTTCATCATGATACATTGAATCAAGAGCACCGCCAATTTTCTTATTCACTCTTCCTGCTCCTATGCTGTTAAGTTTTTTACCAGCAAAACTCCGTTGCCAACGACCGCTTATATCACGCGGCCCATTGATTTTAAGTTTACTTCCATCATGCCTGATTCGGTAACCCATTCCCCATGAAAGGCCGCCTGGGGCAGCTCTGGTTCCAAAGCTGTAGTATATGCCAGTTTCTTTAACTGTATCAATTGCGTTTTCGACATTTTTACCATTATTGGTTCCTGGACTATTTTCATTTTTAGTTCTTATACCGTTTTTGGCTTCATTCGAACCATCCGGACCACTATTTTCTGCAGAACCATTATCCTGATCTGATTGACCACCGCCAGTATTGTTTGATTCCCCAGTGGAAGGATCTTCTGAAGACCCTTCAGAATTCGCCCCGTCTCCGCTAGAACCATCAGCATTACCATTTTTATTACCGTCATCTGAACCACCATTATCACCTGATTCAACTGAATCCCCAGGTGTCATTGGAGTACCGGGCTCCATTGGAATTCCTGGTGTCATCGGTGTTCCCGGTTGCATTGGATTGCCAGGATCCATTGGGATTCCTGGCGTCATTGGAATTCCCGGTTCCATTGGAGTACCGGGTTTCATTGGACTAATTGCACTTGCAGCAGCAACTGCGGGAAATAAATTTAGCATAATTAATAAAAAGGCTGCAATTCCCGCGAAAAAACGTTTTTTGTTTCTAAGTATTTTCATGGTGTCGCCTCCTTTCATTTTATTAAAGGGTTACATCAATCCACTTAATATTTTAAATGAATTCGATTTTGGGCCCTGTCGCTTTTTGTGGTAAATTATCAGATAATCCCTGATGGCTTTTTGTATACCTTGGACCGCCTGGATATAAACCTTTTCAGGATCCGCTGCATAAAGGGCATCCAGTGCCCTTCCCAGTGCATCGTCATTAAAATCATCGGCTTTTCTTTCCGAACCGAAT
>NZ_BMNQ01000104.1 GCF_014646635.1 Lentibacillus kapialis
CTTATTTTCGTCCGAACAGCGTATTTTTAGAAAACTTCAGGTTATGAAGCAACATTTTCTCGGAAAATAGACGCTTATGATTTTTTTATTGATTTATGAAATTCCCCCGTTTTTGGGGGCTAACCACAGTATAAAATTAATAAATTTAATGAATATAATTGAACCAGGAGGACAAGGGAAATGAAAAAGCTTTTTGTTATTTGTATTTTAAGTGTGATAATAGCTCTTGTGGCTTGTAGTTCTCCAGAGACAGATGAATTAGTTGAATATCATAACAGCTATTTAGAAAAAGTTAACCCAAAACTACAGGAAATAGATCAGTTATTAGTTCAATCTGCACAAGCAACAACACTTGAGGATACATATAATCTCGAAAAAAATGAAGTGAAACCACTTGTTGACGAAGTTACTCAATATATATTAAATCAGAAGCCTGAGACAGACGTTGTGAAGAAATTAAACAAAATGCGTGTAGAACAATTTAAGATATGGTCAGATGCATTTGATTCCAGGCTGCAAGCATTAGAGATCGCAATGGAAAAGTCAGAAAACGATCCAGAAGTTCAAAACTTAATGCAGCAATTTGAAGGTAAATTGGGGGAAGCCACAGAAATTCGGAAAAAAGCAGACAAAAAGTTCAATGAATTTGCAGACGAATATAATGTTGAGTTAACTGATCAAGAAAACTGAATAGTACTTAATAAACGTGTGAAGATCAGCTGAGGAGGCTTCCAATGGAGTTAAAAAGTAGTGAACACATTCAGTATGATATCGGGGCAAATCTTAAGCGCGGACTCGAGTCAGTTGGTGGGAAATTAAAGGTGACAAATGATAGGTTGTATTTTAAACCGCATACCATCAATATTCAGAAAAAGGAATTGGAATTGTCAATGAATAGTATTTCAGATGTAAAGAAAGCAAAATCTTTGGGTCTGATTTCAAATGCGCTAATTGTTGCAACAGAAGACGGCAGTGAATACAAATTTGTTTTAGGGAAGCGTAATGAAATTATGAGCTATATTAATTCTTGTTTGATTTGATAGTGGATAATCTTTTTATAGATAACAGCTTATGGCGGGGAAGAGGGGTGTGAATATTGCCATTGAATTGAACCATTTATGACAAAAGTGAGCCAGCACCTTGTTTAAATTCCCCATCGGATGATGGGGAATTTAAAACTAAAATGGTAAGATACCCAATTTTAGTTCAAGATTCAACTTTTCACACTCCAGTTGTTCTACTTCTTTGTGTAACTCTTTTATTTCTTTTTCCAGTCGTGCGATTTTTGTTTGATCATCAATTCCTTTCTCATAGGCTGATCCAACCTTACTAAGATCCTCTAAAAAATCCAGAACGTCTGGCTCATCTACCAAATAGTTATTACCATCTTTTGATGCTTTAATTTTCCCTTCAGTTATCCACTGTCTCACATCACTTTCATCACATTCTATTTCGTAGGAATGAAGTAGTTGAGCTGTTTCTGAAATTGTCATATAATCGATCATATCGTATTCACCTTTTTCAATTTTATAGATTGATAGAAACAAAATGCACATGGCCCATTCTTTCGTCTTTTAAAACTGGAGGGCGTAGCTTCGTAATGAGCGTGTGCTTGCGAAGCAAGCTTAACGCGAATTAGAAGGAAGCAAGCATAAGCGCGGTAGCCATTCCCAATTTAAATGATTAACTTGCTTCAATCTCTGCTTCCAAAAACAGTGAACGGCTTATTCTTTTAATCCATGTCTTTCCCTCATAGACACCTTTCCATCAATCAGAATATGATACGAATCATGTACGATACGGTCCAATATGGCATCCGCCAAGGTATCTTCTCCTATCTTTTCATGCCATCCTCTTGGATCAAATTGGGAACAAAAGATAGTTGAACCTGTTCGATGTCTTGCTTCAATGATTTCCAATAAATCACGTGCTTCATTTCCTTTTAAAGGTGTCAGGAGCCACTCGTCCAAAATAAGAAGATTAACCTTCTTGTACTGCTTCATCACTTTCCGAAATATCCCTTCACCTCTGGCTACTGCTAATGGGGAGAGGCAACCACACATAACGTTGTAGCGACAGGAATAGGTGTTGGAGCGACTACGGGAACCACAGCAGGATTAACTGTAGCAGCAGCAGCTGTGCTTGGATCTAATCCGGTAGGGTGGGCTGCAATAGGTATTGCTGCAGCCGGTGCGGCTGTCGGCGTTGGTGCAACGATGGGTTTCAATTATCTATATGATAATAATATATTGGGCATCCAAGATGGCTTAGATTGGGCAGGTCAACAAATAGATGAAGGCTTCAAAACAGTTACAGAAACCGCAACTAATCTTGCGGAAGACGCCGGTGAAGCGCTCAGCAGTGGTCTTGATGCCATCAATCCATTTAGTTAGTAGCCATTTAGTAGGATTAATGTGAGTCGTACAAGAATGCTGAGAGAAATTGGATGAGATGAGGAGGAAGGATGACAATCCAATGAACTGTAAGGTATATGGTGTATATAAAAATATAAGGTATCGAATCCTGGTCATTGATAATCAATCTTATATCCTGGATTTGGGAAGGTCCATTTGGCTAATGTTATTCCCATTTTTCTTCTGGATGTTCCCGAATCCCGTTTTTAAGGTAGAAGATCAAGAAATCGTGGAAAAATTAAAGACACCTGAAGTGAAACAGGCAAATAATACAGGAGGTCTAGGATTACTTAGTGGTGGTATTGCTGTTTTGATAGCTAATCTTCTAAGACCATTGACAGATTACTTTGATATTCAAAGTTCCCCATTCGTTAATTCGATTATTGTTATAATTGCGGTTATACTCATGTTTTTAATACGTTTTTATATTAACCATTTAAATAAGAAGAATCTCTATCAAGTGGTCAGGCTTGAACGACTATCAAAGGATCGTTTATGGGTTAGGCCAAAGCCGTTCAAGCATTTTTCCCTGGTTTTAGGTATGTACTTATTTTTTTTGATATTTACTGTAATGCTCTTTGTAGCATTCATTGAATTTCCGAATGTCTTGATTTTATGCTTTACAATGTTATTTTTGTTTCTCGTGCTATTTGCTAGCAGTATAGCAGTGGCGGTAGGCCATACTACAGTGAAATTTAAAGGGGATAAAAATAAGTAAGCTAACGCCGAATAAGACAGAAACGAGAATTAGAATATGGAGAGGAGAATCTACATGTTACCCATTGGTTCGATTGTGTATTTAAAAGAAGGAACGAGCAAACTTATGATCTTGAACCGAGGACCACTTCTGGAGACAGATGGGGAAAGAAAAATGTTTGATTACTCAGGATGTTTTTATCCGCAAGGCCTGGATCCCGACAATGTTTTCTATTTTAATGAAGAAAATATAGATGATGTCGTATTTGAAGGATTCACAGATTCCGAAGAAAAACGTTTTCAGAAGGTCTACAATGATTGGAAAGAAGAGAATGCATCGAATATTAAAAAGGGCACAGTCACAGGGACATTGGAATAAATCTGAGTTAAATATTTAAGCGGAAAGAAACAAATATATTACTTTCGTTTAGACTTTATAACCTCAGCTGATACGCTGATTTAACTTACAAATGCGTGGTCTAACTCCACCGTCTTTAGACGGTATCAGCTTTTAGCCCTATCTTTTTTGTCCATACTAAATCATGAGGTGAAAGTATGGACGGTTATCAAAAAAGTGGTCATGC
>NZ_BMNQ01000105.1 GCF_014646635.1 Lentibacillus kapialis
ACAGCCGTGGTGGGTGCAGATTCAGGCAATGCCTGCAGCGCTTCTGTAAATTTACGGCGCGCATGCGCCCAGCACCCGACCAGGACAACATCAGGCAGGCCGTTGTAGCCGGGATAGCCGTCTACGATATTTGGATATCCGGATATCGTAGATTATACCGATAAAAAAATTATCACGATTATTTTGGATGCAGGAACGTCAGTTCATACAAATAAGTCATATGTTCCTGCATCACTTTGATTTTTATCGGAATAATTATTCAGCCAAACCATACAGTTTTTTAATCACGTCTTCATCATTTTCAAATTTGAAAGGTTCCTCATTGAAAACGGAGTTATTAGAATTAACTACCTTTTCTATAGCTTTCTGTTTCAAGGTAATATCCGCATTCGCATATATTAACGTTGTTTCTAATTGTGCGTGTCCAAGCCATTCGCTAACTAACGCTAGTGGCATACCAGCTTGATAAAGATGCATGGCTCGAGCATGTCGAAAAAGATGCGGATGCAGACTTGGAAGGTTGGGATTAATTGCTTTAGCTGACATTTCATATTTCTTAATAAAACGTGAAACATTGTCATTGGACATTCTATTAACGATTCCTTTTCTAACTGTATAAAATAAATACTGTGTTTTATTCAGTTGTGGATGGAACACCGCAACATACTTATTAAATAAGTCTAGTACATGTCCAGAAATCGGTGTAGCACGAAATTTATTCCCTTTTCCAATTACATGAATCGAGCCTTCACCTTTTGAATTGATATAAATATCTTTTAGGCGGAGATTCAGAATTTCGCTATTCCTGCATCCTGTATCATAAAGCAAAGCCATATAAAATTGATCCCGCAATCCCATTTTGCTTTCGGCATTTGGTTGCTTCAATATAAGTCGGATATCATCGATAGTCAAAATAACGTCTAAAGTTCTGTCTGGTACAGGTGTTTGTTTTATCTTTTGTATTTTAGAATAGTTATCAACCAGTTCCATGTTTTCCTCTGCTAAATATCCATAGAATGTCCTAATACATGAAAGACGTTGGTTTCTAGTCGAAGAACTACAATGTCTTTCATCAATTAACCAATCTAGAAATTCCTTTACAGCTAACGGTGAAAAATCTTCAGTAGTTACCAAATGAAGTGGCAAGTTCTTTCTTGATTTTAAAAAATGAAAGAATAAATTTAATGTATCCCGGTATGACTTGATGGTATTTCTACTTTTTGCTCGTATTTCAGGTAAATAGAGTGTTAAAAATGTTTTAATTGAAAGAAATAGTTTTGGGTCCTTTACTCTTTTCATTTGGTAACCCCCGGATAAATATCAGAAAAATTCTCCCACTGAATTCCAGAATTATGAATCAGCCTTTCGGGAAGAAGATGAATATAATATAGGGTGTAATGAAATTCTGAATGCCCCATATAAGCACTTAGATAAGGAAGCAGCGCCATAATATCCTTCTTTGCTTCCAACCATGTAGCCATCCTTCGGGTAGCAAAATTATGCCTTAAATCATAAGGTCTTGGCCTAGCTATACCAAAATCAAGATTACTATTGCGCAAGCAAATTTTAAATTGGTTTGTCATCCAGTGCGTTGAATATGGACCTCCCTGAGGTCTTTGGAAAAAATATTCCCGATTACCCATATACTCGTCATATTTTCTGGAAAGTACTAAAAGGTCATTTGACATATAGATATGCCTGTCCTTGCAACGTTTTGATTGTCTGATATAAATCTCTCCAGTATCGAGAGATACATCTTTGTGTTTTAACTTTAATGGTTCATTTGGTCTCATACCACAGCAATACATCATTCGGAATAGAACCGGAACAGTGAATTCCCGTTGCTGAGACCCCCAATAAGGAGGTATCCTGTCTATTGTATGGAACAATACGAACAGCTCATGATCTGTGAAAAGATAAGGCTTAAAGGGTTGCGAGGGTAAATTGTAGTAAGAGGTTGGTATGAACGTCTGTCTACCAATAGCTGCTTGATATTCTGTAAAATGACGTAATGCAATAACGCGTCTATTCCTAGTATTTATGTTTTCCCTAGGGCGGATTCGAATCCATTCTAAAACCATTTCCTTTGTTATGGAAGATGAAGCTCCATAATGTTCTCCGCAAAAGTGAATAAAGTGTTTCAGATATACATTATATGTGTTTTTATTAAAACCTAATGCTTCTTTAATATCCAGCATATCTTGAAGGTCTTGAAATAGAATTTCTTTTAAGTTCATATAAACACATTTCCCGACATTGGGACATCCACAAATGACATTGCACAGGCACTCATCTGTTTTTGATTAAAAGACAAATAAGGTTTCGAAGAATTCATATCTGCGTGTCCAAGTATTTGGGAAATCGTATGAATCGATACTTCTTTTTCTGCTAACCACGTTCCGACGGAACGTCTCATGCTATGGAAAGAACGGAGGTGTTCTTTCGATATACCTGCCTTTAAGCAGTAGCGTTCAATAATACTATCTAATGCAGCGGTATTAACAAATGCTTCAAATGGTGCTACATTCCTAACAAAGACATTTTGTACAGCTGTTTTAGATCTTGCGTGTAAAATATAGTCTGCTATTGCATTACATACGCAGCCTTTCAAAGGCAGTTTTAATAATTTACTTGTCTTGCTTTGGGAAATTTCTACAGTATTTTCGTGCCAATCGATATCTTGTAATTTTAACCTTCGGACATCTATTCCCCTCAATCCAGTGTTAAGGACCAACATGATAATAGCATAGTCCCGTTTCCCTATAGCTGTATTTTGATCTATGACATGAATAATTCGCTCGATTTCCTTAAGGCTGTATGCTGATACAAGCATTTGTTTTTTATTTTTTATGCGGTAATAATCTAAATTTACCGACTTACTGATCACATTATTGCTATAAAGGTATCCAATCAATAATTTAAGCGAGTACAGAATGTAATCCATGCTACCAGAATTCGATTCTCGTACTGATAAGATAAAATCTTTCACAGTTTGGAGAGTTAGCTGATCGAATGAGCATATACCTATTTCTTCCAAAAAGCAACAGAATTTTCTCAGAACGTAATTCACTTTATACTGGAATTCAGTTTTTAACCCTGAACTAGATAATGCAGCTTCAATATATTTTGTATAATAAATGTTCGGCCTAAATTTACGATTATCCGAATATACTTCCCATTTGATAAAGCCTGTTTCTGCATATTCTCTCACAAGATATGCGCCACGCTTAAGAGCATTATAATAACGTAGCGTGATTTTCTCGTTTTTAAAATCGTTCATCTTTTGTTCAAGAAAATTCTCAAGCACTTCTTTGGAATAATATAATTCGTTATTCTTTTGAAAATACAATAAAAGTCGCTTTAAATACCGACCATAAATTTCTATGGTTGATTCCTTTAAACCGAATTTTTCAATTTCTAATAACACGCTTTCAACTAAAGAATTAATGCTTTGGTTAGCCCCCAAAAAGGGTAAAAAAGCGTCCAAAATATACCACGACTACGTTATAATAAAGGTAACTATACAATTCTTCACAGGGCGGTGCTACATATGTTTAAACACGGTAAAAAGGAACATC
>NZ_BMNQ01000106.1 GCF_014646635.1 Lentibacillus kapialis
TTTAACCAAAGGATTATACGGAGAAAATGCTCACGTTAACACATTGACGATTTTCGATGGATTAGGCATAGAGCAAGCAGGTGAGGTGGTTCTTAACCAGCATTCAATTTGGCAAATTCTAAATCACATATGATCTACTGGCAAGAATATATTTTACGTCTTTTAAAGGGAGAAGAGACAATACCGCCAAAACATGCTTCAGAGACATGGCTAACAGAGGTGAAACCACCTGCCAAAAAGGATTGGGAATTGGCTGTACACAAGTGAACCATTTTATTGCATAGGGAGGGTTGAAATGATTTTTACTGACTGGGTTTCTTATGTCGCTGTTGGACTTATGGTAGCCGTGCTTTTCTATGCAGTTTTTAGTATTTATCTAAAAAAACCACTAGGATTATATATTGCAATGGCTTTCCATATTGTTTTAGGAATCTTATCGCTCCCATCAATTGGATTGTATGTATTAGGATTGGCTATTATTGAGTTAGTGATAGGAATCATAATGACTGTAACAATTTCATCTAAAAACAATGTTTAAATAAACGGTGTTAATCAGGAATGAAAATTGCATACAAGGGGCTATTATGGACTTAAAAGGAGCAACGTAATGCATATAAAAAATTTGATGTTGTAGTTTATACAGTCCTTTTAATACTTGGTTTAGCAATGATTCATTTTATCGGGTTTCGATATTTTTGCTCCAGATCATCCTAAGATTTGGATTATATTAGGGTTCTATTTGTGGCTGATGTCGTATCTCGATTTTTTCACATAAAAAGACTAAATGGATAAAAGGCTATGAGAGGCTTTGATTCTTAAACCTAAGCGTCAGCATAATTAATTGAAATTTTTGAATCCTTTATACTGTTTTTCTCTTCCCCAACCGGGCGCTTTTCACTAATAAAAGTACGAAAAAGGGGGATGAAATTTTTGAATTGGGCCATCCCTATAGGTGTAACTATTAGAACATTTATTGGTTTTTTATTACTTTCACAGTCCTTTGTGCAAGCATCTTTTGGAGCAATAGGTGCTTTAGTTGCAGGAATCGTGATTTCAATTTTAATACGAAATAAAAGAATGCCCTAAATCAACTAACGGACGCACTATACCTATTAAAGAAATACTTAAGTAATAAAGAAGAGATTCCCTATCCCATTAGGAAAAGGAGATGTTACTGTGACTAAAAAACATTTGATTTCAGCAATAGTATTTTTGATTGTTTGTGGAATTTTATTTTCCGGATGCGACACATCTAATAGTTCCGAAGATAATATGGCTGATAGGAAAGAAGCAAAATATTTGAACTCAATTTTTGAGGAAATGAATAAGGGTGCTGATATAGTAAAATTAATGAATGATGGAAATATTAAAAATATAGCAAAAAGAATGGATAATGCTAAAACGAATATTGAAAAATTAGAACCACCAAAGACGATTTCCGCTAGTATCAAAGACAGTCAAAACACTCTTGAAGATGGATTTAAAAAATTAGCTATCGGATTTCGTGACAGTGATAATATGGAAAAAGTAGAAGAGGGGCAAAATGCTATAGAAAAGGCAAAAATACGTTTTGTAAATTATGTAACAAGAAATAACGATGTGAAAAAATTGATTAAAGATAGATATATTGAAGTGTTTATTTCAGAAAATTAACTATATAAATGGAATTAAATATTTACATCTTCTTGCACAAACGGTGTACTATAACGTCAGGTGTTCTGCTGACTTCTGAAATAAAGGATTGAACTTATTTCATCGACGGCTTGATAGAACACCTTGTAGATTACTGATTTTTTCAACCATCCCCATAATCCTCCAATCAAATTGAAATCCGGGCTGTAGGGTGGGAGGAACAGTAACGCCAATTGTTCAGAGTGTTCTTTTAAAAACGGTTTAATCCGTTTGGCATGGTGGATTTTTGCATTATCCAGGATCATGAGAATCTTTTCATTCGGGTAGCGTTCAACTACCTTTTCTAAAAAGGACAAAAAAACCTTTGCAACCTGCGTTCCCGGAATGTATAACGAAAAAACACCGAAAAGTTGCTAAAGCCTTACCATATAGCGTTTTCTCTAATGAATTGTTCATCGTTATACATTTAAATATGTAACGACATATATTGTTATATGGGGAAGCTTATTGGATAAAGAAAAAAGTAATCACATGCGAAATAAAGGACATCTTAACTTCAGAAGGTTAAATGTTTTAAAAAAACTTAAGCGTTCTTAAAAATTATTCCTTTAAAGTGCGTGTTCAAAAAGGAGGATAAAAAGGACCAAGAAGTTCGAGGCGGCGCAGTTTCGAGCAGCGGAATGTATGCTTTTAAATACATGAGCATAAGTAATGCTTCCATGAATCTGCATCGCACGTAGGAAAAGTGGTGTTCTTTTCCAAGGAGCGGAGAAACAAGCCAACGAAGAAATTCGAAGTGTCATTTTTACCGGACTTTTTGAACAACCTCTTAAAGGGTGCTTATCTTTAATAAAGAATACTCTGCATATAATGACCAAGTATCAGCACCGGCATAGAGGAAATGAGATTTTATTAGTCAAATAGTTGCTAAAGGAAAGTTTAAAAATTTCTTTAAACTTCTTGGGCAAGTGGTATAATAGAAATATGCAATAATCGCATTTTCCTCTAGGGAAGTCGGCGCATTCCTGTCGGTTGTAGTGTCATACGATACGCTATAACGGAAGGGGGTGTTGCCCATGTCTGTTTTTGAGACACTGGTTCTAATGATCGCTTTCGCAACACTCGTTGTAACGATTACAGACCAGAAAAAATAGACCTCCCTGAGTTTAGCAGCCGGGTGAGGTCTATTCCTTGTTCGCGCTGACCCCTCTTGAAGGGTAGCGATTCATTGCTGACCGGAGATATTAGCGTATCTTCGGTCTTTATCAGTTTATGCTTTTTTCTTATCTCTATGTTTATTATAACACGAAAAAACAGTTTGCAAACAAAAAATGTGATTGTATTTTAAGCTTTCTTACAACTCATCTCTAGGTTACTCCCATCGGTGTACCTAACGGGGCATTTTCTTGAAAACGATTGAAAATTCTTCCATAAAAGGGCGCTATTCTGTAACAAAGACTTGCGCCCTGTATTGCAGAATTGGGCCATTTAGTTGAACTAAACTTCATCGAAAAGGGGGGAAAGTCCAATGATAAAAATACATATATTCAATATCATTTCAGGAATCATTGTATTAGTGATTAATGGGGTATCAATAGCAAATGGCGCGAAGATGACGTAAAATAGTTTGTGTAGATTCTTTGAGACAAAAAAAGAGGTAGGGTATCCTCAAAATTGGACAGAAAAAAAGAGAGGAGAAACCCTACCATGTCTCAAAGTATATCGAAAGATAGCTT
>NZ_BMNQ01000107.1 GCF_014646635.1 Lentibacillus kapialis
TATAAATGCTACTCTAAGAATGTACAGAAATGATTGTTTAAAAATGTACAGTTTGGATGATTAACTGCATAATATTCCTGAGGTGATATTGTGCACATCCAAGTGAGTGTAAATACAGATATAGAGATTAATAGTCTTAAAGATTTACCAAAATTAAAAATGTTATCGGAGAGTGCAAAGATGAAAATCAACAAAAGTAAATTAGCACGGGATATGGGGGTGGATCGGAGAACGATAGATAAATATCTTAAGGGTTATAAACCAAAGGTATCTCGAGAACGCAAATCAAAAATAGATGATTATGGTGAAGTCATATCGTTACTTCTATCCGAGGAATCTCAACAAATATTTTATTATAAGCGCGTGTTATGGCAGTACCTAAAAGATAATCACGGATTACGTTGTGCACCATCCACTTTTAGGGCTTACATATCAAAGAAACAAGAATTCCAACGTTATTTTGACTCAGGAAAGCGAAAGCGTGCAATCCATGAGGTGGTTCGTTTTGAAACGCCTCCAGGTGAACAAGCACAACTGGATTGGAAAGAGAATGTTCGATACATCACGAAAGATGGCGAAATAATATATGTGAATGTTTGCGTAGTCTTACTTTGTTTTTCAAGGTTTCGAACATTTCACATATCCATTTCAAAATCACAAAGTGTATTATTATCTTTCCTAACAGAGAGTTTCGAAGCGATTGGAGGGATTCCTAAAACAATGGTGACAGATAATATGAAAACCGTCATGGACGATCCCCGAACAGAATATAAACAAGGAAAGGTGAATGAACGTTTTTATCAATTCGCAAAAGATATGGGGTTTGAAGTAAGGCCTTGTATAGCTGGGAGAGCGCAAACAAAAGGCAAGGTAGAAGCTCCTATGAAATTCATTGATGAACTCCACGCTTATCAGGGAAAGTTCGATTATGAAGAGCTTCATCAATATGTACAAAAGCTTTGTAACCGAATCAATAATAGTTATAATCAAGGGTCGGGAAAGATACCTATACTGGCGTTTAAACAAGAAAAGGATCTCTTATCCCCACTACCAAATGAAAGAATAAGAGATCACTATAAAATTGATCATACACTTGTGAAGGTAAACCCTTCGAATATGGTCGTCTACAAATCTAACCAGTATTCAGTACCTGCTGGATACATTGGGAAGACTGTAGGATTACAAATATATGATAACCATATTTATGTTTATTATAACACGGAATTAATTGTTCAACATCCTATTAATCAATCAAAGCTCAATTATAAGCCAGAACATTATACAGAGGCGTTATCCAGAGGGCTGCCACATACACCGGATATTGAGATTGAGGAACTGGCTGAGAAAAATTTAGAAGCGATAAATGAGGTGTATAAAAGTGAATAGCAGTTACACAAAGCTGGTTAAAAATTTGGAGTATCTGAAGTTAAAACAAATGATGGCGCATCTTGATGAAACGATTGATTTTATGACAAACAATCAGCTGTCTTTCACAGAGGCATTAGTAAAACTAACAGACTATGAAATTGATATGAAAGAAATTAATATGGTGAGATCCATGGTTAAAGTCGGGGCGTTCCCGCATTTGAAAGAAATCAAAGATTTCGATTTTGATTTTCAACCGACTATTAACAAACAGCAAATATTAGATTTTACAACATTACGCTTTATTGAGCTGCAGGAAAACATTGTTTTCTTGGGACCAAGTGGCGTTGGTAAAACGCATTTAGCCACATCTATTGGAATCGCAGCAGCCAAAAAAAGGACGAGCACGTATTTCATTAAGTGTCATGACTTAGTTATAAACCTTAAGAAGGCAAAACTTGAAAATCGCCTGGAAACCAGGCTAAAACATTATTCAAAATATAAATTGCTTATTATTGATGAGATCGGTTACCTTCCAATCGATGCAGAAGAAGCCAAGTTGTTTTTCCAACTCATTGATATGAGATATGAGAAGAAAAGTACCATTTTAACAACAAACGCAAATTTTAAAACATGGGGAGATATATTTCAGGACACTAAAATAGCCAACGCCATCTTAGACCGGGTTCTCCACCATGCCACAGTGATCAACATAACCGGAGACTCTTACCGTTTAAAAGATCATTTCGTAAAAGAGAAATAATAACAAAAGGAGACAGCAATAATGCGTTCATTTACAGCAAAAGAAGCAACTAAGTTTTTTCATTCATACGAGCTTAAATGTAATGAGAACTTGGTCCAGGAATGGATGAATAGGAAAAGCACCAAACATATTGGCAGCCAAGTCACTGAAGATGATGTTTGGGAGTTTACAGAGTGGTGGGGACGCAAAGATACTGCGTACGAAGAAGGGATTGATGACCAAACAAAAATCAATAGATTATTGGAGGAAATAACTAGACTAAAAAAGGAAAAATCATCGTTAGAAAAGGAAAAAACTGATCTGGAACTTCAACTTGGAATTATGCCGTTTTAATGAATACATGGCCTCTACCGACCCAAAGGAGGGTAGGGGGATGTTTACCGAAAATAAAGGAAAATAGATAACACAAGGATAGGAGAGACAACAATGAGCAAGGCTGTGATGCGTTATGATTTTACCCAAGAACGATGGGTTGTTGACTTGAGAGGGGAGGAATATGAATATGATCTACACTGTGGAGAATGCTTTGAATTATACATTGGAAACAAGGCCATTCCTTGCCGATTGGAATTATCCAGTAAGTGGTACGTTATTATGGAACATGCAAGATTTGATTTACGGGAAGGTGATCAATATACGGTAAATTATAGGTAAATGGAATAAAAATTCGGTTATGTACCATGAACAAAACTGTACATTCTTAAACAGTCAAAACTGTACATATTATCGTTGACATTTACA
>NZ_BMNQ01000108.1 GCF_014646635.1 Lentibacillus kapialis
TTCCACCCTACAGCCCAGATTTCAATTTGATTGAAGGATTATGGGGATGGTTGAAAAAATCAGTAATCTACAATGTGTTCTATCAATCCGTCGATGAAATAAGAAAAGCTGTTCAATCCTTTATTTTAGAAGTCAGCAGGACACCTGAAGTTATAGTACACCGTTTGTGCAATAAGGTGTAAATATTTATTTCCATTTATATAGTTGTATTGGCTGTTTCCCCAATCTGGTAAACATCCTCTTGTTCTTCTCCACCATCCGATTGCCCACTTTCTTCTTCAACTTGATTATCTCCATTTTCTTTTCCATCACTATTACCTTCTTCCTCATTGGTACTGCATCCGGCAATAAAAATACCAGCAAGTAAAATAATGAGCATTTTTTTCACTTTTGTATTCCTCCCTGATTAGTAGGAATAGACCTTTGTCTTTTCAATTGTATAAGTTTTTCCTGACAGACTTCCATTTTGATTTGGAATGAGATTTGTAAGTGCTGGAATAAATAGCAGGTCAACATTGCCTTTGACCTTCCCTTTTATATATGACGGATTTTCATCCAAGGAAACTTCTTTATCCAGAGTGATGGCCGCCTGCAGACGCCGAATTTTTTTGTTATTATAACCTTCTCCAGCAGTTGACCTCATAATTATGAACATGCGAAGAAATAGTGGCATTGTCATATCAAGTAGTCTTGATATTTTCAAAGGCTGCCAACGAAATTTATTCGATCCTGTCAGTTGTTTGATTCCATTTGCCGTATAAATAAAAGCTTGACCTAATGCACGTAAAAAACCTAGTGGACCAGCAAAACCTCCTTGGAATAAAACTAAATCTATTAATTTCACAACAAACAACGCCATCGCAATATCCCTGATAAATGCTGCATAATTGGCACCGGCTGTGGTATAACCATAGGTGATAAATTGAGCTTGTTTATTTTCATATAAGTAGGACCCCGAAGAAGGATCCAAACTGTACGGTTCACTCGTACCATAGTTCGCCATGATGTATTCATTGATATAAAGCTGATTTCGGAATGATTCCGGAAACTCTTTCACAAAAGTGAGGAATCCACTGAAGCGATCGAAAGCATCTTTAATAAATTGTGTCCTTCCTGGATCATCATTATCACCGCCCCCATTTACTGCATCATATTCTGAAATAATGGCTTCTAGTTGGTCATATTTTGCTTGATCTTTAGCTAAATCTTCAGCACCTTCTATTAGCTCCCACAAATCAGAATATTCTTCATCAGCCTGATCCTCCATATCCTCTAAGCCGTCTTCCTGCTCCATCAATTCTTTGGAATTATCATAATCATCTAAATGACTTTGCAATAAATTGGCGTCACCATCCCGGTAACTATTATATCTTTGCCTTAACGTATTCTTGATACTGGTTGCAGAATCCACGTAATTTTCTATAATTTCATGGAAACCATTCACCAATTCACCAACAGTTCTTGAAGCGTATCCACCATCTAGCGCATCATCTTTACTCATGGTTTGATTTGGCGAAAATTGTTCATCTAATATTTCAGTACGGTTGTAAATGTCATTAAAAAAATCCGTATCCAATATCATGTTTTCCATCTTTTCAATTTCTTCGCGAGCTTCTTCACCGATGTCGAAGTCTTCAAAATTAATATCTCCGATGATGTCCTTCATTTGTTCATTGTAATCCATAGCGGAGGATGGACCAAAGTTATCGGGAGAACCAGCAGCAGGCCCCGTACCGAATAGTAGTCTATTTATGGTTGATTGAGCCGATCTGAACTTATTAAATTTATTCAAATGGTTATCTTTTAATTGGTTGAGAGCTTTATCATAGTTATCAATTTCTTGCTGCTCTTCTTCATTTTCTTCACCGTCATCTTTATTATGATCACCGCCTTCATCTTTTAATTCGTGATAACGCTCATTATAGAAAAGTAATTCTTCCATATTTTGGACGTTTTTTGGTATTTTCTCATCCAAATCAGGGTTACGAGGACCAATAATTTTTAACAGTTGACCATTTTTTTTAATCATGTTGATGTATTTTTTAATTTCTTGTCGTGCATCATCAATTTTCTTATTCCTCTTCTTGCCAACTCATATGATTCCGACAATTCTTCAACACTATTGGCATCTTCTTCAGAAAAATTATCCAAACCGGTGGTTCTAACTAAATTAAATATGGCTCTTCATTAAAATCTAAGGCTGACATTTAATGGTAGTAATTCCAAATAAATGAAAAAACACCTGTAACCCTGCTATAGTGGAAATACAGAACAAAACGCACAATAGCGAGGTGTTACAAGTGTATTGTCACTATATCAATAAATTATTAAATATTCCAGAGATTCATGTTAACGATATGACATTTGATGACCGAGAAGACGTTGTATACTTCCAGGTGGAACCTGTCCAATTTGTTCAAGTATGTCCCTGTTGCGGCAGTCCTTATGTCAAACGAAACGGAACGCCCTACAAGCGCCAAGTCCGCCATTTGCCACTTATGGAGTGGCGAACAATCCTTTTAGTACCATCTATCAACATGACATGTATGGATTGTGATGCGCATTTTGTTTGGCAGTACGATTTCGTTAAACCCAAAAAACAATATACCCAAGCTTTCCAGGAAAAGCTGATACAACAGGGCCTTGGTACGACTATCCAAGCGATGGCGAGTTTTCAGGCTGTACCTTATGCAACGGCTGAAAGATATTATAAACGTGGCCTTGCAGTCCAAAGTAACAACACACAGGCAACGTGTATTCAGGATGCTATGGCGCGTGATCAGCTGGTTTTGGGCATTGATGACTTTGCGGTTCGCAAGGGACACACCTATAATACCGGTATTCACGATTTAAAAGGCGGAAGT
>NZ_BMNQ01000109.1 GCF_014646635.1 Lentibacillus kapialis
TATTTGACGGCGATAATGTCGCTTAGAGGGCGAAAATGGAATTTCGACAAAAGCACTGTCATACAAGGGTTTCAGGCATTAATAAACACCCCGAATCCCTTGGTATGTGGGGTGCGAAACTCGAGTCACAAATGCACTCGGCGGTGTAGCTGTATATACCCGATCAGGCATATATAAAGCAATAGCAAGGTGCATTATACCGAATAATACTGTACCTGAAATCAATAAAACAAATCCAAAGGACTGCAATTTTTTACTCATATGTGACCCTCATTTAAATAATATAATCTTCTACAATATGGCCCTACAATGGTATATTGGGCACTTTCTTTTATTCCGGATAAGCGCCCGTTAGCTGAAGAGTGTTATTGAAGTAAAGACCCGTTTGTTTATGTGCAATTATTCACAAGTTTGTTATACTGCTCTATATCTTGTATTAATCTTTGTACTGATTTTTGCCAAAAATCCGGTTGTGAAAGATCTGTTTGGAAATGTTTTTTAAATAGTTGTTCGAGTGGCAAGCTTCCGGTTTCACTAAGGAATCCTTGAAACCTTTGTTTGAATAGTTTATCCACTTTGGCTATTTCTAAAAGTCCAATACTTAATAAAAAACCAAAAGAATACGGATAATTATAAAAAGGAATATTAGATTGATAGAACTGTCCGTACTTAATCCATACAAAAGGCTCATAATTACTTAAACTATTTCCATACGCTTCTTCCTGACAAGTTAACGAAAGTTCTTCAATCTGTTTGGAATCCAGTTGGCCATTTTTCCTGTACTCATAAAACTTAGTTTCAAATAAAAATGCTCCTCTTATAGACATCAAATAATTAAGACTCCGTTCAATCTTTTCCCCAAGAATTGATATTTTAGCTGAAATATCATTGGTGTTTTGAATACTATAATCGATAAATGAAGTTTCAAAAAAGATTGAAGAAGTTTCCGCCATTGTCATTTCAAACGTATCATCTGAAAATCGTAAGGAAGGAATATCTTTCATTTGTTTAAAATGCCAAGCATGACCAAGTTCGTGCGCAAGCCGTCTAGCACTATCGATGTTATTGTCAAAACTTAGTGAAATTCTTGATTCACCTTCTGGAATAAATGGTGCACAAAACCCACCAGGTGGTTTTGTTTTACGATGCTCAACATCTACCCATCGTTTTGAAATTACTTCTTTTACAAATTCACACATATCACTGTCAATATTCACAAGTGAATTTGATATTTCATCAACAGCTTGTGAGTAAGTAATCTGAAGGGAAACATTCTGAGATGATGTCATCAATTCATGCCAGGAGATTTTTTCAGACCCGGGTTTTTTAAAATAACTAGAAAGCCTTTGGATGTTGGTTTCTACTGCATTCCACATTGCATTAAGAGTTTGTCTGGATATGCCATTTAATTTTAAAGATTCGTCAAGGTAATCTATCTTTTTTATCTTATTCTCATTAAGTCTTAGTCCAACCATGTGATTATATATTGAAGCAAAGATATTTGCTTGTGTTTCAAGGTCTTTGTTTAGCTCCTTAAAAACACGAAGCCTTTTTGATTTGTCTGGATGTGACAAGGATAAATTAATAGCTTCAGCAAAAGATATTTCATTCCGTTCATTAACAGGATCTATTTTTACTTCTATATTGTTTCTGACTTGAACATAAAGGTCTTCAAGACTACTTAATGTTTCTTTAACAAAGTTTGAAATGACCTTGTCTTGTTTTGTAACCCTTTTTACATCGCTTACTAATTCAGCAAGAAAATTTTGCTGTTTAACATTGTTTGCCCAGTCAACAAATTGTGTTTCATTCATATGATTTAGTCTTTCTTTCAAATCGGAGATGATCGAATAAACTTTGGATTTTAAGATTGAGATGGTTCCATTTAATGAGGTTAAATGAGATGGTTCTATATCTTCTGTGGTTAAACAGTAATAAAAAGATTCAGCTGATTCAATCTGTTTAATTAACTGAGAAATTGTTATTAGTGCGTTTTCATATAAGACATGTGATTTTGAACACTCCTCGATTTCTGTCAACTTATCACTAATACTACTTAAATGAGTTTTAAATCTTTCCAGGTCCCGACCACATTGAAGATTATCCAAATTCCAACGAGTTGATAAATTAAATGTTTCCATATCCCTTCCACCTTTATCTTTATTGTAAGGCACCTGTTACACTTTGATATTAACATAAAACTCCAAATTTTTTTCCAAATTATTAAAAGTTTTAGTGTTTGCTTAGCTCTTTTTAAACTACCTGACCGTTACTTTAAGTACATAAATTCACAGTCTTCTTAAAAATTAGCTTAGAAATCTAATTCTTCTTTAAAGACGTTACTAAACAATCTGGCCCGATTGTTGTATAAAGTTTAAAGCTCAGAATATTTAATTCAACACCAATTTATTACTCGAGTTTCGCACCCTGATAAATCAATAAAAAAGCGCCATGAAAATGGATAAAAAAACGTAAAAAAACCCGCATGAACACTGGCTTTTGGTATAATTAAGGTACCAATCCAAATCATGCCAAA
>NZ_BMNQ01000110.1 GCF_014646635.1 Lentibacillus kapialis
ATTCGGTTCGGAAAGAAAAGCCGATGATTTTAATGACGATGCACTGGGAAGGGCACTGGATGCCCTTTATGCAGCGGATCCTGAAAAGGTTTATATCCAGGCGGTCCAAGGTATACAAAAAGCCATACCCAATTTGAGTCTGGACAGGCTGCATTATGATACAACGTCTTTTGTGTATACAGGGCAGCCCAAGGAAGAGGACGATCGTTTACAGATTGTACGCGGCTATTCCAAGGATCACCGGCATGATTTGCCGCAAATCAAATTCGGCATAGGCACCAACGCGGAAGGGATTCCCCTTTATGGCGAAACCCTGGATGGCAACCAGGACGACAAGAAATGGAATGCCCATTTCCTGAAGGCCCTGACCAACTGGTTCTCCCCGGAAACGTTGGCAAATGCCATTTTTATTGCGGACAGTGCTTTTGTGACAAAGGAAAATTTACAGGAATTAAAGCGTGACGACGAACCTGATCTACGTTTCCTGTCCCGATTGCCGGAGAACTTCAAACTGGCCGGAGACCTGAAAGAAAAGGCGTGGGAACAGGATGAATGGGAAAAGGTCGGAACACTTGCAGACGGTAAAGACGCTGCTATCTATCAGATTTCGCGGGCAAAGGCCAAACTGGATGGGGAGGCCTATCGATTTCTGATCGTTCATTCCAATAAACTGGATGGCCGAAAACAAAAAAGTATCGACGCTCAACTTGAAAAAGAGCAGCAAAAATGGGAAAAGGACAAAGAAAAACTGGAGAAAAAGGATTTTGCCTGTGAACGTGACGCCCGGGACGCGTTGTCGGAATTTATTAAAGATCACAAAGGCTCTCATACGATCGAGGGGACTATTGTCCCTGAACAACGGGCAGGGAAACGGGAAAAACGGGGTAGGCCCAAAAAGGGCGAAACACCGCCATCGCCTGTGACCGTCTATACCATCCAATTGACGATTCACGCGCCATCCGAGGAGCAATTGGAACGTTTACGTCAACAAGCATCGACGTTCATTCTGGTAACAAATGAGATGAACGAACAGGAACTGCCGGACATAGAATTGCTGAGAGCCTACAAGGGGCAGCAGACCGTTGAGAACCGATTCCGATTTTTGAAAAATCCTTATTTTGTCGGCAGAGTTTTCCTGGAAAAACCTAAACGTGTGGAAGCTTTCGCCTATGTCATGATGTTAAGCGTGATGGTCTACAGTGTTTTCGAATTTCTTATACGCAAAAATATGGAGAATGAAGATGAACCGCTGGATTTAATGGGAGGCAGCAGAAAGAGCTTTCGACCGACAGGCGAAGCCGTATTGGAAATCCTGGATACAATGGATGTCGTTCATTTTAAGCAGGAAGACAAGCTGTTGAAAAGAGTACTTCCGGAAGATGGAAAAGGTCGTGTGTCACGAATTTTAAATTTATTGGGTATGAATGAAGCTGTTTTTACTCAACCACAAGACGAAAAGGGTGTCGAAAAAACAAGCAAATAACACGAACCAACCATTCTTTTGCCCGTTTTGTGTCGAAGCAAGGTATTACTGTCCTTTTTTGAAAAGTATTCCTTAAAAGCAACTATCAGCGGTTATTATGATAGTTGCTTTTAAGGAAAAGTATTTTCCTCATTTAGGTAGCGCGGAATCTGGGTTATAAGGAACAAAAGTGAATTCGTTACCGATTCATAAGGTCATATTGTTGAAAGGGGAGTGGTTTAAATGCCAACTTGTGAGAATTGCAACACCAAGTGGAGTTGGAAACAAACCATAAAAAAGACTTCTACATTGGATCCAGCAATGACCTGTCCTTATTGCGGAGAAAAGCAATACCAAACACAAAAATCAAAAACAGAATGTGCTTCATTAATACCTATTATCTTATTACCTAATTTCTTCATTGAACTAGGAAGTCTTTTACTGATTTTATTTACTGTTCTCATCCTTTTATGTGTATTATTTCATCCGTTTTTTGTCGAAATAAGCAACAAGGAAGCATATATTAACTTCTTTGAGAAGTGAATTGATCAAGTAGACAAAGATGTTCCATAAAAGGGCGCCTATCTGGAATAAGCATCGGCGTACGATCCTGCAGAAAAGGATCAGATTGTTTAATATTATACAAAGAGAGAAAGGAGAATTCTAATCTGATACAAGTTATGAAAGCCAACGAAGATCATGTTGAAGGAATTTCAAATGTATGCATTAGGGGCTACTGGGCTACATATGAAGAAACTCACTCAAATGAATGGATTGAAAGGGTTATTAGGGACTTTTATAATCACAAAAGAATACTAAAAGAAGTAACCGAATCAAATCGTGACTGGGGTGGATACTTTGTAGCTGTTGAAAATGGGATAGTAGTTGGTGCTGCTGGTGGAGGAATGATAGATGAAGGGGTTGGAGAATTATTTGTAATATACGTTGATCCCGCAAGGCGAAATGAGGGGATTGGGTCTAAATTACTTGATGCTATTACGAAACAACAAAAAGAGGTATATAGTGCCAAAAAGCAGTG
>NZ_BMNQ01000111.1 GCF_014646635.1 Lentibacillus kapialis
GAAGATGGATGATTAAATGGCTAAATTTTCTGACACCTTTCCCTGGGTACCCAGGGAAAGGTGTCAGAAAACAAACCCCAATTCCGGGGATACTCTATTAATTTACACAAACTTCTTGACGGTACCTCCCAATCAACCATGTTTTTTGTTCCCTGGGAAATAACATAAACTTCATTAATATTATTATCTTTAGAGTGAAAATGAATAGCTGTTCCATCATAATCAGATGACGTGACATCAGAATTGGTGGAATCAGAGGAGGATATAATTTCAACATCTGCAGGGAGTTCCTTCCTATACTCTTCTAAATAGATTTGTTTAATTTCTTTCTCGAATTCTTGTTCTGATAACCCTTTGTATTCCAGGTCACAATAAGCCTTAATTTGATTTCATCCTTAGCTAAAAGTAAATCACTCATTGTTATTCTCTACTCTCATTTTTATTAATAAATGTAATAGATCTTATCCACTTTTCCATTTCCTTTTGCATAGCTTGTTTGGATCCTCTGCATTTTTCTGGCTCCGTACATTCGGTTTCAAAGATGACATGAATACCATCACCTTTGCTATTTTCCAGGATAGCAGCATAACCATAATAGTCTTTACTATCTTCAAAGGCGGCTATATAAAGCGTACTACTTTCTAAAGAAACCTTTTCAAAGTTAAGTTTGTTATCAAATTGGCTCGCTAACATATCTAACTCCATGTCTTTATTTCCTAATTGAGAATAATAATTAATTTTGATAGACAACCCGAGACCATTCCCTTGCTCTACACCAATCAGGTAACCCTCGTATTTTTTCTTTTTAAGAGCATATCCTTTTTCCCCAATAACTCCTCCAGCCGGAAAGTCCATCTTATATTTCCCGGTTCCGGATAAAAACGGATAATAGCCGTCTCGCGTTTCCTCAGTTGACTGTAAAAATTCACGCGTAAATTCGTCCTGAAATGCTCTGACATCCGGCAGTTCTTCCGGATCCATTTCAGATGGCTTTGTATTAGTTTCTTCATCATTCATTTGACAACCTCCTAACACAAAGATGGAAAAAACAAGGAGAATATGTATTAAATATTTCACTAATGGAGCCTCCCGTTACGATGCACACTTCATCGCTTGGTAAAATATTCTTATTACTTATGAGTATACAATACATAAGTGGAACAATGTTTAATCGAATTCAATTCTCTGTAAAATAGGTATTTAGTCCAATCACAGCCTTTCAAGCGGATCTCATTGCAATGTGGTGCGCCTAAATAGATCGAATCTAAAAAAGACGCCGGTTCTATCCAAACCAACAGCCTTTTTGTTATTATAAATTTGGTAAAAATTAGTCTGTGCACCGTTAACACTATAAACTTGATCAAAAGTGTCATATAATAAATGCGCAGTCGTATTATTATTATGAGCCAATGAATGAGACAATCCGATCATCGAGGTAGAATCACCAGCTCCAAAGCGTTTTTTTGCTTCACTGACAAATTTATCAGTTGCTTCCGCCTGACCAATATCTTGCCCAGCAAGCATTGCCTTTATATTGTATTCCCAATCTTCGCCACCTTGTGAACCCTGCGATATAATATACACCTCATCAATACCGTTTTCTTTTGATTTAAAATGAATGGCTGTGCCATCGTATCCAGACTTACCACCTTCTAAACTATTGGCCTCCGAGGAAGAGAAGATATCAATATCGGCAGGGAGCTTTTCACCATATTCCTCAACATATAGACGTTGTATTTCTTTTTTTAATTCTTCTCCCGATAGCCCCTGGTATTCCATATCTATTAGTCTTAACTTTATTTCCCGAGAATGTAAGACCTCTTCACCCATTGAAATCATTTCCTTTCCTCATTTACAAATTGAATCGATTTCATCCATTCCAATGCTTTTTCTTCATACCGTTGTTGATTTTCCTCACATACTTGTTCTTTTTCATCCCTGCAGTCGATTTCATAAACTACTTCTATCCCTCCCATACCTTTTTCATGTAGTATATAACCTGCATAATCAAGAGATATATTACTTTTAAGAGCAGTATAATAAAGTGATTGATGGTTCTGCTCAAGTTTCTTGAAATCGCCATCATATCCTATTCGTTTTTTAAAACGATTAAGATCTTCCCCTAGATATTCTGGCAGATGATTTGAATAATAAATGATGCGTATACTTGCGCCCGTATCATCGTCTACACCAATCACTATTTCTTCATGGTCCGTTTCCCTTACGAAATAAGATCTATCCCCAATCACACCACCAGCCGGAAAATCCATTTTATATTTCCCGGTTCCTGATAAAAACGGATAATACCCATCTCTTGTTTCCTCTGTGGATTGTAAAAAATCAAGCGTAAATTCTGTAAAGCATCACTTAATTCCAGCCAAAACAAGCCTGTTTTGTTCACAATTCTCCAGTTGATTTCTGTACTTTCCCGGCGTAATATGCTAAATTTTTTGCATATTGTTAGGGGGGTTTTTTTATG
>NZ_BMNQ01000112.1 GCF_014646635.1 Lentibacillus kapialis
CTCTATATCTGTATTTACACTCACTTGGATGTGCACAATATCACCTCAGGAATATTATGCAGTTAATCATCCAAACTGTACATTTTTAAACAATCATTTCTGTACATTCTTAGAGTAGCATTTATATACAGCGAAGGTGTGACGGAAATCATGGAGCCGTGGGCCTTTACCCCAGCCACCATGAGAGATGCGAGCCTGCCAAAGAAACTTCCTAAAGTTTTTATACACATTTCCCTGAGTCATAGGGTGTCCACTTGGGGAAGGGAAAAAGTAACACGACCCATCTGAAAATAAGTGAACTTGCTTCATATAGGCTCGGCATCGATCAATAAGTTCTGAAGATAATGGAATTAACCTGTCTTTGTTAAATTTAGTGTCTTTAATGGTCAAAATACCGGACTGAAGCTCCACATCTTGGACTTTGAGATGTAACGCTTCGGAAATACGCAACCCGCATCCGTATAACATACGGAATAATAGCGGCATAACCCAATGTCTAATGGGAACGACTGAACAATAATGACAGCTATCTGTGCGCTTAAAAAATGCGGCCAGTTCATCATTACTAAATATATAGGGCACATATCGAGGCCCTTTGGGCAGGGTGTTTTTTGGCTGCACATAGGCTTTCATTCCGAGACTGGACATATAAATCGCCAACTGACGCACTATATGAACCCTGTTTTTTAAGGTAGCCTGCGCTTCATGCGGGCGTTTTTGACTCCATACATCCATCAGTTCTTTTGATAAAATAGGTTTCGTACATCCTTGCCTTATACAAAACTGATCAAATCTATATAATATTCTTTCGCTACTGTTGTATTTATAGCCCAATGCACGTTTTTGACGGACGACTCCCTTGATGAAGTCTTGAAAGGGACTACTATAAAAATAGCTAGTCATGATCCGGACACCTCCTCCGGATTAAGAGCACACTCGCGAAGCTTTTCAACATCCGTCTTCAGATATACAGCTGTTGAGTCTGTGCTGACATGACCCAAGATATCCGAAATAACGGGCAAGGGTGTGTTTTTTTCAAGCAATATACTCGCCAGCGTATGTCTTAAAGAATGCATCCCCATTTTCTTTTGAGGGGATATCGGAATTCGGGCTAATTTCATATATTTTACAATAATTTGATATAGCCTGTCCTCATCTGAAAACGGTTCAAGTGGTGCAAGGTGTCGCAAAAATACATAAGGGGAATCGACCTTTGGTCGTCCGTTTTTAAGATAGTCAATAATGGCCCAACCCACATCGGGAAGAAGGGGCAAGTTGATCTCACTGTGCGTCTTCGACTGGATAAAAACGATACGATTACTTTGCCATTGTAAATGTTTCAATTTCAAATGTTTGATGTCCATCGTCCGGATACCTAACCGGGCTACTAGAAGAATAATCGCGTAGTCCCTTTTCCCGGCAGGGTTGCCTCTGTCAATGGCATCAATGAGTTTAGTAACATTCTCAGGTGTCCAAACGGAAGGGATTCGGTTTTGTTTCCTGGCTTTTATGGAAGGTAAGGATTCAGCCAGATTTTGCTTATGATAACCATTAATGTGGAGATAGCGAAGAAACGACCGCAACGAACAAAGATGCAACTCCACCGTTTTATAGCTGTAACCCAACAACGTGTTAATATAATCGGATAGGTTTTTGGAAGTGATATCCGCACAATGTGTAATATCCTGTGATTCTACAAAACTTAAAAACTTCTCTGCATTTTTTCTATAGTGATTTTGTGTGACCTTAGAATACTCTCGTTGCTGGCAATCACTTAAATAGCTTTGAATCGTTTCCATGAACTCGTTGTTTTGTAATAGATTTTTTTGCTTGTAGTACCTGCGTAAAATGCTGCCATGTTGCTGAAAGTCACCCAACATTCGAACGACCCGCAATGCGTTGATCATGTTTTGTGTTAAAGATCCAGCTTTCTCTAACTCAAAAAAATTGTACTGTTTCTCCAAAAAGCGCATACCCATTTCCTCCGTAAAGTAACGAGTCCCTTCAGATTCGGAGAATTCGGCAATGCGTCTCCACATCAACTGATAATACTTGATTGTCGTATCCTTGTAGTGAAGTCGGTGTAATTCCTTTTCTAGTTTCCCCATTAAATCGGCTAAAGGCAGTTTGTCCATTTTTTTCTCCTCCAAAATATTTTAGAAAGATCCTTTTAAAATCCTCCTCCATATTTTGCACTGCCTTGTTATGTAAAGTAAACTGTAATCCTTATCTGGCTAAAACAGCTATAGTCGTTGATAACTTTACATAATAATTCACTATTCATAAGGTGGGTTATGTAAAGCTTTACATAACCCTCCTTGCGGTGAGCCTTTCTCTGCGGATTGGAAAACATTATTCTCGATGACCCCAGCTTTTAACCAGCGTCGGATAAGTCTAATTATCCACGGATCGGTGACTCGTTGCTTAATTAATGCAATCAAG
>NZ_BMNQ01000113.1 GCF_014646635.1 Lentibacillus kapialis
GTAGCGTGCTTTCCATTTTATTCTTTTGTCTTGTTGGGTCATCGCATAACCTCCCGAGTTGGTTTCTAAGAAGATTATCGCATGGATGACCGTTGGTTCCTACGTGTATTTTATTTGACGCTTACCTTACTAAATCCAATTCTTTTTGTAATCCTTAATATAATTTTTAATATTTGTAGGCTTTTTTCCTGTTAATTTCTCGTAATCGTGCTTGACCCCTTTTGCAAGTCCTAGTTTTGTTGGTATATGAATACCAACGACAACATTTACAAATCCTTCGTCTTCACCAATCTTCCTCATATAATTCTTAAATTCTTTGACGGAAGGATTTGTATATTCAATTTTCACTCCAAGAACTTCAGTCATTTGTTTTGCAACATCAAAAAAATTAAGCGCCTCATTTCCTGTGATCACATATATTTTGTTTTTATGCTTATCTTTATTAACCAACGATACACCAGAAATTTCAGCAAGATCTCGAGTATCGACAAAGCTTGTTTTTCCTTTACCTGCCGGTACAAATATACGCTGCCTTTCCTTAATTTCTTTACAAAGAAAATCATTTAAATTTTGCATGAAATACCCGGCGCGAACGAATGTATAAGGTATTTGTGAATTTTTTATTAGCTTTTCCATTTTGTAATGATGAATAAAAGGCATGTATTGAACATCTTTTAACGATAAATAAGTAATATGTTTAATTTCTTTATCCTTTGCCTTTTTTAAAAAGGTATCAAATTGAAGTTTTTCACCGGGTGGGTACATTAAAAAAACACGGTCAACATTTTCAAGTGCACCATCAAACGTGCTTGAATCTGAAAAATTAAGATTCACGTATTCATATGCATCACCAAACTTAGCTTTGGTTTTTTCAACATCTCGAACTGCACATACAATCGGGATATCTTGATCTTTCAAATAGTTTGCAACCTGTAATCCAACTTTTCCTGTAAAACCTGTTACTAAAATATTCAATACAAACCCCTCACAATATCAACTATATTTCGCAATAATATCCAGCTTTCTGTAAAGATGTTATTATGCAGATAGGTAAGGGTTTGAAGTTATCGTCCCCTTTTCCCTCTGCCCACACCGTACGTGCGACTTTCATCACATACGGCGTTCCAACTAATCCAGTTCATTCAGTATTTTTATGTATATGCAAGATGAAATGTAGAATCAGATGGCTTCGTTCAGACATTGCTCACGCAATTCATTGACCTTTTTGAGTTGCTTTTCATTTAACTTGAGTGCGTCTAACAGCACTTGCATTTTCTCTTGATTTCTCATGTAAATAAGGCGGTGAACAGGTTCATGCACTATCACTAAATTTCCGTATGAATCATCTTTTGTAAGATGGTATGGTGTCTTGTGATGACAATGCCAATCATCCATCCCTAATTCAATTCCTGTAACGGCACATTTTCCATATTGTGCAATAAAACGGCTAATCCGATTATCGTTATATTCAATGGAACGGCTAGGTATAAATTGTTTCATTACATGAGCGAGTGTTTGTTTATTAATAGCTCGCAAGTTTTGATGAATTTTATTTCTACCTGCGGTAGTGTAGTTACAGATAGTTTGAGAGAAATTTAGATTCACCTTACAGCGTTGGGCATGAATTGGGACAAGAACCATTTCTTTTATTTTGTAAAGTTTACATTCATATCCCTTATACCGTTTCTGCATGGATTTTGAGAAGTCCTGAAACGTAGCCTCTTTTCTCACTTCACTTAAACGATTATATAATGCTTTATTAAGACGATTGTTCAGCTTACTTAAGTCTATCGTTATCCGTGAGGCTGCTGAGTAATAATTTTGTATACCCATTATGACCGTATTAAACCGCCAAACATTCTCAGCTGTTTGGTGTTTCTGAATTGCCTTTACGGCTTGTTTTATCTTCATTTGTGCATTTCCAAGTGCCTTTTGAGTCATATGTGAACGAGCTACATACCGTATCCCCATATTCGTCTTTTTACGATGTGCTTTAATGCGGAAACCTAAAAACTCTGATGGATTTTTCTTTAGATTGACCACTTTTGATTTTTCTTCACTGGTTTCAAGGCGAAGCCTTGTTTGAAGGAAATCTTTAACTGCATAATACATTTTAATCGCTTGCGAGCGAGTACGACAAAGGATTTTAAGTAGAGTAGAGAGCAGGCGCCGTATAGTTTCTTCGTCCTCGGGTTTCAGGGTTTTCCACCTTACTAAGCCAGACAAAGGAACTACCGATTTCCAGCTCCCCCTCGTCAAACCGTGCGTGAGGTT
>NZ_BMNQ01000114.1:0-582 GCF_014646635.1 Lentibacillus kapialis
AAACGGTTTAATCAGTTTGGCATGGTGGATTCTTGCGTTATCCAGGACCATGAGAATCTTTTCATTTGGGTAGCGTTCAACTACCTTTTCTAAAAAGGACAGAAAGACCTTTGCATCATATCGTTCTCTTTCAATGCAGAAGATATCGCCGGATTCATAGTCCAATGTACTAATCAGTTTGACACCATGGTGCTTTCCGTAAGTAGGTATCTTTTTTTGCTGCCCCTTTGGAAACCACGTGTTTGCGAGGGCCTGATAATCGCGAATCATGGACTCATCCTGGAACAATATTCGATCAATCTCGCCATCATTCATTTTTTTTAGCTGATTCAAATTCTTTTGTAAAAGCTTCCTGTTTTTCGGGATCAGCTTTTGCCAAGGTATATGTTGGCTTTGTATAGCTCATTCCTAAACGGTGCAGTAACGTTCGTACACCACGGTCTGTAAACGATATGTCAAACGTTTTCTCAATCCAATCACGAACTAAAAATGACGTCCAATTCATCTCGGCAGGAAACCCTGCATCAATTGGCTTTTCATTAACAATTAGCTGATAAACTTCCTGTTCTTGCGCTTCCGTAA
>NZ_BMNQ01000114.1:592-1990 GCF_014646635.1 Lentibacillus kapialis
GCGGCGGGGTCTGCCTGGTGATTGACCGGGAATCAAACTATTTAGGCCCTTGGATTTATAGGCGCTTACGTAATTGTATATCGTCTTCTCGCTGGTTCCAATGTAACGTGATATTTCGCTTACTGGTCGCTCTTTTAAATACAACAAGATGGCTTGGTATCGTTTAAATAATCGAAGGTCTTTCGTTTCCTTCATAGCCGCTTTAACAGATTGAATATCAGGATTCTGATTATCCTTTTGAAGAATATTTTTCAATTTGTCCGCCCCCATAGGTAAAAGATTTCTTACCTATATTATTGGACAAAACTTACTGAATTCCTTTTTTTTCATTTATATAGTAGCTCTTATGGCTTTCCATATGAGGTAACGGTGAATGATTTTGGGGTTACCACAGACGAGGTGGATGGTCACTCTTTAGAAGATTACTTGCAGGGGGCTGAACGCACAGAAGATACAAGATTTGCTGTAGTTAATGTAACGCTAAAAAATACTGGAGATGAACCTTTTGTGCCGAGTGAAAAAATGTCCGCTCAATTAATAGGAGAACTCACTTATCAGGAGTCCTGGGATGAAATTTTTACTGAAAGAGACAATGAATTAAGTCCCGGAAAAGAAATAACAGGAAATCTTGTTTATATTAGTGATAATTTGTATGAGGACGGGGTTGTATACATGAGTTACGAAACTGGTGCAAGGGAAGAAGTGAAATTTGAATTGCCTGTACCTAATGAGTAAATAAAGGTTCCTAAGGGCTTTTGCTGCTCTTAGGAAGAAGTTGTTCATAAAAAATGAGTGCTCCTTCCTAAGAGCAACATCCAGCAACTATACAGAAATTTAGTTTAGAAAATCCAGATAACGAGAGGGCAAAATTATTGGCAGTTAATAGTTACATAGAACAGAAAAATCACAAAGAGGCTATGAAGCTCGGGAAAGAACTCGATAACAAAGATGTTCAAATTGCAAGTCTAAATGTACAGAAAAATAAAATAAAAAAAGATGATGATATGGATGATGATAAAAAAGACGATAAAATTGAGAAACTGGATAAAAAGATTGATAAATTAAAATGAGACTACATTATAGCCCACATTCCGCGCCCCATTTGAAAACCAAAAATCTTTTTTGCAGGATTTCCCCCATGACATATCGAATGGTTAGGGTACAAGTAGTTTAATGAGGTGATGCCATTGAACAAGCCAATGCCACAGATTCCCGACTTTCAAGTATGTCGGGTGGGGGCTGCGCCAGTTATTCGGCAGTTAATTGAAAAGTTGGGGCTGATCGACCGGATTGATCACCTATCCCCTGTCAAAAAAGACGTTTGTCATGTGTCGGTAGGCACCCGTATTGCGGCCATCATGATCAATCAGCTGACGGACCGAAAAGCGCTTTATAAGG
>NZ_BMNQ01000115.1 GCF_014646635.1 Lentibacillus kapialis
CAAAGGTTATGTATAGTAAATGATAATGTAAAGTAAGTCTTTTCTATGTAGTCAAAGTGGGATATTATGCTGGAATACTTTACATTATCATTTGTTCTTATTTATTAAAGCTGTTTAGCCAAGTCAATAGGTTTTCATTTTCTTGCCACTCAGGTTCCTCAGAAGGTGATACATCAGTATATGCCTTCTCTATTGCTTCTCTTTTTTGTTTTGAATCTGTCTTGGCATAAATTTCTGTCACTTGTACAGAACTGTGACCAAGAATATCTCTTATATATACAAGATTTACACCGGCTTGAAGAAGGTGCATTGCTTTTGAGTGTCTGAGACAATGGCAGGTAAACACTTCCGGAATCAATGTTTTATTTTCTGCCCGAGCTAAGTTTTTGTATTTGGCTAATACATAATTCACCCCAGCTCTTGTCAGTTTCTCCTTTCTTTTATTGAAAAACAAAGGATATAAATTCGAAGAATTCTTTAAAAGACCTTGTTCTTCCATATATCGCTTCAATATTTGTATCGTAGGTTCCATTAAAGGTACAATCCTAGCTTTGTTTCCTTTGCCAATCAATTTTATAGTATAGGGTTTATCGAACCTAATCATTGATGGTGTTAAGTCTATTATCTCCTGAACCCTGGCACCCGTTTCATACATGAGTGTTAATAAAGTTAAATCGCGGCTTCCAGCCATCGTTTCTATATTTGGCATTTTTAACAGTAACTTTACCCCGTCAAGAGTTAGGTAGTTTATGGTTTTCTTTTTTGTCTTTTTGACTGGAATAGAGAGGACTTTCTGCCATTCCAATAGATTATCCGGATTCTCGTATTGGAGATATTTAAAAAAGGAATGGATTGCCGCCAATCGGACATTTCTCGTCGCTGTGCTGCATCTACGTACTTCTTCCATCCAATCTAAATATTCCACCACTATATTCTTGGTTATCATATTCAAGGTCAAATTATCCGCAGGAATATTCTTTTCATCGCCTAAGAAGCGAAGAAAAAGAATAAACGTGTCTCTATAGGAGGCGATGGTGTTTTTGCTTGCTCCAGCTTCACCTGGGAGATATTTTGTGAGAAACCTTGTGAGATAATAGGAAAAATCAGTAGGTTTCATTTGCCTTCACCTCCGGAAATAAGTATGAACACAGATTATTCACATCTTGAATTAATTCCGGATACATATCCGAGGTTAATCTGACATACCTGTCCGTAGCTTCCAATGAATTGTGACCCAGGTATTTAGAAAGAATAGGGAGAGAATAGTATAGATCCAGTCCCTTACGGGACATTTCTGCCAATGAATGCACACTAAATGAATGTCTAAGGTCATGTACCCGTGGTCCCGAGCCTTTTCCGCCATGAGAGATACCGGCTTCCCAAAGAATTTTACGAAACCACCTATATACTGTGTCCGGGGCGTAACGGTTACCATTTAACTGTATAAAAAAGTAGGCCTCGGAGTCGTTTGACGAAAAATGAATTTTGTATTGTTTACAAATCGTTATTAAAGAATCAGAAAGGGGAAGTATCCGATCACATCCATTTTTTGTTTCCCGAATAATAATATAACCTTCGTCAAGGTTTACATCCTTATTTTTAAGTGACAATGCTTCATTTCTCCTTAAGCCGCAGCCGTAAATGACACGAAAAACGACAGGAAGGATAAATTTGATATTAGATTCACCATGTACCTTGATCGTGTCACAAGCAATAAAAAATGATTTTA
>NZ_BMNQ01000116.1 GCF_014646635.1 Lentibacillus kapialis
TGGTCTTACGTCAAGAATTCGGACAAGTTAAATATAGAAATTTCTCAGCTTAGCGATTTGAATGTAGGCCACCACCCTTGACCTTGTTTGTGTCCATGGTAGTGTTCTTGTGGCGGATGGGAAAAATTCAGCCTTTGGGGCTCCATCCGCACAGCCAGCGTACCATGGACAATCACTTCTAAGTTCCGCTGTTGGGGCCCCGACCCCTAACAGCGATCACTAAGAAGTGGCACGGCGGTCAAGGGCAAGCAGCTCCGCTGTGGTTATGCTGCCGGACTTCAGGCATGGCTCACTTTCACGACAGCGGTTGCTCAAAAATGGTTGTATTTGTCTAACTTGCGAAATTAACCTCAAAGTCAAATGGTGATGTCATGTCGCAATGTCCATGAATCCTAACGGTGTTATAAAATGCCTCTATATACTCAAATATAAGTTCATGACCGTGTTTCAGATTTTTAATCACAAAGCGATTAAGCCACTCGCGTTTTATTAATGCATGGAAGGATTCAATACATGCATTATCCCAGGGATTTCCTTTGTTTGAATAACTCCGTATATACTGACCTGCCGGTGTTGATTCAATATAGCTTTTAGATACATACTGGCTTCCACGATCACTGTGAATAATAATGGGTTGACTTAGTTCACGGCTTGTTTTTGCTTTTTCAATAGCCTCAATGACATGTTCTGTGGCTAAGCTATCAGATACCTGCCAGCCAATAATTTTTCTTGAAAAAAGATCCATGACACTGGTGAGATAGATAAAGCCTTCCAGCGTGTGCACATACGTTATATCCGTAACCCAGACAGTATTGGGAGCTGCTGGTTTAAAGTCTCTATCCAGAATATTTTTGAGTTTAATATCAAAATCAGGATCAATGGTTGTTCTCACATATGGACGTACCCAAACCGCTTTAATGCCCTCCTCACGCATGTAGTTACCAACAGTCTTTTCGGATATGACATGACCTCTGGATTGCAGGATTGACGCTATTTTAGGCGCACCGTAAATCTGGTAAGACGCATTATATATTTTTATAATTTTCGTCTTCATTTCTTCCTTTCTTTTTTCCTGCTCGGAAGCTTCGCGCTTTTTCCAACTGTAATACCCTGATGAAGAAACGCCTAATAATTTCAGCACACTGTTAACAGAAACCTTGCGTTTCTCGGCTTCTTGTTGGGTTGCTTGATAAATAGATTCTGTTAATTGCTCAGTATGCCCATAGCCTTTTTTAAGATTTCTAACGCATCCTGTGAATCCCGTAATTCTTTCTTTAAACGGGCAATTTCTTTTTCAGCATCCGAATTGTAATTACCAGATCCTCTGTGTTGAACGACACCATCATTGTTCTTAGCTACTGACACCCACTTTCCCAATGTAGATTCACCAATCTTCAGATCAGCTGCCGCTTTCTTCAGGCTTTTCCCGGATGTATAATAATAATTGACGGCGTCTTGCTTGAACTGTGCATCAAATTGCTTCTTATTTTGTGCCATGTGATGATTCCTCCCAGTTTAATTATATTATACTAAACTAGGAAATCTCTCTGTTTGGGTTGTCCGATTATTATTCTATCATCA
>NZ_BMNQ01000117.1 GCF_014646635.1 Lentibacillus kapialis
CACTATCATCCGCGAATCGCACTAGTTTTGCTTGGTGTTTTCCTCGATCCAATCCCTTCTTATGCCACAATTGATCAAAGGCATTTAGATAGATATTAGCTAATAATGGAGAGATGACCCCACCTTATGAATAGTAAAATATTATGCAAAGTAAACGGCTTAATAACGTGAGATCATGGCACGCAAGCCTTATTTACTTTGCATAATGCTGAAGTCATTAAAGACTGTTTAGCCAAGCAAGCAAATCTTCATCCTCACTCCATTGAGGTAAATCAGATGAAACAACGTTGGGATAGGTTTCTTCTAAAGCTTTTCGTTTTAGCTCAGTATCTGCACGGGCATAAATTTCAGTCGTTGATATATCGACGTGACCTAAAAGGTCACGAATATATATCAGATTAACACCAGCTTGCAGTAAATGCATCGCCTTTGTATGGCGAAAAACATGCGGAGTTACCTTATCTGGAATCAACGAAGATACCGCTCTTGCGCGAGAAACATATTTGTTAATGATGAACGATATGCCCGCCCGTGTCATTTTATTGTGCTGACGGTTAATGAATAATGGTCGATCCTGCATTCCGTTCTGAAACATATGGAATTCCGTCATGTACTGTCTTAATAAAGATTCCGTATTAGACATCAGCGGGACATGCCTTGTTTTGTTTGCCTTACCTGTGATTGTCAGAATAGGTGGTGGTTCCAATCGAACATCACGAACCTTTAAGTCTACTAATTCTTGCACTCGGGCACCTGTATCATATAATACTGACAACAGTGTCAAGTTACGACGCCCACTGCTTTTGGACAGATTGGGTTGTGCCAGAATCATTTTTAATGCGTCGGATGTAAGATGATTCACTGATGGCTTTTGGGCCTTTTTAATCGGAATGGATAGAATTTGCTGATACAATGATAACCTAACAGGGTCTTCGACCTGCATATACCTAAAAAAGCCGTGAATGCAGGCTAATCGCTGGTTTCGCGTTGTGATACTGTTTTTTCTGTCCTGTTCCAGCCATTCAAGAAAACCTATGATGAGAGGTTTGTCGATTTGTTTTAGACTAAGGTCTTCAATAGGTAGACCACCATGATGCTTACAATATGTGAGAAACAGTTTAAAAGTGTCCCTATATGATCGGATCGTATTAGAACTCACATTTCGTTGTCCCGGCAGATAAAGGGATAAATAATCCGATAAGGATTTCGCAAAATCAGTCGGTTTCATAATCGACAACCCCCATCTCCGGTATGACGTGACCAAAAGTAAGCTCTACTTTGGCAGTGATATCTGGATAAAGCTCGGCAGTTAGTCTTAAATATTCCGACGTATCTCTAAACGAATGATGTCCCAAATAAGTCTTTAAAACCGGCAAGTAGGCGGTTAGATCCTTTCCTTCAAGTACCCAGCGTCTCAAGCAGTGTACAGCGTGTAAATGTCAACGATAATATGTACAGTTTTGACTGTTTAAGAATGTACAGTTTTGTTCATGGTACATAACCGAATTTTTATTCCATTTACCTATAATTTACCGTATATTGATCACCTTCCCGTA
>NZ_BMNQ01000118.1 GCF_014646635.1 Lentibacillus kapialis
AGGGTTAATGATATTGCGAACTTTTGCATCTACTTGAATCAATTAGGCTATCAGTCTTACATTCCGAGAACGCCTAAAAAGTATCAGACAACTTTCACACCATATATTTTTTCAAAAGACGAGCTATATAGATGGAACTTAAGATTTACAACTTATTGCACAGCCGCTGGACTATTGTCTCAGGACGCTTGCTGATCTCTGAAATAAATGACTGAACAGCCTGACGAATTTCATCAACGGATTTATAGAACACATTGTATATGACTGACTTTTTCAACCACCCCCACAGTCCTTCGATCAAATTTAACTCTGGGCTATAGGGTGGGAGAAATAATAAGTCCAATTGTTCAGAGTGTTCCTGTAAAAATGGCTGAATCAGTTTGGCATGATGGATTTTTGCGTTATCCAGGACCATGAGGATCTTTTCATTTGGATAACGTTCAACCACCTTTTCCAAAAAGGACAAAAAGACTTTTGCATCATATCGTTCTCTTTCAATGCAGAAAACATCGCCGGATTCATAGTCCAACGTGCCGATTAATTTGACACCATGGTGCTTACCATATGTCGGTATCTTTTTTTGTTGGCCTTTTGGAAACCAAGTATTGGCAATGGCCTGATAATCTCGAATCATGGACTCATCCTGAAACAAAACTCGATCAATCTCGCCATCGTTCATTTTTTTTAGCCGTTTCAAATTCTTTTTTGAATACTTCCTGTTTTTCAGGGTCTGCTTTTGCCAAGGTATATGTTGGCTTTGTGTAACTAAACCCTAAACGGTGTAGCAAAGCACGCACGCCCCGATCTGAAAACGTGACATTATATTTTTGCTTGATCCATTCGCGTATTAAAGAAGAGGTCCAGTTCATTTCAGCGGGAAAGTCAACATCAACCGGCATTTGATTAACAATTGTATCGTAGACTTCTTGTTCCTGCTCTTCTGTAAGATGACGGGGCCTGCCCGGAGATTCACCTGGAATTAATCCTGCCAAGCCATGGGATTTATAGGCGTTTACGTAATTATATATTGTTTTCTCACTGCATCCTATGAACGCCGCAATTTCGTGCATCGGCCGGCCTTTTAAATACTTGAAAGTCGCTTGATAACGTTTAAACAAACGAAGGTCCTTTGTGTCTTTCATAGCTCCTTTGATAGCTTGAATTTCAGGATCGAGATCATCATATGAATACATCTTTTTCATTTTGCCCGCCTCCATAGGTAAAGAATCTATTACCTATACTAATTAGACAAAAGTTCCTGAAATCCTTTTTTACCGTTTATATAAAATCATTTTTTATTGCTTGTGACACGATCAAGGTACATGGTGAATCTAATATCAAATTTATCCTTCCTGTCGTTTTTCGTGTCATTTACGGCTGCGGCTTAAGGAGAAATGAAGCATTGTCAC
>NZ_BMNQ01000119.1 GCF_014646635.1 Lentibacillus kapialis
AATTCCCGCAGGCTCTCGCCAGATGATAAAGATCAAATTCTCAAAACAAGAAAAGAAGAATTGCTTCACATGCCAGTCAGTGTGTTTTACGAACAACTGATTAACCGCGGAGAGATTCATCAACATGAGGTTTCCTATGCGACCATTAACCGATTACTGAAAAAGTACAATTTGGCTGGAAGGAATCATGTGAGCTTTCATCCGGAAAAAGAACGGAAGCGTTTTGCCTATGAGAAAGTCAATGTATTATGGCAAGCCGATCTGTCACACGGTCCGTATATACCAATTGAGGGGAAGATGAAAAAAACGTTCCTTATCGCCTATATTGACGATTGTTCAAGGATTGTTCCTTATGCGGAATTTTTCTCTTCCGAGAAATTTGATGGTCTCCGGGAGGTGACAAAAGAAGCACTTGTGCGACGTGGGAAGCCGACGATGGTTTACGCAGACAACGGCAAGATTTATAGATCAGAAACGCTGCAGTATGCTTGTGCGGAGTTGGGGATCACCTTGGTTCATACACAACCGTACGATCCTAAAAGCAAAGGCAAAATAGAACGTCTGTTCAAAACGATTCAAACACGGTTTTACCCGTTATTAAAAAGTGATCCGGTTCATTCTCTGGAAGAATTAAATAAAAGGTTTGGGCGGTGGCTTGAGGAGGATTACCACCGAAAGCCACACGCCTCACTTGATGGGAAAACACCACATCAAGTATTTCATTCACAGTTAGATCATATCACATTTTTAGAGGATCCTGCCACTTTGGAAACGATTTTTTTAAAGCGAGCAGAGAGAAAAGTAAAATCAGACGGAACCATTACTTTGGAAAAGCAATTATATGAAGTCCCCCCTGCATATATTGGGCAAAAGATTGAAATTCGGATGGATGATCAGGCTGTTCATGTGTTTGAGGATGGCAAGCATGTGGCTGAGGCTATGCCGGTTTCTATGAAAGATAACGCCCACGTAAAACGAGGACAGTTACCATCCCCTTTCGCCATTACGGATACGACAGGTGAAGACGATAAGGAGGAAACGGATTATGTATAAATCGTTTTACTCCTTGGCAAAAGCACCATTTTCCAAGGACATGGAGCATGGCGATGCTTTTGAGTCCACCGTTTATCAGGAAGCATTAAACGGGCTTGCGTATTTACAAAAGTCCAAAGGGATCGGTTTAATTATAGGTGACCCCGGGGCCGGGAAAACATTTACGCT
>NZ_BMNQ01000120.1 GCF_014646635.1 Lentibacillus kapialis
AGATGGGCCCGCGGCGCATTAGTTAGTTGGTGAGGTAAGAGCTCACCAAGGCGACGATGCGTAGCCGACCTGAGAGGGTGATCGGCCACACTGGGACTGAGACACGGCCCAGACTCCTACGGGAGGCAGCAGTAGGGAATCATCCGCAATGGACGAAAGTCTGACGGTGCAACGCCGCGTGAGTGATGAAGGTTTTCGGATCGTAAAACTCTGTTGTCAGGGAAGAACACGTGCTGCTCGAAGAGGGCAGCGCCTTGACGGTACCTGACCAGAAAGCCCCGGCTAACTACGTGCCAGCAGCCGCGGTAATACGTAGGGGGCGAGCGTTGTCCGGAATTATTGGGCGTAAAGCGCGCGCAGGCGGTCTTTTAAGTCTGATGTGAAATCCCGCGGCTCAACCGCGGGCGGTCATTGGAAACTGGAGGACTTGAGTGCAGAAGAGGAGAGTGGAATTCCACGTGTAGCGGTGAAATGCGTAGAGATGTGGAGGAACACCAGTGGCGAAGGCGACTCTCTGGTCTGTAACTGACGCTGAGGTGCGAAAGCATGGGTAGCGAACAGGATTAGATACCCTGGTAGTCCATGCCGTAAACGTTGAGTGCTAGGTGTTAGGGGGTTTCCACCCCTTTGTGCTGAAGTTAACGCATTAAGCACTCCGCCTGGGGAGTACGGCCGCAAGGCTGAAACTCAAAAGAATTGACGGGGGCCCGCACAAGCGGTGGAGCATGTGGTTTAATTCGAAGCAACGCGAAGAACCTTACCAGGTCTTGACATCCTCTGATGACGGTAGAGATACCGTGTTCCCTTCGGGGACAGAGTGACAGGTGGTGCATGGTTGTCGTCAGCTCGTGTCGTGAGATGTTGGGTTAAGTCCCGTAACGAGCGCAACCCTTGACCTTAGTTGCCAGCATTCAGTTGGGCACTCTAAGGTGACTGCCGGTGACAAACCGGAGGAAGGCGGGGATGACGTCAAATCATCATGCCCCTTATGACCTGGGCTACACACGTGCTACAATGGATGGAACAAAGGGCAGCGAAGCCGTGAGGTGAAGCAAATCCCACAAAACCATTCCCAGTTCGGATTGCAGGCTGCAACTCGCCTGTATGAAGCCGGAATCGCTAGTAATCGCGGATCAGAATGCCGCGGTGAATACGTTCCCGGGCCTTGTACACACCGCCCGTCACACCACGAGAGTTGGCAACACCCGAAGT
>NZ_BMNQ01000121.1 GCF_014646635.1 Lentibacillus kapialis
GGTAAGCGTCAAATAAAATACACGTAGGAACCAACGGTCATCCATGCGATAATCTTCTTAGAAACCAACTCGGGAGGTTATGCGATGACCCAACAAGACAAAAGAATAAAATGGAAAGCACGCTACGATGCCTGGAAAGCAAGTGGGCTAAGTATAGCTGAATGGTGCCGGAATCAGGAAATCAAAGATCACCAAATGTACTATTGGGTTCAACAGTTCGAGCACGGTGACTTTTTGTCGGAAACACCTGTCGAAACACAGTGGCTGGCTGTTCAAGTTGAAGAAGAATCATTACCTTCATCGGGACAAGGTCCCATCTTATTACATTTTGGTGCTATCTCTGTTGAAGTACGACCAGGGGCCAACATGAGCCTACTATCCGATGTTGTTCATGTGCTGCAAAGCCGATGCTGACAAACCATTCATTTGATCGAGTTTACCTGGCTCGTGGGAGTACTGATTTGCGCAAATCTATTGATGGATTGGCCGTGATCGTGCAGGAGTGTTTTGAATTAGATCCTTTTTCTCCCTGCCTGTTCGTGTTCTGTAATCGAAAACGAGACAAGCTGAAGATTCTGCAGTGGGAGCACAATGGGTTTTGGCTGCATTACCGCAGACTGGAAAGAGGAACATTTCATTGGCCATCGGAAAAGGAAACAGCACCCATGAATATCAGCCCGCGCCAACTTCGCTGGCTGCTGGATGGTTTGCCAATCGAACAGAAACAGGCACACGAGGAAGTAACAGCACGCACCATTCTATAAGACTATAAGAAACTGAAATATAGAAATACGGGGATTCGACTAGGCAAGTCGGATTCTTTTTCGTATACTTATCATATGACAAAAACAGCGCATACATCAATTAATACAATTGAATATTATAAAGCGCAAAATGAGAAGCTTGAGATGGAAAAAGAGGCGTTGGAGGCCAAACTAAAATGGTACGAAGAACAATTTCGTCTAAGCCAACAACGCAGATTTGGTTCTTCCAGCGAGAAGACCGATTCTGACCAGCTCTCTCTTTTCAATGAGGCCGAAGATACAACTGATTCGACTATTGAAGAACCAACTGTCGAGTCGATTACATATCAACGCAAGAAACAACGTGGTCAGCGCAAACAAAACCTTGAAAACCTGCCTACAGAAACGGTTGAATATCGTCTGTCTGATGAGGAACAGGTCTGTTC
>NZ_BMNQ01000122.1 GCF_014646635.1 Lentibacillus kapialis
TCAAACTCTCCAATAAAAAAGTTTGAAACAAGATTGACACCGATCAATCTCTTACATGGCTTTCTTGCCAAAAAATCTATTCAGGGGTTGATGGCCCTTTCGTCAAAACAAACGTTCCGACGAATGACCGCTTACCTCTGACATCTTTGTCATACTGGTTGTTTCGTTCAGTTTTCAAGGAGCAAATAACACATATTATGGTGGAGCCTAGCGGGGTCGAACCGCTGACCTCCTGCGTGCAAAGCAGGCGCTCTCCCAGCTGAGCTAAGGCCCCGAAATGGTCGGGAAGACAGGATTTGAACCTGCGACCCCATGGTCCCAAACCATGTGCTCTGCCAAGCTGAGCTACTTCCCGTTATTATGGCGCGCCCGAGAGGAGTCGAACCCCTAACCTTCTGATCCGTAGTCAGACGCTCTATCCAATTGAGCTACGGGCGCTACTGGTGCCGAGGGCCGGACTCGAACCGGCACGGTAGGAGACCTACCGCAGGATTTTAAGTCCTGTGCGTCTGCCAATTCCGCCACCCCGGCTAGTCAGGAATGGCATTAAATAAATGGAGCGGAAGACGGGATTCGAACCCGCGACCCCCACCTTGGCAAGGTGGTGTTCTACCACTGAACTACTTCCGCAACAGAACTTTGAAACCTTTAAAGTGGTGCGGGTGGAGGGACTTGAACCCCCACGTCGCAAGACACTAGATCCTAAATCTAGCGCGTCTGCCAATTCCGCCACACCCGCAGGGAAACAGTGAGCCATGGAGGATTCGAACCTCCGACCCTCTGATTAAAAGTCAGATGCTCTGCCAGCTGAGCTAATGGCTCATGTTACTATCGTTTTATTTTAAGTATTAAAATGGTGCCGGCCAGAGGAATTGAACCCCCAACCTACTGATTACAAGTCAGTTGCTCTGCCAATTGAGCTAGACCGGCAAATTTGAACAATTAATTCACTGAACATAAATGGTGGAGGATGCAGGGATCGAACCTGCGACCCCCTGCTTGTAAGGCAGGTGCTCTCCCGGCTGAGCTAATCCTCCCGCACACATGTAACGCCTGGCGGCGTCCTACTCTTGCAGGGGTTAAACCCCAACTACCATCGGCGCTGGAGAGCTTAACTTCTGTGTTCGGCATGGGAACAGGTGTGTCCTCTCCGCTGTTGCTGCCAGACCTGTGCATG
>NZ_BMNQ01000123.1 GCF_014646635.1 Lentibacillus kapialis
TTTGGCTCTGTCTGATCTTGATAAACAACACATTTTGGGGTTTATCAACGGACTTGGCGCTTCCTCAAAATCAACGATTCATTGTACACTTTGTTCATTGCGTTGCTTTCTAAGGTACTTATTTGATAATGAATATTTAAATTCCGATTTAACGTATCTTATACCTAAAAGCAGCTACAAAAAAGAAACACGCATTCCAACGACCTATACAAAAGATGAAGTGGAACTTCTGTTGAACGCTGTGGATACAGCCAGCCCCAAAGGCAAAAGGGATATCGCTATGATACTATTAGCTGCCAGACTCGGATTAAGGGCTTCGGATGTCTGTGGATTGAAATTTGAAAATATACATTGGGAAACCAATACAATACACCTTACCCAAAGAAAGACCCAAGAAAAAATCGAACTCCCTCTTTTAGTTGAACTCGGAAATGCGATTATCGATTATCTAAAATACGGAAGGCCTGTATCAAAGCTTCCGTATATATTTTTACGCGCTGGACAACCGTATGACAAACTTGAAGAACCTACGCTTCACAGTATAGTTTCCTTTTATTTAAAGCGCGCAGGCATCAGCAATATTGATCAAAAAAAGCGTGGTCCACATGCATTGCGGCACAGTCTCGCGGGAATTCTTCTGGAACAGAAGACACCAATTCCAGTTATTTCGGAGGTACTTGGACATTCGAATACGGAGAGTACAAAAACTTATCTCAGAATCGATCGGACATCCCTCCGGCAATGCGCCCTGGAAGTACCTAAAATCCAATCACCTCATTACCAGGAGGTGCACTGAGATGGAACTTTCAGGAGTCAATGCTTATTTGATCGAGCAATATATAGCATTCAAAAGAAATATAGGCTATGCTCTGAGCAATACTTATAACTTCAAAACGTTTGATGACTTTACAATCAATAACGGCGCAACTTCAGTTGGTTTGACGAAAGGATTGGCAGAGAAATGGACAGAAAAACGCCCGAATGAATCTGACGTCACGCGATATAAAAGGGTTAATGATATTGCGAACTTTTGCATCTACTTGAATCAATTAGGCTATCAGTCTTACATTCCGAGAACGCCTAAAAAGTATCAGACAACTTTCACACCATATATTTTTTCAAAAGACGAGCTA
>NZ_BMNQ01000124.1 GCF_014646635.1 Lentibacillus kapialis
TTCCTCTTTTCATCCTCGTTTTGCCCTATTCTTACCCAAATAGCGGAATGAGGATTCATTACAACCCTGAAAAGAGCGTTTTGTATCCATTTAGCGGAATGAGGATCCGCTCGGTTTGGATAATCCAACTTCGGCGGTTCCTGATTCCGCTATATGCTTTCTGGAATTGTGAGCTTGGGCTGGGGTTCTCGAGACAAAATTCAACTGTGAAATGTGTGGAGGGGAAATGTATCCAGCGTATTATAATGGCGTACATGGACAGGAATATAAATTATCGGATTTTCTCTAACGAAGATAGAAAAAAGACCGGGCCGCACTTTGCCCGGTTTTTCTAATGCATTCAGCTCAGGTACCACGTCGCAAAGAATGGCGTGTATCAGCAGAAGACGCAGAGAAATAGAACAATAGGTTTCCGGAAAATTACTTTCATCTATTTGTAAATATCATACCTCATACTAATTTCTTAGGTTCGGGTAAAACTGCCCACAATTGCAAAACGCCTCGTAAATCATTAGTCCCGAATAAAAATTGAATAATCCCAATTTTTGATAAAAAGAGCAATATTTATAAAATAAAAGACAATATCTGCATTGTGAAAGCGTTTAATTAAATGTAGCCTTAAATTTGATAGGGTAGTGTTCTGTTGTTTCCGGTGGCGGCAGGATCAGCCAGATTGATATGATTATCCGGCAAGAGACAGGCGCGCGAATAAATAGAGGAAGAGGTTTTCTTTCTCTATTTATGATAGTGCGCCGGGCATGTGCTATGTCTAGGGAGTGAAAGTCTCCTGCGGGCTTGGTAGTAGGAACCGCTAGCCAAAGACAAGGGTGTCCACTGCGAGGTGGAATCGGAAGGAAGTCGGCGGCAAACTCTTGGGCCGAGGAATACGAATCACATCAGGCATGATTGGGACGGATGAGTCTGCTAAACAAGATGAAATCCAATACTACTCGAATCCCATTATGTAAATGTGGCGGCTATATGAGAGGAAAGAGGTAGCACTTACCCCGGGAGGTCTTACAAGGGTTCCCGACAAGAGAGATGCAATATCTCACAGGAACAAATCTGTCAGTGATG
>NZ_BMNQ01000125.1 GCF_014646635.1 Lentibacillus kapialis
GCTTGAACTGTGCATCAAATTGCTTCTTATTTTGTGCCATGTGATGATTCCTCCCAGTTTAATTATATTATACTAAACTAGGAAATCTCTCTGTTTGGGTTGTCCGATTATTATTCTATCATCAGAATATAAAGATTACTTTGCATAATGCTTAACTTGGCATAAGGAGGTGTGATATCACCAATACTAGCGAATATCTATCTTCATTATGTACTGGATTTATGGTTTGATGTATATGTGAAGCAGCAAATGTGTAAAGGCAAAGCGGAAATAGTTCGCTTCGCCGATGACTTTGTGTGTTGTTTCGAGAGAGAGGATGACGCAAAGCTATTCTATGCCAAGTTACGACAAAGGTTAAGGAAATTTAATCTTAGTATAGCCGAAGAGAAAACCAAAATTATTCGATTTGGCCGAGGTTCTGAAAATGGGAGTAACGGGAAACCTGGAACATTTGATTTTCTGGGATTCCGCCACTATTGGGGGAAAGGTAGGAATGGAAAACATCGGCTTAAACGTAAAACAAGCCCAAAGAAATTGCAGATGCGAATTAAGGAATTCACGGCCTGGATTCGAAAGAATCGGCACATGCCTGAACAGGAATTGGTGGAGTCCATTCGGCGGAAGCTGAGAGGGCACTACCAATATTATGGCGTGTCGGACAACTTTGATGGCATAAGAGCCTATTTCCGGGAAGTCCTGTATCTAACAAGAAAATGGAGGAACAGACGAAGCCAGAAAAGGTCGTTTACCATTGAAAAGTTCAATCTGTTCCTCGAAAGAAATCCATTACCCGAACCCAAAATTATGGTGAATTTATATGCTAGTAAACGTCTTTGACATGAACGTGAATGGTGTCATGAAGAGCCGTATGCCTTAATTGGGCACGTACGGATCTGTGAGGGGCAAGGGGCACAATCCCAAAGGAGAGGCCCCACCTACTCGACTAAATGGACATAAATCACCCTATTTAGTGTTGTCATGAATCCTCGTTCCGTTATTCGGCTAAAAGTAGGGCAAAATTAGGACGAAAAGAGGAAATAGCGGAATGAGGAACCGCCGAACTCCGGCTA
>NZ_BMNQ01000126.1 GCF_014646635.1 Lentibacillus kapialis
GACGACTGCGCGAGCTGAAAGCTCCGCTATTTCTAGTGAGTTGAAACGTACTCACACCGAAAGTTTCCTATTCATTCGGTTAGCCTGGAATCATGCGTTACTGGGTAACTGGTAGCGTAGAAGCAGATTCGACATGACGTTCTCGTTCCCAGTCAAGGAGCGTAGGCAAACCTGCAGGCTGTAACGAGAGTGAACGTCCGTAAAAGTACCGTCAGCGTATATTCAACGAATATCACTGGGAGAGTTGAAGTAGAAACTGCCGAGCCTCGAGTCGTTGGGCGAAGGCCGTTGCTTTAATGGGAATAATAGGAAGGTGAACATTAAAGAGTTTCCGGTACAAAGGCGGTGGCATGCAGGGAAAGAATGGTGGAGAACAGCTGAGACCCTCCCACATCTCATAGAGTAACCCAACATATAAGAGAGATCCTCGAAATTGCTGGGAATGTGTGGATAGGGAGTCGGAACAGGTTATAGTACTGATGATGATAGGGACAACAAAACCCTATAGAAGGGAAGGACCTGTACTTCAGTCAATGCTTTCAAAACAGGAGGAATTTGCGTGATTGCTTCAAAAGCTCAACACACGCCGATGGAAGAAAAGGTTCGGGTACTGCAGCGAAAGCTATATCTTAGTGCCAAGGAACAACCAAAGAAGAAATATGGAATTCTTTATGACAAAACCCACCGATGGGATGTATTAAAACTTGCATGGAAGCAAGTCAGAATCAACAAAGGTTCTGCAGGAATTGATGATCAAAGTGTTGACTATATCGATGATTTTATCGGTGTTGACACCTTCTTACAGGAGATCCAACAGGAATTAAGAGAGAAGGCCTACCGGCCTAAGCCTGTTAAGCGTGTCTATATTCGTAAAGAAAATAGAAAGGAACGCCCTTTAGG
>NZ_BMNQ01000127.1 GCF_014646635.1 Lentibacillus kapialis
TTCGTCCGAACAGCGTATTTTTAGAAAACTTCAGGTTATGAAGCAACATTTTCTCGGAAAATAGACGCTTATGATTTTTTTATTGATTTATGAAATTCCCCCGTTTTTGGGGGCTAACCATGTTATAGATATTGAACATTTATACTACATGCAGGAATGGGGAGACGGAAAGGTGGAAAAGTGGCACGTGTACATGGATATTTATCAATTAAAAAAGCAAGGGTTTAAGATTCGAAGAATCGCTAGAAAGTTGGGCATTTCAAGAACGACGGTCTATAAGTATCTCGATAAATCTCCGGAGGAAATGGGGGAATGGATGGCCTCAACCCAGACAAGAAGAAAAAAGTTGGATCCGTATGAAATGCTCATCCAAACATGGCTCAGTGAACATCCGGATCTATCCGCATCACAAATTCATGATTGGTTACTTGAAAGATATACAGATCTAAAAGTTGGCGAAAGCACTGTGCGCCTGTTTGTCAATGAGCTTCGTGACAAATACAACATTCCTAAAACGGAAGCCATGCGGGACTATCAAGGCCTTCAAGATCCGCCCATGGGTCAACAAGCTCAAGTAGACTTTGGACACACCGTTCAAAAAACACCCGATGGCAAGGAGGTTAAACTCACGTTCATTACGTTCGTTCTCTCGCACTCGCGGTATAAATTTGTCAAATGGCTGGATAGGCCTTTTACAACAAACGATGTAATTGACTGCCACGAGCAGGCCTTTCACGCTTTTGGAGGCATCCCTTATGAAATTGTTTATGATCAAGATGCCTTAATCGTGGTCAGCGAGAATGCCGGGGATTTGATCTTGACCGAGGCATTTCAGGCGTATCGCGAGGAAAGAAAGTTAACTATGTACGTTTGTCGCAAAGCTGACCCTGAGAGCAAAGG
>NZ_BMNQ01000128.1 GCF_014646635.1 Lentibacillus kapialis
GCATGACCACTTTTTTGATAACCGTCCATACTTTCACCTCATGATTTAGTATGGACAAAAAAGATAGGGCTAAAAGCTGATACCGTCTAAAGACGGTGGAGTTAGACCACGCATTTGTAAGTTAAACCAAGCACAGGCGTTAAGAATATTAGTGGTCCACCGTAGTTTGGAGGAGAGGCGCCCATTAATTCCTCAACCATAAATCCTACTGAAATAATGTTAAGACCCAGTAGCAATAACGGGATCCATAAACGAAGCTTTTTCGAGTTGTAAGGCATAGAATTGCTCCCTTTACCCTTGTGTGTTGAACGAGCGCTAAACTCTTATTCAAGAATGGTGCCCGTTTACAGAAATCTTCATTCTTATTCGGCGTTATTATTTTCATCCTCTTCCGGCATTTTTTCTAAGATCACTAATGCAAGTGTTGCTATCGGTCCAAGGAAAAAAGAAATAAAAAACCAATGAAGACCCGATCTGTTTTTCCCCTGTGCCAATCCAGCATTAATAAGGGTAAGAGTTCCCCAGCCAACAAAAAATTGGTCTTCCATGTTGCTTTCCCCCTTAGTAATTGATTGCAGCATAATTTCTGCAATTTGTAACAAGAATTGTTATCCAGTTAACTAGCCAAAGTATGGTACGGGCGCCAAGTTTCATTCCGGAATGGCGCCCTTTTCTGGAACAGTCACTTGCTACTATAAGTTGGTATATTTGAACAAAAAATGATTTTAAATCTTCCTGGCGTGTCTCAGTTTAATATAAGTTGGATACTCTTTTGGAACATTTTCGTATTGAAATTTGAAGCCTTTGGATTCGTAAAAGGGAATTCCTTTCATA
>NZ_BMNQ01000129.1 GCF_014646635.1 Lentibacillus kapialis
TTACGGGAAGGTGATCAATATACGGTAAATTATAGGTAAATGGAATAAAAATTCGGTTATGTACCATGAACAAAACTGTACATTCTTAAACAGTCAAAACTGTACATATTATCGTTGACATTTACAATAACCTTTTTCAATAGCTTGTTTCTCCGGAAAGAGAAACGCCTCCAACCATGAGTTGGTCATGGTATCGTTCAAACTTTCTAAACCAAGTTTCTTGGCACGTTGAACGACCTCAGAGACTGTATTCCTGGAGTGACCAGTGCTAGAACTGATTGTTCTTTGACTAACCCCTTCAAAATACAGCTCCAGAACTTTACGGCAATTAACCATAAAAAAACCTCCTGTATAATATTGTCATGCTTGTTTGCATGCATTTTTATTATACAGGAGGTTATTCTATTTTTATCGTACTGGCTCTCCAATCCGCAGAAAGTGGCTCTATTTTCCGCACTGCCTGGCTCAAAACTCCGCATAAGTGGCTCAATTCATCCGCAATAATCACCGTACGTACTCTTTCAATTTTCCATATGAAATTGAAAGTTTCGGACGTACCAATGGAAACAGTGACTTAATATGCTGGAATTTCTCCCAGTTTACATATCCCTTTCGACTATTATCACGAGAAGAGGCTTCAACACATCAAAAGAAGCTGAACTGGCGGCCACTAAAATTATTCAGGAGTTAGACACTGATGAATACTGTAAATCAGTACTTTATTCCAGCCACCATTTTTCTGACTAATCCAGCCAAAAATCTGAAATAATATGCCAGTCTATTCACATTATCTCAGATTCATAAATAATTGATCACATTGTTTCGAAAAAA
>NZ_BMNQ01000130.1 GCF_014646635.1 Lentibacillus kapialis
GATGACGTAAAATAGTTTGTGTAGATTCTTTGAGACAAAAAAAGAGGTAGGGTATCCTCAAAATTGGACAGAAAAAAAGAGAGGAGAAACCCTACCATGTCTCAAAGTATATCGAAAGATAGCTTTATGAATCAAATGGACAGCCTTGTCCGAGATTTTGTCAAAGATCAGCTTGAAACGATAGTGGAGGAAGAAAGGGAGCAATTTTTCAACGTAGAACATCCTGAATTAAAGCAGGTGAAGAACGGCTATTACCCACGTTCGCTTGATACCAAGTATGGCCACATTGATGATCTTGCCATTCCGCGCGATCGTCACAATGAATTTCAGACGGAGCTATTCGACCCATATCAGCGCCGTGATCAATGGGTTGGAGAAACCGTCACAAGGATGTATCAAAAAGGCGTGAGCACACGTGAAATCGCCCAAATGATTGAGCACATGCTGGGATCGGCTTACTCGGCAACAACGGTTAGCAACATCACGGATGCAACGGTTGAGAACATTGAAGCCTGGCAGCAGCGCCAATTAAACAAGCGATATTCCATCCTTTATCTTGACGGGACGTATCTTAAGTTACGCCGTGATGATGTCGCTAATGAAGTGGTATATATCGTCATTGGTATTACGGAAGAAGGATACCGTGAAATTCTCGGCTTCTATGTAGGCGGTCAGGAAAGCGCCCTCGGTTGGAAGGACATTCTCTGTGACCTTTACGAGCGCGGAGTCGAAGAAGTACTGCTTGGCGTATTTGACGGTTTACCGGGTTTGGAAGCAGCGATGAAAGAAATATACCCGAAAGCCGATGTCCAGCGTTGTGT
>NZ_BMNQ01000131.1 GCF_014646635.1 Lentibacillus kapialis
CGGTCATTTAAGGAGTCGCTTAATCCGGCGTTATATCATGTGATCTATTTCCCTTTGTCTACAGGGGGTGTCATGGATTTTTACCGGGGACTGGCTTATGGTTTGGGGGAAGAACCAAAGTTTCGTAAAGTGGATCTGTTTCGCCAGATTCAGTCAGGCATTGAACAAATGGCCCAGGAACGTAAGGTTACCCCTGTTTTTATTCTGGATGAGATGCATATGGCAAAAGATGCATTTTTACAGGATTTAGCGATACTTTTTAACTTTCAAATGGATTCATCGAATCCCTTTATTCTCATATTGGCTGGTCTGCCACATTTGAAAACACGGTTGAATTTGAATCATCACCGGCCATTGGCTCAACGAATCATCATGAGGTATCAAATCCAGCCATTAGGTAAAGAGGATGTGTATGCGTATATAGAGCATCATTTAAAGCTGGCAGGAGCCAGAATGCCGATTTTCAGTCCTACTGCCATGGAAGCAATCGCTTTGCGATCACAAGGCTGGCCGCGTGTCATCAATACATTAACGATGAACTGCCTATTGTATGGGGCACAACAGAAAAAAGAACAAATTGATGAGGAAATTGTCCGTCTGGCAGCTGAGGAAGGTGGCCTATGAGAGTATGCGGTACATTAGAATACAGCAGCGATCAAGACGAGTGGGTCATTTGGTTTGAGTCAGTGGCGCATGAAACATTTGATGGGATGCATATAGAAATGTGGATCGTAGACCACTACCATGAAGTCTATCTTGAACGGGATGGTTATCTGGGAGAAGATGTT
>NZ_BMNQ01000132.1 GCF_014646635.1 Lentibacillus kapialis
ACTGATTGACGCCTATTACTTTGATTATCGTTTTCAGCATGCCCTTGGTATCAGTGACCTTACCGATGAAGGACTCGCGATTAATACGCTGACCAATTTCCGCAGCCGTCTTGTAACGTATGAAGCTCAAACCGGTATTGATCTGCTTCACGCTGAAATGGAAGCAATCGCTGATCAGCTGGCCCAGCATATGGCGTTAAATAAAAGCATGGCCCGTATGGACTCCTTGATGGTAGCCAGTTCCTGCAAGAAAATGAGCCGGCTGGAACTGGTTTATACCGTCATCCGCAACATGGTACGTGTGCTGGATCAAACGGATGGTGTTGTGGTACCTGTAGCCTTCGAAGCATTCCTCGAAGACGAGCATGAAAACGATACGCTTTACCGCACCAAGTCTGACCAGACAGAATCAAAGTTGGCAAAGTTGATCAAACAGGCTTCGAACTTGTATAACTCGGTACAAGAAGAACCCGTTGTGCAGTCGTCAGAGGCTTTCGAACACTTGGTACGCCTTTTAGAAGAACAGTGCATCCAAATGGAAGACGGCACAATGATGCCTCTTGAAGGAAAGGGCATTGCGCCCGGCAGTCTACAGAATCCATCCGACCCAGATGCCACTTACCGTAACAAGGGTGGCAAGGATCATGTCGGCTAGTCTTTAAACCTTGTGGAAGTACGTGATCAAGAAAATGATGCCGGACTCATTTTAAGCCATGATTATCAGGTCAACAGTTACAGTGATGCGGATTACGGTGAAACATTTATCGACGATCATCCTCTT
>NZ_BMNQ01000133.1 GCF_014646635.1 Lentibacillus kapialis
ATCCGGTCCGGAGACAGTGTCAGGCGGGCAGTTTGACTGGGGCGGTCGCCTCCCAAAAGGTAACGGAGGCGCCCAAAGGTTCCCTCAGAATGGTTGGAAATCATTCGCAGAGTGCAAAGGCAGAAGGGAGCTTGACTGCGAGACCTACAAGTCGAGCAGGGACGAAAGTCGGGCTTAGTGATCCGGTGGTTCCGCATGGAAGGGCCATCGCTCAACGGATAAAAGCTACCCCGGGGATAACAGGCTTATCTCCCCCAAGAGTTCACATCGACGGGGAGGTTTGGCACCTCGATGTCGGCTCATCGCATCCTGGGGCTGTAGTCGGTCCCAAGGGTTGGGCTGTTCGCCCATTAAAGCGGTACGCGAGCTGGGTTCAGAACGTCGTGAGACAGTTCGGTCCCTATCCGTCGCGGGCATTGGAAGTCTGAGAGGAGCTGTCCTTAGTACGAGAGGACCGGGATGGACACACCGCTGGTGTACCAGTTGTTCCGCCAGGAGCACGGCTGGGTGGCTACGTGTGGTCAGGATAAGTGCTGAAAGCATCTAAGCATGAAGCCCCCCTCAAGATGAAACTTCCCATCACCCTAAGTGAGTAAGATCCCTCAAAGACGATGAGGTGGATAGGTCCGGGGTGGAAGCGTGGTGACACGTGGAGCTGACGGATACTAATCGATCGAGGACTTAACTAATCTTTAGCGCAAACGAATGCCGCTCTTATTCAGTTTTTAGGGTGCAACAAAAAATC
>NZ_BMNQ01000134.1 GCF_014646635.1 Lentibacillus kapialis
CCAGGTGATTTTCCACGCTATTGTATACCATGAACAAATTGTTGCGCGGATATGGAGTAATATTGCTCGTTGAACCATGCATGGTATTACATTCAAACAGCGTGATCGAGCCTGCTCTGCCTGTGGGTACAGAGATGCCGTCGCCGTTTTCAGCAAGCTTGCGCAGACTTTCTTCGTCAGGTACACCGACTTTTTGTTTTTTCAGGGACTCCTTATAGTTATTATCGGGCGTTTCCCCTACACAGCTGACAAAGTAGTTCTGGGACCCCGGTATAAGCATTAAAGGCCCGTTAAATGTATAGTTGTCTGAAAGGGCAATCGACAAGCTGACTGCTCTCATTCGCGGCATGCCGTCCTCGACGTGCCATGTTTCGAAGTCAGAATGCCAGTCGAATTCTTTGCCCCTGAAACCGGGCTTATAATTGATACGGGATTGATGTATATACACATCGCTTCCCAGCAGGTGGTTCACGATGTCGAGAATGCGCTGGTCATTTGCAACCTCTTTGAAGTAATTGTCGTCTTTATGAACGTGAAAAATTGAACGGATGTCATCACTTTCCGGTTCACGGATCACTTTGTCGGAAGTAACATCTCTGTTCGAATCCTGCAATTCAAAAATGGCTTTCTGCATGTCCGCAACTTCCTCATCGGAGAAGAAATTCTCAATCTGCAAAAACCCATTTTTTTCATAGGAATCAAGCTGTTCTTTGGCA
>NZ_BMNQ01000135.1 GCF_014646635.1 Lentibacillus kapialis
GAAGAAGATTTGAGACTAACGGTTAACCGCGAGAAAAGCCAAGTCGGATCGCCCACGAAAATTAAATTCCTGGGATTCTGTATACACAGTACAACCAAAGAAGTAAGATGCCGGCCGGACAAATCAATTCACTTAGCCAAACTCTCCATAAGGCAATTAAACATGAGACGCTGATAAAGTGGGGTCTAAAAGACCTGAATCAACTATATAGGCGTGCGTACTCAAACTATTGAACCGCCGTATACGGAACCGTACGTACGGTGGTGTGAGAGGACGACTAATCAACTAATGATTAGTCTCCTACTCGATTAATCAGATAAGAAAGTATAAAATTTGAGAATATCACAATACCCAATACTGTGTGTTTTTGCGCACCCCGCTGTTGGGCAGTCCAGGTAGTCCGAATCCACTTGATAACTTTTAAGTGTCGTAGCCGGAGTTCGGCGGTTCCTCATTCCGTTATTTGCATCGATTAAGGCTTTTCCAGCACGTTAGCGGATCCTCATTCCGCTATTTCCTCTTTTCGTCCTAATTTTGCCCTACTTTTAGCCGAATAACGGAACGAGGATTCATGACAACACTACAATAGGGTGATTTATGTCCATTTAACGGAATGAGGATCCGTTAGATATGGATATCCCAGTTTAGGCGGACCCTCCCTTCCATTATTTGCTTCTTTGGATCGTGAGCCTGGGCAGTTACGGTAGAGG
>NZ_BMNQ01000136.1 GCF_014646635.1 Lentibacillus kapialis
AGCTAATCAGAAAGAACCTGACAAAGAAAGAAAAGAAACAGGTTCAGCCGCGCTTACAAAAGGCTTTTTCCGAAAATGGGGAAGGCTTCTATGTGTATGCGCCAAAACAAAGGGGGAAAATAAAAGATCAACTGCGATATATTGGCCGTTATATGCGTCGACCAGCGATTGGAATCAATCGGATTGAGGCATATGATGGGCAAACTGTGACCTTCAAATACATCGATAAAAAAGATCATCAAGAGAAACGTGAAACGTTGACTGTCGAAGCGTTTATCAGTCGCTTAATCCGACATATTCCGGATGAGCAATTCAAAACGATTCGTCATTATGGCATGTATTCAAGACGAAGCAAAAGCTTAAGCAAGAGAATGTTGGCTGCATGGCAACAAAGAACAAGACGCTGGATATTGAAAGTGAAGAAAACGCTTCGCCGCCAAACATGGCGAGAGCGTGTTATTTCCAGTGGCCAAAAAGACCCCATGATATGTCCACATTGTGACAATTATTATGAGTACATGGGAGAAGTGTGTCCGGAGGATGGGAAACTAGAAATAAAAGTGGCATTTTCAACTGATGCAAGACGCTATATGGAGAGGATGATTGTCTATCTCGAAGAAACTCCGAAACCAAAACAAACGGAAGAAATACAAAAAGAAAAAGGGGGCCGATCATCTACAACCCAAGAAGACGTCGATCAAT
>NZ_BMNQ01000137.1 GCF_014646635.1 Lentibacillus kapialis
GGAATCGGCAAAAAAACAATGTGACTGTTTCATCGATCCCGGGATAATAGACGGTGACTTCATAATAGCGCGTATTGCGTTTACGGCAACGCTTTTCTTTTCCTTCGTTTTTCAGGGTTTTCAGCAGTTCCTTCGCGTTCATGTTTTTCCCTTGGTAACGGTACTTTCTCCAGTCCTTACGGACAGCACAAATCACGTGCATCGCCCCATTTTTGACCTCCCTGCACGTGTAGATAAAGTCCTTGCTGGAAAACCAACTGTCCACGAGGACATACTTAGCCTTGAAGCCGTGCTTCACCGCTCTTTTGAGCATACGTATCGCATTCGTGATTTTGTCGACATCGCATTCCATTTTGCGCTTGGCACCGTTTGAGCGAGGGTCACGTTTCTTTTGGTATTGCTCTTTGCGCTGTTTTTTGTATAGCTTCTTTTCAGAATGAAGACTGAAATCAAGCGGGTTGAAGCTTTTCCCATCAAAGAGCCCCATTGTGAGATTTTTAAACCCGAGCGTTGCTTTGGATTTCTTGCGTCCGGCTACATGGTCGTGGACATAAGAAACCTGTTCAATCCGGCGGCCAACACGCTCGTCGATCGTATCATCAAAGATAAAAGCCGACTTATCGTCCACGTCCTGATCAGGATTAACCAAAGACTGAAATTGCTTAGCTACATGAAGAAGCAGGTTGCGCCAAGGCATA
>NZ_BMNQ01000138.1 GCF_014646635.1 Lentibacillus kapialis
ACTCGAGTTTCGCACCCCACATACCAAGGGATTCGGGGTGTTTATTAATGCCTGAAACCCTTGTATGACAGTGCTTTTGTCGAAATTCCATTTTCGCCCTCTAAGCGACATTATCGCCGTCAAATAGTTGGTGACCCAAAAATGAGTTTTCAAAAAGCGTTTTAATGTATTGGTATTCCTCGGACACCTTAAAGACATGAATATCTACCACACCTGATTCCGCGATGGCCGTGATGACCACTTGCAGGAGATCATCAAACATTTCCCATAGCCGTTGTGCCAAGTTTTTCTCCATCATGTCATCTTTGATCTCTTCAAATAACCCTCCCAGAGTCTCGTAATCGTTGACTCTTCGGAAATAAGACAAGAAGGCATACAGGATGTAAGTCGTCGTTACATGAGCAATTTGCGCGTCAAAATCCCGAGATTGGCATTTTCCCAGACGAAGCTGTTGTTTCGTCTCTCTAAAAAATACTTCAATCGTCCAACGCACCGAATAGATTTCCATTGTGTCGATAAAGGATAAGTTGGCGTCTGTGGAGAGATACAGTCGCCAGTCTTTTTGATATGGGAATCGGCAAAAAAACAATGTGACTGTTTCATCGATCCCGGGATAATAGACGGTGACTTCATAATAGCGCGTATTGCGTTTACGGCAACGCTTTTCTTTTCCTTCGTTTTTCAGGGTTTTCAGCA
>NZ_BMNQ01000139.1 GCF_014646635.1 Lentibacillus kapialis
CTGTCATGTGTATTGTTAATTTATTTCTGAGGTGGTTTTCCAATGGAAGCAATGATTAAAAGGTGTGCAGGCCTAGATGTACATCAGGAAACTGTCGTCGCTTGTGTATTATATGGCCCTTTAGAGGAAAAGCCGAAAAAATCCATTGAGTCGTTTTCAACTGCGACAGATGGCTTACTTGAATTAAACGATTGGCTGTCGTCTTTTCAAGTAACGGATGTGGTGATGGAAAGTACAGGTGTTTATTGGAAACCAGTGTGGAATATACTGGAGAGTCAGTTTCAACTGGTGCTTGCAAATGCAAAGCACGTAAAAAATGTTCCCGGACGAAAAACGGATGTAAAAGATGCTGAATGGCTTGCCAAGCTACTGCGAAGCGGCCTAATTGAAGGTAATTTTGTGCCACCGGAAGATATTCGCAATTTACGCGATCTAACCCGGTATCGGAAAAAACTTATTAACCAACGTACTGCTGAGCAAAACCGTATTCACAAAATCCTTCAGGACGCAAATATCAAGCTTACGTCCGTTCTTTCTCAAATATTTGGTGCATCCGGACGTCGTATTCTGGAAGCTATTATAGATGGTGAAAAAATTGAGGTGAAGGATCTTCAACAAATGGTACATTGGAGAACCAAGGCAAGCATTTCAGATATTGCAAAG
>NZ_BMNQ01000140.1 GCF_014646635.1 Lentibacillus kapialis
TTTTTCTAAAAAGATAAGAAAGTATAAATTTTTGGCTCTACCACAGTGTTGTTTACTGTGGTATCTTTAATGTATGGAGAAAAATATTATGAAGCAAATCTTTTTTGATAGTAATCAACATTGGGAGTCATTTAAAAAGAAACATGGAGATAGGATCCGACCGGTAGTCACCAAGGAGGTTGAGCGATTTCGTGACTGCGGGAACCCGAAGAATGGATTTAAACTCTTTGTTTGTGAAGGCTGTCATGATGTTCGAAGAGTGCCTTATCGATGTAAGGGTCGTTTTTGTACAACTTGTTCCCTGGGAGAAAGTGAAGAATGGAGCCGTCTTTTGACAGAAGATGTCTTACAGGTGAACCACCGACATGTGATATTTACGATCGATGAAGGATTACGTGAGATATTTTTATTGCATCGCCATCTTCTAAAACCATTGATGGATGAGGCAGCCAAACTGATTTCGGACTACTTTGGAAAGAAAGCCAAGGTAAAGCCAGGTATCATCGCTGGTTTACATACGTTTGGTTCAAGGGTGAATTTTAATCCGCATGTCCATATGTTAGTAACCATGGGAGGGGTGACAAAAAAGGGAGAATGGAAAGGATACGATTATATTCCATTCAAGATGCTACGAAAGCAATGGCAGACCGTGGTATTAAAGCT
>NZ_BMNQ01000141.1 GCF_014646635.1 Lentibacillus kapialis
ACGGCCCTGGGTTAGAATGTCCGTACAGCCAGGGTGGTATCCCACGGATGCCTCCACGTAAGCTGGCGCTCACGCTTCGAAGGCTCCCACCTATCCTGTACAAGCTGTACCAACATTCAATATCAGGCTGCAGTAAAGCTCCACGGGGTCTTTCCGTCCTGTCGCGGGTAATGCGCATCTTCACGCATAGTATAATTTCACCGGGTCTCTCGTTGAGACAGCGCCCAAGTCGTTGCACCTTTCGTGCGGGTCGGAACTTACCCGACAAGGAATTTCGCTACCTTAGGACCGTTATAGTTACGGCCGCCGTTTACTGGGGCTTCGGTTCGCCGCTTCGCGCCCGAAGGCGCTAACGCTTCCCCTTAACCTTCCAGCACCGGGCAGGTGTCAGCCCCTATACTTCGCCTTTCGGCTTCGCAGAGACCTGTGTTTTTGCTAAACAGTCGCTTGGGCCTGTTCACTGCGGCTCAGACTCGGTCTGAGCACCCCTTCTCCCGAGGTTACGGGGTCATGTTGCCGAGTTCCTTAACGAGAGTTCTCCCGCTCACCTTAGGATACTCTCCTTGCCTGCCTGTGTCGGTTTGCGGTACGGGCACCTGTGACCTCACTAGAGGCTTTTCTTGGCAGTGTGGAATCCGGAACTTCGGTACTCTA
>NZ_BMNQ01000142.1 GCF_014646635.1 Lentibacillus kapialis
CTTCCCGCACGAGTTCGGGGGGTTCTCGCTCAAGTTGCAGGACTTCTCGCACGAGTTCGGGCCGCTCTCGCTCAAGTTGCGCGACTTCTCGCACGAGTTCGGGCCGCTCTCGCTCAAGTTGTGCGACTTCTCGCACGAGTTCGGGCCGCTCTCGCTCAAGTTGCAGGACTTCCCGCACGAGTTCGAGCCGCTCTCGCTCAAGTTGTGCGGCTTCTCGCACGAGTTCGGGCCGCTCTCGCTCAAGTTGTGCGACTTCTCGCACGAGTTCGGGTCGCTCTCGCTCAAGTTGCGCGGCTTCTCGCACGAGTTCGGGCCGCTCTCGCTCAAGTTGCGCGGCTTCTCGCACGAGTTCGGGCCGCTCTCGCTCAAGTTACGCGGCTTCTCGCACGAGTTCGAGCCGTTCTCGCTCAAGTTACGCGACTTCTCGCACGAGTTCGGGCCGCTCTCGCTCAAGTTGCAGGACTTCCCGCACGAGTTCGAGCCGCTCTCGCTCAAGTTGTGCGGCTTCTCGCACGAGTTCGGGCCGCTCTCGCTCAAGTTGCAGGACTTCCCGCACGAGTTCGGGCCGCTCTCGCTCAAGTTGCAGAACTTCCCGCACGAGTTCGGGGGGTTCTCGCTCAAGTTGCAGGA
>NZ_BMNQ01000143.1 GCF_014646635.1 Lentibacillus kapialis
TTTAACCAAAGGATTATACGGAGAAAATGCTCACGTTAACACATTGACGATTTTCGATGGATTAGGCATAGAGCAAGCAGGTGAGGTGGTTCTTAACCAGCATTCAATTTGGCAAATTCTAAATCATATGATCTACTGGCAAGAATATATTTTACGTCTTTTAAAGGGAGAAGAGACAATACCGCCAAAACATGCTTCAGAGACATGGCCAACAGAGGTAAAACCACCTGCCAAAAAGGATTGGGAATTGGCTGTAAACAAATTTACAGATGATTTAAATGAAGCTGTACGATTTGCAGAAAACGAGGATGGCCTTTCAAATGATCAGGTGGAGCATCTTCTTTCGTTAATTTCTCATAATAGTTATCATTCCGGGCAAGTTGTGATTATCAGACGCTTTCTGAATCAGTGGCCACCTCCTACGGGTGGAGATACATGGTAGAAGCATACTATAGAGACAGCCAATATGTGTGCCATCTGAAGGGGTTGGAGAATTATTTGTAATATACGTTGATCCCGCAAGGCGAAATGAGGGGATTGGGTCTAAATTACTTGATGCTATTACGAAACAACAAAAAGAGGTATATAGTGCCAAAAAGCAGTG
>NZ_BMNQ01000144.1 GCF_014646635.1 Lentibacillus kapialis
TATTTAGCAGCCGTTAGACAAATCATGGGGCGTTTGGGATTAACGATTAATGAAGGGAAAACAAGCGTTATCCATGCGAAAGAAGGGTTTGACTTTCTAGGTTTCCATTTCAGATACAAGAAATCTAGAACTGGAAAGTTCTGGTGTTACATGTGGCCATCTCAGAAATCGATGAAAAGGATAAGAAAGAGAATTAAACAGGCTTTGCGAATGGATGTCAGAACACCAATCTCAGAACTTGCATCCATTATCAACCCTATCTTAAAGGGATGGTGTAACTACTACCGTTGGAGTAATGCCGCGGAACATTTTGTTCAAGTAGATCGCTATGTGCAAGAGCGGATTACAAGGCTCCTGCGGAGGAAGAAGCAAAAACGAGGTAATGCGAACCGGGATTATCATGCTCATTTCTTTAGGGGGATAGGTATTTTCTTCTTATCTGGTAATGTAAAGAGATTACCGCTCTGAATGCCTAGGATGAAGACTGTCGGAAAGCCGTGTGAGGGAAAACCTCACGCACGGTTTGACGAGGGGGAGCTGGAAATCGGTAGTTCCTTTGTCTGGCTTAGTAAGGTGGAAAACCCTGAAACCCGAGGACGAAG
>NZ_BMNQ01000145.1 GCF_014646635.1 Lentibacillus kapialis
ATGGAGATACAATTTGTTGTTATTTATAGTGTCTTCTGACAACCCTTGCGTGTTTCTGTAGGCTAAAAAATCTTGTATCAGATTTCCTATTTCACCTTCAAATTTATATTCCTTTCGAACAGATCGGAATCTTATCATACCAGTGGTTTGGTACTCGGTGAGCACATTGGTGCTCCTTATTACGTCCTTTTCTTTCCTACTAAGATCTGTATACGGCCTTTTGTTCAATACGCTTGATATGAATGCATCGCCTGCCATCGCATCATAGAATTCCATTTGGTGCTCTTTCATGAATTCCTTCAGTAATTTCCACCCTCTTTGATAAACCCCAATTGTTACTTTGTGGTATGAAAGACTGTTAAAATAAGTCTCCACCTCCGCCATAAGCTCACACAATGTTTGCCTTTTTTGATTTTCCACGATAATAACCTCCCAATATTTATAGTAGGCATTCGCCTATCTTTAATATCGGGTGATAATGTAAAGTAAATCAATAGGCAATATTGACCAATTTAGGAACATATTGATTTACTTTACATTATCATTTACTATACATAACCTTTG
>NZ_BMNQ01000146.1 GCF_014646635.1 Lentibacillus kapialis
CGTCAGCATCAGCTTTTTCTCAGTTTAATTCGTATGATAAATTCGAACACCTTCAGTATCCGCTTAAAACGGGACGGCTGCTTTATTAACCGGTACAGCCACTCCAGATTAAGGTTGATCCACATTTGCGGTGCGCGCTGTACTGTGCCGGCCAGCCCGTCAAAACTCCCGCCGACCCCCATAAACATACCTTTTGAAAATTGATTGATATGGTTGGCAATCCATAATTCCTGCCGCGGAAGACCAAGTGCGACAAACACCAGATCCGCACCCGAGCGTTCAATCTCCTCTGCTATGTTGTCATCATCAATGTCAAAATAACCATGATGCCGCCCGGCTATCAGCAGATCGGGGAACCGCTTTGCCACCTCGGCAACAGCTTGGGCGTTCACCGCTTCCTTCGCCCCCAGAAAATAACAGCTTAGTTGATGATCATTGGCATATGTCAGCAAATCCAGCATTAAATCGTATCCGGCAATCCGCTCCTGCAATGGCAGATTCATAGATTTAGCTGCCATCAATATCCCTACACCGTC
>NZ_BMNQ01000147.1 GCF_014646635.1 Lentibacillus kapialis
GTCATTCCTGCACAAGTAAAAGTCGTGGAGCACGTACGCCACGTATATAGCTGTCGCTACTGCGAACACCATGAAATCGAAACACCTATCGTGACAGCGGAGATGCCAGAACCAGTATTTCCCGGTAGCCTGGCTTCGCCATCCGCTATGGCCTACACCATGACACAAAAATATGTGGAAGGCATGCCCCTGTATCGACAAGAGAAACACCTGGAGCGTTTTGGGGTATTCATCCCGCGCCAGACACTGGCCAATTGGATGATGTACGGCGCCAATACCTGGCTTGAGCTGATTTACAACGAAATGCATGCCCGATTATTGAAGCTGGACATTGCACACGCAGATGAGACAACATTACAAGTCTTATCCGAGCCGGAACGGCCCGCAACGTCGACTTCCTACATGTGGTTGTATCGTTCCGGGCAGGCTGATGTGCCAATCGTCCTGTACGATTATCAGCAAAGCCGAGCTGGCAAACATCCCCGGCGACTTCTAGAGGGCTTTCAGGGATATTTGCACGTAGA
>NZ_BMNQ01000148.1 GCF_014646635.1 Lentibacillus kapialis
CGAATATCTCCTTTCTCCCAAGTTTTCTTATTCCATATTACCAGCATACCTTATACACGATTGTCGATTGGGTGCGTCAGTTCCTGGAGGAGGGCAAAGTGAATGGATGTCGTCAACAGCTGGCTCAGCTCGTGAAGCGCTTTTGTGAGACAATTCATTGGACGCATAGTTTTTTTGTGGATGCGGGTCATCATCTTGGATTATCAAAGGACATAAAAAAAGAGGCCCAAAAATATATGAAAATGATCCACGATATTGGCGTATCCCCCTTCTATCGAAGGAGCTGGGGTCACTTATCATCATATTTTATGGGCAAATTAATTTTACCATATTTAACACCTGAAAAAAATATTATGCATCCCACATAAATGTTGCCTATGAATCTCTTGTCGGAAAAGGTAGAATAAAAGCAATGGATAACCGGTTGTCCTTCTATCAAAAGGAGGAAAAAGTCATGAATGAAAAGACACGGGAAGAAATTGCTTTATTTCGCTATGGCTT